>NZ_JAZGGG010000043.1:0-55203 GCF_036480315.1 Polaribacter sp.
TTAAGACTAGAATACTCTCAAAATTAACCTCATTAACAATTATTCAATTCATTAATAAGTTTACTTTTGATAGAAATATTAACAACTTAAAAATTAGTATTATTTAAATGCACAACGGGTTATTTTACTACTTTTACATTCTAATAACTAATTAAAAATCAAGTAGAATGTTTAAAGAATTTAAAGAGTTTATTACTGGTGGTAATGTAATTGAATTTGCAGTTGCAGTAATTATGGCTGGCGCAATTGGTGCAGTTGTTAAAGGTTTTGTAAGTAATATTGTTATGCCAGTTGTTGGTATGTTTACGGGCGGTGGTAGTTTAGCAGACTTGAAATATGTTTTATCTGAAGCTACAGTTGATGCTGCTGGTAAAGTTACAACTCCAATGAATGCAATTACTTATGGTGCTTGGATTGATACAATAATCAACTTAATTATTATTGGCTTTGTAATGTTTATGATTGTAAAAGCATACAACAAATCTAAAAAGAAAGAAGCAGAAGCGGCTCCAGCAGCACCTGCAGGACCAACTCAAGAAGACTTATTAGCTGAAATTAGAGATTTATTAGCTAAAAAATAAGAATCTATTTCATAAAGTATTTAAAAACTCAAGTATAACTTGAGTTTTTTTTGCGCCTAGTTTTAGGCAAATAAACACTTAAATGAATACTCGTTTTTTTCTTATGATAAAAAAATTATTTAAAAATGTAACCTTTTTGTAAATTGAAGGTTTTAAGAATAGAAACCAACCAAAAACCAAACCTTGAAGCATTTAACTGACGAGGAAATTATGTTGCAAATAGCCAATGGCAAAATAGATATGTTAACTATTCTATTTGACAGATATCATATTCGTATCTATAATTTTTTCAATAAAATGGTTCATAATAAAATGGTGAGTGAAGATTTAACCCAAGATGTTTTTATAAAAGTAATTAAGTACAAAACATCTTACAAGAATGGAAATTTTGCAGCGTGGATATATACAATTGCTCGCAACATTTTCTCATCATATTATCAAAAAACAAAAAAAGAACGTGCCAATGAAATTGATGATAATACAATGTCTAGCGAAGTGTTGGTTTCTGAAAGTAGACAAGAAGAATTAGATCATTTACAAAAAGCGTTGTTACAACTAAAAACTTCGGAAAGAGAGTTGATTGTTATGCATCGTTTTCAAGAAATTAAATACGAGCAAATTGCCCAAATTATTGGTAGTAGCGAAAATGCAGTAAAAGTAAAAACCCATAGAGCATTAAAAAAATTAAAAGAAATATATTTTCAAACAGCAACAAAATGAAATGTAGCGAAAACAACTTGTTAGCATATTTAGAAAATTCTTTATCAGAAGTTAAAAATTCTGAAATAAAAGAACACCTAAATTCTTGCAAAGATTGCACACAAGAATTAGAAGAAATGAACTCTTTTTTATCTGTATTAAATACTGATGAAATGGAAACTCCTTCAGATAATTTGCGTGCAAGTTTCGAAAAGATGTTAGTACAAGAGATTGATAAAAATCAACCAAAAGTTGTACAACTACAATCAAAACAAGATTGGAAAACGTATTTAAGAGTTGCAGCAAGTGTTCTATTAGTTGTTAGTGCGTTTCTATTAGGGAAATTTCAAACAAATAAAACACAAACTGCGGAAAACATTGAACAAGAGAGTAAGCAAGAAGTATTGGCTTTATTAGTAAACAGTTCTGCTAGTAAAAGAATTTTAGCAGTTACAAATGCAGAAAAATTTACAAAGAAAGACACCAAAATTATAGATGCATTAATAAACAGATTATTTTTTGATAAGAATGCAAATGTACGTTCTGCTGCAGCAGAAGCGTTGTCTAAATTCTCATCTGAATTAATGGTTAGAGATGCATTAATTAAATCTTTAGAAACAGAAAAAAATGCATCGGTTCAAATAGAATTGATTCAAATTTTAGCAAAAATTCAAGAGAAAAGAGCTATTGAACCTATGCAAAATATTCTTAAAAAAGAAGAAACACCAGAATACGTAAAACAACAAGTTCAATTAAATTTACCTAGTTTATTATAAAAAAACAAGAAATCATGAAAAATATATTTATTCTATTATTATTAGTTTCAAGTGTTGTTTCAGCACAAAAAAAAGAATTCAAACATTCATTATCTGGCATTAATAAAGTTGTTTTAGAAAGTGGAACCAAAATTGTTTTAACTGCCGGAAATACTTCAGAATTAACATTAACTGAAGAAGAGCACAAGCACAAAGATCATGGAGATAATCACTTTCATAATAAAAGACAAAAAGAAGAAGAAAATAAAAAAGCAGATAAAAGAAAAGGATTAACACCAATTTATCCTGGAGGAAGAGATAATTCTAATGGATTTGGTTTTTCAATAAAAAAAGAAGGAAATATACTCTACGTAACAGATTTAAAATCTAATTTTCAAAGGCATGACATACATGTAACTTTACCAAAATCTATGAATATTTCTGTAGATGCAGGTAATTTGGGCTCTATTGAAATGGAAGGTTTTACAGGTGAAATAGAAGCATCTGCCAATGTTGGTGGAATTAAAATGAAAAATGTTACAGGACCAATTACTGTAGATGCAAATGTTGGTAAAGTTGATATTGATTTTGACAAAGTAAGTCAGACTTCACCAATAACTATTAGTACTTCTGTTTCTGAAATTGATGTTGCTTTACCAGCAAATACAAAAGCAGATTTAGAATTGAGAACACAAGGAACTGTCTATACAAATTTCGATTTTGATGTTCCTGTAAAAAAAGGGATGAAAAACGTAAGCGGTAGAAAAACCATAAATAGTAAGTTAAATAATGGAGGTGTAAAAATCTACATTAAATCTTCTATGGGAAATATTTATTTACGTAAAAAGTAAATTTATCCTGAACTAAACTCAGAAAACAAATCAATTAATTTTCACAACTTAAAACACTAAAAATGAAAAGTTTATTCTTATTCATAGGCTTGTTATTGTCTTTTAACAATCTTACAGCACAAAAAAAAGTAACCAAAAACACAGATAGTAAAAACATTGAAGATGTTTATATACATCTAAAATTTGCACAGAATATTATTGTAAAAAACTGGAACAAAAGTGAAATTTCTGTAGAAGCAACCGTAAATCTTAATGACAATAAGGAAAACGAGCAATTTTCTTTAAAAAGTGATAAAATTAATGGTACTTATAAAATAACATCAGATTATGGAGATTTATTTAAAAAGCACAAAAATAATGTAACCATAACGCATAATGGAGAAGGCTGCAATAGTTATAATAACTGTTCTAACCATAACAATGTTGTTGTAAACTATGTTGTGTACGTTCCTAAAAATATGGAATTAAAAATAAAAAGTATTTCTGGTAATGTAGAAGCAGAAAGGTATGTTGGCCAGTTAAATTTAGATTTAATAAGCGGAAACATCACCATTAAGAAACACTCTAAAGACATGCGTTTAAAAACCATAAGCGGTGATATAGATATTTATGTTACTGACGCAAAATTTGAAGCAAAAACTTTAACTGGCAGCCTATATTCTGATTTGGATATCGATTTTGATAAAAAAAGAAAAAGCGGTTATGGTTCTAGAATTAAAGCAACCATAAATAAAGGAACTGCTTATTTAAAGCTAAATACCATTAGCGGAGATATTTTCTTACGAAAGATTTAAAGCATTAATTTGAGTTCATTATTAAACAACCATTTTCTTATTAAGATGGTTGTTTTTTGTTTGGTTTGTTTCTAAACTTATTTCCTGTTAGCTTCGTTAACTATTGATATAAGTCATTAAAACGATTCATATCAATATTAACGTTAGGCTGTAAGCTGAAAAACACCTCGAATTGAATAAATTAATTACACATATAAAGAAATTAATTTAACTTCTGAACAAGAAGCAGAAATCAAAGATTGTTTTGTACTTAAAACCTTTAAGAAAAAAGAATTCCTACTTCAAAATGGAATTGTATCTAAATATTAATTTTTTATTGTTGATGGTTGTGTAAGAACTTTTATTTCTGACTTAAATGGAATTGAGCATACTATTATGTTTTCCATTGAAAATTGGTGGTGTGGAGATTTACAACGTTTTATAAACCAGACAAACGCTGCTTATTCAATCCAAGCTCTCGAAAATACTGTCGTTTTTGCTATAAATAAAAATGATTGGAAAAAATCTGACTGAACAATCAGAAGTATTTTCTAGTTATACAAGGTCATTGTATCAAAGTGCAGTAATAGCTCAACAAAATAGACTTGTCCAGAACTTGTCACTAACAGCCATTGAAAGATACAAACATTTTTCAACAAAGTTCCCTACTCTTTTACAAAGGGTTTCACAAAAAAACATTGCAAGTTATCTTGGTATCGCACCTGAGTTTTTAAATTTTATTAAGATACCTTATTTTTTCTTACTCATAAATAATTGATTTTTGCGTAAAGGAATTATTCACTTAATAGTACTAACAATATTGATAACTAATCAAATTGATGGTAACAAAAAAGATACAATTATGAGCGAGCAAAATTTAATTTACCAGAAAGAAAAGGAGAAACTCCACCACAACTTCAATTTTCGGACAAAAGTCCGAGAGAGATTTATCAAAGATTTCACGATAGGATATTTACTACTTTCCATAAGGTTAGAAAAGAACCAACACGAATTTCTGTTCCAACATCAACTGCAATGTCGCTAGACGAAAATGAAAATATTGGACATATTGATGCGTTTATGCCTCCTTCTGGTGGTAGAGAATTTACACATATTCATTTAGATGGAAGTTTCCATACCGTTGTTGGTACTGATGTAGAAAATGAAATTATCACTAAAAATGGGGAATTAGGCATATGTATTATGACCAAGGCGTAAAAGAGGTTTTTAGTATATGCACCTCAAAATGAAGACGAAATTGAAATAGCGAAAATTATTGTAATTAAATCTTACGAGTATGCAACTGGCAAGAAATACAATGAATAAGAAAAGCCTACTGCCAACATTTGTAAATAACAAATAGAATTCAAAATATTTAAGTATTTTTTTTGTTTATAGCTATTATATAAAATGCTTTTATTTTCTTTGTAATTCTTAATGAAAATACAAAATACTACATATTTATCTTTAGGCACAAATCAAGGAAATAAACTTGAGAACCTACAAAACGCAATAAATCATATTGACGATAAAGTTGGTGTTATTCAAAAAATATCATCTATTTATAAAACTGCTTCATGGGGTTTTTCTGGTGATGATTTTTATAATATTTGTATTAAAGTAACTACAATTTTATCACCAGAAACTTTATTAAATACGGTTTTAGATATTGAAAGTGAATTAGGCAGACTAAAAACAAACACTAAAGAGTATCAAAATAGAAATATAGATATTGATGTTTTATTGTTTAATAATGATATTATACTTTCAAAATCTCTTATTGTTCCGCACTCTAAAATGTTAGAGCGTAAATTTGTAATGGTTCCATTAGTTGAAATTGCAGATAATGTAATTCATCCTATAGAAAAAAAACAATTAAAGATATGCTTACAAAATTGTAATGATTCTTCAGAAATTTTAAAAATTGATGAACAACTAGTTCGTCCAATACCAATTTCAGAAAAATATAATTACATCGCTATTGAAGGAAATATTGGTGCAGGTAAAACTTCTTTGGCAAAAATGTTATCACAAGAATTTAATGCGAAATTGGTTCTAGAGCGTTTTGCAGACAATCCTTTTTTACCTAAATTTTATGAAGACAAAGAGCGTTACGCATTTCCTTTAGAAATGAGTTTTTTAGCCGATAGATATCAACAATTGAGCGATGATTTAGCGCAATTCGACTTATTTAAAAATTTTATAATTTCAGATTATTATATCTTTAAATCATTAATATTTGCACAAGTAACGCTTCAGAAAGAAGAATATATCCTTTATAGAAAAATGTTCGATTTAATGTATAAAGAAATTACAAAGCCAGATTTGTATGTCTATTTGTACCAAAATACAGAACGATTGTTAGAAAATATTAAAAATAGAGGTAGAGGTTACGAACAAAACATTAAATCTGAGTATTTAAAAAAAATACATAGTGGTTATAAAAGCTTTATAAACACAGAGAAAAACTTAAATTCATTAATTATAGATGTATCGGAATTAGATTTTGTAAACAAAAAACATGATTACAAATACATAATTAATAAAATTAAGGAATTTTAAAATAAATTTTATACTTTTGCAACTTATATAATTCCCCCAAAAAATGTTAAACAAAGAATATACTAGAATCTAATGAGGAGAATTTTTATATTTATTTTATTTACTTGCTTAGTAGCAAGTAAATCATTTGGTCAATTTACTACTGACGAAATTACTTACGGAAACAGAATTGATTTAGAAAACTCTAACAGTTGGGCTGTTGGTGGTGGATTCAGTAACTTTATTATGCATGGAGATTTGCGTTCTATTGGTACAGGAGATGACACTAATTACCTAAATTTTGGTGGTTTCTTATATGTAGATAAAATGTTTAACCCTTTATTAGGGTTAGAATTAAAAGCAACTTATAGCCAAATTTCTGGTGGTGCTCAATATTTTAACAACTCAAGTCTTTATTATAATATTCAGTATGCAGAAAGTGTTACTGATTTAAACAATACAAACTTTAAAGGTAGAGCGTATGGTGCAGAACTAAATTTAATTTTTAGTTTTACCAACCTATATCAAACTACAGCAAGTAAATGGCATGCAGCCGGTTATTTTGGTATTGGTTACCACCAATATAATTCATCATTGTATGAATATAAGAATGGTGATAATATAAAAATACCAGATGCAGATTTTGGTAAAAACCCCGCAAGAAACAGTGTAAATGAAGCAAGTTCAATTTACTTATCTGCACAACTTGGTATAAAAAGAAGAATTAACAAACTTGTTGATTTAGAATTTAGAACGGGTATGTACTTTAATTATGAAGATCATTTAGATGCAGCAATTTCTAGAAAACAAGATTGGGAAACATTTTTTGTTACAAGTATAGGTGCAACTGTTAAGTTAGGAAAGAAAAAAATATTTACTATTTGGGGAGATCAAGGTAATGGTGGCGGAGACGCTTTCAAGATTATTGATACCGATAAAGATGGTGTAATGGATCAATTAGATATAGACCCTAATACACCTGCTGGTGTAATGGTTTATGGTAATGGTAAACCTGTAGATTCAGATAAAGATGGTCTACCAGATTATAAAGATAAATGTCCTTTAGAATACGGACCATTATCTAATGAAGGTTGTCCTTTAAATGTAGATTCTGATGGCGATGGAATTATGGACGGTAAAGACTTATGTCCTAACACTCCTGGTACAGTAGAAAACAGAGGTTGTCCTAAACAAGAAACAACTCAACCAAGTAACGTTACCCAACAAATTGGTTTACTTGCTGCAAGTATTTACTTTGATACAAATAGTGATAGAATTAAAAGTATTTCATTTTCTACAATTGATAAGATTATAACATTAATGAAACAAATACCAGATGTTAAGTTTGTTATTGAAGGTCATACAGATGATAGAAATAGCGATAGATATAATTTATATTTATCTCAAAAAAGAGCTGCTTCTGTTAGAAAGTATATGGTAAAACAAGGTATTGCCAATGATAGATTAGAGTCTAAAGGATTTGGAGAGTCTAGACCTAAATTTTCTAATAGCAATGCCGGTGGTAGACAATTAAATAGAAGAGTTGAAATTAAACCAGAAGGCGGTTTAGATTAAATTTCAAAAAAACTATTAAAATATAAAAAGAGGCTAACTTAAAAGTTAGTCTCTTTTTAGTTTAAAATAAATAAGACTGAATGCAAAAGAGTGTTTATTTTTATAATAAACACTCTTTTACTTATAGAAAGAAAAATATATTATTTCTTTAACTCTAGCTTCTCCGCAAAATATTCACAAAAATCACGCATCGTTGCACCCATTTTATGATCATCTGTTGCACGTTCAAAAGTTTCTGCCATAGAAACTAATGTTTGATGATAGAATTGTTTCATTTCATCAACCGGCATATCTTTTGTCCATAGATCCATACGTAAAGTATCTTTCTTTTTATAATCCCAAACAGAAATCATAATCGCTTTAGATTCTTCATTATCTATTCCGCCATCTTTTGCTGTCCAAGAAATTTCTTCGGGAACTTTATTTTCATCTAGACCTATTTTAAATTTAATTTCTGAAGTATGATTAACTGACATTATTTTTTTGGTTTGTATTTAGATTTATTAAATAAATCTATTGCATTAATTTTCAATAATTCTTGCAAAGATACATCATTATGCTTCATATAAGAACGTACAATTTGCCAACCTACCCAAGTACCAATTTTTCCTGGTGATAGATTATCGTGTTCCATATAAAATTTAGAAAAAGGGACCGTTTCTAAAAACCTTTTATTCAATCTAGTATCGGTACTAAAAAGTAATTTTTTCTCCATAAAATACATCCAAATTTGTTCTTCGTTTGAAGTAGACCAGTTTAGTTTATCTTGCTCATAACCTATTTTTTCTTTATCAGAAATGGCTGGCAGATACATATCTAACAAGTACATCTTTTTACCTTCTTCAATCATTTTTCCTAAAAAACTTCTATTTACCGAAGGCGACATCTGTTTACTAATTATAGCATTAGCAACATCTACAATTAAATGTTCTTTTGTATTATTTTCTTTAATATAGTTGGGATAATCTGCATAAAATCTATGATTCTTTCCTAAATAAACATCCAAAGAAATAATAAGTAAACTGTCTGCGTATATAACTCTACTATCATAATCAATATTAGTTAGCATTGTTATTACTTTGGGCGATTTAAATGTAGGATTGTAAAATTTTACATGTTTAAATAAACTCTTTAATTCGGTTTCTGTTGATGAAAAATCTTTATATCTTTTTTGAGTTTCAGTAAATAATTCTTGTTCATCCTTATTTGTTATTTTTGATAAAGAAATACTATCTGTAATTTCTTTAGGAAAGAAGAAAGGAAACTTCCCTTTAACTTTTGGTAATGTTTGTTTAGTTGCAGAATAGAAGTCTACATCGAATCTATCCACAGAAAAATTAACCTTTATTTCAGAAACATCAACATCATTTTTTTTATCCGAATTACAAGATGAAAAAAAAAATAAAACAATAAGTACCCCTATAAAAAATCTCATAAACTTTGTATCTTGCTGTTACGATTATAAAACGATAAAAATACTAAAATAGTTTATATATGAAGACCGATAAAGTTGCAGAATATATTATAAATTGGTTAAAAGACTATGCAGAAAATGCAAAAGTAAAAGGGTTTGTAGTTGGTGTTTCGGGTGGAATTGACTCTGCATTAACCTCAACTTTATGTGCAAAGACAGGCTTTCCAACACTTTGTGTAGAAATGCCAATTCACCAAGCACAGAGTCAAGTTACAAGAGCAGAAGAACATATTAAACAATTAAAAAATAATTTTAAAAACGTTTCTGAAGTAAGAGTAGATTTAACGTCTACTTTTGAAGACTTTAAAAATGGGGTTCCTAAAGTAGAAAATTCTGCTACAGTAGCATTATCACTTGCTAACACAAGAGCAAGATTGAGAATGACAACTTTATACTATTTTGCAGGTTTACATGGTTATTTAGTTGCTGGTACTGGTAATAAAGTGGAAGATTTTGGCGTTGGTTTTTACACAAAATATGGTGATGGTGGTGTTGATTTAAGTCCGATTGCAGATTTAATGAAATCTGAAGTTTATGAATTATCTACCTATTTAGGTGTCCCTAACTCTATTCAAAAAGCACAACCAACAGATGGTTTATTTGGCGATAGCAGAACTGACGAAGATCAAATTGGTGCTTCTTACGATGAATTAGAATGGGCAATGAAAGCGCAAGATGAAGGCAAAACTGAAAACGATTTCTCTGATAGAAAAAAAGAAGTCTTTAAAATTTATGAAAGACTGAACAGAATTAATCAACATAAAATGGTTCCTATTCCAGTTTGTGAAATTCCACAAGAATTAAAATAACATATTATTTTTTTTAAAAAAGAGCCTTAATTGAAATTAAGGTTCTTTTTTTTTTGATTTTATCTAAAGTAAATTTGCTGCAACCATCATTTTTTTGATTCTTAAATAAGCTCTTTTTTTAGATCCTTTAGATATTTCAAAAGGTAAAAAAATGAATAATTGAACAATTTTTAAAAGTTGTAAAAGTCTTTTCATAATAATATATTTTTCTCTTTAGCAAGTGCAATATACAAAAAAACAATTTATTCGTAAATTATAGCAATAGGGGAAAATACCCCTTTTTACAATTTAATAACATTAAACAACTCTATTTAACTTTTCAAAGAGCCTCATTTTCAAATTTGTATAGTTTCTAATTACTTCTAGATCTATAGTCACAGCTTGGTCTTGAGTAGCTTCTTTCATCAATTCTTCTATTTTCTCACCAATTAATACGCGTCTTAAATTATAGACAACATCGCTAACATCTTTTGCTAAAACTTCTAAAACTGACTTTACTTCTATGTTTTGTCCTTCCCAATCACTTAACTGTCTATTAGGATTTTCTTTTTCCATTAAAACAGAAGTTACAATAGTAGAAATTTCTGAATTTTTATGGTTTATTAATCCATCAATATCTAATTTTTCTAATTGATTTAATTGATGGATAATTTCATTATAAATCTCTTGAAAAGTTACATTTGAAAAAGCAATTTCATCTTCATGTAAATGCACATAAATTTCAGCAGAAACTGTATTCTCATATTTTCTTAAAGTAATAGATTCTTTTCCTCTATCATCAACATTAATTACTTCTTCTATAAACTCTACTTCTTCATTTCCGTATAAAAGTAAAATCTTAATAATTTCGTTTTCTAAAATTGAAAGCTGATCTATTTTATGTATAGAAACTGGCCCGCCTTTAACCAAGCCCATTTGAGCTTGTTCTTGCTCCATAAAATATTCTGGTGGCGGCTCGTTAGGATCTTGTTGCGAATTATTTTGTTGTGTTCTATTTTGTTGCCTACTAGGTTTGTTTTTTTCTAAAGTTGCTTTTTTTAATAATTGCGCCAATTCACTAAACAAAACGCGTTCAGAAATATCCATAATTCTGGCACACTCTTGTACATAAACTTCTCTTTGAATGCCATCTGGAATTTTAGAAATACTCATAACAATATCTCTAATTACAGTTGCTTTTTTAATAGGATCATTATTAGAATCCTTTAATAAAAGTGATACTTTAAAGTTGATAAAATCTTGCGCAGCTGTTTCTAAATATGCTTTTAATTCAGCATCTGAATGCGATTTTGCAAAACTATCTGGATCTTCACCATCTGGAAACTGAACAACCTTTACGTTCATTCCTTGCTCCAAAATTAAATCGATTCCACGAATGGAAGCTCTTATTCCTGCGGCATCACCATCAAAAAGAACGGTAATATTTTTTGTTAACCTATTAACTAATCTAATTTGATCAGACGTTAAGGCGGTACCAGAAGAAGCTACAACATTCTCTACACCAGATTGATTAAAAGATATTACATCTGTATAACCTTCAACTAAAAAACAATTGTCTTGTTTTGCTATTTCTTTTTTTGCTTGATAAATTCCGTACAAGATTTTACTCTTATGGTAAATATCACTTTCGGGTGAATTTAAATATTTAGCTGCTTTTTTATCTGCCGTTAAAATACGGCCTCCGAAACCTAAAATTCTACCTGACATAGAATGTATCGGAAACATAACGCGTCCTTTAAAACGGTCGAATTGCTTGTTTTCTTTTACAATTGATAAACCTGTTGAAGCTAAATATTTTAAATCATAGCCTTTTGCTAAAGCTGCTTTTGTAAAATTATCCCATTCATCTAAACAATATCCTAGCTCGAACTTTTTAATGGTTTCATCACTAAAACCACGTTCTTTAAAATAAGACAAACCAATTGCTTTACCAAGATTAGAGTTTAGCATTAAATCATGAAAATAATCTTTACCAAAAGTTGAAACCATAAACATGCTTTCGCGTTCGTTCATTTGAGCCTTCTCTTCAGAAGTTTGTTCGGTTTCTTCAATTTCTATATTGTACTTTTTGGCCAACCATCTTAATGCTTCTGGATACGAATAATGTTCATGTTCCATTAGAAAAGAAACAGAGTTCCCTCCTTTTCCAGTAGAAAAATCTTTCCAAATTTGTTTTACTGGTGACACCATAAAAGAAGGCGATTTTTCATCTGTAAACGGACTTAAGCCTTT
This sequence comes from Polaribacter sp., assembly GCF_036480315.1. Taxonomy (GTDB): domain Bacteria; phylum Bacteroidota; class Bacteroidia; order Flavobacteriales; family Flavobacteriaceae; genus Polaribacter. The sequence continues at coordinate 12,291 of NZ_JAZGGG010000043.1, forward strand.
AAAGTTACTTCCTGCTTTTTTTAGCTGAACAAACTCACCAATAACCTCTTCTACTCTTGCAGATTCGAAAATACGGTCTATGGAACTTCTGGATATCATTAATTGGTTTTATTGGAAAGTAAAAACAAATATAAGAAAACCATATTTTCTGATAAGTTGTATACTTACTTAAATTAAAAAACCTCACTAATCTAAATTAGTGAGGTTTAAAGTATATATTTAAATATTAAGAAGCAGCTCTTAATTTTTTAAGTGCAGTTTTTGTCAATTTTGCTTCTGCGTATTCTTTAGTTACCTTAAATTCTTTTTCATCTGAACTTGGTAAATCGAACATGGCATCTGTAAAAATTGCTTCACATAAAGAACGTAATCCTCTTGCGCCTAATTTATATTCTACTGCTTTTTCTACAATGTAATTTAATGCTTCTTCTTCTATAGAAAACGCAACATCATCCATTGTAAACAATTTAGAATATTGTTTAATTATAGCATTTTTTGGCTCTGTTAAAATTGCTCTTAAGGTTTTTGCATCTAAAGGATTCATATAACTCAAGACTGGTAAACGACCAATGATTTCTGGAATTAGACCAAACTTTTTTAAGTCTGAAGGAATTATATATTGTAATAAATTTTCTTCATCAATTTTATCATCGTCAATGGAAGCGCTGTAACCAACAGCTTGCATATTTAAACGCTTACTGATAATTCTTTCAATTCCTGAAAATGCACCACCTGCAATAAATAAAATCTCTTTGGTATCTACTTCTATAAATTTTTGTTCAGGATGTTTTCTTCCTCCTTTTGGAGCAACATTAACAACGGTTCCTTCCAATAATTTTAATAATGCTTGCTGAACACCTTCTCCAGAAACATCTCTAGTTATTGATGGGTTGTCTCCTTTTCTGGCAATTTTATCAATTTCATCTATAAAAATAATACCTCTCTGCGCCTTTTCTACGTCGTAATCTGCAGCTTGTAGTAGTTTACTTAAAATACTTTCTACATCTTCACCTACATAACCTGCTTGCGTTAAAACGGTTGCATCTACAATAGCAAAAGGTACGTTTAGCATTCTTGCAATAGTTTTTGCTACTAACGTTTTACCTGTTCCTGTTTCACCAACTAAAACAATGTTAGATTTTTCTATTTCTACATCATCTTCATCGTCTTTTGTCTGTAATAACCTTTTGTAATGATTATAAACAGCAACTGCCATAGAGCGTTTAGTTTCTAATTGACCAATAATATATTGATCTAAAAACTCTTTAATCTCTAAGGGTTTTTTAAGCATTAAATCTTTTGATAAACCACTCGTTTTTGATTCAGAAACTTCTTCTTCTACAATACCGTGTGCTTGCTCAATACATTTATCGCAAATGTGCGCGTCCATACCTGCAATTAACAAATCTGTTTCTGCTTTTTTACGTCCGCAAAATGAACACTCTAAATTTTCTTCTTTTGACATTTTGTATAGTTTTTAGTTGTTAGTAATTAGTTTTAGTCTTGTTTGTTTACTAAAAATTAATTGCTAACAACTATATACTGTTTTATTTTTTTCTTGCTAAAACTTCATCAATCATTCCGTAAGCTTTCGCTTCGTCTGCTTTCATCCAATAATCTCTATCAGAATCATTATGTACTTTTTCTATAGTTTGCCCAGAATGATTTGCAATAATTGCATACAATTCATCTTTTAACTTTAAAATTTCTCTTGTAGTAATCTCTATATCTGAAGCTTGCCCTTGTGCACCACCTAAAGGTTGGTGAATCATAATTCTAGAATGCGGCAATGCAGAACGTTTACCTTCTGCACCTGCACACATTAAAACAGCACCCATTGAAGCTGCCATACCTGTACAAATTGTTGCAACGTCTGGTTTTATAAACTGCATTGTATCATAAATACCTAAACCAGCATAGACACCTCCACCTGGAGAGTTTATATAAATTGAAATATCTTTATTTGCATCTAAACTTTCTAAAAACAATAATTGCGCTTGTATAACATTAGCAACTTGATCATTTATTCCTGTTCCTAAAAAGATAATTCTATCCATCATTAAACGAGAAAAAACATCCATTTGAGTAATGTTCATTTGACGCTCTTCCATAATGTAAGGCGTTAAACTACTTGTTATTTTACCAAAATGTGTGCTATTAATTCCGTGATGTTTTGTTGCATATTTTTCGAACTCTTTTCCGTAATCCATCTTCGTGATTATTTTTAATGATTGAAATGTAAATATAAGAACTATTTCTTACTATTATCTTTCAGTTTGTCGCTAAAAAAACCTGAATCTAACAATTCAGGTTTTCTATTTTTATTCTCTGTAATAAATAACAGAGTGTAATTCTGAAAACAGTCTTTAACCGTTATTTATAAACCTCTTTGATAAAGTCTTCGTAAGAAAGTTCTTTTGTCTTAAAGTTCATATTCTCTTTATAAAAAGTCAATAATTTATTACTAATTAATTGAGATTGTAATTTTTGAGCTTCTTCTTGGTTTTGTAAGATTCTACCAGCAATATCATCCAGTTCTTTTTCTTCTGGATTCATGTTACCAAATTGTGCCATTTGCGTGCGGATAAACCCTTTTGCATAGTCTACCAATTCTGCATAATCTATTTTAATATCGTTTTCCTTCATAATCTTTCCTTCAATTAATTGGTAACGTAAACCTTTTTCTGATTTATTAAATTCTGCTTCAGCTTCATCTGCTGTTAATGGTTTTTCACCGGCAGTTGCTAACCATTTCTTTAAGAAATCTGCAGGTAAATCAAACTTTGTGTTTTCTACTAAATGCTCTGTTATTGCATTTAATAATTGTTGATCTCCTTGTTGGTTGAATTGCTTTTCTGCGTCTTCTTTAATTTTTTCTCTTAATTCTAACTCTGAACTTACAGAACCATCTGCAAATAATTTATCGAACAATTCTTTATCTAAATCTGCAGGTTCTGTTTTTGTAACTTCTTCTACAGTTAAAGATACAGTAACATCTAAATCGTGAATTACATCATGTTCTACACCTAAAATTTGCTGTAATTTATGATCGTTTTCAAATAATTTCTTTGTATCTAATTCAATAACATCGCCAACTTTAGCGCCTATTACTTTCTTTTCGTTTTTCTTCCCTTTAAGGTCGTTTACTAAAAAAGTAGATTTATTGTTGATTTCTTTTTCTTCATTTACAAAAGTGCCAGTAACATTAGCGTGTTCTGTTGCTTCATCTATTGCACTTACTTTTCCGTAACGAGTTTGAATATTCTTAACTTCTTCGTTCAATAAATTATCTGTTGCAACAATACTATATTTTGTAACTTTCTTTTTAGATTTTAAATCTATCGTAAATTCTGGTGCTAAACCTAATTCGAATTCAAAAGAAAAAGTTTCTGCATCCCAATTAAAATCTTCAGTCATTCTAGGTAATGGATTACCTAACATTTCTAATTTTTCGTCTGCTATAAATTTATTTAAAGATGCTTGTAAAAGCTTATTAACCTCATCTATCATTATAGATTTTCCGTATTGTTTTTTGATCATTCCCATTGGTACATGACCTTTTCTAAAACCAGGAACATCTGCTTTTTTTCGGTAATCTGTTAACAATTCTGATACTTTTGCTTGATAATCGTCTGCAATAATATCAATTTTTACAACTGCGTTTAACGCATCTATGTTTTCTTTTGTAATATTCATTTCTTGTTCTTTTATCTTGAAAAATGGAGTGCAAAATTAATGATTTTAATTGATTGCACAAATGTTTAAATACTTCTATTTCAGTAAGCTTGTTTAGTTTCTGATTGTTTTTTTATCGTCTTTTAGTAATGAAAATAATGCCGACCTAAAAATGGATAGTAAAATACTGAATAATAATGCTGTCCAAAACCCTGAAACTGCAAAACCATCTACTAATTTATCTGCCAATAATACTATAATTGCGTTTATTACAAAAATAAATAACCCAAAAGTTACTATAGTAGCTGGTAATGTAAAAAAGATTAATAAAGGTCTAACAATCATATTTAACAATGCAATTACAATAGCAACAATAATTGCGGAAGTGTAACCTGCTACTGAAATACCAGATAATATATTAGCTAAAACAATTACTGCTAATGCTGTTAATAATATTTTTAAAAATGTTTTCATACTCTTTTAATTTGATATGTTAAAAGCGAAAACTGTACCAAAGGAAGAACTCGGAAATTTTGGCAGGTTTTGTTTTTTTGGTTTGTTTCTACAACTTAAATTCTGTTAACTTCGTTAACTACGTTTATGAAACATTAAAACGTTGTGCAACATTAAAAAAAATTGTAACTAAAATTAAAAATGGCAAAATACTTAAGAACTTCAAGCATAAGTGCTGAATTAGAAAACTTAATAGAATATGATGAGAATTTAAAAATGTATTTTCCAACGGAAGATATGTTTCATGGTTTAATAGATAAATATGATAAAAAGTAATAAGAAAAACGTACTTATATAAACAAGCACGCGTTAGGGATTGCAGTGAAAAGCCCACAGGGAGGAACGACCGAGGACTTGAAACGGAAACCCGACCCTTTTCGGGTAACGCCCAAATAAAAAAATTATTTATTATTCTGCAATTCTGTAGCTTTGCGCTCTAACTCTGCTTGAAACTCTTCCATTACAGGTTTTACGGTGCTTTCTGGTATGTCTGCAACTTTAATGTACATTAAACCATCTACTGCATTGTTAAATTTAGGGTCTACATTAAACGCAACCAAACGTGCATTTTGTTTGACGTACTTTTTAATTAAAACCGGAATTCTTAATGCTCCTGGTTCTATTTCATCAATAATTTTATCGAACTTTTGCATATCTGCTTTGGTTGCATCAAATACAAAATCTTTGTCGCCATCTTTTAATTTTACCTTAAATTCTTTCTTCGGATAAATATATTGAGCCACATAAGGATCATAATAATGAGATTTCATAAACTCAATCATTAACGATTTTGAGAAATCTGAAAACTGATTGCTAATAGAAACGCCGCCCATTAAATATTTATATTCTGGATAACGCAAGGTTACGTGTACGATTCCTTTCCATAATAAAAATAACGGCATTGGTTTCTGCTGATATTCGCCAATAATAAAAGCTCTACCCATTTCTATGGTATTGCTCATCATTTGATGCAATTCTGGTTCAACTCTAAACAAAGTCTGAACATAAAAACCGTTGATTCCGTATTTTTTATAAATCTCTTTTCCAAGTCCCATTCGGTAGGCGCCAGCCAAACGACCTGCTTCTCTATCCCACAATAATAAATGGTGGTAATATTTATCGAACTTATCTAAGTCTATTTCTTTATTGGTTCCTTCACCAACAGCTCTAAAAGTAATTTCGCGTAATCTACCAATTTCATGTAATAAATTAGGGATTTCTTTTGCGCTTGCAAAAAATACTTCATAATTTTTACTTTCTAATAATCTGCCTTCTTTTTCTCTTAAAGTGTTTATTTCTTTTACAAATAAATCTGAATTTCTTTGTGTAGTTATTTTTTTAGCAGGCTTTTTAGGGATTTTTAAATTTTGTGTAGAAAGTAATTTATGTGCTTTCTCAAAAGGATTTGCCAGCATGTAAGTCTTCTTTCTTATAAACTCATAAAATGCAGGAATGTCTTTATACTCGTTTTGGTCTTTTACAGAAATAGGTTTTCCGATTCTAACTTTAATAACTCTACCTCCTTGAGACATTACTTCAGAGGGTAATTTTGCAGTTCTTAGAGTGTCCGATATTTTTGATAAAAAATAAAAAAGTCGACTGTTTTTGGCATGAAAATAAATAGGAATTACTGGTACATTCGCTTTTTTAATTAAACGAACAGCTCCTTCTTCCCAAGGTTTATCTACATTTAATTTTCCATCTTTATAAGTAGAAACTTCTCCCGCAGGAAAAATACCTAAAGGTTTACCTTCTCTTAAATGTAACAATGCACTTTTAATTCCGGCAACACTAGATTTTGCATCCTTTCTTGTTTCAAAAGGATTTACTGGCATAACGTAAGGCTTTAAAGGTTCTACTCTATGTAGTAAAAAGTTGGCAATTATTTTATAATCTGCTCTTTTTTCGATCAGTAATTTTAGTAATAAAACACCATCAATTCCTCCTAAAGGATGATTAGAAACAGTAATAAAAGCGCCATCTTTTGGAATTCTTTTTAAATCTTCTTCTGGAATTTCGAACTTAATATTACAATCGTCTAGAATTCCGTTTAAGAAATCTAAATCGGTCTTGTTTTTATTATTATCGTAAATTTTATTAATAGATGATATGCGAAGAATTCTTAATAAAATCCAACCTACAAAGGTTCCCAAAAACCCAAGCTTCTGCAAACCAATTACTTGTGAAATTTCTTTTGATGTTACTAATGCCATAAATTACGATTAGACGTAAATGCAAATGTACGAAAAAAAGAAATATCTAATTCTTAATTTGTTACTAAAACTATTTGAATCGTTTCCTTATTTACTTGCGTTAATAAAGATTTTCCTTTTGCCTCAATACCTGCAATTGCATTTTCGTTAAAATGGCGAACTGTATATAAATCTACCTTTTTCTGAACATCAATTTTAAATTGTTTTTTTAATTCTTCATAAAAAGCATCAAATCTATTAAATTTATTATCAATACAAACAGAAAAACTAATCGCAGAGTTCTGAATCAAATTTACTTTCAATTGATAATCATGTAATTTCTGGAAGATAAAACTGATATTAGTTTCTACCATAAAAGAGAAATCTAACGCAGAAATAGATACTAAAATTTGATCTTTCTTTACAATAAAACAAGGTGTATAAGGTACTAATTTTGTTCCTTTAGAAACTGTAGTCCCTGCTTCTTTTGGATTGATAAAAGAACGGACTAATAAAGGGATTTCTTTTCTTTCTAATGGTTGTAACGTTTTAGGATGAATTACAGAAGCGCCATAAAACGCCATTTCTATTGCTTCTTCGTAAGATATTTGCTCTAACAAAGTTGTGTCTGTAAAAACTCTTGGATCTGCATTTAAAACTCCTGGTACATCTTTCCAAATAGTTACATTTTCTGCGTCTAAACAATATGCAAAAATACCTGCGGTATAATCTGAACCTTCTCTACCTAATGTAGTTGTATTTTCTGTATCATTTGCAGCAATAAAACCTTGTGTAATGTTTAGTTTTTGCTTGTCAATTTTTCTTTTGATATTATCCTCAGTAAGTTCCCAATTTACTTTTGCATCTCTATAAGTACTATCTGTTTTAATATAGTTTCTTACATCGAACCAAGTATTCTCTACACCTATTTTAGCTAAATATGCACTTACAATTCTTGTAGATAATAATTCACCAAAACAAATAATTTGGTCATAGACATAATTATATCTTTGTGATGTATTTCTTGCTAAAAACCAACCTAACTCTCCAAAAAGAATGTTTACTACGTTGTAAATTTCATCATTTTCATCAAAAAGAGTATTCATCATATTTTTATGATATTCTTCAATAAAATTCAACTTTTCGGATAATTTTTCAGACTTGCTATAATAAGTATCTACAACATCTTCAAAAGCATTTGTCATTTTTCCCATTGCAGAAATAACAACAAGTGTATTTTCTGTTCCTTCGCTTTCTAAAATACTGGCAATATTCTTAATGTTTTTTGTATCTTTTATAGACGTTCCACCAAATTTAAAAATTTTCATTTCTAATTATTTTGAATAAATTTTGCTAAATTTTCTTTGTTCATTTGCACTACAGACCAATCATGTAAATAGGTTGCTCCTGTACTTTTATAAAATTCAATTGCGTTGGTATTCCAATCTATAACTTCCCAAGCAACTCTATTAAAATCGTTTTCATAAGCATAATTTAAAACAGCTTTATACAATGCTTTTCCTGCTCCTATTTTTCTTTTACTTTGCGTTACCATTAAATCTTCTAAATGAATTGTTTTTCCTTTCCAAGTAGAATAACGTTCATAAAACAAAGCAATACCAATAACTACCGTATTTTCTTCTGCTACAAAAAGTTTAAATTTAGGGTTATTAGAAAATCCATCTTTTAATAAATTTTCTACTGTAACTTCTACAGCATCTGGCTCTTTTTCAAAGACTGCCAATTCTGTAATTAAATCTAAAACCGATTGCACATCTTTTTCTTGCCCTTCTCTAACTATAAAACTCATTGCTTGTAAATTTTGGTCAAAGATACTTTATTTGATATCTCTTAAAAATATTTTAACTTTTTGAACATTTATTTTTAATTTGTTTAAATTTTAAAAAAATGACAAATTTTCTAATAGAGAATCATTAAAGGTCTTTTTTGCGAAAAAAAAACAATACGAAAACGATGTAGTAAGGGAAATTTTAGCATCTTTGTAAGATTAAAAAATCTATTAAAAATGGCGAATAAAAATCAAACTTTAGGTGAATTCATTATTGAAAATCAAGATTCATTTAAATATACTTCTGGAGAACTTTCTAGATTAATTAATTCTATTAGATTAGCTGCAAAAGTTGTAAACCATGAAGTAAATAAAGCTGGTTTAGTAGATATTACGGGTGCTGCAGGAGATACAAACATACAAGGTGAAGATCAACAAAAGTTAGATGTTTATGCCAATGATAAGTTTATACAAACACTAACAAAAAGAAATATTGTTTGTGGTATTGCAAGTGAAGAAGAAGATAGTTTTATTACAATAAATAGTCAAGATGAGAATCATCAAAATAAATATGTAGTTTTAATTGATCCTTTAGACGGTTCTTCTAACATAGATGTAAATGTTTCTGTAGGAACTATATTTTCTATATTTAGACGTGTAACTCCTGCAGGAACTCCTGTTAAAATAGAAGACTTTTTACAAAAAGGAAGCGAACAAGTTGCTGCTGGTTATGTTGTTTATGGAACTTCTACTATGTTAGTTTACACAACTGGTGATGGTGTAAATGGTTTTACACTAAACCCAGCAATAGGTACTTTTTATCTATCGCACCCAAACATGACTTTCCCAGAAGACGGAAATATTTATTCTGTAAATGAAGGAAATTATTTAGATTTTCCATTAGGAATAAAAAAATACATAAAATATTGTCAGGAAGAAGAAGGAGAAAGACCATATACAAGTAGGTATATTGGTTCTTTAGTTTCAGACTTTCATAGAAATATGATTAAAGGTGGAATTTACATGTATCCTAAAGGTTCTAGAAATCCTAATGGTAAATTACGTTTATTGTATGAATGTAGTCCAATGGCATTTATTGCAGAACAAGCAAATGGTAAATCTTCAGATGGTTATACAAGAACTATGGATGTAAAACCTACTGAATTACACCAAAGAGTTCCGTTTATTTGTGGAAGTAAAAACATGGTAGAGAAAGCGGAAGCTTTTATGCGTGAGTTTGGCGAATAAGACATTTCTATATCACTATAAATTAACAAAACACTAACTTCTTGTAAAACCATATTATTATGGTTAAATTTGTGCGGACAAGAAATTAATTTAACTCTTTAAAAATAAAAACATGGCTTTTCAATTACCAGAATTAGGTTTTGCATATGATGCTTTAGAACCAAATATTGATGCAAGAACTATGGAAATTCACCATACAAAACATCATAACGGATATACAACAAAATTAAACGCTGCTGTTGCTGGAACAGATTTAGAAGGAAAATCTATTGAAGATATTCTTGCTAACTTAGACTTAAGTAATGGTGCAGTAAGAAATAATGGTGGTGGTTTTTTTAATCATTCTTTATTTTGGTCTGTATTAAACCCAAATGATAGAGGTTATCTTTCTGGTGAATTAAAAGATGCTATTGAAGCAGCATTTGGTTCTAAAGATGCTTTTATTGAAGCTTTTTCTAAAGCTGCTGCAACTCAATTTGGTTCTGGTTGGGCTTGGTTGTGTGTAGATAAAGGTGGAAAAGTTTCTGTTTGTTCTACTCCAAATCAAGACAATCCTTTAATGCCAAATGGTTGTGGAGGAACGCCAATATTAGGTTTAGATGTTTGGGAACATGCTTACTATTTAAACTACCAAAACAGAAGACCAGATTATATTAATGCATTTTTTAATGTAATTAACTGGAACGAAGTTGAAAGACGTTACGCTGAAGCTAAATAAAGGCCAAACCTTTTAAAACATCTCACTCATAAAATGAGTGATTTTATAATATTAAAATAAAAAGCATCCAATTAATTGGATGCTTTTTTTATGTTTTTTAAAATTTTCAATAAGGTTCTAAAATTTAGCTACATTTACAATTAAAACCCTTTTTATGTTTCCATCAATATCATCTTATAAGCAAAGTAAAAAAATTACAACTGTTGGTTTTTACAATGTAGAAAACTTGTTTGATACTGAAGATGACCCAAAAACTTTTGATGATGATTTTACTTCAGAAGGAAAAAATCGTTGGAACTATAAACGTTATAAAATAAAAATAAAAAAATTAGGTTCAGTAATTTCTCAATTAGGAATGAACCGTTCTAAATATCCGCCAGCGATTGTTGGTTTGGTAGAAGTAGAAAACGCAAAAGTAGTATCAGATTTGGTAAATTTTACAAACTTAAAAAAGCATCACTATGATTTTGTTCATTATGATTCTCCTGATGATAGAGGAATTGATGTTGCTTTATTATACAATAAGCAATTCTTTGAGTTATTAGGTTCAGAACATTTTCCTCTGTATTTAGAAGATGAAAGAGGCAAAAGAGATTACACGCGTGATGTTTTAGTAGTTTATGGAAATTTAAACGGTGAATTGGTACATATTATCGTAAATCATTGGCCATCTAGAAGGGAAGGAACTGAAGAGTCTGAGTACAAACGAATTGAAGCTGCAAAATTAGCAAGAACCATTGTTGAGGTAATTGAGGCAAAACATTATGATGCTAAAATTATTATTATGGGAGATTTTAATGATGATCCAACAAGTAAAAGTATAAAAACATTGGTTTCAGACAATTTTTACAACCCAATGGAAAAAATGTTAGACAGAGAAAAAACTGGAAGTTTAACGTATAATAAAAAATGGAATTTATTCGACCAAATTATTTTTAGCAAAAACTTTTTAGAGAAAGAAGATGGAAAAATGTATTTTAAACACGCAGAAATCTTCAATAAAAAATGGTTAAAAGTGATAAAAGGAAAACTGAAAGGAAGTCCGTTTAGAACTTATATTGGTCCTTGGTATCAAGGTGGGTTTTCAGATCATTTTCCAGTATATGCTTTTTTGAAAAAGAAAGATTAATCTTTTCCTTGTTGATTAAAAGCATCTTTTAATTTCTGGTCATTTAATATATATTTCTTGTATTTACCATCTCTGTATCTATAGTAAATAAACAAAGGCATAAACAAAAATGCCAGATAAAAAATACCTAAACCCATTACAATTTCTGCTTTATCGTGTTCTGTATTTATTAAATAGGCTCCTACTCCCATCCAAACTAAAAAGATAATAAATAGTATTATTATTAGGTTTTTCATATTGCAAAACTACAAAAAGTCTATCTTTAATTTCTAATTAAAATTAACTTGTCTCCAAGAGTACATTCAACCAGACAAAAAATGAAAACGAACAAAAAAATAGTAATTGCTCACAGAGGCGCTTCTGGTTATTTACCAGAACATACAATGGAAGCTAAAGCAATGGCTTTTGCAATGAATCCTGATTTTATTGAGCAAGATTTGGTATTGAGTAAAGACAATATTCCTGTTGTTATTCATGATATCTATTTGGATGATGTTACTGATGTTGCTACAAAATTTACAGTTAAAAAAAGAAAAGACAACAGATATTATGTAATCGATTTTACATTTGAAGAATTACAAACTTTAAGAGTTTCTGAACGTTTTAACCCAAAAACTAGCGAGCAGTTTTATAAAAATCGTTTTCCGAAAGGAAAAGGAAATTTTAAGCTCCATTCTTTTGAACAAGAAATTGAATTGATACAAGGTTTAAATAAATCTACAGGGAAAAATATAGGAATTTATCCAGAAATTAAAGATCCTGAATTTCATAAAAAGGAAGGAAAAGACTTAACAAAAATTATTTTAAAAACACTTGCTGATTATGGTTATAAAAACAAACAAGACAATTGTATTTTACAATGTTTTGATGCCAAAGAATTAGAAAGAATTCGTGTAGAATTAAAATCAGAATTATTTTTAGTTCAGTTAATGGAGTTTCCAGAAGAAGTAAAAAACCTACAACATTTTGCAACTTATGCCAACGGAATTGGACCTTGGTATAAGCAACTTTTAGACAAAAAAGTAGATGATAAATTTACTTTCACTTCTTTAGTTGCTGGTGCTCATAAATTGGGTTTAAAAGTACATCCTTATACTTTTAGAGCTGATGCTTTAGACGAATTTTCATCCTTTGAAGAAATGATGCAAACGCTGTTAATTGATGCAAGTGTTGATGGTGCTTTTACAGATTTCCCAGATTTGGTTGTGGAGTTTTTAAACTAAAAAAATTAAGCAGCTAAAATTACTGGTAACAAAATTATAAAAACAAGAAGAGTACTAATTAATAGTGAAATAATTAAGGGTTTAGATATCTGTTTCTTTTCAAGTTTTAAATCCTTTCCTAAATATTTATTCCAAAAATATTCTGATAAAACGACATAACCAATAACATTAAAAATTAACGTGAATAAAAAATTTCTGGGTATATAATTTAAAATAAAATACGTGAAAATTGTATATACAATTCCAAAGACAAGCACTTCTATTCTTGCTTTTGGCTTTTTCATAGCCTTTAAATTAGACATCAATAATACAGCTCCAAAAATTGTACTAAAAAACATTGTAAAACCTAGTATTGCGCTCTTCGAATATAATATAGGTAATTCAAATTTCTTAAAAGAACTTTCGTCTTCTTTTAAAACTTCTACAGGAATATCTTTTTCATGAACTTCATCAGAATCAATTAATGATTTCTCTAATAAGCCTCTGTTTTCCATTTCCCAAATAACAGCTTGTACTGCTTCATCTGTATAATTACTTTTTTCTGCAAGAATATTCTCTAACTCATTGTTAGATTTTTTATTCATATTATTTGTAAAACTATTTGTTCTCATCTTACTTTTAACTTTTTAAGAAGTAACCTCAATTAACTTATTTCGATAAGCAGTTAGCAACTTCGATTTTGAAATAAAGCCTACATACTTTTCATTTTTTACAACTGGTAAATTCCAAGCGTTGCTATCTTTAAATTTCTGCATCACTTGTTCTACAGAATCATTATGGAAAATTATTTCTGGCGCAGATTTCATGAAATCTGACACAAAAATAATTTCATACTGCGTTTGATCGAACATCATTGGGCGAATATCATCCAACAAAACAATGCCTAAAAAACGTTTTTCTTCATCTAAAACAGGGAAAATATTTCTTTTTGATTTTGCAACAGATTTTTTTAGCATTTCACCAAAAGTCATTTCTGGTGTAATAGCTTTAAAATTGGTTTCTATTAGCTTATCAATTTGCATCATCATTAACACATTTTTGTCTTTATTATGTGTTATTAATTCGCCTCTTTTCGCCAATTCTACCGTGTAAATTGAATTTGAAATAAAGTATTTTGTAAATGCAAAACTGATTGCTGCAACTAACATTAAAGGCACAAAAAGCTCGTAACCTCCTGTAATTTCTGCAATTAAGAAAATTGCAGTTAATGGCGCATGTAAAACTCCTGCCATTAACCCTGTCATTCCTATTAATGTAAAATTAGATTCTGAAACATTAAAACCAAACTGATTTATAATTTTTGCAATTGCATTACCCAATGCAGATCCCATAAAAATTGTTGGAATAAAAATTCCTCCAACTCCACCTGCTGCAAAAGTTGTTGTCATTGCAATTGCTTTAAAAACTGCAATAATTAACAGCATAAAAACAACCATATACACATTGTTTAAATCGATATTATAAGGAATATCTTTTAACGCTGTTGCTGTGTCTCCTGTTAATAAATTATTGATTAATCCATAACCTTCACCATACAAAGGCGGAATTAAATAGAGCATAATTCCGATTGCGAAACCACCAATTAGTAGTTTTTTAAACGGACTTTTAAAACGTTCGAAAAAACGAGTAATTGCGAAATACATTTTAGAGAAATACACTGAAGCAATACCTGTTAAAAATGCTAAAATTATATAAAATGGAATGTCTTCCATTTGAAAAACATCTACCAATTTAAAACCGAACAAAACATCTGTTCCAACAAATAAATAAGAAGTCATCACTGCAGAAACAGAAGCTAATAATAACGGCACTAAACTTGCAAAAGCCAAATCTAAACTAAAAATTTCTACTGCAAAAATAATGGCTGCAATTGGTGCTTGAAACATAGAAGACATTGCTCCTGCTGTTGCACAACCAATTAATAACATTCTAGTTTTTGCATTCATATGAAATAACTGTGCTACATTAGATCCCAATGCGGCACCTGTACTTACAGCAGGACCTTGTAAACCTGCGGAACCACCAAAACCAACAGTTAAAGGCGCAGTAATTAAAGAGGCAATAATCTTATAACGTTCTATAATTCCGTTTCTTTTTGAGATGGAATGTAATGTTGTGGAAATTCCGTGTCCGATTTCTTTTTTTAAGACAAATTTCTTAATAGAATACACTAAAAACAAACCAATAACCGGAAAAATAAAATAGAGTGAATAATGATAATCTTCAATAAATTTACCTTCTAGTAATTCTTGAATTATAAAAGTTAAATCTTTTAATATGAAGGTTCCTAAACCGGCTAAAAAACCTACTAGAATACTTAGAACATAAATAAATTGTCTTTCGGAGATATATTTATATCTCCAAATTAAAACCTTTTTTAGTATTTTGTATTTTGCTGGCATTTACTTTTTTGCTGACAAAATATCAGTTCCTAAATAACCATTGTCTTTGTTATAATACCAGGCTCTATTTTTTGGCATTTTTATCTCATTAATGGTCTCTAAACCTGTTAATAAAATGTATTCTCCGCTATCTTTTGCTTCTTTAAAAAACTGATACACTTCCATTGCATACGTTTTTGGATCGAAATAAAAACACCAAGTATCTTTACCAATTGCTGCAGAATAGTTTACTTTTAATACTAAATACTTTTTTCCTTTAAAAGTTTTCTTTTCTACTTTTTGATTGATAATTGTGCCATTATCTTTCAATTTCATTGGCAAACCATACAAATAAGTATAATAATTCTTATACATATTTGCGCGTTCACAATTTAAGCTGTATTTCTTTTTTAATTCTTCAGACGGATTTGTATTTCCGTTAATTACAACACTACAATCTATTTTATGAACTGCATGTTCAGTAATAATTGTATCTCTTTTTGCAATTACAGAAAAATATTGTTCTGGTAAATTTATATTTATTTTACTTTTTCTAGGAGAACGTTTTGGTGTTTCCATAGTCACAAAAAGTTCACCTTTAAAGGTTTCCCAATTTCCATTTGGGTCGTGAAATTTTATTGCTTTTTCTAACAATTCATCTCCAGTAATATTTTGAGAAAATGAAATTATTGATGTAAAAAGGATTAAAAGTGTGGTTAGGTTTTTCATAATTTAAAAGTAGTCAATTTTCTATAATTCAGTTCGTTGAATTCCTGTAACTATAATTCCGTGTTTTATTAATGTTTCGACTTTATTAGGATTGTTGGTTAACATTTTTACAGATTTCACTTTTAAAACAGTTAAAATCTCTGACGTAATTGTAAAATCTCTTGCATCTTTTTTAAAACCTACTTTTTCATAAGCTTCAGCTTGCGGAACACCTTTTTTCTTATGTTCAATGCTTTTTATCAAAGCAAAATGACCATTTCCTTTTCCTTCTTGCTCTAACCAAATAACAATTCCTTTTCCTGCTTTCTGAATTAACTTTTGAGAAATTTCCATTTGTTCTCTACAATCACATTCTATACTATTAAAATGATGCGCAAAAATACAAGAAGAATGAACTCTACATAAAACATCTTCTTCGCCTTCAACATTTCCCATTACCAAAGCATGAGATTCTTTTTGTCCGTTATAAAACAATGTCTCTTTGAATTCGCCAAACTTTGTTTTAATGTTTGTTTCTGCTAATTTTACAATCATCTTTATGGTATTAAAAAATCCCGCAAAAGCGGGATTTTTAATTTTTATTCTTGAATGTTTAATTTCAAGCTTAATTCTTTTAATTGATCATCGTCTATAAAAGCAGGCGCGTCAATCATTACATCACGTCCAGAATTATTTTTCGGAAACGCAATAAAATCTCTAATTGTTTCTTGTCCGCCTAAAATAGCAACCAACCTATCCAATCCGAAAGCCAAACCACCATGAGGAGGCGCACCATACTCAAACGCATCCATTAAGAAACCAAATTGTGCTTTTGCATCTTCATCAGAAAAACCTAAATGCTTCAACATGGTTGCTTGCATTTGTTTATCGTGAATTCTAATAGAACCTCCACCAATTTCATTTCCGTTTAAAACCAAATCGTATGCATTTGCTTTTACGGCTCCAGGATCTGTATCTAACAATTCCATTTGACCAGGTTTAGGAGATGTAAAAGGGTGATGCATTGCATGGTAATGACCAGTTTCTTCATCCAACTCTAATAAAGGGAAATCAATAACCCAAAGAGGTGCAAATACTTTAGGATCTCTCAAGCCTAAACGTTCTGCTAATTCCATACGTAAAGCAGATAACTGTGCTCTTACTTTATTTGTATCACCAGATAAAACACACACTAAATCACCAGTTTTTGCACCTGTAATTTCTGCCCATTTCGCTAAATCTTCTTGATCGTAAAATTTATCTACAGAAGATTTAAAAGTTCCATCTTCGTTTACACGAGAATAAATCATTCCTAAAGCGCCAACTTGAGGACGTTTTACCCATTTAATAATATTATCTATTTCTTTTCTTGTAAATTTATTTCCTCCTGGTACAGCAAAACCAACAACCAATTCAGCGCTGTTAAAAACACCAAAATCTTTATGCTGTGTAACTTCGTTTAATTCGCCAAACTCCATTCCAAAACGGATATCTGGTTTGTCATTTCCATACAAACGCATTGCATCATCATATAACATTCTAGGAAATTTCTCCACCTCAACATTATTCACTTCTTTTAGCAAGTGACGCGTTAATCCTTCAAAAATATTTAGAATATCTTCTTGTTCCACAAACGCCATTTCACAGTCAATTTGTGTAAATTCTGGTTGTCTGTCTGCACGTAAGTCTTCATCTCTAAAACATTTTACAATCTGAAAATATTTATCCATTCCACCAACCATCAAAAGTTGTTTAAATGTTTGTGGAGATTGAGGTAAAGCATAAAACTGACCTTCATTCATTCTACTTGGCACCACAAAATCTCTTGCGCCTTCTGGCGTAGATTTTATTAAATAAGGCGTTTCAACTTCAATAAATTCTTGGTCAGACAAGTATTTTCTAACTTCCATCGCTACTTTATGACGGAAAATTAAACTGTCTTTTACAGGATTTCTTCTAATATCTAGATATCTGTATTTCATTCTAATATCTTCACCACCATCTGTTTCATCTTCAATTGTAAAAGGCGGAGTTATAGAAGCATTTAAAATTTCTAATTTAGAAACCAACAATTCCACATTACCAGTTGCCATTTTAGAATTTTTAGATTCTCTTTCAATCACGGTTCCGGTTACTTGTATTACAAACTCTCTCCCTAAAGATTTTGCTTTTTCCATCATTTCTTTTGGCGTGCGATCTTCGTCGAACATCAACTGCGTAATTCCGTAACGATCACGTAAATCTACCCAAATCATAAAACCTTTATCACGAGATTTCTGTACCCAACCTGCCAAGGTTACTTCTGTATTTATGTGCGATGCTCTTAACTCGCCACAAGAATGACTTCTATACATTTCTTTTCTTTTATTGAACCGCAAAATTAAACAATTTATCCATTTTATAATGATAGAATTTAGTATATGTTTAATATGTTAATTCTATTATTTGAGAATCTCTAAATATTTTTAATTGTAAGTTATTTTTAGATTTTGAAATTGAATCATTTATCTGTATATTTTTATATATATTTTCTGGAACGTATAGTTTTTTAAGACAATGACTGGTGAACTACGTTGGAATTTATCAATAAACTTATTTTTAACAATTCCACTATAATCAAGATTCAAATCAATTTTCATTTGTTGTTGTTTTATATCAGAATTTGAAATGAAGATATATATGAACATCCCTAATGAGATAAAAGACAATATTTTTTTCCTGAAAATTTCATAGTATAATTTGTATTTTGGTGTGTATAAAATTACATTTTTTATTTTAAGATAATAGGTTAAATAACTTGATTAATATTATCTCTTTTGGGCGTTCATTTCTAAACAGAAATGCCCCGCTTTTCGCACTCGCTTTTTTTATTCAGAAAAAGAATAAAAAAGAGCTCAAACAAATGCTGCAATCGGTAACGCAGAATCTGTCTTATTCTTTGTAAATTTGTCTCTATGAGCGTAATTAATATTAAAGAAAAATTTAAATTATTTTCAGACTTATGGTCACCAAAGAAAATAGGCGAATTAAACGGACAACAAATATTATTAGCAAAATTAAAAGGTGAATTTGTTTTTCATAAACACGATAACGAAGATGAACTTTTTATGGTAATAAAAGGCTCTTTAGAAATTGAATTAAGAGATAAAACAGTAACTTTAAATGAAGGCGAGTTTTATGTGGTACCAAAAGGAGTAGAACACAAACCAATTGCAAAAGAAGAAGTACATATTGTATTATTTGAACCACTTTCTATAAAACATACTGGCGATGTTGTTGCAGATATTACTGTAGAAACGTATGAAAGTATTTAAAAATTTCTCGAAACAAAAATTCTTAAAAAAAGAATTTCGCTCGAAGAGGCTGTATGTTTATCAGCATTAGTAACAAGTGTTGTCAGTTCGAGTGATTTCGATTTTTTATCGAAATTGTATCGAGAACACACAAATTAAAATTATGAAAACCTATTATGTTTACATTTTAAAATGTGCTGATAAAACATATTACACTGGTTTCACGTCAAATCTTGAAAAACGTTTTTTTGAACATCAACATGGAAAACATATAGAAAGTTACACATACAAAAGAAGACCTTTAGAATTGGTTTTTTATTGTGAATTTTCTGAAGTAGGATTTGCAATTGACACAGAAAAACAAATAAAAAAATGGTCGAAAGCTAAAAACGAAGCTTTAATAATTGATGAATATGAAAAACTTCCTAATTTAGCAAAGAAGAGATTTAAGTGATTAAAAAAAACTTCTCGATACAAAATTCTTTAAAAAAGAATTTTACTCTAAGTGACAGTTTGTGATCATTCATAAACAAGAGTAAGCAGGCACTGTCACTTCGAATTATTTTGAGGAACGAAAAAATTGTACCGAGAACTTTTAAAATTTGAAATCAAACAAATGAGCAAATTATATTTAGTGCCAACACCAATTGGTAATTTAGAAGACATGACTTTTAGAGCAATTAGAATTCTAAAAGAAGTCGATTTTATTTTAGCAGAAGACACACGTACAAGTGGAAAACTGTTAAAACACTTTGAGATTGAAACGCAAATGCACAGTCATCATATGCATAACGAGCATAAATCTGTAAAAGGTGTTGTACAAAGAATACAAAACGGAGAAACCTGCGCGTTAATTTCTGATGCTGGAACTCCTGCAATTTCAGATCCTGGTTTTTTATTAACCAGAGCATGTGTAGAAAATAATATTGAAGTAGATTGTTTGCCTGGCGCAACTGCTTTTGTACCTGCTTTGGTGAATTCTGGTTTGCCAAATGATAAGTTTGTTTTTGAAGGTTTTTTACCTGTCAAAAAAGGAAGACAAACGCGTTTCTTATTATTAGCAGAAGAAAACAGAACTATGATTTTTTATGAATCTCCTCATAAATTAATTAAAACTTTAGGTCATTTTGTTGAATATTTTGGAACTGACAGACAGGTTTCGGTAAGTAGAGAATTAACAAAAATGTTTGAAGAAACGATTAGAGGAACTGCAACCGAAGTTTTAGCACATTATACAAACAAGCCCCCAAAAGGTGAAATTGTTGTTATTGTTGAAGGGAAGAAGTAATGTATCAATTTTAAAATGTAACAATTGTCTGTTCTAGCGCAGTCGAGAACTATTTTTTTCAATATTATTATTTGAAAGAAAATTCAAAATTTTTTTTGATTTAATGCCAAATCTTCAAATGATTATTTTAATAGGAATGTATGCACAGAATTATTACTTAAAAGATACTGCAAAAAGAACACTTACAGAAACAGAAGATAATTATCCAGAGAACTTACCAAAGTATTTTGTGATGCCTCATCCAAGTCCAAGAAACCGTTTTTGGCTAACTAAAAACCCTTGGTTTGAGAGAAATGTAATTCCTGAATTACAAAAAAGAGTATTAGTAATAATTTAGATTCCAGTTTTCATAGAAATGACATTTAAAGTGAATCCTTGATAAAAATCAAGAAGCATTTTTAGATTAAAAAAACTACATTTATAACCTCTAAAACTGAAGTTATGTTAAAAAAAATAATTCCCTTTCTATTTATTTCAATTTTCTTTATCAATTGTAAAGATGATAAACCTGTAAAGTTATCATCAGAAAACTATGAAGATTTTATAAACAAAGAATTTACAGGAGATTTAGCTTTTGAAACTACATCTTTTGTAGAAAAATATTGGCGTGTTGTTGGAAACACTGGTTTTAATAAAAGTGTTTTTAGAATTGCTGTAGAATTAGAAAAAGCAGGATATGTTTTAGAAGAAAATGCAACAGAAAAAGATATTCTAACCTATCGAATTGAAAAACGTCCGCTTAAAAAACCAACTTGGGAATCTGTTAATGCAATGATTACCATAAATAATGAAAAAGAACCACTTTTAGCGCATTCTTCAAATAGAAACATGATTGCATTAAATTCTTACAGCACTCCAAAAGAAGGAGTTTCAGCTGAAGTAATTCATATAAAAGACTTTAAAAATCTTTCAAAAATTGATGTAAAAGGGAAAATTGTTTTTGCAGAAACAAGTCCGTATAGAATTTATAAAGCTGCAATTGTAGATGGAAAAGCTGCAGGAATTATTTACAACCAGAAAAGAATACTACTTCTATTCAGTTTCGTTCAATTCCACATGATTCTATTCACAAACCTTGGGCAATTGCCATGTCTTTTGAATCAAAAGAACGTTTGAAAAAATCTTTAGAAAAAGGAAAAGTAAGTTTAAATGTTAAGGTTGAAACCAATATTTATCCTTCAGAAGAACTAACAATTATTGCAGATATTAAAGGAAACGAAAAGCCTAAAGAACGCTTGGTTTTTAGTGCACACATTCAAGAACCTGGTGCAAATGACAATGCAACGGGTGTTGGTGTTGCTCTAGAAATGGCTTCTTTAACGGCAAAATTTATTCAACAAAAAGAGTTTCAACCAAAAAGAACATTAACGTTTTTATGGGGAGATGAAATTGTATCTACAAGAAGATATGTAAAAGAAGATTCTATTAGAGCTAAAGATATAAAATGGGGAATTTCTTTAGACATGGTTGGTGAAGATACCGAGAAAACTGGAGGTATTTTCTTAATTGAGAAAATGCCAGATCCTAGTGCAATTTGGACCCGTGGAAATGATAAACATACAGAATGGGGAGGTTCTAAAATGAAATTGAGTCAAATGAAACCTCATTATTTAAATGATTTTTTAATTAACAAATTTAAGAAACAAGGTAAAAGAGCAAATTGGAAAGTGAGTACAAACCCGTTTGAAGGAGGTAGTGATCATGTTCCTTTTTTAAGAGAAAATATACCAAGTGTTTTGTTTTGGCACTTTACAGATCAATTTTATCATACAGATAACGATAGAATAGATAAAGTTTCAAAAACTACTTTAAAAAATGTTGGAACTACAGCTTTAATTGCTGGGTATACACTTTTAAATGCTGATGAAAACACCGCGAAATCTATATTATTTAATTTAGAAAAAGCAGCAGTTAGTCGTTTAAATGAAGAATTAAAACAAAGTAAAATTGCTTTAAATAAAGGTGATTCTCTAAAAACTCAACTCCTAATAATTAATGCTTGGAATAATTGGTATCAAGAATCATTTACAACTACTATAGACATGGTTTCTTATAAAAATAATCTAAATAAAGAAATTGAAAACTCTAAAAAATTAATAGATTCAATTTCAAAAACAATAATAAAAAAACTAGAAATTTAATTTTAGCTTTCTTTTTTCAATTTTTTGATACATAGAATTAAAGAATTTATTCCTTTCTACAGAAGATTCACCTGTTAGATTTGTAGAAAACTCTAATTGTGTTTTTAAATGTTGTTCTATTTGGTTTGTTGTATTCTTATCTATTACTTTAAAATACGTTAAATTGGTAAAAGGAACAAATACTTTTTTTTCAGTATCCGATTTCATGAATATTGTATTTAATAATGAAATTAGATTATTTTGGTACAAATGAAAGCTTTCTTTACTCTCTATTCTCTTGTTATTTTTTGCTTGTTCTTCAATTAATTTTAAAGAATCTATTAATCCATCTGCTATAGATAACGCTTCTTCTTTTGTTGTGAGGCCAACATCAAAAAAGTATTGAATCTGATTTATAATATTGTCAATTGTAGAATCATTCCAAATTTCTACAAGAGAAACATTTCCATATTGTTTTAAAAAAAAATTATATTTTTCAATGATGTCATAAGATGGTTCAAATTTAGAAAAAGGTATTTTCTTCAGATTAGGGTCTTTACTCAACATATTAATGAATAAATAAATTCTAAACTTTTTTAAACTACCATTGTCTGCATGATAAAAAGGAAAATCTTTGACACAGTTATAAATTTGTCCGTTTTTAGAACTAATAATTTTTGTGATTTCTTCTTTAGATTTATCAAAAAATGTATGTAAAAAATTGTCTGAAACTAAATTGTGAGATTTTTCAACAATTATTTTTTCTGGATGGTTTTTTCTATCTACTGAAACATCATTTAGGTTGATGTTAAAATAGCTCGAAAGCGATAATCCTTCTTTTAAAGTTAAAACTGTTTTTCCTTTAATTCTTCTATAAGAAGCGTCGTAACTTATATCTAGAACATCTGCAATTTCATCTATAAAAGAGATGTTTTTAGGAATTTTTTCTTTTATTAATTCGAATAATTTTGCCTTCTCCATTTTTGTGATTTAAACAAATTTACTTAAAATTTACAAAAATACATTATGTTTTTTGCGAAATTCACAAGAACATAACTTTACCCTTCAATTACTTTTGTGTCTATAAAATTATTTGATTCGGGGGGAACAAATAACTTTTTAATAAAACCTTTTCATAAAAATGAAAAGGTTTTTAATTTTAATATTTAGACCCATCGTGTTTACCAACTTCAAAACCGTGTTTTCCTAAGAACTGATTTCCACTATCAATTGCATCTTCCTCTAAAGTAGTTCCCATAGAATCATTCCATCTATTTAAGTAGCCAAAAAGAGAAATTACTCCTAACATTTCTACAATTTCACCTTCATCCCAATATTTATATAGTTCTTCTTTTATAGAAGCATCAACCGCATTTGGCACCATAGAAGCTGCTAAAGAAAAATCTAAAGCTGCTCTTTCAGCATCAGAAAATGCAGCATGTGTTTTGTATTCCCAAATATTATCTAATTGTTCTTGCTCTGCTCCATAACGTTCTGCCGCCCTAATTGCGTGCGCCTGACAATATCTGCAACCAGTTGCGTTGCTTGAAACCCAAGCAATCATTCTTTTTAATGCCGATGTAACCCGACCTTCATTAGCCATTACCGCTTTATTTAAGTTGATAAAAGCTTTAGAAATTGCAGGTCTACGTTGCATTGTTAAAACAGAATTAGGACAAAAGCCCAAAGTCTCATTAAAAAATGTTGCTAATTCTTTTGTTTCTATATCGTGTTCTGCATTTAAAGGTGTTACTAATGCCATATTTTTTTATTTTTTTATAGAATTCTTATTTAATAACTTTACGATAAATATAACTTTAAAAAAATGAAAATTATACTACATTCATATAATCTTGAATTAAAACATACTTTTACTATTTCAAGAGAATCTCGTGATTTTCAGCCTTCACTAATTGTTGAGTTAAACGATGGTAATTTTAAGGGTTTTGGGGAGGCAACTTCTAATCTGTATTATAATATTACTGTAGAAAATACAACCGAAATTATTCTAAAAAACTTGCCGTTTATAGAATCTTTGTCTAATGAGAAACCTGCCGTCTTTTGGAAAAAATTAGCACCTCTTTTTAAAAAAAACATGTTTGCTCTATGTGCTTTAGATATGGCTTTTAACGATTTAAATGCTCGTAAAAAAAGTAAAAAATTGTATGAAGTTTGGGGTTTTGATATAAGTAATAACCCAATGACAGATTATACTATTGGAATTGATTCTATAAATAAAATGGTTTCAAAAATGAAAGAACTTCCTTGGCCAATTTATAAAATAAAATTAGGCACTAAAGATGACATTGCTATTGTAAAAGAATTAAGAAAACATACAGATGCCATTTTTAGGATTGATGCAAATTGTAGTTGGTCTGTTGATGAAGCCATTGAAAACTCTTATCAACTAAAAAAGTTAGGTGTAGAGTTTTTAGAACAACCGTTAAAAGCAAATGATTTTGAAGGTGCTAAAAAATTATATAACAATTCTACATTGCCAATTATTGCAGATGAGAGCTGTATTATAGAAAGTGATGTTGAAAAATGTTTTGGTTTATTTCATGGTGTAAATGTAAAACTGACAAAATGTGGCGGTGTTACTCCTGGAAAAAGAATGCTAGAAAAAGCAAAATCATTAGGTCTAAAAACAATGGTTGGTTGTATGACAGAATCTACTGTAGGTATTTCTGCAATTGCACATTTATTACCTCTTTTAGATTATGTAGATATGGATGGAAGCCTATTATTAAAAAAAGATATTGCTACAGGAATAACAATAAATAACGGTATTATTTCTTATTCTGATAAAAATGGAACTGGTGTAACATTGCTTTAACTATACAAATAAAAGAAATTTAATTTAGTTATTTGCAATTAAACTAACGCTCCCAATTTTTTCTATTTTAACTCCATTTTTATCAGTTAAAATTACTCTAAACCAATAACTACTTGGTGGTCTTTTTTTTCCGTTATAAGTTCCGTTCCAACCTGAATATAAGGAATCAATTTTCTATATTAATATTCCGAATAAAAAATATCTGAAATCGTAAATTCATCTTTATCATATACTTTTATATGCCATACATCATTCTTACCATCATTATTTGGTGTAAAGAATTTTGGGTATTCTAATCTTGAAAACATGTGTTCTTTTGTACCACAACCAATTTTCTCTTTTATAAATAATGTGTATTTCCTTGCTGGAATGTTCTCGAAGAAACCAATATTTATATAGTTTCCAAACTCTTCATCAAGAGAAAATTCTGATAATGTTAATAAATCTAATCCTGTTTGGTATCCTGAATAAAAAAAGAATCTAATCTAACATCATATTCATCTGTAATTGTGAAATCAGTAACAATATTAATTTCAGTTTGTGGGCAGAAAACTTGTCTACCAGAAGCACTTAAAACAGGTGGTTTATCAGACTGTGAGTGCAAGTGTAAAAACGATAGCAATACTAAGATTGAAAAAAGGATGTATTTAATATTTATTCATTTTAAATCACTAACTTAAAAGTCTTGTTCTTATTTTTGTATGAACAGCACAATTTAATACTTCATTATTAAAAAACGAAAATAAAATCATCAAATATGGCATCAAATACAGTAACTACAATTTGGACACAGAAAGAACAATTTGAATCAGACAACCCAAGTGGACATAAATTAACAATGTTTTCTACAGCAGATGAAGAAAATAAAGATACAGTTGGTTATGGACCTAAAGCTTTAATGCTATCTTCTTTAGCGGGTTGTTCTGCATTAGACATTGTTTCTTTATTAAAGAAAATGCATGCAGAAGTTGAAGACTTTAAAATTGAAATTACTGCAGAATTAACTGAAGAACATCCAAAATTTTACAATAAAGTAAAGGTTGATTACCATTTTACTGATAGTGAATTACAACCAAAAAAGATACAAAAAGCAGTAAACTTGTCTGTAACAAAATATTGTGGAGTTATGGAAATGTTTCGTCAATTTGCAGATGTAAAAACAGAAATTCATTTGCATAAAATCTAAAAGTGAAGTCAAAAAAAAAGCTATGAGATGGACTTTAAAACCAGAAACCAATAAAGAAGAAGTAAAAAAATTAGCAGAAGATTTACAAGTAAATGCTACAATAGCTCAAATTCTTTGCCAGCGAAATATTGAAACTTTTGAAGATGCTAAAAAATACTTCCGCCCAAGTTTAGACGAAATTCATGATCCTTTTTTAATGAAAGATATGGATTTAGCTGTTACCAGAATTGAAACTGCAATTGCTAACAACGAAAACATTTTAGTTTTTGGAGATTATGATGTAGATGGAACTACAGCTGTTTCTTTAGTTGCTTCTTATTTAAAAACCATTTACCCTAACATTGCAACCTATATTCCGGATAGATATGCAGAGGGTTATGGTGTTTCTTATATGGGAATTGATTTTGCGCATGACAATGATTTCTCATTAATTATTGCGTTAGATTGTGGAATTAAAGCCATTGAAAAAGTTGAGTATGCAACAAAAAAAAATGTAGATTTTATTATTTGTGATCACCACAAACCAGGAGACGAAATACCAAAAGCAGTTGCAGTTCTAAATGCTAAAAGAGAAGATTGCAACTATCCTTTTGATGAACTTTGTGGTTGTGGCGTTGGTTTTAAGCTAATACAAGCATTAGGTGTTTCTAGAAATCAAACCATTGAAGATTTTGTCCCATATTTAGATTTGGTTGCTACTGCAATTGCTGCGGATATTGTACCAATGAATGGCGAAAATAGAGTTTTGGCGTATCATGGTTTACAAGTGATAAACGAAAATCCAAGAAACGGAATTAAAGCCATAATACATCAAACTAAAAAAACCGAATTAACAATTACCGATGTTGTTTTTACAATTGCACCCAGAATAAATGCTGCAGGTAGAATGAAACATGGTAATTATGCAGTTGAATTATTAACAGAAATGGATTTTGATGCTGCAGTTGAATTTTCTGCTGCAATTGAAATTTTTAATGCTGATAGAAAAGACTTAGATAAGAAAATTACAGATCAAGCTTTAATTCAGATTATTGATAATGAAGAGGAGCAAGATTTCTCGTCTGTAGTTTATCAAGAAGATTGGCACAAAGGTGTAATTGGTATTGTGGCTTCTAGATTGATTGAAAAATATTACAGACCCACTTTAGTTTTTACAAAAAGTGGCGATAAATTAGCTGCTTCTGCGCGTTCTGTTAAAGGTTTTGACGTTTATAATGCTTTGCATGAATGTGAAGAATTTATAGAACAATTTGGCGGACATAAATACGCAGCAGGTTTAACAATGTTACCAGAAAATTACGAAAACTTTAAAAAAAAGTTTGAAGAAGTTGTTGAAAGAACTATTGATAAAAAACTTCTAACACCAGAAATTTCTGTGGATGCAGAAATTGATTTATCAGAAATTACACCCAAGTTTTTTAGAATTATTCAGCAAATGGCACCTTTTGGGCCAATGAATATGAAACCAACTTTTAAATCTACTTGTGTAAGAGATAATGGTTATGGTAAAAAAGTTGGTGCAGATAAAACACATTTAAAACTAAATGTTTTTCAAGGTGATAATAAAAGAACGTATAATTCTATTGGTTTTAATTTAGGAAATAAAATGAAACTTGTTCAAGATGAATTTGATATTGTATATGCTCTAGATGAAAACGAATGGAATGGAAATAAATCGATACAATTGTTGTTAAAGGATTTGAAGTAAAAAAAATTAATCCAAAACTGGTGTACTAAGAAATAACCAAAGTAATAAAAAAGAAAAAATTACACCTATTGAATTAATTATCAATAAAAATTTACTGTTTTTATATTTAATTTTAAACGAAAAATATGCAGGGATTAGCAACAAATTAATTAATAAGGTAATTGGTAAAAAAAGTAAACCAAAACCCATTGTTCCCCCACTTTCTTTCAAGTTAATAAATGTAAAAGGAATAAAATATAAGTTTACAATTATTATTATGCCAAGAGTTTTATTAATATTTCTCAAAATTAAACTCTAATTTTCCATAGACAACAAAACCATTCTTAATTCCATAAAAGTAAAAGACTTGTCTACTTTTTCCTTTAGTTCTGTTAAGTTTTTAAACTTTGCTTCTTCAATTGACTTAATTATTTTTTTATACTTTTTAATATCTATCAATTCTAAAATATCTACATCTCCAGAAGGAATATAACTTGCCAAATGACTTTCTATAGTACCAGAAGTTAAACTTCGTTCTTTGGCAATATTTTTTACTGAAAGACCTGATTTAAACAACTCAAAAGAAATTTGCTTGGTTGGTTTTTTGTCTTCTTTTTTTTGCTCGTTTAACTTATTTATTCCGTTTTCTTTACAATACGTATTTACTACTTCTAAAATTTGTTCGCCATATTTTGAAACCCTGGTTTTTCCCATACCTTTTATTTCCAACAATTCTGTTGAAGTTCTTGGAAGAATATCACACATTGCATATAATGTTTCTTGAGTAAATATCTGAAAAGCAGGTATACTTTCTGCAATTCTAATTTCGTCTCTTAATTCACGTAATTTTAATGCTAATAAAGGGTCTTTTCTAGTAGATAGTTTTTTCTTTTTAGCTGTTGGTGCTGTTTTTTGTAAAACAGCTTTTGCTCTTACTTCTAAATACTCTTGGACTTTAAAGCCGTTTGTCATTTTTTGAAGTGCAAATAATTTTTCTAATAACTTTTCCTGAAGGCTGTCAAACTGTTTAGAGAAGTCTTTTTTTATTGCTTTATTATCTGTAGAAAACTCTATAGCGTTTAATGGTTTTAGAATATTTTCTTTTGTTTGTGTTATAAAATAATCAATCGCTTTTGTAAAACGTTCTTGAGTTTGAGAGCTATTCTCAGGTAAAATATTGTCTTCTGCAATTTGTAAAAGTTGATTTTTAAATCCATTAGAAACTCTCATTAAAGCCACAACTCCATCATCTTTTATGGTTTGTAAATAATCAATTACATCACCTTTTATACTTGTTTTATTTTTATAAAAAATATCAATTAATCTAGAAATTGGATATAAAAAAGATTGATAATCTAACAATTCTGAAATTAAATTCAATTGAAATTGTTGTTCAGATTTGTTTAAAATATTCTCATCCGGGTGATTTTCTTCTACACTTTCATTAAAAACACTTACCGTTCTATCATTAATAATTGCGCTACTTGTAATTGGCGTTTTTAAAACCAAACCTTCTAAAGAAGTACACCTACTCATTGCCACATAAGTTTGTCCGTGTGCAAAAGATGCTTCTGCGTCTATAATTGCTTTTTCGAACGTTAAACCTTGACTTTTATGAATGGTAATTGCCCAAGCTAAACGCAGTGGAATTTGCTTAAATGATCCAATAATATCTTCTTTAATTTCTTTAGTTTCTTCGTTGATGGAGTAATTTACATTATCCCACATTTCTCTTTCTGTTATTATTTCTTCAATTTCATTTGGGCATTGAACTGTTACATTTTCTCTAGAAATGTCTGTAATAATTCCTATTTTTCCGTTATAATATTTTTTTTCTGGGGAAGAATCATTTTTGATAAACATTACTTGCGAACCAACTTTTAATTCTAGTTTTTCTGAATTCGGAAAAGCATTTTCATTGAATTTCCCCGAAACCTCTGCATCAAAAAAGTAGCTTTTATTTTTGAGTTTATTTAGCTCTGAATCATTAATTAAATTAGCTCTATTATTATGCGTAGTTAAGGTAATATAACCTTCATCTTTTGTTGGTGAAAAAGTAGGATTGTAACGTTCGTTTAATATTTCTGCTGATTCTTTAGATAATGTATCTGTTCTAATTTCATTCAGAATTTTGATAAAACGCTCGTTTTTCTGACGGTAAATATGTTTCAATTCTATAGAAACAACGTCTGCTTCTTGATATGCTTTAGAGCTAAAAAAATATACAGTTTCATAATGTTGTTGCAGTAAACTCCATTCGTTTGGTCTTACAACAGGTGCTAATTGTTGCAAATCGCCAATCATTAAGATTTGTGCGCCGCCAAATACTTTATTTCGGTTTTTATACCTGCGCATTACTTGGTCGATTCCATCCAATAAATCTGCACGAACCATAGAAATCTCATCGATAATTACTAAATCTAACGATTTTATAATATCAATCTTTGTTTTAGAAAATCTACGTTGTGGTTGACTACTCTGACTCTGATTTGGTAAAATAGGTCCAAAAGGCATTTGAAAGAAAGAATGAATCGTTACCCCTTTTGCATTAATTGCTGCAACACCTGTTGGTGCCACAATAACCATTCTTTTTAAAGATTCTTTTTTAATTTGATGTAAAAAAGTAGTTTTTCCTGTACCTGCTTTTCCTGTGATAAAAAGATTTCTATCTGTTTTTTCAATAAAATTTAAGGCAAGTTCTAACTCTTTGTTCTCTATCATATCAACAACTAATCTACTCATTTATTCTTGACGTAAAAATAGCTTATTTAGATAACAATATTCTGAAATTTAACTAGAACGCAATATCTTTTCCATTTTTCTTCCTTTTGCTAATTCATCAATCAACTTTTCCATTTGTCTGCATTGTTTATACAATTGAAATTCATCTTCAATTTCTTCAATTCTATAACCACAAACAACTCCTTTAATCATATTTGCATTAGAATGGATTTTCGCTTGCTCAAAAAACGTTCTAAAAGTTACTTTCTCTTCAATAAGTGATTGTAATTTTTTTTCGTCAAAACCCGTAAACCATTCTATTACTTGATGAAACTCTTCTTTTGTTCTACCATGCTTTTCTAATCTATTCCAGTAATGTGGATAAATAGATGCAAAAATCATATTTGCAACTTGTTGGTTTTTTTTAGTGGTAACTTTCATTTTATGAATGTATTAATGTAGCAATTTACAAAATTCTATGAAACAAAGAGTTGGCAAACAAGTTTAGCCCTGATTAAAACGACATCCTTTTTTTGTTTTTCTCAAAAAAAGATATAGTGGAAAGCAGGAAATAGCTTCAAAAAAAAATCCCAAGCAAAAGCTCAGGATTTTAATATTTATCTGGCAACATTGTTGCCTACATTTCTAATGCTTTTGTAGGATTGTTATCCATCAATAACTCCATTGGGTTTTCTAATGCTTCCTTTACTGCTACCAAGAAACCTACAGATTCTCTACCATCTACAATTCTGTGATCATAAGATAAAGCAACGTACATTATTGGCTGTATTACAACTTCACCATTTACTGCCATTGGTCTGCTTACAATGTTGTGCATTCCTAAAATCCCACTTTGTGGAGGATTTAAAATTGGTGTAGATAACATAGAACCAAATACACCACCATTGGTGATTGTAAACGTTCCACCAGTCATTTCATCAATTGTAATTTGTCCATCTCTAGCTCTTAAAGCCAAACGTTTAACTTCAGATTCTACACCTCTAAAAGATAAATTTTCAGCATTTCTAATTACTGGAACCATTAAACCTTTAGGGCCAGAAACAGCAATAGAAATATCTTGAAAATCATTTTTGATTTGGAAATCTCCATCAATCATAGAATTTACATCTGGGTATAATTTTAATGCTCTTACAACCGCTAAAGTAAAGAAAGACATAAAACCTAAACCTACTCCGTGTTTTGCTTTAAAGTCTTCTTTAAATTGTTTACGTAAATCGAAAATTGGTTGCATATTAACTTCGTTAAAAGTAGTTAACATTGCCGTTTCGCTTTTTACAGCTACCAAACGTTCTGCAACTTTTCTACGTAACATAGACATTTTCTTACGAGAAGTTCCTCTAGAACCGTTTGCAGGTTGCGTTCCCATAGAAGGTACAGCTTTTACTGCATCGTCTTTAGTTATTCTTCCATCTTTTCCAGTTCCTTTTACTGTAGATGCAGCAATACCTTTTTCAGATAATACTTTTTTAGCAGCAGGCGAAGCCGTTCCGGTTGCGTAAGTAGCTGCTTTTGGCACTTCCTTAACCTCAACTTTCTTTTCTTTTTTTGGCGCTTCTGTTTTTGCTGGCGCAGCACCTTCTGGTTTTGCAGCACTTGTATCAATTAAACATACAACAGCACCAACTTCAACAGCATCTCCTTCTTCAGCTTTTAAAGTGATAATTCCACTTTCCTCTGCAGGTAATTCTAAAGTAGCTTTATCAGAATCTACTTCTGCAATTGGTTGATCTTTTTCTACATAATCTCCATCTTCAACTAACCAAGTTGCAATTTCTACTTCTGTAATTGATTCTCCTGGTGAAGGAACTTTCATTTCTAAAACACTCATGGTTTCTTTTTTTACTTTTACCGAAATAATTTCGGTATTTAATTATTCTACTTTATATTTTTTTGGCGTTTTAACAGGCTTTCCACTTTATATTTTAATTGCTTAACCTTTCGACTGCGCTCAAGGTGACAATTAAAAGGATGTCGTTTCAATCCTTAACGCGCTTACTCATTATCATTAAAAACACTATCAATAACGGCTTTATGACGCGTCTGAAATCGTGTACTAGAACCTGCTGCTGGTACTGCGTAATATTTACGAGAACAAACATTTAATTTTACTAAATCTAAACGTTCTAACATAAAGCTCCAAGCTCCCATGTTTTTAGGTTCTTCTTGTGCCCAAACGTAATTTTCTACATTAGGGTATCTATCAATTACTTTCTGTAATTTTTCTAAATGTAAAGGAAATAGCTGCTCAATTCTTACCAAAGCAACATCTTCTCTTTCTAAATTTTCTCTTTCTTCCAATAAATCATAATAGAATTTACCCATACAGAAAACTAGTTTCTTAACGTTTTTAGGGTTTAAAGTATCATCTATAACTTCCTGAAATTCTCCTGTTGCTAAATCTTCTACAGTACTTACTACTTTTGGGTGACGTAATAAACTCTTAGGTGTAAATACAATTAAAGGTTTTCTATAATTACGTTTCATTTGTCTACGTAATAAATGATAGAAATTACCTGGAGTTGTACAATTAGCAACCGTCATATTATCTACAGCACAAAGCTGTAAATAACGTTCTATTCTTGCTGATGAATGTTCAGAACCTTGTCCTTCATATCCATGAGGTAATAAAACTACAATTCCGTTTTGCAACTTCCATTTATCTTCTGCTGCAGAAATGTATTGATCAAACATTATTTGAGCTCCGTTAGAAAAATCTCCAAACTGTGCTTCCCAAATAGTTAATGTATTAGGATTTGCCATGGCATAACCATAATCGAAACCTAAAACGCCGTATTCAGATAATAACGAATTATAAATAGTCATTTGACCTTTATTATTCTCATTAATATTTAATAAATTAATTCTTTCTTCTGTAACTTCATCACGTAAAATAGCATGTCTATGTGAAAAAGTACCTCTTTCCACATCTTGCCCAGAAATTCTTACATTAAACCCCTCTTCCATTAAAGAACCATAAGCTAAATTCTCTGCCATTCCCCAATCTAACTTATTGGTTTCAAATGCCATTTTAGCTCTTCCGTTTAGAATACGTTCTGCTTTTCTTAAAAACTTTACACCTTCTGGAACAGTAGAAACAACTTTTGCAATATTCTTTAATTTCTCAATGTCATATTTTGTATCATCAGCAAGTAACATTGCATCTAGACGCTGGCGTTCATATCCTTTCCAGGTAGATTGCATAAACTCTTTAACTTTCGATGTTTTTACTTTTTTTGCTTCATCAAATTCTATTTCAAGCATTTGCTTAAATTCAGAAGTAATTTCAGCTAAATAAGAATTCCCTATAGAACCTTCCTTAAGTAATTTTTCTGCATAAATATCTTTCGGATTTTGATGTTTAGAAATTGCTTTGTATAATTTTGGTTGTGTAAAACGAGGTTCATCACCTTCATTATGCCCATATTTTCTATACCCTAATAAATCTATAAAAACATCCGATTTAAATCGCATTCTAAATTCTAATGCCATTTCCATTGCATGACAAACCGCTTCGGTATCATCTGCATTTACATGCAAAACCGGCGATAAGGTAACTTTACCAACATCTGTACAATACGTACTAGAACGTGCATCTAAATAATTGGTGGTAAAACCTATTTGGTTATTTACAACAATGTGAATTGTACCTCCAGTTTTATAACCATTCAATTTTGCCATTTGAACAATCTCATAAACAATTCCTTGACCAGCAATTGCTGCATCTCCATGAATTACTATTGGTAGAATCTTACTAGAATCACCATTATATTTTCTATCTATCTTTGCTCTTGTAATTCCTTCTGCAACTGCTGCAACCGTTTCTAGGTGAGATGGATTAGGAACAAGATTCATTTTAATCTCATTACCGTCTCTATAGGTTTTACTTAACGTTAAACCTAAATGGTATTTTACATCTCCATCTATATTTTGGTCTTCAAAATCTTTTCCTTCAAATTCACTAAATAAATCTCTAACAGGTTTTTTGAAGATGTTTACTAAAGTATTTAAACGACCTCTATGTGCCATCCCTAAAACACATTCTTTTACGCCAAACTTTTCAGCTGCATTTCTTAAAACAACACTTATTCCAGGAATTAAAGCTTCACCACCTTCTAAAGAGAAACGTTTTTGCCCAACATATTTTGTTTGTAAAAAATTTTCAAAAGTAACTGCTTGATTCAGTTTTCCTAAAATATATTTTTTTGCTTCAGTAGTATAATTTGGATGATTATCGTTTTTATTAATACGATCTTGCCACCACTTTAATTTATCTGGATTACGCATATACATATATTCTACACCAATAGAATCACAGTAAATACTCTGTAAGTTTGCAATTATTGTAGAAAGCTTCGTTTTACCTAAACCAATAACTTCACCTGCAGAAAATTCTATATCTAAATCCTTTTTAGATAAACCAAAATTTTCAATATCTAAATTTGGTTCATACTGTCTTCTTTCTCTTACTGGGTTTGTTTCAGTAAATAAATGGCCACGTGTTCTGTAACCATTAATTAAGTCTACCACCAGAAACTCTTTTTTTACTTCTTGCGGAATTTCCATAGAAACTTCCTCTTCAGAAAAAGAATAATTCTCATTTGCTAAATCATATCCTTGAAAAAAGCTTCTCCAACTTGGTTCAACTGAGTCTGGGTTAATTAAGTATTGATCGTATAAATCGGCAATAAAGCCTGTATGTGCTGCGTTTAAGAACGAAAATTTGTCCATATAATAGTTTGTGCTTTTTAAATAAGCTTATTCTAAAAACAAAAATACGATTTTTGAAATAAAAGAGGAATTAAATTCCATTATAAAAGAGTGAAAAAAAAATATTTTTTTTCACTCTTTTATTTGCCAATACTATAAAAAGATATATATTTGCACTCGCTAATCACAAAAGTGATGCAAACTCCTCTTTAGCTCAGTTGGTTAGAGCATCTGACTGTTAATCAGAGGGTCCAAGGTTCGAGTCCTTGAAGAGGAGCAAAAAAGTCTTACCATTATTGGTAAGGCTTTTTTATTTTACAAAAACTACTATTCTAAATTACTTCAATATTAAGTTTCTCAATATGAGTGAAATACTCAAAAAAAATTAAATCTCAAAAAAAAAGACAGTAATTTTAAAATTACTGTCTTTTTTTTATTTTCTCAACAAAACAATCTAAAATAATTTGAATCTATTTCTTGTTTGCTAGTTTAATATATTTATCTAAAGCCATTGTCATAGAAGGTGTTTCTGGACTTGGTGCAGTAATATCACACTTTAAACCAGCTTCTGTAGCGGCTTTAACAGTAGAGTTACCAAATACAGCAATTCTTGTTTGGTTTTGTTTAAATTCAGGGAAGTTCTTAAATAATGATTCTATTCCAGAAGGACTAAAGAAAACAAGCACATCATAAAAAACATCTTCTAAATCAGACAAATCACTTACCACTGTTCTGTATAAGTCTAATCTTGTCCAAGTAACACCTAATTTGGTTAATTCATCTGGTATTAATGGTTTTAATTTATCTGAAGATGGTAATAAAAACTTTTCAGTTTTATGTTTCTTTATCAACTTTGTAAGTTCAGTAAAGGTTCTTGTACCAACATAAATCTTACGTTTTCTATAAACTACGTATTTTTGCAAGTAAAAAGCCACAGCTTCTGATTGACAAAAATATTTCATACTATCTGGCACTTTAAAACGCATTTCTTCAGCAATTCTGAAAAAATGATCTACAGCATTTCTACTTGTTAAGATAATAGCAGAAAAATCTTTTAAGTCCGTTTTACCGGCTCTTACTTCCTTTACAGAAATACCTTCCACATGAATAAATGATCTAAAATCGATCTTTACTTTTTGTTTATCAGACAAATCAAAATAAGGAGAAGTTTCTGTCTTTGGTGCTGGTTGTGAAACTAAAATCGTTTTCACTTTCATACGCTTTCTTTTTGTAGTTAAAACATCAATTTAAACAGTATAAATAGCGGTGCTATTTCAAAGGCGCAAAGGTACAAAATAAAATAAAATAACTTATTAAAAATCAGGTTTTTGTTACTTATTAGATGAAAAGAAAATCGCACTAAAAATAACAATATTGTAAAAACTGCTAAAAAAGTAATATTTAGTTTCGTGTATTGTACTAAAATTAGGCAAATGAACAAAAAAAACGATATATTATATAGGTACGTAGATTTAGATAATAAGAAAAATCGAATTTCCTTTTTTACTATAAAAACTAAAGAAAATAAATATTCTAAACTCCATTTTAATATAAAATAGGAAAATATAGAAAGAAAAGTTATCCAAAAAAGGTAAAAACTCTCTATTTTACCTTCAAAGAAATGAATTAAAAAAGAGTAACAAACTAAAGACAAAACGTTAATAGAAAATAGAAAAATTAAAAGCTGAAAAGCTTTTAAAAAACTAGTATTTTCTTCAGCTTCACTTTCTACAAAGTTTTTATTAATTAGCGCAGAAAAATATCCTTTTAATTTAATTGCATCTAATCCTTTTAGAAAAAAGATAGTCCCAAATTGAATTACCAGTAAAATGGTAATCCAGTCTGTATTCATAAATATTTTATCTAACGCTTCCACTTTTTTTGTTTTGGTAAGATTAACACAAAATTAGTAATTAAATAATGTATATTTGCCTTCTTACTACATGAAAATTTATTTATGTCAGACGCTTTAGTTATCATTCCTACTTATAACGAAAAAGAGAATATAGAAGCCATTATTCGAGCTACTTTTAATCAAAAAAAAGAATTCCATATTTTAATTGTTGATGATAATTCACCAGATGGAACTTCAGAAATTGTTACAAACCTTATAAATGAGTTTCCAAATCAGCTTTTTTTAGAAAAAAGATTGGGAAAAAACGGATTGGGGACCGCTTACATTCATGGTTTCAAATGGGCATTAGCTAAAAAGTACGAATATATTATTGAAATGGATGCAGATTTTTCTCATAATCCAAAAGATTTAGTTCGTTTATACGATGCTTGCCATAAAGACGGAGCAGATGTTTCTGTGGGTTCTAGGTATGTAAACAACCAAGTAAATGTTGTTAATTGGGACATTAAACGATTACTACTTTCATATTTTGCTTCTAAATATGTGCGTTTTATAACAAGAATTCCTCTTTTTGATACCACTGCAGGTTTTGTTTGCTGGAAAAGAAAAGTTTTAGAAACTATTGTTCTTGATAAAATAAAATTTGTGGGCTATGCTTTTCAAATTGAAATGAAATTTAAAGCTTGGAAACACAAATTCAACATAAAAGAAGTTTCTGTAGTTTTTACGGATAGAGATTTAGGAACTTCTAAAATGAGCGGAAATATAATTTCTGAAGCATTATTTGGAGTCATAAAAATGAGATTTAGTAAACTACCAAAATAGAAAAATGACTATAATCTCTACTAGAATTGCAAAAATTGAAGACTTAAAAATATTATTAGAATTTGAACAAGGAGTTATAGAAGCAGAAAGACCCTTAGATTCTTTTTTAGGCGAAGGAAATCTTACTTATTACAATATCCTTGAATTAATTTCTAATGATAACATTCATTTTATAGTTGCAGTTTTAAACAACGAATTGGTAGGTTCTGGTTATTTAAGAATAGAAAACTCTGCACATTATCATAAAAACCCTAAACATGGTTATATTGGTTTTATCTTTGTAAAACCATCTTTTAGAGGAAATAGAATTAGTAATTTAGTTTTAGATACTCTAAAAAATTGGGCAAAAGAGAAAAGTTTAAAAGAATTAAGATTAGATGTCTACAGTAATAATTCTGGGGCATTAAAATCTTACGAACGTTTTGGTTTTACCAAAAGTTTAGTTAACATGAGAATTGATATTTAAAAAGAAAATGGAAAAGTCAACTTTAATAAAAAACGCTACAATAGTAAATGAAAACAAAACTTTTAAAGGTGATGTTCTTATTGAAAATGAAATAATTTCAGCAATTTCATCAGACATAAAAGCAACAGAAAACGTTGAAGTTATAAATGCAGAAGGTAAATTTCTAATTCCTGGTTTTATAGATGATCAAGTTCATTTTAGAGAACCTGGTTTAACACATAAAGCAAATATTGCTACAGAAAGTAGAGCTGCAATTGCTGGCGGAATTACAACTTTTATTGAAATGCCAAATACGGTACCGCAAGCTACAACACAAGATTTATTAGAAGATAAATTTAAAATTGCTGCCAACGATTCTTACGCAAACTATTCTTTTATGTTTGGTGGAACAAATGATAATTTAGAAGAATTATTAAAAACAGATCCTAAAAAAGTAGCCGGAATTAAATTATTTTTAGGTTCTTCTACCGGAAATATGTTGGTTGATAATGAAGCCGTTTTAGAGAAAATTTTCTCTTCTACAAAAATGATTATTTCTGTTCATTGTGAAGACGAAACAACGATTAGAAAAAACACACAAGAATTTATAGACAAATACGGGGAAGATATTCCTGTAAAATACCATCCAATAATTAGAAGTGAAGAAGCATGTTATTTATCATCTTCTAAAGCAATTGAATTGGCGAAGAAAACTGGAGCAAGATTGCATATTTTTCATGTTTCAACAGCTAAAGAAACAGAACTTTTTAGAAATGATATTCCTTTAGAAGAAAAACAAATTACGGCAGAAGTTTGTATTCACCATTTATGGTTTTCAGACAAAGATTATGAAGAAAAAGGAACACATATTAAATGGAATCCAGCTGTAAAAACAGAAGAAGACAGATTAGGCTTATGGGAAGCATTGTTAGATGATAGAATAGATGTTTTAGCAACAGATCATGCACCTCATACTTTAGAGGAGAAAACAAATTCTTACTTAAAAGCACCAAGTGGTGGTCCATTAGTACAACATGCAGTAATTGCATTGTTAGAAAAAGTAAAAGAAGGCGTAATTCCTATTGAAAAAGCTGTTGAAAAAATGAGCCATAATCCTGCAAAATTATTTCAGATTGAAAAACGTGGTTTTATTAAAGAAGGCTATTTTGCAGATTTAGTATTAATTGACTCCAACAAACCGCAAACTGTTTCTAAAGATAATATCTTATATAAATGTGGTTGGTCTCCTTTTGAAGGAACTACTTTTTCATCAACCATAACACATACATTTGTAAATGGAAATTTAATTTATAACAATGGTGTTTTTAATGATGAGGTTAAAGGTAAAAGAATTACTTTCAATAGATAAGATGAAAAAACTACTTTACATATTTATTTTTACTTTTTTGGTTTCTTGTACAAGTAATACCATTTTTGAAAAACCCAAAAACTTGATTCCTAAAGACACCATGAGTCTTTTAATTCAAGATTTAATGATTGCTTCTACTGCAAAATATGTAAAAACCAAAAAGCTAGAAAAAAACATTAATTATATGCCTTTTGTCTATGATAAATTTAAAATTGATAGCACTAGGTTTTTTGAAAGCAACGCTTATTACGTTTCTAAAGTAGATATTTACGAAGCGATTCTTACAGAAGCAAAAAATAGTCTTGACAAAAGAAAAGAAAAAGTTACAAAATTAAAAAGCTATTTAGACTCTATAGGTAGAGATTCAATAAAAAAATCTAAAATTACTTTAAAGGCTTTAGATACTATAGAAGAACCTGAAGCTAATTAGAATATTTCTTACAAACTCTTTTTACAACGGTTTCTATTTCTTTGAATTCAAAATTTAATGCTTTTTCTATTTTTTCTGAAGAATATTTAGAAATTGAATGTGCAGATTTTGCAGAATATTTACTTAATAAAGGTTCTTTTCTGGTAAAAACAGCAATTAATGAAGAAACCCTCCAAAAAATTGAAGTCTGCCAAGGTTTTATTTTTTTTGAAGGACGTTTTTTTCCAAATGTATCAGCTATTAAAAAGAAAACTTCTTTGAATGATTTGTTTTCAGAAACTAAAATAAAACGTTCGTTTTTTATATTAGAACTCATTAATTGAATCATTACCTCAACAACATCTTTTACACCCACAAAACCTGTAATTCCTTCTGTGTAATATTTAAATCCGTTATAAATTTGATTGAATAGTTTCCCTGAACCAGATGCAAAAAAACCGCTTCCTAAAATTACACCAGGATTTACAATTACTACTTCAACTCCTTCTTGACTTGCTCGCCAAACTTCCATTTCTGCACCAAATTTAGTTATAGAATAACCACTATTGTCTTGTTCTTTATTCCACTCATCTTCTTCTGTAGTTAACTGCCCTTTTACAGTATCACCAACAGAAGCAATAGAACCTACAAAACAAAGCTTATCAACTTTAGCATCTATTGCAAGGTTTACAATTATTTCTGTTCCATGAATATTTACTTTTCGCATTTCTCTATATTCATTCGGATTAAAAGAAATATAAGCAGCACAATGATATACTTGTTTTACATCAACAAAAGCTGGAATCATTGCTGGAACATCAGTAATATCAGCTTGAAACCATTCAATTATATTGAATAAATTTTCATCCGAAGAATAAAAAGAGAAGACCTTTTTTACATTTTCTAAAGACGTTTTAGTTCTATAAATAGCTCTTATCGCATCATTTTTTAAACTTAAATGATACAATAAATGCGAACCAACCAAACCTGTGCCTCCAGTAACTAAAATCATAGAACGAATTTAGTATATTTTGCTTGATAAAGGTATATTTGCCAACTGATAAATTGAGAATAATGAAGAATTTTATTGAAGAATTACAATGGAGAGGAATGCTAAATGACAGCATGCCAGGAACTGAAGAACATTTAAGTGAAGAAATGAGAAGCGCCTATGTTGGCTTTGACCCAACTGCAGACTCTTTACACATTGGTAACTTGGTACCTATAATGTTATTAGCTCATTATCAGAGATGTGGCCATAGACCAATTGCTTTGGTTGGTGGCGCAACAGGTATGATTGGTGATCCATCCGGAAAATCTGCCGAACGTAATTTATTAGACGAAAAAACTTTACGTCACAATCAAGAATGTGTAAAAGCACAATTGGGTCATTTTTTAGATTTTGAATCTGATGAAAAAAATGCTGCAATTCTAGTAAATAATTACGATTGGATGAAAAATATTTCTTTCCTAGAATTTATTAGAGATGTTGGTAAACATATTACCGTAAACTATATGATGGCTAAAGATTCTGTAAAAAACAGAATTAGTTCAGAGTCTAAAGACGGAATGTCTTTTACTGAATTTACCTACCAAATGGTTCAAGGATATGATTTTCTTCATTTATATAGAGAAAATGCTACCACAATTCAAATGGGTGGTTCAGATCAATGGGGAAATATTACAACCGGAACAGAATTAATTAGAAGAATTGGTAGTGGAAAAGGATATGCAATTACCTGCCCATTAATTACAAAATCTGATGGATCAAAATTCGGTAAGTCTGAAGGAGGGAATGTTTGGTTAGATGCAAAAAGAACTTCTGCTTATAAATTTTACCAATATTGGTTAAATACTTCTGATGACGATGCAGAAAAATATATAAAAATATTTACATTTTTAGATCAAGAAACTATTGCTGCTTTAATTACGGAACATAAAGAAGCACCACATGTACGTGTTTTACAAAAACGTTTAGGTGAAGAAGTTACAGTTTTAGTTCATGGAAAAAATGAGTATGAAAAAGCGATTGCTGCTTCTAATATTTTATTCGGAAAATCTACTTCTAACGATTTA
Organism: Polaribacter sp.; assembly: GCF_036480315.1. Classification (GTDB taxonomy): domain Bacteria; phylum Bacteroidota; class Bacteroidia; order Flavobacteriales; family Flavobacteriaceae; genus Polaribacter. The sequence goes on from NZ_JAZGGG010000043.1 coordinate 54,705, forward strand.
AAATCTTTAGATGAACAAACATTTTTAGATGTGTTTGATGGTGTACCACAAGCAACAGTTTCTATTGCAGATGTAGAAGAAGGTTTAGATATGATTGGTGCTTTAGCAGCTAAAACTAATTTTTTAAACTCAAATGGAGACGCAAGAAGAGCTTTAAAAGAAAATGCGATTTCTGTAAATAAAGAAAAAGTAAAAGAAGATTTTACAATTTCTAAAAAAGATTTAATTGCTAATAAATATGTGTTATTACAACGTGGTAAAAAAACGTATTATTTATTGGTAGTGGAATAATCTATTTAATAAAAAATATAATCAACAAAAAAAGAGCTGAATGAATTCAGCTCTTTTTTATTAAATTTCAAAATTATATAGAATTTAACCCGTTGTGCATTTAAATAATACTAATTTTTAAGTTGTTAATATTTCTATCAAAAGTAAACTTATTAATGAATTGAATAATTGTTAATGAGGTTAATTTTGAGAGTATTCTAGTCTTAAA
>NZ_JAZGGG010000044.1:0-20087 GCF_036480315.1 Polaribacter sp.
TTAATACCTCTAAAATTTTCTCGTAATTTGCTCTAAAGCTGTTCATCTATTTAAATGTTTGAAATTCAATTAAATATACGATTCTCTTAATCAATGAACAGCTTTTTTATAATGCACAACAGGTTCTGCTTTAATGTTCTTTTACCTTTCTTTTTAGTTGGCATCATCATAGTTTTCCCAAATTTATTTTCGTAATAATCATATTTATCTAATAGTTCTGGTCTCAACTTTGCTGCTATACACAAATCTTCCTCACTTGCCATTATACAGAAAGAGCAACTTTTACGCGATAATCCTTTTGCATAAGTCCAAAATGGTTTTTGTCCGTTATTTTTAATACAATCGAATATTTCAGTAGTAAGCATTTTATGAATAGGCAACCAGTCATACCAATCACGTTTTCCGTTGGTTTGAGTTTTATTTAATTTCAATACTTCTTTTTTGGCACGACTTGAACTTTCTTCAGCACGTAATCCCATACAATTTAATACAGTTGTAAATCCACGCTCATTACACAACCTTCTAATTTCTTTTTGTATTGGCCCACGTTTTAAATCGCTAGTACATTGTCTATTTTTTGGACTGGGAAACATTTTCCTATGCTCAACCATTTCAAAAAATGTTTTACCAGCCTGTACTACAAAAAACTCGTGTTCAACTGTATTTTTTATAAATTTTTCTGTTCCATCCCATTCAACCTCTGGTAAATGAGAATGAATAACTACTAATCTGTGAGCTGGTACAATATTTTTTAATCTCAAATACATAGCTTGACTATCTTTTCCTCCAGAATGATTTGAAACAACAATTGTTTTTTCATCTCTTAATATTTTTAGCAAATCATTCAAATTGATATAATCCATTTTAGTTTTCTCTTTCTACTTTCTTTTAATTGCATTAATCATTTGAATTTCTGCTTTTTGAATATTCACCATAGTATTGGCTACATCACAAACAGCTTTTGCTTTTTCACGATTCTTTTTACTTGGTTTTGTTTTTATATCTTCTAAAACACTTAACAATGATGCTTTTAATGTTTGGTTTTCTGCAGATGGTTGATAACCATTAACAGAAACATTCATTGATTGATTTTCTACTGTTGATGGTAAACTCTCTTGAACTTCAGAAACATCTTTTAAATCTTTAAAAAAATCATCAATTTCTATTTGAGTAAATACTAATGTCCTTGAGTTTGTTTTTACAACAATAGTTTGATTTACTTCTTTAAATGATACTATTGTAATTTTGGGACCTTGATATGATTTTTCTTCTCCTACTAATTGGTCAAGTCTTGAATAAACATCTTCTGTCATGTTATTGATTTTTAATTGTTTTATTTATTTTTGATATTAATCGTATATTTTCTTTGATGTGATATGGGTATCTATGAATAGTATTTTTAGCCATATTTTCTGCCCTGGTTATTAATTCCAAATTTGATGACTCACAATTCATAGAATCTTTGTTTTTGAAAACTATTATATATCCATCTGGAATAGGTCCAAACTCTTTTTCCCAATTAAAAACATGTAACATTTTCCAAACACCTAATGATTCTCTTATCCATTTGTAATACCTGCCTTTACTATCTTTTCTGATATGTATATCTCCATTATTAATTCCTTGTGAATTATGAGGTAAGTTTCCTTTTTTGAATCTTGTAGCTTTTGTTCTTTCAATCATTTCTGCAGACATGTATTCTGTTTGCTTTTTACCTTTGTTTTCTGGCACATGTCCTTTTTCGAATTGAGCGATTTTTTTATTCTGTTTAATAATTTCATCAGGAATTTCTAAATTCATTCTTTTAAGAGCTGTATTAACACCTGTTCCACTTCTTCCAATTTTATCAGCAATAGTTTTTACTGGAAGCTTTAAATAATTGTCTTTTATAAATTGGTCCTCTTTTTCTGTAAAGTTTGTTTTTCCTTTTGTTGCTTTATGAAATGCATCTAAACGCATTTTCTTTTTCAATTCAACAGGAACCACCAAATTATTATTTCGTTTAAATCTATTAACTACATGCTTTGCTATATTGAATTTTCTACCTATTGAAGCACCACTTTGCAACAAATAGTTTTCTTTGATATAATTTTCAATCTCTGGTGTTAAAACTTTTTTAGGTATTGCTTTTAATAAATTTATAATCTTGTTTTTTATTTATTTTACTTTCAAATTGTTGCATGTAATCATCAGCTGCTGAAAAAAAATCTCCAACAGGTAGTTTTTCAATTTGAAAAATCAGATCTGAAATTCTTACCATTTCAGTAATCAATGATTTTCGTTCCTTTTCAGTAGTTTTTTCTTCAACCAAGAAATCATCATACAACTTATATTGCTTTTTAAGTTGCTTCAATTTTGTTTGATATGATATTTGGCCTTGTCTCAAAATTTTTAGATACTAAAATGATATTGGTTTTTCTATCTTTTCAAAATCATAAACCCAAACAAGTGGATTTAGCATCAATGATTCTTTCCCATGAATTGACATCCATAAAGAGAAAAAACTTGCTTTGTAACCATCATGATTTTTTAAATTCTCTATTCCATAGTTACCATCTGCGAAAAAGAACTCATGTTTAAACCCAAATTCTTCTCCCCACATATAATTTCGTGCACCATCTGTTCCCCAATAATCATCAGTTATATCAATTCCTTCTGATTTTGCATCATTTGAAGAAATTTCTTGCAATAGCTCCAACCTCACATTTTTTACTTTTAAAAATTGCCTACATGCATCTTTAGGCATAAAAATTGACGGTTTCCATTTCATAAATTGATTTTCTAGTTCTGAACCATCAGCATCATATTTTATAATATCAGGTTCTCCATCTGCTTTATAGAAAATCATTTCTTTATTAAAATCTGTATAACCATTTTTATCAACAGGACACAATTTTGCAAAAGTTTCACGTACCCAAAAAATATCTCCACAAGAAACTTTGTGAGTTCTCATTAATTCATTTTTACACTTTTCTACATCTATGCCAGCATAAATATTTATTAAAAGAGCATTTGTTTCAGGTTTATTATTTTTAAACAATCTTCTAGTTTGAGATTTGGCATTAGAATTAATTGCATTTACCATTTTTGTGTTAAATAGTATTGGATGTGTTTTCATAATTTATTTTTTATTATTGTTATTATTCACTTTTAAAAATGAGATTTCATTTTTTTGTCTTAAACTCAAATAATGAAATTTATCAAGCAATACTTTTGTTAAGTCTAATTTTTCTTTATGAATAAAAGGAGCTTTTTTTATTTCCTTAATGCTATTCTCATTGATGTATAATAAACCAGCATATATTGGAACTTCTTCTTTTGAGATTAGCCCTTCAGGAACAGCATAATAAAATTTATTAGGAACCTTTGGTTTTAATATTTGAATACTTGTACTAATTAATTTTGTGTCTAAATTTTGATGTGTTTTAGGTATATTATACTCTTTTGTCATTCTTACAGAATTCCTAAAAACTCCAGTATTTTCATATATTATTTTATAAAATTCATCTCTCATTCTAACACCATTTTTATTTAGTTTTGGTTTGGTTATTGGTATTTTAACATGATATTCTAATCCATTTCTAAAAACACATAATTTATTTCCTTTAAAAATTTGATTTAAAGATTCATGCTTGTTAATTTTTTTGAAATCTGCTAAGAAATCTGATCTTGATATTTTTATTTCTATCTCATGAGCAAAACCTGTTTTAGTTATACTGAAGAAATCACTTTCCCATGAATAAATAAATGAATTATCAAGCTTAAAATCCCTGTTATGATAATTATACCAAAGTGCTTTAGTTATGTCTTTTGATTTCATGTTTTTCATTATCTAAAGCTTTCACCATTCCATTGAATGATATTAAAATCTTGTGTTAATCGATCTCCAATTGCATTTCCATATCTGACACCAACTTCATCTGGATATAAATTACTTGAGCAAAATGAGAATCCTTTTCTTCTATTTCTTTCATACAAAATATCTCCTAAAAGCTCTTTTTTATTAAAAGCTAAATCTTCTTGGCCTAAATCTCCTATGTATAAATTTCCTTTGTAATATCTTTCTAAATCAAAATCTGATTGCCATTTAGTGACTTCTTTCATGAAATGATTTACAAAGTGTTTTGCATTTATTTTTTGAAAATAACATCTAGTTAGAATTCTTTTTTCTTGATGATATTCTTTTCCAATTTTGTGTATTATTTCAAATAATTTAGATTTACCAACTCCATTTTCTCCAAAAACAAACAATCCTTTTTTTAAAATTGAATCATTATCTTCTTCATCTTTTATATTTAAAATTTTACCAAATTCATTGATATTTGATAAACCACAGAAATATCTTCCAATTGTTTTAATCACTTTTTCATTATCTTGATTGTAAATAAAATCTTCTCCAGCATGTTTTTTAAATAGCCTGAAATAATCATTTGCTGGAATAAAATTTTCAATAATTTTATTTTTTGAACCATATGCTGCTTTATTAATCTGATCTAGTTCCATACTTTGCTAATTTTGAGATTACTTTATCACTTGTGATTTCCTTTTTTTCTAATTTTGGTTTTTTATCCCAATTTGTGTTTAACATTCTTAATCTTGCTAGCAAAACATTTGGTTCAAATTCTAATTGTTCCATCACAACTTTGTTATTGAAATTTTCAATAAATTTTTCGTAATCTGGAAATGATTTTTTGTTTTGCATTTCAAAGATTTCTAATTCACTTTGTTTTTCTTTTTTTATAAAATCATATGCGAAAATTGGTGTATTTACATTTACTTTATTTTCATCTCCTTTACTCTTCTTTACTTTACTTTGTGGGTTTTCGGGTTCTTTAGGTGTCCTTTTATTAGGTTTACGTACACCTAAACTTGATAAAAGCATAAGTAAACTATCATAAGTGATACATTTATTATTTCTCTTTTTGTAAGCATCTTGAATACCATTTATAAAATCTTGACACCAAATTATCTTATTTTCATTCCATAAAACATCATCAAATTTTCCTAAATCTACAAGGTCATTTATGATTGCAATAAGAACATCTTTAGATACTTTGCATTTTGCTGACAAGTACATTGTAGTACTTGTTTTAGATAAGTTTAAATAATGAAAATCAGTTCTTGCTAATTCTCTCAAAAGCTTTACAAAAGTTGCAAAACCATCATTTCCATATATTTCTTCTAAATAGAACATTTTATTACCTTCTTCACATATGAAAGGGAAATAGTCAACATTATTTTTTTGAGGTCTTGCCATTTTAATATTGTTTTTTTCGCTTGATTATTATTATCTGACCACACTTTTTACATTCATAAACATGTTCCTGAATAAAACTATGTTTATACTTTATTTTATTGCTTTTACATGATGTATTAGAGCATTTCATTAGCTTTTAAATAAATCCATTACATTATCTATAAAATCAGTTTTCATTTCATCTGTAGCCCCTGTAATTGCATTAGCAGTTGATGCTTTAGCTTGAATCATTTGAAACATTTTTTCATCGATAGTATTTTGACCTAAAAAGTATGTACACATCACATTGTTTTTTTGACCTATCCTATGCGCTCTATCTTCACATTGAACACAATCTGCATATGTCCATGGGTATTCAATAAATGCTACTCTTGATGAAGCTGTAAGTGTAATACCTACTCCAGCAGCTTTAATGTTGCAAACAATTAATTTTACATCAGGATTATTTTGAAATGCATCAATACTTTCTTGTTTTTGATCCATAGAATCTCTACCAGTTACAGTTACTGCTTCAGGAAATTCTTTTAGCATTGCATCTACTATTGCATGAAGAGAACAAAACACAATTAGTTTTTCTCCAGAATCCATTACTTCTTTAACAAATTCTCTTACTTCTGCCAATTTTCCTAATGCTGAAATACGTTTCAATTCTCCCATTTTCACCATTATTTCACCACGTAATTTTTTAGCTATTTCTTTATCATCCCATCCTTTTTCTTCAAGGTATTTTACAAATTGATTTTTAGCTTTATTGTATTCATCTCTGGTAGTAATATCACAAAGAATGGTTTGCCTTTGTTTGTCTGGTAAATCTTGAGCTACATCAATTTTTTCTCTTCTAAAAAAACAATGTTTGTTCAATAAGAAATTCAATTCTTTTAAGTTAGCAGCTCCACTACCACCTTCACAATAGCGCATTTTAAAACCTTTGCTTCCTCCAAATTTATTTAGATGTCCCATTATTGCTAATTGTGGATATAAATCCATTGGCTTATTTACAACTGGTGTTCCTGTTAATAATATCCTCCAATCTTTACCCATTGCAATTCTTAATGCAAATTTTGTTTGTTGAGTTTTAGTGTCTTTACATCTATGAGATTCATCAATTATTATTGACTTGAATAAATTAGTTCTTTCATTCAATTTTATATCCATTGAATTCCTCATTTTACCCTTTGGTGGCATTGAATCAACAAAGAATTTTTTCATACTTTCATAATTTGTAATAAAAACATCTGCCATTCCCATTTCATAAAATCGGTGCCAGGTATTTTTATTTTTATTATCTAAAACAATTGCAGTTCTACCAGCCCATTGTTTCCATTCTCTTTGCCAATTTATTTTGGTAGATGATGGGCAAATAACTAAACAAGGAAATGTCTTTTCTCCTTTTAAGTCTGCACCATGAATTGTACCTATAGATTGTAAAGTTTTACCTAAACCTTGTTCATCACCATTGATAAACCTTTTCATTTGTAAACCTCTTGCAACTCCTTTATTTTGATATGGCCTAAAACCAAAACCATCTGGATGAGATAATGGAATTTCAAAATCTAATGTTGGTAATTCAGGCAATTCTTCTATTTTAATTGCCTGTTGTTTTTCTACTACCAATAATTCAGCTCTATGTGTTTGCACCAATTTCAAAACTTCATCAGCAATATAGTTTGGTGCAATCCACATCTTTTTTACAGGGTCAAAGCGCCTTTTTGATAAACTCTTTACTGCATCTAAATTTCTTACCCTCCAGTTATTGAATGGTATGCGAATATGAAATTCATTTGGGTGTTGAATGATCTGCATTTTTACAACTTGTTTAAAACAACTATTTCAGCTGATATTTTAGTTCTTGCAAATTCTTCATCCATATTTTCATTGTGAATTACATCAAATTTTGATATAATTTCTACCAATGCTTTTGGTCTCTCTTTTACCATAAATCCTTTTGGAATCAAAAGAATTGCAGTACCATCATCTTCTAATATTTCATACAATTTTTGTAAGAATGCAGTTAATTCTTTTACTTCATAAGGTGGATTTGAAACAATAGATTTATACTTGTTTTCAGGATTGAATTCTTTAAAATCCATAATACCACAAAATGATTCTGTTGATGCATCATACATTTTTAATAAATCATTTGAAATATCAAAACCATCAACAATAAATCCTTTAGATTTTAATGATGTTGTTAGCATCCCAAAACCACAACATGCATCTAATACATATGGATTTGATTTATCAAAATATTCATCTGCTAGATTTGAAATTTGATTTGCAGTTGCTGGTGGAGTGAAAAATTGCGAATGATAAACTGAATTTCTTTTTTGATATTCAATCCATACTTCATACATCCAATTAGATTCATCTCCCATATCAAAAGGCAATTCGTTATGTTGCATCCAATAATCTAAAACTTCTAATGGGTTTGCTGGATAATCAGTTTTTCTGTTTTTAAAATAAGAATTGTTTAAAGCATATTTTTTAGATACTTTTTCAAAAGTCTTTTCTGGTTTTGAATAATCAACCTTTACAGGTTCATTGAATTCAATTACATCTGATTTGTTAGATAATTTTGCTTGTAAATCTGAAATTCTTTTATTAGTTCTTTCAATGCGCTTGTCTGCAATTTCTTTTTGTTCAGATTCAATTTGTTTAACATCTTCTGAATAGTAATCTTCCATTACTTGCTTATAAGCTGCTGCATGTATTGTTGTTTTATGAGATCCATAAGAATGATTTAAAGTATTAGCAATAAAGCATCTTTCAGCAAGATTTACCAATTGATCTGGAATAGCTTCTGTTAAAACAGTTTCTATAGTTGTATTTTTTACAAATTCCAATTCATTATGTAATTGATAACAATGATTATGCATAGCAACAACCAAAGCTCTTTTTTCATGATTAGAAAGTGGTTCTGAACTGTTTTTAAACACTTTATTGTCAACATCTAAAATTTTACTCCAAACTTTTTCTGCATCTAATTCTAAAGCACGTTTTGCTCTAGCTTCTATTTTCTCAATATCCTGTTTGATAGTTTCATTACCAGAATCTGCAGTTGATGATTCATTACTATTAGATGAATTAATTTTAACAAAAACTTTTTCATATGTACCAGCTTCAGAGCCTGAAACATTAAATGCTTTTTTCTCAACATAACCAGAACCATCATAATTTTTATAATCATCCCAATGTTTCAGGATTTTTACATTGAATTGTTTACACATATCAATAATAAAATCACTTGGTTTACCACCAGCAACAATACATACATCTAAATTTTCATTGATTATTTTTGCTAATTCCTTTTGAGTGAATGCTTCTGTTTTACTATTAAAACACTTTTCATCAAAACAATTATCTCCATCTTGGAATTCATCAAATAAAATAGGATTTGCTTTTGAACGTTTCGGACAAGATGAACATGCACCAACACCTTTTACTAAAGTCTTGCTAATTAAACTAAATGGAGCTGTTGTAAGGTCTAATAATTCATCTTCTATATTTTCTTTTAATTCCTGATACGTTCCATAATTTGGTTCATCACCATCTCTCCATGGTTTAGCATCATTATATATCTCTTCTTGCTTAAATGAATCACATTTAGCAATTAATGTAGCATGACCAATTCCTAAAAAACCTTTGACAAAATCAGTTCTAATTGAATCTATCAAATCAACTAATTTTAATCTTCCTGCAATAAATGATTCCGTTTTTGCCATTTTAGCAGCTACATCTTCAATAGTGTATTTACCACTATCTAACATGTTTTTAAATGCATCAGCTTCATCTAACGGATGTACATCTTTACGTTCTAAATTCTCAATGATTTGCAATTCAAAAGCTTCATCATCTGACAATTCTCTAATGTTAGTTGGAATCACATTTAATTCAGCTAATAAAGAAGCTCTATATCTTCTTTCTCCACAAACTAATTCAAATTTATCTCCAATAGGCCTAACCAAAATTGGTTGAATTACTCCTTTTTGTTTGATACTTTGAGAAAGTTCATTTAATCCCTTTTCATGAATTGTTTTTCTTGGGTTTGTTTTTGAAATGAATATTTTATCCAATTCTAAAATCTGTAATTTGTTTTCAATGATTGTTTCCATTATTTTTTCAATTATTATGTTTATTTATGGAACTTAATAGATAAATTTCAGTTCCAAAAAAGTTGTTTAAATTAATTTTGTTTGTGAAAATTCTTGATTAGTTTGATTGTGAAATAATAAAGCTGAATCTAAATCTGGTTTGATATTTTTAAACCTTATTTCTTGATCTAAATATTCTTTTTTCCCTATTTCATAACCAGTAAAATCGCATTGACTTTTATATGCTGATATTCGATTAGAACCACTACCCAAATGAGTGTCAATAATTGTAGAGCCTACAGGTATAATATTCTTATAAAACCAATCGTAAACTTTTACTGGTGTTTGAGAACGGTGTATTCTTTTTTCATAAAGTTTTTTATTTCCTTGTGGCTTTTTAGGTTCTAATAAAGATTCTCCTTGAAACATACCATTCCACATATATGAAAACAACCTAACACTTGAGAATATATTTGTCCAAAATATTTCACAGTCTGAAAAATCATTAGTCCCATTTACTTTATCCCAAATAATTCTACCTGAAGAAACATCTGGTAATAATTGAGTAAAATGATTACCTCCTTTTATTATTTGAAATTTTGATATTCTAAATAATTCTTTGAAATATTCTTTTGTTGGTTTTGTTACATCCCAATTTGATGTTGAATAATTTTTAGAAGAAATACTTAATTTTTTACCATTCTTTTGAGTAACAGGTCTATTTCTACAATCAGGATTAATTGATGTTTCTTTAATTCCCCAATTTGGATCTACAAATGCATAATCAAAATGATTATCTTCATAACTTGGCAAATCAATCATGCAATCTTTATTATATGTCTTGCTAATAGAATTCATTTATTTAGATGTTGAAACTTCTACAGTTACACCTGCATCTTTCATGTTTTTTTTGAATTTTTCTCCTATTTCTTTTAATGAATCAATAGGTTCATCTTCAAATTCTTCATCAAAATCAAATGATTCCTGTTTTGGTAAAGGAGCATGTTTTCCTTTGTAGTATTGATAAACTTCTTCTCTTACATTTTCAACAGCTTCAGCTAATTCAGAAATATCTTTATAATCTTCATTATCCCAACGAATAAAAGGAGTTGCTAAACTGATTGTTTTTCCAGTAGATAAATACCTGGTTCCTGATAAAACAACACCTTCAGAATTTGCAGATCCAGTAATCTTAAATTCTGTTACTCTATAATTTTTAAAATATGATTCTTCATCATGAATATCACCAACACCATTTTCAATTGAATCTCTTATTTCATCAGATATTGGTTCCTGTTCACACAAAAGCATTAAATGAGGAATTAGATTATTATATGCTACTTGACAATCAACATGAATTGGTAAATCTGATTTCTTATTTACTGTGTCTGTTGATTCCGGTTTCTTTTCTTCAAATGAATAATGTAAAAACATTCTATTTGATATTTTTCCTGACTTAATTGTTATTGTGCTCATGATTTAATTATTAATGGTTATTATATTTTTTTGATACTAATTGCTGGTAAATTATTATGTTTGATTCCTGATTTTTTAGAAACCCTACCATCATATCCATGTTCTACAATAATTTCGTCTCCAATAACCATGTCATCACTTAATCTTTTAAGTGGTCCTCTACATTCTATGTATGCAAATCCTGAATTGGTTTTAATTGTGATTTTATTTTTCACGTGTACTCCTTGAGATAAATCTTCTATTTCTGTTATTTTTCCTGTAACAACTCCCATTTTAATATTTTTAATTTGCGATGATTAATTCTTTTTTAACTCTTCTTGTTTTAAAAAACCCACCTCCACTATTAAAAGAGGTGGGAAAAATTGCTATGAAAAAAGTGATAGTTTAACCCTCCTACTATCAAGTATTTTTAATCATTTATATCAATCAACAATTGTTGTGCTTTGGCAGTTATTTCAAAAACTGATTCTTGGTTAGGTTTATCTTTCATTCCTTGACAAATGAATTCATTCAATAGTTGATGCATTTGTGGTGCAGCAGCTATTAATTTGGCATCTATTTTTTTAGAAACACTTTCACAAACTAAATAACCACCATAATATTTTTTTTCACTTTCATAGCTTTCTTCAGTGTATGTTGGTCTTTCAGTTTTATAGTCTGTAATTATATTACTGAAATTATTTCCAACTCTCCATTCTCCTGGTGTTCCCTTAAAATCTCTCCAATTAAAATTTGTTTCTTGTTTTGCCATTTCTAAAAAGGTGTTTTATTAAAATTTATACTTATTCCATTATTTGCAACTGTTACTGTTTTACCTGTTGCCTCTTTTACTGATTTTTCAAATTCAACTTCATTACTATTACCATCAGATAAATGGATTAAAACAATGTTATTTACAGCTGATAAATCATTTGCTTTTAAAGTATCAATACAAGTTTCTAAACTCATATGAGATTTGATAATTCGATTTCTTAAAAAAACAGGAAGTCCTTTATCTAATTGTTCTTTGATAACTTGTTTTGAGTAATTGGCCTCAATAATGATGTTATTCAAATTTTTAAAAGTATAGGCACAATAGAAAGTATCTGTTAAGAATAATACATTACCAGTTTCTTTATGATTTATTAAAAAACCAACAGGAGCTGCTGCATCATGATTTACATCAAAAGACATAATTTTAAAACCTCCAATTTTGAAACTATCTTTTTGATTGATTGGTTTTGCTCTTTTGTTGTAGCCAGATTCAATTTTTAAAGCATCAAATGTTTCTTTTGTTGCAAATACATTAATTGATGATTTTATTAATTCTTTAATGCTTTTTGCATGGTCTAAATGCTCGTGAGTTACAATACAACCAACCACTTTAGAAATATTGAAGTTCAAAGCTTGTTTTATAGCATTTACATTTACACCACATTCAATGATGATTGCTTCATGCTCATTTTCTAAAATGTAGCAATTGCCTTTACTCCCTGTGCCTATTACTTTTAATTTCATTTTAAAACCCTGGTCCTGTAGTTTCTGTTTGAATTGATTCTTGAGCTATTTTCTCTTTAGCCTCATTAACTAATTCTTCAATTGGTTGTTCTTGAATTTCTTCAGCATCAACAACTTCAACATCATCAAAAGAAAGTTCTTTCTTATTGGATTTTTCTTTAATTTCATGCTCAACATCTGCCCCAGTAACATCAATAACTTTAGGTTCATCTTCAATAGAATCATACAAAACAGAATCATCAGATGTGCTTATTAATAATTTACATGCTCTGTTTGACACAGTTTTAATAGCCATTTGATCTGGAAAATTTTTATGTGCTGGAGAATTCCCTTTTGCTCCACCTTGGCGCCAAGAAGCTTCAATTTGTTTGATGTTCATAATCTCAACATCTATAGTTCCATCTATCAATTCAATTACTGAATAAGCACCTTTTACAATTCCAGAACCAACACTTTCTAAAGTTTGAATGTGTTTAGTAATTTTTCTTCTACCTGTGTTTTGGTCTACTTCAAATTCAAAAGTATCTCCTTCAAAAACTGCATTTCCTTTTATGCTTTTAAGGTTTCCATATCTTTTAGCAATTGCAATATTACCAGCATAAGAAATTGAACATTCTAATTTATCTCCATAAGGAATAAAGTAACATTGCTTTTTAATTGGAGAAACTCCATACACTACCATTTTTAATAATGCTTCAGCAACTGATGATTTATCACATTTTGCTAAAATGTTGTCTTTTGGATCTGATAAAATTATATATGCAGATTTTAATGCATTTTCTACTTTATAATCTTTTGGTAATGTTAATTCTCCTGATTTTTGGAAAGAGTCAATCTTACTTAATACCTGTGTAGATATATCTTTTTTAATTGTTGCTACTGCTGTTGTTTCTGTACTCATTTTTTCAATTATTTAGGTTATTAATTATTATGCTACTCTTAATTGTTTATCTGGTTTTGACACAATCAAATTGACTATTTGAGATTTACAATCAATGATATTTACAATTGATTCTCTATTGTCAATAAAAATTGGAGCTGTTACTTTATAAAATTCACAAAGTGTATTAATGATGTCTAAACCAGCATTTATTTTTGATGCTGTATTTGCATCAGAAAAAGGAACACCATCAATTAAAGCATGACAACATTCTACTTCTGCACCATTAATTTGAATTTCAAAAAGTTTGAATTTTACATAACTAAACTTTTCATTTATCATTGATTCTAAAGCGTCAATTTTCTTTTTGATGAAGTTTTCAATAGTGAATTGCTCACATTCTAAATCTGATATTGATTGTGCCAATGTTTGTTCTTGATTCTCCAATTCTGAAACTCTTTTATTTGAAGTTGCTATTTGAGTTTCAACTAATAATTGATTGTCAATTTCTTTTATTTGAGTTTCTAAAGAAGTTCTTTCTGTTTTTAAAGAATCTACATTTACAGGATTTACAGTTGTATTAGCTACTTCTTTAACTGTAATTTCTTTTTTGATGTTTTGATATTCTACATTTTCTAAAAGTGCATTTTCAACTAATTTTGAGAAATCTTCTAATGGTGTTTCTGATTTGTTTTTAGAAGCATTTTCTATTTTAGCTTCAATATTTACAACCTCAAGAGTTAATTCTTTTGATGTATTATTTCCTTTTTCAATTCTTTCTTTTAAAGTTGAAATTGATTCTTCAATTGATTTTTTTTGTTCTGCTAATGATTTTCCTTGATTGTTAATTTCAATCAGTTTGTTGTTTTTTGAGTCAACAAAACTTTTCTCTAATTGCGCTTTTTTGTTTTGTACATCTTGAGCTTCAAACCCTCTTTTACATGTAGGACATGAGAAATCATTTTCGTTGAAGTTTAGCTCTTTTGCATTTTCAGCTTCCCATTCTTTACGTTTATCATCAATTTGACTACTGATGTTATTAAGTTGGTTCTGCAATGAATTTAATTGAGAATTAAGAGTAACAATTGCATTGTCCGCAGATTTTAACTCTAATTCTTTAGTACCTAATTCTTTCTGTAAATTTTCTGATTCTGAATTTCCAGATTTTAATTGTGATTGAATAGATTGTGTTACTTCAAATTCTATATTTTGAAGTTTAGATTTTAATGAAAATATTTTATTTGAAACTTCTTGTCTTTTTAACAAAATAGCATCATATGCTTTGTTTTTATCATCTATTTGAGATTGAATAGTTTCAATAGATTTAATAAGTGTTTCTTTTTCTGATTTCAGTTTTGCAAAATCTAAAGCAGCTGGTGTATTCCTTGAAACTTCATCAATTCTTGTAGGAATAAACTTAATTTCATCTTTTAATTTTTTTATTTCTCCAGCAATTTGTTTTCTGTATTCATCAATATCTTTTCCTTTATTAAGTTCATTTGTCAATTTCATAATATTTGACTTATTCTCAATAGTAGAAATAGCATCTAAAACTTCAATATTAGTAGGGTTTGGCACAATAGAAGTAATTACATTTCGTCTATTAACCCACATTGGTTTTTTTCTATCCCCCCAAGTTCCAGAACAGAATTCTAAAGGACTTGTTATTAATTTAAAAATAACTTCATCAATTATAGAAGTAATTTTGTCTTGATATTCTTTTTTAGTTTTTGGTACTTTATTCCAAAAATAATAAGTTTTATTTCCTTTAAATTCTGAATGTTGTGAACCTCTTTTCTTTACCCAATCTTCACGAAGTATTTTTTTAATAGAAATATCTTCATTATTTATTTTTAAAATAGCTGATACTTCATGTTCTATTTTAGGAATTACTTTATTATTTTTATCTAAAGTTTTGATTTCAAAATCCTTTCTTCCTGTAGAATCTTTATCAAAAAACAACCATTCAAAAGCATCATTTGTAGTTGTTTTAAATGTTCCATTATCTCCAAAAATATTAGTGATATGGTTAAAATTGATTGTTAGATTTCTTGCACCTTTAAAATTTATAAGGTTGATTTCTTTAATGGCAATTGAATTTTCCATAATTTTGCAATGATTTAATTAAACTGTTATTATTAATAGTTACCCTCGTTACTCGAATAGCGAGGTTTTTTTATATAAAAGGAGCATCCGTCAAACTCCTTGTTTTGTTTTCAGACGAATTAGTTTTTTAATTTGGAACTGCATACCCAACCATCACACGTTTATCAAATTCATTATCTGTGTATGCATCATATATGTAGCTTCTTTTTTGTTTAGCTAATTTTTCAGCTTCTTGTTGAGTTTCTAAACTCAACCCAATAAATAGTGTCGTTTTTCCTTCTTCTACTCTTTTAGTAATGTCAACTCTTTCTTTTGTGAAATACATAGTTTTAATTATTTTTAGTGTCTAATGCTTTAAATATTTGTTCTTTTGAAACAGTATCATTTCTATCTGCTTCATTCATTTTTTTTAGCAAGTATTTATCTTCTAAATTATCTAATCCTTGTTGTGCCTTTTGAATTGTCAACTTATCAAAAAGGTGTTTATTCTTTAGTATTTTTCTAAATCTGATAATGTCTATTTGTTCTCTTGTTAACTTTTTAGGAGTTGCTTTTTTAATGAAAAGAATTAAAGCAATAACGATTAATACAAACAAAATAAATGTTGCTATTACTGTTATAAATACTATTCTGTTTTCTTCCATAATATTTTGTTTTAAAAACATCCCTATCAGTTCCCCCTAACTAACATCAAGAGATGCTTTGTTTAAACTTTACTTATTAATTGTTATATAATACCCATCATTTGTTTTAATAGATATTTCTCCATTCCTTAACTTGTCACTTACTTTTTTAACATCTTCAACTGGATACATATACTTTTTTCCAACCTTAAAAAAATCAACAAGTTTATTTTCTCTTAAACTTTGAAGTATTTGCCCATTGTAGGCTATACCTATTGTTTCACAAAAATTTTTCCCTGTTAAGTTAAGTGGCATACTCATATTTATAATTCTACTTTTGAATTCTGATTTACTATATAGTTTTGCATAAATGCAATAAGATTATCCTGAACATTGTATATCTCTGGAATTTCAAACCTCACAAACCAACCTGTTCTAACAGATGATTTTTTCATCTTGAATTCATCTGCTACTTTTTCATACAAATCATTCTTATTCTCTTTTTTAATTTGCCCAAAAAGGTTTTTTATGTTGTCTATTTTATCCATTGTGTTTTTTTGATGCAATTTTGGTTCTTGCTATTTTTGTTTTTCTTGTTCTTTTGTATTCATCATCTTCAATATTGAAAAACAATCCTACTTGAATTATTAAAAAAACCATTGCTATATAATGCCTTGGGTCTCCAAATTCTAAAACAAATTCTCTTGATATTTCTGCCAAGTTTTTAAGTTTGTTTTTTAACCTAATAGTCTTTATCTGACTTGCAACTGTATGGTATGATCTATGAAATTTTGATGCAATTTCTTTTACATCATACCCAGCAGTTATATGTGCTGAAACTCTAAATTCTGTTTTTGATAAATCCATAATTAAACTGCTATTTTACTTTCAAAAGAAGTTCCAGTAAGCATTGCATACAAAGGATAAACAATACTTTTAATAGCTTTAATTCTTACAGGATTTACAGATGTTAGCATATCATTATGCCATTTATGATAAAATTCTAATGCTTCTTCTAACGTTTTTACATTCTTCCAGTCACGTTGCATATATCTATATGCAAAAGCAGTTTTTGGAAAGTTTAAGTTGATCTGTTTAATAATGTTGAATCTCATATCCCTAATATTTGGTATTTTCAAACTTATATTTTGTGCAAACACTTTGTTTAAGTACATTTGTGTAGTAGCACATCACAAATATACATATTAATTACATATTAATTACATATTCAACAAATATAATTATGTAATTAATACATTTTATTTACATAATTGTTATAAATAATTGAAAATGAATGTTTTGCATTTAAAAGAGTTTAGAGAAAAATACAATATTGATAGAGAAGAACAGGCAAAAATGCTAGGTATAACTATTGATACATTGAATAATTGGGAATATAGAACTAAAAAAATACCGAAAACAAAAATCAAACATATTGAATATGTATTTAATACATATTTAGAAAATAAACCTATTGAAAATATAATTGCTAACGAAAAAGAAAACAAAGTGCCTTATTATGATATAGATGTAACAAGCAGTATTACTAGAAGTTTTAGTGATGTTGTAGAAGAACCTTCCTTTTATGTAGATTACCAACCTTTTAATGATTGTACAGCTTATGTAAATAATTATGGAGACAGTATGTTTCCTAAATATAAAAATGGCGAAAGACTTGCTGTGAAACAAGTTTTTAATTTAGATATTATAATGTGGGGTGAAACTTATCTTGTCATAACAAATGAAAATGCAGACAATTATAAAGCTGTTAAAGATATTCATCCGCATGAAAATTTAAGTAAAATAATATTAAGATCCTCCAATCCTGCATACAAAGGAGATACACCTATAAACAAAGAAGATATTATTGCAATGTTTGCAGTAAAAGGAAAAATATCACAAAATTTTATATAATGGGCTTCATTTTATTTTTCGCAATAATTATTATCGTATTAGTTGTTTTAGCTTTTAATTATGAGAATGAAAAAGCAGAAAGAAAATACGATTTTGAGAAAAAATTAAATGATTTAAAAGTTAAGAATAAAGGCATAGATAAAGTTCATACTAAATATTTTGATTATTCAAGAAAAGGGCAGAAATTAGAAAAAGAAAAGAAAATTGAAGATGCTATTATTGCATACGAAAAAGGATTAGAATTTGCATATTCAGAACCAATTTTAAAAATACATAATTATGCTCATTCTATTCATAGATTAATTATACTCTATGGAAAAACCAAACAAAAAGAAAAACTTAAACAACATTTACAAAATTCCATTGAAAAGCATCCTAATTTTAAAAATGCTGAAGATTGGAAAAAACGATTAAATAAATTAAACTAAAACTCATGAAAAAAATTATTACAATTATTGTGGTTGTTTTAATTACAATTACTTCATGCAATAATCAATCTAAAGATTTAAAGTCATTTATCGAAAATAAATCATGGATTGATGATGGTGACGAATCAACTCTTTCAATTATGTTTTTGAAAGATGGAACACAATACTCATTAAATTTAAAAGATCATATAGATGTATTATTAGGCAAAAAAACATACAAAAACAGCGAAAAGATGAGAACATACATACACCAGGATTCCCCTGACCAACCTAAAAAGAATAGTTTGTGGAGAAAATATGCTTATTATAAAATAAAAAAAGATACTCTTTTTACTCAAAATATAAGTTCTTCAAAAATTAATGTAAGAACAATGAAGATGATAAGTGATACAATTATTGGAATTCATAAATACAATAGAATACAACTAACTGCTTACAGAAAAGAAAATAGCACATTTTTAAAAGGGATGACATGGAACATAATTAGTAAAACAGATTAAATAAAATATAACTCATGAAAAAATTAATAACATTTTTAATAATCACATCTTTCACATTAAATGTAAGTGCACAAGAATGGCATAAAGGTGGGACATTACACAATAAAAACTTGCTAGAATGGAAAAATGCAACCGAAAAAAACAAGTTAGCTACTACTGGAGATTGGATTGTTACATTATTCAATAAAAAAAGAATTCCTTTAGGCACATTGAATAACATCAAAGAGAAAGCTAAAGAAATTAGAAAATGCACAAACAAAAAAATTAATTCTTTCAAAAGTCAAAATAATTTACAAGGAATAAAAGCAAATGAAATTGCATACAAATGCATGAAAGAAAAAAAATATTTTTAATTAAAAACAAATTACATCCTTGAAATTAATACAGATTTGAAAATAAGAAAACCATTCTTAATTGAGTGGTTTTCTTTAAAAAACTATCTTTTTTGAACAAATAATGAACAAATCAGTATTTAAAAACCCAACAAAACCTTTATAAATAAGGGAAATAAGACATTACTACGATGTTCAGAATATTTACCATTCTATGATGATGTAAATACACATTAATTATTCTGGTTATAGAAAAAAACAAAAGGCGTGATTAAAAATCACGCCTTTTTTGAATGTTTTCTGTAAAAATTTATCCCCCAATAAACACTACACAACTCTTCAATTAATAACTACAAAATTAGCTATAAAAGATAAATAAATAAACAACTACCAAACAACTAATCTACTACTAACTGTGTTTATTCACATAATACCTACTATATTTGTACATTATTAAAATATCTCTAACAAATTTATTATGAAAAAAACCTTTTTAATAATCTTCTTCATTTTTGTGTCTTATAATAATTTCTCTCAAGAAATTATTATAAAGACTGGTGATACTTGGTCTTATTTTGATAATGGATACTTAAATTCTAATTGGATGCATAAGTCTGATTTTAAAGATTGGAAAACAGGAATTAGTCCTTTAGGTTACGGAGATAAAAAGGTATTAACAAACATTTCTTTTGGAAACAATTCTAACAATAAAGAAATTACAAAGTACTTTAAAAAAAATATAACAATAAACAACCATTATTTAGCTTATGAATTAAGAGCACAAATTGATGATGGTGCAGTAATTTACATTAACGGTAAAGAACTTTTTAGAAGCAACATATCAAATTCAATAATCAATAACCCGTTGTGCATTTAAATAATACTAATTTTTAAGTTGTTAATATTTCTATCAAAAGTAAACTTATTAATGAATTGAATAATTGTTAATGAGGTTAATTTTGAGAGTATTCTAGTCTTAAAAC
>NZ_JAZGGG010000045.1:0-20233 GCF_036480315.1 Polaribacter sp.
AATACCTCTAAAATTTTCTCGTAATTTGCTCTAAAGCTGTTCATCTATTTAAATGTTTGAAATTCAATTAAATATACGATTCTCTTAATCAATGAACAGCTTTTTTATAATGCACAACAGGTTAAAACAGTATAATTTTAGTAAATTACATTTAATATTACTAGCTTTATTAATTACTGCAAACCCAGTTTTATTATATAGAGCAATGCATCCTGCTTTATGTTCTCAATGGTTAATTTTAGCATCTATTTACCTTTATATAAAGAAAAGTAATGCCTTAAATTCAGTAAAACTAAATTTAAACCAAGGTTTTCTGTTATTTATAAGTGCATTAATACATCCTTATATGGCTTTTATAATACTTGGATTTATTTTTATTCTACCTGCTAAAAATTATTTTTTTGACAAAACATTAAACCTTAAAAAAGCAATATTACTACCTCTTCTATCTGGCTTAACAGTAATTATTACTTGGTTTTGTATTGGTTACTTAAGGTTTTCAAACGCAATAGATAGTCAAGTAAACGGTGGTTTTGGTTTATATAGTTTAAACTTAAATACTCTTTACAATTCTTTTGGATATTCTAAATTTCTTAAAAACCAACAATTAACAAATCCACTTCAATATGAAGGTTATGCATATTTAGGTTTAGGATTAATTATATTCATAATTATTTCTTTAGTTGTATCCATTTCTAAAAAAACTGACATAAAAAAACATTATGTATACTTTCCATTATTTTTATACTGCTTATTTGTACTTTTCTTTTCAGTTACAAACAAAATAACTTTTAATGAAAACATTATTTTTGAATTCGATATCCCAGAATCTGTAAGAAAATTAGGCAATATTTTTAGAGCAAGTTCTAGAACATTTTGGGTAATCTATTATCTCTTAATACTTTTTAGCATCATTTTATTTTCTAAATTAAAAGTAAAAAAAACAATAAAATCTATTTTTTTGATTGCCATAGTTTTTATACAATTTTACGACCTAACTAAATTTTTTAACACAATTAATTTTGAGGAAGGAACCTATAAAACACCTTTAAATGAAGAACGGTGGAATGTAATCTTAAAGAAAGTAAAACATCTAAATACTTTTCCTCCTTTTGAGTTTAAAGGGCTCGAAAAACCTTACGATTACCAAGATTTAGCATATTTGGCTGTTAAAAACAATTTAACATATACAAATGCTTATGTAGCTCGAACTGATAAAAAATCTGAAGAAAAAATTACAGATTCTATTGTAAATGAATTAGTGAAAAAAGTCATAAATAAATCCGATATTTTTATTACTAATAAGTTAAATTTAGATAAACTAAAAAACTCTATTATAACTCATAATGCTAATTTGAGTTATTTAGATGGATTGTATTTAATATATTCAAATAAAATTGCACCTATAAAACAAACAGAGGAAGAAATTGAAATTTTAAAAATAGCTAAAAAAGAATTAAAGAAAAATAATTTCAAAATATTTAAACAAACCATAAATAATTATAATGTTATTAAATCAAATATTGAAAATATTACTACAACTCCAAATTATATAAGAATTGGAGGTTGGGCTTTTATAAAAAACAAAAAGAGTAATATAAATGATAGTATATTCTTAATGTTAAAAAGTAAAAATAATACTTATTTTAAAAACATTAAAACAACTAGTAGAAAAGATATTACAAAACATTTTAAAGCAAACAATTTAGACAATTCTGGCTTTAATTCTATTCATTATTTAAATTCTATTGAAAAAGGAAATTACAGTATTGGTATTGCAATAAGAGAATCTAATAAAAAATGGTCTTATCAAGATATTAATAAAATTATAAAAATTGGATACAATATAATCCCTCAACCCATTGAATACACTACTATTTATGAAAAAAACTCTATAAAGTTTAATCTAGAATCTTTAGTTTTAAAAAAGAAAACTGTTCTTGCCAAAGGTTGGGCTTTTATAGAAAAAACGGATAGTAAAAACGCTAAAATTTCCCTGATTTTAAGATCAAATAAGGAACAATTTAAAATTGAAACCAACAACTTTTCTAGACCAGATGTAACCCAATACTTTAAAAGCAATATTAGTTATCATAATTCTGGTTTTGAAACTCAATTTAATATTAAAGATTTACCAAATGGTGAATATAGTATTGGTATTCTTATTGAAAACAAGTCATTAAATATAAATGAAATACTTATTACAGATAAAAAAATGCATATAATTAATGATTAAAAAATCTAATTTTACTTAAAATTGAATTAACAGTAATTGAATGAAAAAAGCCTCATTATAATATGGCAAAGCATCTACTCTACTTGAAACTTTTTCTTTCTTTGTGTTTTTACAGCTGAATGTTAAAACAACAATCAACAATAAAAAAAACTATTGTTGGTTTATCAAAAAAGTAAACATACAAAAAAACCAGATAAAGAAGTTTTTATCTGGTTTTATAAAATTTTAAAAACTTAATTTATTCTTTATCGAATAATACTTTGTGAATTAAACCACCAACAATTGCTCCTGCAATTGGTGCAACCCAAAACAACCAAGATTGAGCTAAATATGCGCCGTCTGCAAAAATTGCCTGACTCATAGAACGTGCAGGATTTACAGATGTATTTGTAATTGGTATACTTATTAAGTGAATTAATGTTAAGCCTAAACCAATTGCAATTGGTGCAAATCCTTTTGGTGCTCTATCATTTGTACTTCCTAAAATAATTAATAAGAAAAACATTGTAAGTAAAAACTCTGCAATAAATGCAGACTGCATAGAATAACCATCAGGTGATAATTCTGCATAACCATTAGCCGCAAAACCACCAATAGATTCAAAACCAGATTTACCAGAAGCAATTAAATACAAAGCTGCAGCAGCTAAAATTGCACCTATTAATTGAGATGCTATATAAGGTAGTAATTCTTTTGCAGAAAACTTACCTCCAGCCCAAAGGCCAAAAGAAACTGCAGGATTAAAATGTCCACCAGAAATATGACCAACAGCATACGCCATTGTTAAAACGGTTAAACCAAAAGCTAGAGAAACTCCAACAAATCCTATTCCTAATTCAGGGAAACCAGCAGCAAAAATTGCACTACCACAACCACCAAAAACAAGCCAAAATGTTCCAACAAATTCGGCAAAGTATTTTTTCATAATGTTAAATATTTAGTTAATTAATAATTAGTTGATATCATATTTTATGACCCTTAAATATAGTAAAAGTCACACTGTAAATAAAGTTTCAATGTTTATAATGGTAACAATTAGAATATGTATCTTTGCAATACAAATATTATTTATGAAATTACTACTGATTACTTTTGTGTTATTAGGGCTTGCTGTTGCTGGAATCGCTATTAAAATTTGGGCAAAAAAAGATGGTAAATTTGCAGGTACTTGTGCTAGCCAAAATCCAATGTTAAATGAAACAGGAGAGTCTTGTGGTTTTTGTGGAAAAACGCCAGAACAATATGAAAACTGTGCTGAACCGCAACATAATTAATACTTATTTTAAATGTTTATAGCTGTAGTTTTCTACACGTTTGTAGTTTTTACAGGCATTCAAATTATTTATTACTTCACTTTTTCTTCTTTTTTATTTTCTGATAAAAAACAAAAGAAAGGTGTTCAAAAAATTCCTGTTTCGGTTATTATTTGCGCAAAAAATGAAGCTGAAAATTTGCAAAAATTTCTTCCTTTAATTCTAAAGCAAAAATATGATACGTATCAAGTAGTTTTAATAAATGATGCTTCTACTGATAAAACTTTAGAAGTAATGCAATCTTTCACTAGAGAACATAAAAACATTAAAATTATTGACGTTGAAAATATTGAAGCTTTCTGGGGAAATAAAAAATATGCACTTACTTTAGGTATTAAAGCTGCACAATATGATCATCTGTTATTTACTGACGCAGATTGTAAACCAGTTTCTAAAAACTGGATTTATGAAATGACACAAAACTTCACCTCTGAAAAAACCATTGTTTTAGGTTACGGTAAGTATAAAAAAGAAAAACTTTTTGTAAATCTGTTTGTAAGGTTTGAAACCTTACTTACCGCAATACAGTATTTTAGTTATGCAAGAATGGGTGCACCTTATATGGGTGTTGGACGCAATTTAGCCTATCATAGATCAGAATTTTTTAATGTAAAAGGATTTATAAATCACATGTATATTAAATCTGGAGACGATGATTTATTTATACAAGATGCTGCAAATAAAGAGAATACAGTTATTTATACTTCAGAGAAAAGTTTTACAGAATCCGAAGCTCCACAGTCATTTAACGAATGGTTTCGTCAAAAAAGAAGACATATTTCTACAGCTAATCATTATAAATTTCAACATAAGTTCTTTTTAGGTCTATTTTTTATTTCTAAAGTACTTTTCTTTCTTTTATCAACTATCTTGTTTTTCATTTATCCTTGGGAAATTATTTTGCCAATAGTACTTTCTTATTATTTTGTACAGTATTTAGTAATTGGGTTTTCAGCTAGAAAATTAAAAGAATCTCAAATTATCTATTTTTTACCTTTTTTAGAAATTGGTTTATTATTCTTTCAATTTAGTATATTTATCACTAATTTGTGGTCAAAACCGAATCATTGGAAATAAACAATACTAAACTAGCACAAAATATTTCTAAAGCAAAAGAAGGCAATCAATCTGCTTTTAGATTTCTATTAGATACTTTTTGGGGAGACGTTTATAATTATCAATTAAAAAGAACCAGAAGTGAAAACAATTCTGAAGATATTACAATACAGACCTTTTCTAAAGCTTTTGATAAAATAAACACTTTTGATGAAAAGTATGTTTTTAAAACATGGTTAATTACCATTTCTAAAAATGTGCATATAGATTTATTACGAAAAAAAAACACTTCTATTTTTGTTGATACCACTATAGAACAAGAAGAAAAAGTGTATTTGGTTGTTGATGAAAATCCTACCCCAGAAGATAAAATTATTAGAGAACAAAACTTGGCAAAATTATTAAGAGACATAAAACTTTTAAAGCCAAAATACCAAGAAGTTATACAACTGCGTTACTTTCAAGAATTGAGTTACAAAGAAATTTCCAAACAAATTAAAGAACCAATGAACAATGTAAAAGTGAAACTTTTACGAGCAAAAAAACTATTGGCGGAGATTATTAAGAGAACTTAAAATGAAAAAAGGAATTCTTTTAGCTTTATCAATTTATTTTATTGGCTTTGGGGTGGCTTGGTTAATTTATATGATTTTTGGGCATCCTTATATTCATGCTCCAGGTTTTCATCACTTAATGATACTACTAACATTTATTGTTGGAGTTATTTGGACTATCGGAACTATTTTACAATTCTTTCTTACAGAAAGACCTAAAAAATTAAAAGGATTTATAATTACAAATCTTTTTATAATTACTTGTTTTATTCTTTACATATCTTATACTTTAAAAGATATAAATAAGATTGATGTTACCGAAAAAAATGAAAAAAATGAAATTTCTACAGAAATTAAAGGAGATACCATTAGAATATATCACAATAGTAAAGTTGTTTATCTAAAAATTAAAGATTCAGTATTAATAGAAAATATTGAAATAAATTAATTAAATGAAAAAATCATTCCTCCAATCTTTAGGCCCAGGTTTATTATTTGCAGGAGCAGCAATTGGTGTTTCGCATTTGGTGCAATCTACCAGAGCTGGTGCAGAGTTTGGGTTTGGTTTAATTTGGGCGTTGTTATTAGTCCATTTATTTAAATACCCTTTTTTTCAATTTGGTCCTCGTTATGCAGCAGCAACTGGAGAAACATTATTAGATGGTTATAGAAAATTAGGTAAAGGAGTTTTAATTGCATACTACATACTAAACTTTGCAACCATGTTTACCATACAAGCTGCTGTAACTATTGTTACTGCTGGTTTAGCATCACAATTATTTGGTTTTACAAATGACTTGGTTTTATGGTCTTGTTTACTACTATTTATCAGCTTGCTATTTTTAGTAGTCGGTAAATATAAATTGTTAGACAACTTAATGAAATACATTATTGTGATTCTAACAATTAGCACCATAATTGCTGTTTCAGTAGCATTATTTAGTAACAAAGAAACTTTTGATGTTACTCAAATTATACCTTCTGGTGCAGTAGAATTAACTTTTTTAATAGCTTTTTTAGGTTGGATGCCCGCACCTTTAGATGTTTCTATTTGGCATTCTATTTGGTCTGTAGAAAAAGACAAAACTACTGTTGTAAAGACAAAAAGAAAAGATGCAATTTTCGACTTTAATATTGGTTTTATCAGTACGCTATTTTTAGGAATCTGTTTTGTTCTTTTAGGTGCTTTAGTAATGTATAAATCTGGCGAAACATTTTCAACTAAAGGAGGTGTATTTGCGCAACAATTAATAAAATTATACACAAATAATTTAGGAGAGTTTTCTTATATATTTATTGCTATTGCTGCTTTTACAACAATGTTTAGTACAACAATCACTACTTTAGACGCATCACCAAGAGCAATGAACAGAACAACCAAATTACTCTTTAATAAAGATTTAAAATATGGTTATTGGTTTTGGATTATTTTCCTATTTATTGGTACCATTTTAATCTTAAAATACTTTATGGATAATATGGGTTTATTGGTAAAAGTAGCCACAATTTTATCCTTTTTAACAGCACCTTTTTATGCTATTTTAAACTATAAATTAATTACAGGAAAGCATACGCCTGGAGAACATAGACCTGGTATTTACTTACGAATTTTGAGTATTACTGGAATTATTTTTTTAATAGGATTTAGTGTTTGGTTTTTAATGAGTAATTCAAACTTTTCTTCGTAAATTTGTATTTCAATTAAGTAATAAATGGCAATAGAATCTGTAATACTTCCTGAAAGACAAAAAAAACCAAAATGGTTGCGTGTAAAATTACCTGTAGGTAAAAAATACACAGAGTTAAGAGGTTTGGTAGACAAATATAAATTGAATACTATTTGTACAAGTGGAAGCTGCCCGAACATGGGAGAATGTTGGGGAGAAGGAACTGCAACATTTATGATTCTTGGTAATATATGTACTCGTTCTTGTGGTTTTTGTGGTGTAAAAACCGGTAGACCAGAAACGGTTGAATGGGATGAACCAGAAAAAGTAGCACGTTCTATAAAAATTATGAGTATTAAACATGCCGTAATTACTTCTGTAGATAGAGACGATTTAAAAGATGGTGGCTCTATAATTTGGGCAGAAACTGTAGATGCAATTCGTAGAGCAAACCCAACAACAACTTTAGAAACTTTAATTCCAGATTTTCAAGGAAATACAAAACAAATAGATAGAATTATAGAAGTACATCCAGAAGTTGTTTCTCATAATATGGAAACAGTAAGGAGATTAACTCGTGAAGTTAGAATTCAAGCGAAATACGATAGAAGTTTAGGTGTTTTAAAATACTTAAAAGAAAACGGTATGCGTACAAAAACGGGTTTAATGCTAGGTTTGGGTGAAAAAGAAGAAGAAGTTATTCAAACAATGAAAGATTTACGTACTGTAAATTGTGATGTTATTACAATTGGTCAATACTTACAACCTTCTAAAAAACATTTACCTGTAAAGGAATTTATAACGCCAGAACAGTTTAAAAAATACGAAACTCTTGGTTTAGAAATGGGCTTTATGTACGTAGAAAGTGGCGCTTTAGTTCGTTCTTCTTACAAAGCACATAAACACGCAGTTTAGAATACTAAAATTGATAATAATTAAGCCATAAAACTAAATTATTAATACTAAAATACTTCAAAATTTAACGATTCTCAATAGAGAACCGTTTTTTTGTTATAACAACATAAAAATCACGTTTTTCGAATACTTTTTAAGTGAATATTTTCACTTTGGCACAATACTTGTAAAGAGATAAAAGAAGAGACGTAGTAAACCTCTTTTGTGTAAATTATTTGAATTAGTTGATTAAAAAAACCATCTCGCTTGAGATGGTTTTTTAGTTTTAAAATAATGCTATTATTATTGAACTTGAATTTCTAAAGCAATTTTTTGTACTTCATCTAAAACACGTAGTAAATTACCATTCCAAAGTTGAGCAATTTGTTTTTCAGTATAACCTCTTTTTACTAATTCTAAAGTAACATTTAAAGTTTCAGAAGCATCATTCCAACCTTCTATACCACCACCTCCATCAAAGTCTGAACTAATTCCAACATAATCAATTCCCATTTTCTCAACTAAATAGTCTATATGATCTACAAAGTCTGAAACATTAACAGGTGAAGAACTAGTAGAACCCATTTTTAATTTTGCTTCTTTAGAAAGTTTCATATAAACTGCAATTGCAGCTTTTTGTGCTGCGCCTTTTAGTTTTCTTATTTCTTTTCTTGGTGTTAATTCAATATTTTGCTCTTTAGCTAATTCAGCAATAACTTTTATTAATTCATCTTTATATTTTTTGTCTTTTTCTGTATTTACATAAGCACTAAAAGCAACTGTTTGTACAACTCCTCCATTCTCTTTTAGCCATCCTAATTGCTCATCATCTAAATTTCTACTATGATTACATAATGCTCTTGCAGACGAATGTGAAGCAATAATTGGTGCTTTAGACAAAGTAATCATGTCTTTCATAGATTTTTTTGAAGGATGAGAAACATCAATAATAATTCCCCATTTATTCATTTCATTAATCACTTCTTTCCCTAAATCACTTACACCATTGTGTAACCAAACGTTATCACTTTCACCTGTGTTAGAATCACAAAATTGACTATGACCATTATGAGAAAGACTCATATATCTTGCACCTAAATCGTAAAATTGTTTAACTCTAGAAATATCTGTTCCTAATGGATATGCATTTTCTACACCAATCATAGCAACTTTTTTTCCGGAAGCATAAATATCTCTTGCTTCTTTAGAACTTGTTGCCAAACCTATTTTATTGGGTGCAATATCTTTAGTCAATTTATGAATAGCTTCAAATTTGCTCATTGCATTTTTATATGCTTTATCATAACCTTCTTCTGTTAAATCACCTTGACCAGTATAAACAATGAAAAAAGCGACATCTAAACCTCCTTTTTCCATATTTGGTAAGTTTACTTGATTGTCTAATTTTTGCGTGTAATTAATACTATCTGTAAAGTTATTTACATTAATATCTACATGCGTATCTAAAGTCATTACACGTTTGTGAATTTCCTTGGCTTTTGCCAGAACATCTATTTCCTGATTCGTTTCTTTACATGCTATTACTGCTAAAAGCAATACTAAAGTTTTAAGGTATTTCATTTTTATAAAGTTTAGTTATTTTTATAAAGGTAGCAAAATTTTTATAGCAAAAAACCACCTCAATTGAGATGGTTTTTTTTAAAGACCTCCTAACAGATAGAAGAATAATATACATATTAAGACTGCACATATAGATAGAACAAAATAATATCCAGTTTTTCTAATTAAACTTCCAATAATTTTATTTTTATAAAAAGTAGAATCTTTATAAAAACTATGAATTATACCTCCAAAAAATAAACTTGGAAGTAACATAAATAAAGAAAAAATATAAATAAGATCTAAAAAACTGCTTGGTCCAGATAAAAACATATCTATAAATTACATAGCACTAATAATATCATATTTTGTAATAATATGATGATTTCCATTTTCTAAATCCACCAAAACAGCATCGTTCTCTTTGGTTATTAATTTAGAAATATCTTCTAATTTAGCCGTCTTTTTTACAATTGGATATGGTTTTCCCATAATATCTTTAATCGGTTTGTCTGCAATATTTTTATCTGCAATAAAATTATGTAATAATACAGATTCATTAACAGAACCTACAAAACCATTGATATCTTTAACCGGAATTTGAGAAATTTTATATTCTTTCATTCTTTCAATTGCATGCGAAACTAACTCTTCTATTTGTACAGCAACCAAAGGAGCATTATCATGATTTTTAATTAAATCAGCAGCCGTTTTAATGTCATCTTCTAAAAAACCTCTTTCACGCATCCAATCATCATTAAACATTTTACCAACGTATCTACTTCCATGATCATGAAATATAACCACAACAACATCCTCTTTTGTAAAATGTTCTTTTAATTGCAACATTCCTTTTATTGCAGAACCTGCTGAATTACCAACAAAAATACCTTCTTCTTTGGCAATTTTTCTAGTATAAACAGCAGCATCTTTATCGGTTACTTTTGTAAAACCATCAATTAAAGAAAAGTCAACATTTTTTGGTAAAATGTCTTCACCAATTCCTTCTGTTATGTACGGATAAATTTCATTCTCATCAAAAATACCAGTTTCATGATATTTTTTAAACACAGAACCATACGTATCAATTCCCCAAATTTTAATATTCGGATTTTGTTCTTTTAAATATTTTGCGGTACCAGAAACAGTTCCTCCGGTTCCAACACCAACCACAAGATGTGTAATTTTACCGTTTGTTTGTTCCCAAATTTCTGGTCCTGTTTGCTCATAATGTGCAGTAGCATTACTTGGGTTGTCATATTGATTCACATACCAAGAATTAGGCGTTTCTGCGCCCAAACGTTTAGAAACTGAATAATAAGATCTAGGATCATCTGGTTCTACGTTTGTAGGACACACAATTACTTCTGCACCAACTGCGCGAAGAATGTCCATTTTTTCTTTAGATTGCTTGTCTGATATTACAAAAATACATTTGTAACCTTTTATAATTGCAGCCAAAGCTAACCCCATTCCTGTGTTTCCAGAAGTTCCCTCAATAATAGTTCCTCCAGGTTTTAGGCGTCCATCTGCTTCTGCATCTTCAACCATTTTTAAAGCCATTCTATCTTTAATAGAGTTTCCAGGATTAAAGGTTTCTACTTTAGCCAAAACCAAAGCATCAATCTCTTTTGTTACTGTATTTAATTGAACCAAAGGTGTATTACCAATAGTTTCTAATATATTTTTTGCGTATTTCATGTCTTTTATTTCTAGTGTAAAGGTAAAATATTTTTTGGACGTTACACATGTGTCGCGCTTTACATTATATCTTTTTTATGTTTAATTTAAACTCATACTTTTTATTAAAACTTATTGCTCATTTATATGAGGTATTGAAACAAGCTCAACATAAAAAGGATGTCATTTCAATCGCTAACGCAAGTTATCTGTAAACTTGTAGTAATTCTATTTGCTTTTAGAAAATTTGCGTTAGCGATTGTAGCATTTGTTTGAACTCTTTTGTGCTTTTTTTTAGCACAAAAAGTGAGTGTGTAAAGCGCGACCTTTAGGTAACGCCCAAAATCTAATCAATCATATTTTTTAAGTAAAATTGCTCTACTTTCTCTCTAGCCCAAGGTGTAGTTCTTAAGAACTTTAAGCTAGATTTATACGTAGGATTGTTTTTAAAAGCGTTAATATTTAAAGCATCGCCTAATTCTTCCCATCCATATTCTTTAAAAAGATTCTCTAACATGGTTGCTAATTTTATTCCGTGTAACGGATTATTAAGTTGTTGTCCACTCATTATTCTTTATAATTTGCAATCGTTAAAATTTTATCTGAACTAATAATACGTTCATTTTCTGTTTTGCTTGCAAGTATTTGCATACAATTTGCAATTTCTTTTGGATGAATCATTTTATACTTTTTTAAATTACCCATAAATAATGGGTTTAAAATACTCATAATTCCTTTTCCAATTTTTTCTCCGAATCTAAATTCATTTCTTTTGCCACCAATTAAAGAAGGTCTTAATATAAAAGTGTTTTTTATATTTTGCTGTAGCACATCTCGCTCCATTTCGCCTTTTGTTCTATTATAAAACATAGAACTTTCTACATCTGCTCCCATAGAAGAAATTACGATAAAGGTATTTATATTATTCTGTTTTGCAAGGTTTGCAGCGCTTACAGGGATTCCATAATCAATTCGTTTATATAACTTTTTATTTTTTGTTTTTGAACCGGTTGTGCCAATACAGCAAAAAACTTCATCACCAATAAATTGGTCTTTATACTCTTCTAACTTTAATAAATCTATTAAATGTTCTTCAATTTTAGTCGAAGTATTAGTTACTGAATTTCTAGAAAAAAGTATAATTTTTTTATAATAATTGTTTGCAATTAATTTTTCTAATAGAATACTACCTGTTAAACCTGTAGCTCCTAATATTATTGCTGTTTTACTCATTATTTATTTAAATCTGGTAATATAAATTCATCTAAAACAGATTTTTTAGCCATCATTTTTTCGATAGCTTCTGCAGTTCTTGGTGCTTCGGAAGAAAGGTTTATTGGACCGTTTTTTGTTACTAAAATATCATCCTCAATTCTAATTCCTATTCGCCACCATTTTTTATCACAATTACTTCCTTCTGGAATATAAATTCCGGGTTCCATTGTAACAATCATATTTTCTTCAAAAGTATTATAATTTCCTGGATCGTGCACATCTAAACCAATATGATGTGAAGTTCCATGAGGAAAATAAGGATGCTTTTCATCTACAGATTTAATAATGCCTAATTTAAATAAACCTTCATTTACAATACTTATTGCTGTTTTATTTGGTTTTGCCATACTTACACCAATAACATATTCTGCAATACCTGCTTCTTGTGCATCATATACAATATTATAAATGGCTTTTTGTTCTTTTGTAAATTTTCCATTTGCTGGTATTGTACGTGTTACATCTGCTGTAAAACCTCTGTACTCTGCACCTAAATCCATTAAAACCAATTCGTTTTCAATATCTGTTTTATTGTTTTCTGTATAATGTAGAATACAACCGTTGTTACCTGCACCAACTATAGATGGATATCCTTCATATTCTGCACCATACTTTTTGTATACAAATTCATGAATTCCTTGCAATTCAGTTTCAGACATATGTGGTTTCATTGCCTTCATAACTTCTACTTGTCCTAATTACAGAAATACGCACCGCTTTTGTTAGTAGTTTTAATTCTTCTGCAGTTTTTACTTCTCTTAAAGTTGCAAGCTTGCTAGATAAAAAACTAATATCAATATTAGTTTTAGCTTCTAATTTTAAAGATATTTTATGTTGTAATTCTTTCTTTAATTTATTACCTGTTGCTTCTTTAAATTGCATTAAATCGGTGTCATTTTTTAAAGAAGGATCGTAAACCAAAGCTCTACCAATAATCTGTGCAACATTGGCACTATTTTCTATGGATGTAGATTTTACCAACTCATAAATTTGTTTTTTCATTGGCGATAAAAAGTTCTTCGGATTGTAGTTTATTTTTTCTTTAAAAGAGAGTACTAAATCATACACTTCTGCACTATTTCTTGTTGAATTTAGATAATCATCATTAAACTTTTCAATAAAAATTCTATTAAACTTTTTAAAGTCTGTATTTGAAGTTGAAAATTCTTCCGCATTAAGAGCAATTGTAAAACCTAATTCGTTTTTTGCACCTTCTGTTCCTAGACGTTTTCCATTCCATTGTTCTGCTCTAGCATCATTTTTCTGAACATATAAAATCTCGTTATAAGCAACTCCGTTTTCGTCAGTTTGATTTTCAGAAAATAAAACTAAAACTCCGTTTGGTTCTCTATAACCCGTTAAATAATAAAAATTTGGATCTTGATGAAACACATAATCTACATCATTTGCTCTATTTCTAACAGGATTTGAAAATACCACAGCAACTGAATTTGCTGGCATTTTAGAACGCAAAGCACCTCTTCTACTCTTATGAAATTCTTTGGATAAAAAATCTGTTGGGGTTTGAGAAAATCCGTTTAATGAAAAGAATAAAAAAGCAATAAATAGATATTTAAAAACCTTCATTTTATATTGATTTATAAGTTGGTAATCAAATGTAATTGAAAAAGAGTGTAGAAAGAAAAAATTAACAAAATATTAGTGATAGATAATTGCGGATTTTTCAATATTTTAGCGTAAATTTTAAGATATCTACATAATGAAAAATATAGCTTTACACGAGATTCATAATAAACTAGGTGCAAAAATGGTTCCTTTTGCAGGTTATAATATGCCTGTACAATATGAAGGCGTTACTGCAGAACATTTAACAGTAAGAGAATCTGTTGGTGTTTTTGACGTAAGTCATATGGGTGAGTTTTTGGTTGAAGGTGAAAATGCTTTGGCCTTAATACAGAAAGTTACTTCTAATGATGCTTCTAAACTAGAAATTGGAGATGCACAATACAGTTGTTTCCCAAATGAAGATAACGGAATTGTAGATGATTTAATTTGTTACAGATTAAAAGAAGAAACGTATTTACTAGTTGTAAATGCTTCTAATATTGAAAAAGATTGGAACTGGATTTCTAAATATAATGAGGAATTTGACGCAAATATTAGAGATTTGTCAGAAAGTTATTCATTGTTAGCAATACAAGGACCTAAAGCCGTTGAGGCAATGCAAAGCTTAACTTCTGAAGATTTAGCTGCTATTGATTTTTATACTTTTAAAATCACTGATTTTGCAGGTTATGATGGA
Source organism: Polaribacter sp. (assembly GCF_036480315.1). Taxonomy (GTDB): domain Bacteria; phylum Bacteroidota; class Bacteroidia; order Flavobacteriales; family Flavobacteriaceae; genus Polaribacter. The sequence goes on from NZ_JAZGGG010000045.1 coordinate 14,499, forward strand.
ATTATAGTTTCTGCAACTGGTTACACAGGTTCTGGTGGATTTGAAATATATTGTAATAATGATGTTGTTGTTGATATCTGGAAGAAAGTTTTTGAAGCTGGTGCAGATTATGGTATTAAACCAATTGGTTTAGCAGCAAGAGATACATTGCGTTTAGAAATGGGGTATTGTTTATACGGTAATGATATTGATGATACTACTTCGCCTATTGAAGCTGGTTTAAGCTGGATTACAAAATTTACAAAAGATTTTGTAAATGCTGAAGCGCTAGTAAAAGAAAAAGAGAACAAACCAGAAAGACGTTTAGTTGCTTTTACTTTAGATGAAAGAGGAATTCCAAGACAAGGTTATGACATTGTAGATGGAAATGGAAAAACGATTGGAAACGTAACTTCTGGTACTATGAGTCCATGTTTAGAAAAAGGAATTGGAATGGGTTATGTGCCAAGGATATTTTCTAAATCTGGAACGCAAATACATATTCAGGTTCGTAAAAAAGCGATTCCTGCAACAATTGTAAAACTGCCTTTTTATAAAGGATAAAGATTTCAAAAATGAAAAATATTTTTTTATTTATTATTTTATCTACTTTAAGCGCAAATGTTTTATCTCAAGATATATTTAATTATTTAGAGACTAAAAATTATAACCAGTTAGAAGTAAGTTTAAATGAGGGAAAATCCACAGAAATATATAATGAAAAAGGATTAACTCCACTTTGGCTCTCTGTTTTTAAAAACGATACAATTGCATTAAATTTATTATTAAAATATAATGTAGATATTAATTTCACTGAAAAAAAAGGAATGCACCCAATTATGATTGGTTGTCTTGCGAACTCTTATGAAAGCGTTCAAATACTTTTAAAAAATGGAGTTGATGTTAATTGGTAATCTAAAGCATCTAGAAATCAACAAGCTATTAGGTTCGCATCAAATAGAGGTTCATTAAAACTTATAAAGTTATTACTTAAATATGGTGCAAATATAGAATCTACACCAGACGATGGTGCAACTCCACTTTTAGCTTCTTTGCATGCTAAAAATTATAAATTAGCCACGTTTTACTTTAACAATGGAGCAAATACAAATGTTATTGGAAGAGATGGAGAATGTGTAATTCATGAAGCTATTAAAACAAAAAATCCAGCAATGGTAAAGCTAGCATTAAAATATAATGCTCCACTTAATTTTAAAGATAAAAGTGGAAAAACTACATGGAAAATTGCAAAATCTACTAAAAATTCTGAAATCAAAAAATTGATTAAAAACGCTTTGAAAAACTGATGTATATAAAATCTTCTTTAATTTTCAAAGAAAACAAATTTTTTAATTTAAATAATTAAGATAAAACCTCACAAAATTGTGAGGTTTTATCTTTTTAAAAAGGGTATTTTTACTCACTTAAACACAATACTAAATACAAGTATGAATTGTCTATTAACTGGAGGAACAGGAATTGTTGGAAGTCATATTATTTTTGAATGGCTACATAAAGCAATTGTTGAAAAAACTGTAAATCATCTTTTTGTTGTTATAAGAGATAATGAAAAAACTGCAGAAGAGCGTTTGCTAGCCATTCTAAAAGATGAGTCTAAACCAGATTTTATAAATGACTTTACGTTAGAGGCTTGTTTAGAAAAAATTACCGTTATTTCTCATGATTTATCTACTATAAATAAAACTGTTTTAAGTAAATATACTTTCGATACTGTTATACATTGTGCTGGTTCTACAAGCTTATTACACACAACGGATTCTAAAGAAAAAGTACACACTCAAAATTATTTAGTAACAAAGCAACTTTTGGAAGAACTACCAAAATCTGTTACTCGGTTTTTATACATAAGTACCGCTTATTCATTCGGAATTCAAGATGAAAAAGTAGGCGATTCTATTGAAAAGTATAACGTTACAAACTTTAGAAATCCGTATGAACAATCTAAATATGAAAGCGAATTCTATGTAAAAGAAACCTGTAAACTAAAGAATATAACTTCACAAATTTTAAGACCAAGTATTATTTGTGGTCGATTAATTGACAAACCCTTTTATGAAACTCCAAAGTATGATGTCTTCTATTCTTGGGCTATGTTTCTAGATAAATATGCTACTAAAGCTAAAGATAACTTTAGAATTTGGATTGATAAAAAAAGTGGTTTAAATATTATTCCTGTAGATTTTGTTTCCAAGGCTATTTTATATGCTTTTTTAAATCCAACTATAAAAGAATTGAATATTGTGAATCCTAAACAGATTTTGCATAAAGAGTATGTAGGTGATGTTTTAGATTTTTTTAAGGTTAATTCTTATGAGTACGTTTCTGAAAGGCCCGAAAATTTAAATGGTTTCGAATTATTATATTATAAAAGTATTGGTAGTCTTTTTGAAAAATATGTTTCAGTACCAGATTTACAATTCAAATCTGAACTTATTTTAAAATTCATTGAAGAATTAAAATTAGACATTACTTTAGGTGTTCATGAAAATTTTATGAATTTGATTGACTATTCTGTTAAAAAAAAATTCAGAAAGAGTTATTAATTAAAATTTAAAAATTGGATTCATTAACTCAAATAATTTTAGGTGCGGCAGTTGGAGAAGCAGTTTTAGGAAGAAAAGTTGGCAATAAAGCTATGTTATATGGTGCAATTGCTGGTACAATTCCAGATTTAGATGTTGTATCTTCTTTTTTTACTGATACCGTAACTGCTCTAGAAATTCATAGAGGGTTTACACATTCGGTGTTTTTTTCTGTACTCTTTGCTCCTATTTTTGCGTTTATAGTTACCAAATTTGAAAGCTATAAAAACTTAAAAAAATGGTCTTGGCTTTTCTTTTGGGCTTTTATAACACATCCTATTTTAGACGCACAAACAACTTGGGGAACGCAACTTTTTTGGCCTTTAGATATTCGATTGGCTTTTAAAAATGTCTTTGTTATAGATCCTCTATATACCATTCCGTTTTTAGTGTTTTTAATTTTTGCGATGCGTCAAAAAAAGGAAACAAAGAAAAGACGTTTTTATAATAATTTAGGATTGATAACTAGCAGTTCTTATTTAGTTTTAACACTTGTTTTAAAAGGTATTTCTTATAAAACATTTACAAATGAATTGGCAACACAAAATATTGATTACATAGAAATAGAAACAAAACCAACTCCATTAAACACTATTTTATGGACTGCGAATATTGAAACTGAAAACGCTTTTTTAATTGGTCATTCTTCGTTTTTAGACAGTAAGCCAATTCAGTTTTCTTCTTATCCTAAAAACCATCATTTATTAGGTGATTTAGCAAATCATAAAAAAATAAAACGAATGATTGCTATTTCTAAAGGTTGGTACACCATCAACAAGAAAAATAATATACTGTATTTTAATGACTTACGCTTCGGAGCATTAAGCATGCAAGCAAATGCAGACAATTTTGTTTTTAAATATAAAATTGAAGTAGACACAAACGGAACTCCATTTTTTATAGAAGAATCGAAAGAGAAAAGAGATGGTAAAAAACTTTTATCAGAATTATTTACAAGAATAAAAGGGAATTAATTTTTTATAAACAGGTGTTTTCCCTCTTGACTTTATACCTCAAAAAAACTAACTTCGCTAACTACGAATATAAGTCATTAAAACGACGTCATATTCGTATTAACGTTATGGGTAATTAAAACCAAGATTGTAAAATATGAGAATTAAAGAAATAATAATTGAGAATTTCAAAGCATATGGCACAGTAAGTTTTGACTGTAATAATGAATTTAATTTTATAGTTGGTGAAAATAACATTGGAAAATCGACACTTTTAGAAGCAATCCAATTATGGAAAGTTGCCTTCGACAAACTGATTCAAGTTAATGGTAAACAATTTTACGGTCAAGCATCACCTTGTTATTTAGGGTTTGATAATCTTTTCTTTTTAAGGCTCAGAAATGATACTGATATTTTCAATAACACAAGAAAAAAAGAATTATCAATTACAATAGTTTTTAATCATTTAGAAATAAATTATCCTTTAAAAATAACCTTAGAAAAACCAGGAATTCCAAATTCGTATTTTAGAGTTAAATATGACATTAATCCTTTCAATAATTTTAGAGATATTATCCTAGGATTAGAATTGAACCTCAGAGATGCTATTTTTGTATATCAAACTCGACCAATTTTTCATTCTATAAAAAATGAACCATTCTATAATAATGCTCAATTATTAAAAAAAATATCTCTTGGTAAGTCGCACGAAGTAATTAGAAACAAAATACTTAAATCCGAAAAAACAGATGCTAAATTTCTAGCATTAGAAAATCGTTTAAAAAATATATTTAATGCTAATTTTTCAATTAGGTTTAAGAATAGAAATAAGCAAGATGAAGAGTTTGTACGACTGACAATTCAAGAAGAAAATAAAAAAGAAGTCGAAATTTCTTTGGTGGGAAGTGGTATGCTTCAAGTAATAGAGATATTTTCAACACTTGAATTTATAAACAGAAAAGAACATTGTGTAAATATTCTTCTGATTGACGAACCAGACTCACACATACACTCAAATTTGCAATCTAATTTACTAGACGAATTAAAAACAAACACAAACTATCAGACATTTTTAGTGTCACATAACGATAGATTAATAAATAAAGCAGGAGAAGGAGAATTGTTTTTTCTCAACTCAAAATCAATCTTAGAAGGAAAAATTTCAAGTTTACCAGCAAGTAGTTACTCGACAGTTAGTAACGAACTTGCTAATAAACTATTCTCATTGAGTGATCTTGAACGACAAAAAATTATTATTATAACAGAAGGGAAAACAGATAAAGCAATTATTGAAACTGCATATGCTAAACTAAATCCTGATACAGAATCACCTTATCATATAATCCCTTCGGGATTAGAATTAAATGAAGAGGTAAGAACTGGAAATGCAGATACTGTTAGACGTACAATAGAATTTATTTCTACTATTTCAAATGATATAAAACTTATAGGATTATTTGACAATGACAGAGAAGGAAATGAACAATTTAAAGGTTTAAATAAAAAAATATTTGAAACTCACGATAGTACTTCAATTATTCGAAAACACAAAGAAAAAACAATCTATGGATTATTGTTGCCAGTACCCGAAGTTAGAAATGAATTTGTAACTGAAAATATTACTCAGCGTTATTTCGTAATTGAGCATTATTTTTCGAATGAATTTTTGGAAGAGAACAATATGAAAGGAGATAATATATTAACAACTGACGTATTTGAAATATCAGGAAACAAATCTTTGTTTTCAACTACAGTTAATGATGCTGAAATAGAAACCTTTGAAAATTTCAACCTTTTATTTAATGAAATAGATAACATATTTGCAGAAAATGAAGTGGCAGAAGAAGTTGAAGGTGAATAAAAAAAGCCCATAACAATGGCTATAGTTAATACGGGTTTTGGTGCTTAACCCAAAGTGAAGTGCCTTGAATTAAGTACGCAAAATTTTCAATTTTGCGTATCTATTAAATAAAGAAAAAATTAAAAATTTGGCTAAGTGCTTAATCGAAAGTTCAGTCCTTCGAAATCCCGTACTAACCATAGCCTAAACGTTAGCGAAAAATTCATAAAACTAACCTCCATTCAATAACTCAACGCAACAAATCTAAAATAATAGATTTGTAAAATGGAAGTAAAAAAACATAGACGACTTACACGCAAAGAAAGAGTTCAAATTGAGACTCTTTTAAAAGAAAAAAAG
>NZ_JAZGGG010000046.1:0-70777 GCF_036480315.1 Polaribacter sp.
GTTTTAAGACTAGAATACTCTCAAAATTAACCTCATTAACAATTATTCAATTCATTAATAAGTTTACTTTTGATAGAAATATTAACAACTTAAAAATTAGTATTATTTAAATGCACAACGGGTTAAAGCAGATTATTAGTCAATCCAAAGGATTTTAATTTTTAAATTATGCATGATGATAAAGGAAATTGGTTTCCAAATGAATTAGTAGAAGAGTCTAATCCAAATTACATTCCTAAAAGAGTTCAAGTTTTAATTGATAATGGAAGTAAAGCAGAATGTAAATGTTGTTATTCAAAAGAATATCTAACATTTGACCATGTCAATCCGACATCAAAAGGTGGTAAAGATGATAATAATAATGGTCAAATTTTATGTAGTAGGTGCAACTCAATTAAATCAAATAAATTTATATCTATTAAAAAATTAAGAAAATTAGTAAAATGACAAAGCACATACTTTTTAACATCATAAAACAAAAAGAAGTGCCAATTGAATTTACTTTGAATGAGCAAAGAAAATTTCCTGTTCATGCTCATTTCTTAACAGAAGTTGAAAAATCTGTTATTGTGTATAAATATAAACCAGATAAAAATTTAGATGAAGAAAAATATATTGAATTTTTAAAGAATTATTTCAAGAAAAAATACAATGCATATTCAATTGAAGTGGGTACTCTTCAGGAACAATTAAATTAAAAAAAATATCAAAATATTGTCATTAATTTGCTATATTTGAACTCATTATAGATACTTCAAAAAGTCCTAAAAACCATTTTTAGGCATAAGATTTCAACAAATATTTTATTAATTGATTTACATAGGTATAGATCCTGGTGTTAAAACTGGTTTTGCAATCATTTGCAATAACCAAAAGGAAGCACTTACAGTTACTATTCATAATGCTTTTCCATTGATTAAACAGCTTTTAAAACGTGATGATAAAATTCATGTTAGAGTAGAAGATGCAAGAAAAAGAAAATGGTTTGGACCTAAATCAAAAGAAAAACAACAAGGAGCTGGTTCTATTAAAAGAGATTCCAAAATTTGGGAAGATTTTTTAACTGAATTATCCTCTAAAAAAGATTCAAAATTAACTTTTGAAATGTTGCATCCAATCAAAGGCGGGACAAAAATGAATGCTGACCTTTTTAAGAAAATTACAGGAATCAAAAGTAGAACCAGTGAGCATGCTAGAGATGCTTATATGCTAATACATAATTATAAAAAATAATGAAAGCGAGAGCAGGTTTATTAATGTTGTTGATGTGTATCATCAGCTTCACAGGATTCAGTACTACAACTGACCTGAACCAAAATTCGACCGCTGTAACAAATGCCGACTACGATGTAGGTGATATAGTTACAGATTTTGTAGTAACCACAAATACTGATTTCACAATCACAAAAGAAGCCAGTCTAAGGATTGTAAATTTCTTTGATGATTATTCTAAAGAAATCGTATCAAAGCAATCATTGGTAACAGATTTAACTTGCAAGGAACTTTATAAACCTCCTGTATATCTAGCTAATACCGATGCAAAGCATAACCGATTAAAGAACCTTTGCACAGATAATTCACAGCCAAGTTTAAAAAACAAAATCAGTTCCAGCAGATTTAAAGATAATTCAATTTATCGAAAAGCAAGAGATTCCTTTAGGATGTGCTAATAAAAGTTTGAATTATTATATACAAAAAGCCTTTGCAAAAACGGTAAAGGCTTTTTTAAAGTTGATGTTCCTGAGTGGTTAAGGGAGCTGTTTGCAAAACAGTCACCATACGGTGGTAACATATAAACAAAGTCAATAGAATTAAGGAATTTGAAATGAGTATATCACACAAGAAATTAGCAATTAAAGACATTATCCTCTTGGAAAACAATCCAAGAATGATAACTGATGATGAATTGTTAGGATTATCTAAGGATATTAAGAATGACCCAACATTTTTACATCAAAGACCTCCTTTAATTAATTTCATTGATGGGAAATATTATTGTTATGCAGGAACACAAAGAATAAAAGCACAACTACTGTTAAAAGAGACTGAAACAATTTGCTTTATTGAAGAAAATGTTCCAGAGGATTTACAAAATAAAAGAATGTTGAAAGACAATCTTCATCGTGGTAAATGGGATTCTGATAAGTTATTTGACTTAGGATTTGAAATATTAGAATTAGAAGAAATAGGTTTTGATTTTGATGAATTAAATATTGACACAGATCTGTTTACAGAACCAACAGATTTAACTTCTGAAATGAAAAACAATCCACCAACTTTAAAATTGGTATTCCAGGAGGAAAAACAAATGGCAGAATTCATAAAGGATTTAGATGTTTTAATAGACACAACAAATAATCCAAAATATTCAGGTATTAGTTATTCAATAAGTCTAGGAGAATTATGAGAATAGAGAAAGCATCCGGTAAAGCAATTAAGTATGCTTGTATGAAATTTCATTATGCAAAAGCAGTTCCACAAATACGTTTGGGATATTCTGTTTTTAATGATGCTAATGAATGGTGCGGTGTAGTTCTTTTTTCAAATGGTGCAAATAGATATATAGCTTCTGAATTTGGTTATGTTCAAGGTCAAGTTGTAGAATTAGTTCGTGTAGCATTGAATGGTAAGCAAAATGCAACTTCACAAGTATTAGCTGCAACATTAAGGCAAATTAAAAAAGATGCTCCAGCTGTAAAGCTAATTGTTAGTTATGCTGATAGAAATCAAAATCACATAGGTATTATATATCAAGCTACTAACTGGCTGTATTTAGGAGAATATGCAAATGAGAGAGGAATTATGTTGAATGGTAAGTTAATTCACCGTAGAAGCATCAATTCTAAATATGGAACATCAACTTTAAGTTGGTTAAAAGAAAATGTAGATCCAAAGGCAGAAGTCATTAAAGGAAAAACAAAAATTAAGTATGTATTCCCTTTAAATAAATGGACAAAAAAAGAATTAAGTAAAAGAGCAAAACCATATCCAAAAAAGGAAATGGAGAAAGTTGCTTAAATATTAACTACATTAGTCATCTAATTAATTTCAATAGAATGGCTAATTTTCAAAATAAGTTTTTAATGTATATCGATTACTTAAAAAGAAAATTAAAAAGAAGAAAAGAATCTTTTAAAGATTTACAGGATAGAATAGACAATAATATTGCTTCTTCTTTAGCTAAACAAGAATACTTTGAAACAAAAGGTAGGATTGAAGAATTAGAAGATGATGTTGATGCTGCTGAAGGAATGTTAGAAAAAGAGTAGTATATTTTTATAATTGACTATTCAGTCAATTACTACAGTATTGAAAGATATGGTGAATGTTAATGTTCTATTGACAATTGCACCGAAATCAAATTGATTTTTATTAATGGCAACCAGAAAGAAACCGGTAAGGAAAAAGCCTGCTGGAAAGAAAACTGTTAGAAAACCAGTTGGACGCCCAACACGTTACAAAAAAGAGTTTGCAGCACAAGCATTGAAGCTAACAATACTTGGTGCTACAGATAAAGACATGGCTGATTTTTTTGATGTTGATGAAAGAACTATTAACCGTTGGAAGAAATCTCATACAGAATTTTGTCAGTCCATAAAGAAAGGTAAGCTAGAAGCTGATGCAAATGTAGCTTCATCATTGTATAAAAAAGCTATCGGATTTAAACATAAGGATTCAAAAATATTTCTAAATGATGGTAAAGCTGTTGTAGTGCCAACAGAGAAACAATATCCACCTGATGCAACAGCTGCTATATTTTGGTTAAAGAATAGACAACCTGAAAAATGGCGTGATACAAAGAATATAGATCATACAACAGGTGGTGAAAAGATAAATGAAAATAGAAGTGATAGGGATGCAAGGATTGAAGAATTAATAAAAAAGCATCAAGGTGGCGCTGACTGATAATGAAGCAAGGGAATTAGAGAAGTTGTTGTATCTGAATGATATTGAAGATAGTCAAGATGGATTATTAGTATTTACAAAAACAACATTTAAGAAATTCGTGCCAAAAGAATTTCATATTAAGTTCTATGACATATTGAACCGATTTGCACATAAACAAATCAAAAACCTAATTACATCAATGCCTCCACAACATGGTAAATCAGAAGGAGCTACAAGAAGATTGATGTCTTTTATAGCTGGATTGAGACCTGATATGAAAATGGCTTTGATTTGTTATGCAGCTACAAAAGCAGAAAAATTTGGACGTGAAATTATGTCTATAATGCGAGAAAAAGAATATAGAGATATATTTCCTCATGTTCAATATCCTGAACGTGGTTATACTGGAGCAAAAGCAAACACAAATACGGAAAGAGAATCTATTAATTCAGATGGCTCAATGAAATTTGTAGGTGTTATAGGTCCGCTAACAGGAGATCCAGTTGATATACTTGCAATGGATGATTTGTATAAAGATTGGAAAGAAGCAAATTCACCATTAGTACAAGAAAATGTTTGGGATTGGTATATATCTGTAGCAGATTCAAGGCTTCATAATGATTCTCAACAATTAATAACATTTACACGTTGGAGTGATAATGATTTGATAGCAAAGCTTATAAAATTAGGATTAGTTGTTTTATATGATGGAAGTGAAGATTTAGATGATGTGATTGCTAATTTAAGAAATGACCAGTTTTTGATGATAAACTTTCCAGCATTAAAAGTTGGAGAACCAAATGAAATAGATCCTCGTAAACCAGGAGAGGCTTTATGGCCTGAAAAACATTCTCAATCTAAATTAGAAAGTACAAGAGCAAAAGACCCTGATAAATTTGAGTGTTTACATCAAGGAAATCCAGTTAATAAAAAAGGATTGATGTATCGAAAGTTTAAAACATATAAAGAGCTTCCAGAATTTAAAATAATCAAAAATAGAACTGATACAGCTGACACAGGTTCAGATTACCTGTGCAGTATAAATTATAAAGTTCCATTAAATTCTAATGATATTCATAAATATGTTACTGATGTTTTGTTCACCAATGAACCAATGGAAGTTACAGAACCACAAACTGCAGCACTATTAAAAAGAGGAAATGTAAATAAATCTTGGGTTGAAAGCAATAATGGAGGTAGAGGATTTGCAAGAAATGTAAAAAAATTATTGAAGTTAATGAAAGGTAAAACTATTGTAGAATGGTTTCATCAAGGTAACAATAAAGAAGCAAGAATATTTGCAGAAAGTGCATCGGTTAATGAACAAATTGTGTTTCCAGAAGATTGGCATATTAGATGGCCTGAATTCTATCAACACATTACAACATATAAAAAAGTATTCAAAGAAAATAAGTTTGATGATGGTCCTGATGTATTAACAGGAATCATAGAAGAAGAAAGTAAAACCAATACAACACATACAACAGAAGTTAATGCAAATGACTTAGGATTGTTTTAAACAAATTTATATTATGGATTTATTAGAATTATTAAAAGGAAATAAAATAAAAGAAGCTATTGAAGCTCTAAAAGGAAAAGGAAAGACATCTACTTCTGGTCATGCTGCTGAATATGAAAATGACAGAAAACAAAGAAATACTCAAGTAGGAAAAAGATTAGATAAAACTGTTGGTAATGATGTTGTAACAGTATCAAAAATTCCTATTCCTTTTCAACGTAAAATAGTTAAGAGTGCAGCATCATTTTTATTTGGAAGTCCTGTGAAATTGACTCAAAAAGAAAAAGATGAAAACTCAAAAAATGAATCATTTGAATCAATTACTAATCTTTGGGATGATTTACGTTTAGATTCTTTATTGTTAAAATTCTGTAAAACTGTAAAATCTGAAACTGAAGGAACGATTATATTTTTTCCTGTTGAAAAAGAAGGTGCTGAAAAGGTTAAAATTAAAGCTAGAGTATTGAGTAATGAAAATGGAAAAGTATATCCATATTTAGATGCATTTGGTGATATGATAGCTTTTGGATGGGAATACCCAACAAAAGAAAATGACAAAGATGTGTTATACATGTATTTATGGACTGCTGAAACTAATTATGTTTTTAGAAAAGAAAAAGATTGGGAACCTGCAGATGTAAATCCAAAAACACCAAACTTATTTCAAAAAATACCAGTTGTTTATTTGTCTCAAAATCATCCTGAATGGTGGGAAGTGCAAGATATGATTGACACGTTTGAAATGTCATTTTCAAAGTTTGTTGATACTAATGGATATTTTGCTTCACCTATGTACAAAGTTAAAGGAGCTGTTGGATCTATGCCTAAAAAGGATGATACAGGTAAGATGGTTAAACTTGATATTGTTGAAACTGACAAAGGAAATGTAGTAGAAGCTGATTTAGAAGTTCTTTCATGGGATAGAGCGCCTGAAGCATTGAAATTAGAGTTTGAAACTGCAAAAGGATTGATTCATGAAATGACTGATACTCCTGATTTATCTTTTGATAATGTAAAAGGTTTAGGAACTGTATCTGGGCTTGCATTAAAATTAATGTTTTTAGGACCAATATTAAAAGCTAAATGGAGTGAAGGAGATTATCAAATTGTAGTTAGTAGAATTATTAATTTATTGAAATCAGCTATTACCAACATCACTAAAGATGGTAAAGGAAATATGGATGAATTAAGAATCAATACAACATTTACATCTATACTTCCAGAAAACTTAAAAGAAACAATTGAAGTGTTATCTGAAGCATTAGGTGGTAAACCTTTAATTAGTCAAAAAACAGCTGTTAGTCATAATCCATTAGTTGAAAATGTAGATGAAGAAATGACTGAAATTGAAGCTGAACTATCAAAAGAATCTGCATCTGAATTAGGAGGAACTGAACAAATTTAAAAATTAAATAATGAAGTCAATAACATTTCCAGAAGTAACAAATAAAATAGCTGAACATCAAGAAGAATTTAATACAGTTCATGTTCAATTTCAAAAGAATGATAACAGTGTGAATATGTGTTTTGAATTAACTGATGATGAAATAGAAGAAATAAAAAGAACTGGTAAAATTTGGTATAAACAAGTTGTTAATGGTCAAATGCATCCAATGAGGTTATCTCCATTTAAGAATCAAATTATAGAATAATGAGTTGCTCAAAAGTAAATATTGACAACATGGAGTTGATTGAAAATGAATATCAAGATCAACATGGTAATATTTGGTGTGCTTTAAAATTAATAGAACATTCAAAAAAGTATAAACCTTTTAAATTGCCTTTAATCGGAATTGATTTAACAAGATTACCATGGGATGTAGATAATATTTCAACATTTATTCATCATGCCAAAAGAATTAAAAAAACGAGTTTAAAACATCCAATAATTTTAGATGATGAGGGTATGATAACTGATGGATGGCATAGAGTAGCAAAAGCTATTTTAAAAGGTGAAACTCATATAAAAGCAATTAGATTAGAAACTATGCCAACTCCTGATAGAACAGAAAAATCAAATGAAGAATAAAGCAAAAATAAAAGTAGAACAATTCTTAAATGCTTGGAAAGAAAACAATCATATAAAAATGTATGAATTGACTTCTAAAACATGGATGGCTAAACATTCTAAAAAGCAATTAAAACAATTGCTTCCAAAAAGAATAAAATCATTTAAGGTTGAAGAAATTACAGAATTTTCTCCATGTATTTATGATGCTAATATCACTTTAAGAGTTGGTGGTAAAACAAAAAAAGTAACAGCAAGATTGTTGTGTGAATTAGAGCCTTATAAGCCATCAGTAGATGGTGTGTTTGGAATAAATCCAATAAGTATAATTAAAAACCTTTATTAAAATGGAAACAAAAAAACCAGTAGAAAAAAAAGAAACTAAAACAGTTTCAAAATCAGAGAAATCAATCAATTTATTGTTGAAAAACAGAGGATTTGATAAACATCAAATAATATCTGAAAACACCAAAGAATTGACTGTAGCATTTGGATATGAAAAACACAATCATTCTGAATTAATTATACACAATTTCAGTAAGAAAACAAATGAAACTGTAATTGTTGATGGTGAAGCATCATTTGATGAATTTGTTGTAAAAGTGAAAGAATACTTGAAGAAAGATTAAATAAATGCCAAATCATAAAGAATTATTATCAACATTATCAAAGCAAGAATATTATCTGAATAAGATATATGCTGCTATGGCTTCTGATTTATCAAAAGTCCTGAAACGATATAAAATTAATGGTAATTCTAAATTATGGTTTAAAAATGCATTAGTTAAAAAGGATGTAGAAAAAGTATTGTCGAAATACAGAAATGTAATTTATAATCATATTTCAAGCAACGTAAAAAGCGCATGGGAATTATCAAATAATCATAATGATTCATTTGTAAATAAATACATCAAAGGAATTACAATACCAAATGATAAATTGTATTTCCAAAGAAATAATGAAGCTTTAAAAGCATTTTTAAAAAGGCAATCAAATGGACTTGATTTATCAGGTAGAGTTTGGAACTTATCTAATCAAACAAAATCACAATTAGAATATTTTATTGCAGAAGGATTAACCGATGGAAGATCTGCTGGAGATTTAGCAAAAGATTTACAACGTTATTTAAAGCAACCTGAAAAGAGATTCAGAAGATTAAGAAACCCAATTACTGGTAAGTTGGTTTTGAGTAATCCTGCTAAAAACTTTCGCCCTGGTCAAGGTGTTTATAGATCTAGTTACAAGAATGCTTTGCGATTAGCAAGAAATGAAATTAATATTGCTTACAGAACATCAGATTTTGAAAGAAGAAAGCAATTACCATTTGTAACAGGTATTACTGTTCATTTATCTAATGCACATCCAAGATATGATATATGTGATGAATTGGTTGGAGATTATCCTAAAGAATTTGTTTTTACAGGATGGCACCCAAACTGTTTATGTTACACAACATCAAAACTATTATCAAAAAGAGATTTTATTAAACAGTTAAAAGGAAATAGTATTGATAAATCAATTTATACAAATACAATTCCGGTAAGAGCTGGAAGATTTCTTTCAGTGAATTCAAATAGATTACAAAGGTTGAATTCTAAACCTCATTTTCTTCAAGATAATTTTAAAAATACAGACAAAGGTTATCAGCTTAAAAAAAGTATTGGAGAACCTGTTTTTGTAACAGAAGAAATAGAAGATAGTTTAATTAAAGGATTGAAAAATATTGATGTTAAAACCAACTTTAATGATGCTGGATTAACTTCTTTTAAAAGTAATGCAGCAGGTTTTAATTTGAATGAAATGTTTTCTGAATTAGAAAACCAATTAACAATTGCTGGTTTAAAGAAAATATCTAAAAAAGTGTATTTGAATAAAGATGGATTTCAATTTGAATTATCATCAAGAGGTTTTAATATGACCAGGAGTGTTTTGTATGGAAAAGAATTTAATAGTGTTTCTCATGATTATTTATTGTTGCCAGATAAAGTTCAAGGAGGTGGATTAACAAAAAAAATGTTTCAATCTTTATATAAACAATATGAAAAAGGGAATATTAAAAAAATAGAAGTTCATGCTAATATTAATGTTGGAGGTTATGCGTGGGCACGTTATGGTTTTTCATCAGTAGATAAACGTTATTTAGATTTAGTTGTTAAACGATTTGAAGGAACATCTATTTTTAATAAAGTTAAAAGGATTGTAAGTAATCATTATAAGAATGGGAATAGCACACCTTTTCCAATGTATAAAATAGTTGAAGTAAAAGGATCTAAAGAAATACTATTAGGTTCAGATTGGTTTGGTGAAATAAACCTAAATAATAAAGATGAAAAAGAAAGATTTTTGAATTATTTGTTTAAGAAATAAGCTTCAACCATTTTGGTGAATACTTATCATATTGAGCTTTAGTAATATCATATACTTCTAAAGCTTCATTTAATTCAAAAACACCATCTTTTACAACAGAACATGCTGCATGTACTTTGTGAGAGATTTCAGTTTCAGAATCAATAGTGAATTCAGAATGCATTTTATCTGTAAGTTCTTCTTGCATAAATGCAAAAATACAAAAAAATGAGTAAAGATATAAACATATTAAAATCTGCAGAAGATTACATCAATAATCATGATGTAGATAAGTCTGTTGAAGAATTGTTTATTGAATTTCAAAAAATAGTTGACCTACATATAGAGTTTGAAAAATATTTAAAAGAAAATAAGTTAAATCAAAATCTAGAAAAAATGCAAAGAAGCAAAAGACTTTTAGCAAAACGCAAACTATTTGCTGAATGGTATTTAGTGTCAACACAAAATAAATTAGACACAAAAGTTGTGTTTATAGATCTTTCAGAATTCACATTTGCATCTAAAAGAACTATTCAAAAAGACTTATCGAGTGAAGCTACGGCTTAAACTATTTTAAAACAATATCTCTTTTCTAAATAGCAATTATTTTTATCACTAATTAATAATCTAAATTATCTAAAAATGTTAAAACAGAAACTCAAAGATGCACTGAAACTAGCAGGGCTTAGTGAGGGTCTAGCAGACTTTATTTCAATTACAGAAGAATCACAAATTGAGGGGGTTATAACTTCTTTAAAATCAACTCAAAACCCTGATGATGTAACACCTGATTTCAATAAAATATTGGGTTCTGAAGAATTTGCAAAATACATTTCAAAAACTGGGTTTGAAAAAGTTATTGAATTATCTAAACCGTTAAAAAGCGGGCATGATAAAAAAGTAACTGAAGGTATCAAAAACAATCAAGAAAAGTATTTCAAGCAAATTAATCCAGAAAACAAAGAAGAAATGAATGAAGATGGGACACCGAAAACACCAAAAAAAGATGATGATATGCCAGCTTGGGCAAAAACGTTAATGGATAAAGTAGAAGGGATTGAAAAATCTAAAACTACAGAATCTAAATTAGAACAAGCAAAAGCATCATTAAAAGGATCTAAAATAATTTCTGAAAAACTTCAAGAAAGATGGGTTTCAAGAATAGATTTAGAAAGTGATAAATCATTTGAGGACCAGGTAAAAGAACTTGAAACTGAATATACAGAAACTTACACAGCTGCTGTGGGAGGTGCTTCAGGTAAAGGTTTACCGTTAGGAGGTCAAAATACTGGTGAAGCATCAGATTCAGAAGTTGAAGAAATATTTGGATAAAATCTAATTTTAAAAAAAACAAGCAAATGAGTAATCTAAATTTAAACACCACCGAAGAAGAGTTTGAAGGAGCATATGATGCTGCAATCAAACACTATGTTCATGGTAAAGAAGGAGGAGCTGTTTTAGATATGACAGGTTTTTCTGATGCTTATGTTTACAAGGGTCATGGAATAATCAATGACAACGGAACATTTAAGCCTCAACCTGTAGATGGAAGTCAATATGCTAAATTAGTTGGAGTCGTAAGGTCTAACACAAAAGCATCAAAACCATCAACAGGGATAATGACACAAGGAACTATTAACAACAATGCTGTAAAGTATCCATTTAATGCCAATTCTTTAGCGGCATTACAAGCTTTAGGTATTTATAATCAAGTAGATTAAGATGGCAAAATCAATATTTAAAGAATTAATAGGCAAATACTTTTCAAAGATTGCAAAGTATTTCTATGACAAGATAAATGGTTCTAAAGAAGAACCAAAATATCTTCACGATCAAATGTTAGATGAAGAGTATTCTGCTGACATGACTTACGAATCAATAAGTGGAAATTTCACAAGAATTACAGCAGATGTAGTTTCTTTTGATTCCCCAGCACCAATTAAAACAAGAGGTTCTTTTAAAAGAGCTTCTGGCGATATTACTAAAATGGCTTTAAAGTTTTTATTAACTGAAAAGCAAATGAATACAATTCGTATTTTAAGTAAAGATGAAGGGCGTAAAAAAGAGCTAATCAAAAAGATATTTAATGATACAGAAGCATGTATTGTTGGTATTAAAGAAAAAATTGAACAGGCTCATTTATTAGGTTTCTCTGGCGGTGTAACTTTAATTGAAGATGATAAGAATGTAGGAACAGGAATCAGAATTGATTACAATATTCCTAAAGGAAATCAATTTGGTGCAGTTACTAAATGGAGTGATGATGATGCAAAACCAATTGATGACATTAAAAGAATTAAAAGAAATGCAATGCATAGTGGTGAATATCCTAATACAATTTGGATGGATAGCTACATTGTAGATAAGCTTTTAAATAATGCTCAAGTAAAAGAATTATTTGCATTTAATTTAAACTTTGTAGGTACTAACGTACCAATGTTGAGTGAAGAACAATTAAAATCTGTTTTCAAAACAAATCTAAAATTAGATTTAATGGTTGTAGATAGAACTTTTGTTCATGAAAAAGATGGTAAAAGAACAGTTTCTCAGGGATGGACACCAAATATGGTTGTTTTTACTACTGGTGTAAAAGTTGGAGCATTAGTTTATAGCACACTTGCAGAGGAGGAATTCCAGCAAGAAAGTGTAGAATATGCTAAACCTAATTCTTATATCTTAATTAAGAAAGATGGTACAACTGACCCTGTGAGTGAAAAGACAGCAGGAGAAGCTTTAGTTATTCCAGTACTTCAAAATGTAGAATCTTTATTTTACTTAAATGTGGAAGAAGCTGAAGCATCAGAAGATACGCAAACAGAAGGTGATGCAGTATATACTTATAAAGAAGTTAATTATACTAAACAATCTGTAGTTGATGGTATTAATGCAGGTAGAACTGTTGATGATGGTATTGCAGAAGCTAAAATAACAAATGCAGATAGCACTTTAGCTAACAAAATTGATAAATTATCTGAAGAAGGAATTGCATTATTTGAAGCTGAATTAGTAGCTGTATAATGACAATATTAGAAGCCATACAAGCTAATCCAGTGTTTTCTGATTTAGAAGAAAAAACTATACAATATGCATTAGTTAGCCGCTCCGTTGATGGAGCGGCTACTTATGCAACAAGTTCTTTGAAAAACGTAGAATTAGTTTCTGCAGATTTATATTTAGATAAATCTTTACTGCCAGAATTTAAGGAAGGTCAATTGTCTTTAAAATACAATTCATCAGATTTAAAAAAACGAGCATTAACTATTTATGAAAAATATGAAGATCCAAAAGCTTTAGAATTAGGTCCAAAAACTATAAATGTAGGAGTTACAGCTGTAGATGCTTAAAAGATACCCACATATAGGTAAAATTAAAATCAGTAAAGAAACTGATAATGGTACATCTACTCCAGATATAGCTGAAAGTGAAATTGAAGTTAAAGGGAGATATGAACCAGGAGGACAAAATAAAGCATTGGATTATTCAGCAAAGTTTTATTGCAAACCTAATTCAATACCTCAATTTGATGTTGATGGTCAAAAATTTATCTTTGAAGGCAAACAATTTAAGATAGTTCAATTACATAATTATCAATCACATTGTGAAATATGGCTGGAATAAAAGCACTTTTTAATGGTGTTCAACTAAATAATATTTTTGAACAATTTCAAGAAAAAGTACATAGTGATATTTTAAATACGTTGCGTTTTGTTGGTGAAGAATTTGTAAACAAAGCTAGAATAACTGGAAATTACAAAGACATAACTGGAAATTTAAGGAGTTCAATTGGTTATATTATTTTAAAAGATGGTAAAATAATTGACAAAAATTTTGAAGGAGAAAAAGAAGGGAAAAACCAAGGACAAAAAGTAGCTAAAGAAGTTGCAGAACAACATCCTGACGGATACGTTTTAATCGGAGTTGCAGGAATGCAATATGCAGCATATGTAGAGGCAAAGAGTTTTGATGTAATAACAGGTTCAGCGCCAGAAGCTGGATATTTAAAATCAATATTAGATGAGATCTAGCTTTGACATATTAGATGCTCTTTATGAGTTGATAAATAAACCAGTAGTTACAGATGTAATTTCAGGTAAAATATATTCAGGAAATATTCCAGATAAAGATCAAAATGAAAATATCACAATTAAGACATTAAATAATCCTAATCGATATTTACAAGTAGGTTACATTAATTTGAATATTCACATTAAAGAAATTCAATCTGGCCGACCAAATTTAGCAAGGTTCAAAGAGATATTGAATATCATTATTCCATTAGTAGATGATGTAAAAACAGGAACATTTACGTTTCAAATTGATGATGATAAAGGAGTTTTCAAAAATCAAGAATTAGATAGTATGTATTTCTATAATTTAAAATTAAAATTTCAAACAATTTAAAACCATAATAAAATGGCAAAAGAAGATAATATTAGAGGAATTGATCGAATAGAATTCGGTGTTCCTGGAGATGGTGTTATGGGTGCAGGAACATTTACTGTATTCAAAAATGTTAAATTAAATTCAACAAATTTAACAGATCAAAAACCAACAACAAAAAAAATACCTACAGAAAATCATGCGAATTACCGTACTGTTTCTGAAGGTGCAGAGCCTTTAAAACTAACAATAAGTTTGTATGAAGTAGAAAAAGAAAATGCTGTTTTTCTTGCAGGAGGTACATATACAACAGCAACTAAAACATACACGGCTCCCGTAACGCCTGTAATTAAACATTTATCTGTTAGGTTAGTTGATGTTGAAGGGAACAAATTAGAAATTCCTGTTGCTGCCGTAATTGGTGGACGAGATGGTAATTTAACAAAAGGTGATTTATTAGATTTCAAAATAGAAATTGAAGCAGAAGCAGCAATTACATCAGCTGGTGTAGATAATTCGCCTTATCAAATCATCTATGCAAACTAATTTTTTTAATTAATATATTAAGGGACATTAGTTTGTCCCTTTTTTAATATGAGTGATAAAAACAAACAACAACTAATTCAAGCGTTAATTGAAAAGCCTTCTAAATATGATATTGAGGTTTTAGATAATTCAATGCTTCCTGACAAATTAAAGAAAAGAAAAGCTATCTCATTTGTTATAAAACCACCAACTTTAGAGATTTTAGCAAAATGCACCTTACCTGCATTGAAAATTCCTGAAAGTGTTCGAGAATCTAAAGATTTGAAATTAGATGAAGCAATTGAATACAGAAATGAAATGGCAGAAGTATTTGCAATTTTAGCTCATGGAAAGCCAAGTGATTTTCCTACTTGGTATGTGCCATTCTTTTTAAATAACTTAACAGCAAAAGAGTTGTATATGCTATTTTATGAAAGTGTTTTAAAATTACAAACAGATTTTTTTTTGAACTCTTTCCAGATAGCAAGTCAGAACAATCCGATGATGATGATGAAAAAAGTAAAAGATTTAACCCCTACCAATTCATAGGTAGTGTATGTAATTACTATCATTTTAGTTTTGATTTTGCTTTTAGAGAAATATCATTTCAAAACTTAATAATGCTTTCAGCAAGTGTTCCTAAGCACAAAACCAAAGAAGAAAAAAAGAAATCACAATCATTCACAGATCTTTTAAAAAATCATGGAAAATAAATTTGACATAGTATTCAATAGATTAAAAGAAATCAAACTTGATGAAAACGTTTTGTGCAAAGCTTTTTGGTTAAAAGTATTAAGATTGCATCAAAATTTTAATGAGGCTGATTGTTGGCAATTGATGACTGAAAATATCAGTTGGTTGTTAAAAGCAAAAAAACATTTTGGAATTGATATTGATATTATTACTTCTGATGAAATTAGAGATTGGTTTCCTGAAGATATTTTAAATGAACATCATATTTATTCAAAAGGAAAACATCATATATCTAATACTCAAGTTATAGGCCTTGGAGATGTTAAATTAGAAGTTGATGGTCATAGTGAAGTGTTTTTGTTTGATAATGCTTTTGCGAAGTGTGGAGATACAACTTTTGTGAAAGGATATGATAATAGTTTTTTTATTGTAACTGATTGTATTGGTAATGCTTTTGAGAATTGCCAAGCTGAATCAAAAGGTTTGTCAATTGTAGAAAATTGGACTAATAATAAAGTAGTTAAAGGACCTAATTCTTTGGTGGTAAATCGTCATTAAAACCTACAGGGAATAAAACATGATAAACCATGCAATTCCAGTAGTATCTTAAAATCCTATACCATCTTGGTAATTTATTTTTCTTTTTCATAAAAACAGACTTTTCATGTTAGGAAAATGTAATTCATCTCCAAATTCATATTCTTCTAAAAACTCATAGAGTTCTTTTCCTCTTAATTCAACATCAAAATGAAAATCTTCATTTTTAAAAAAGAAGTTATTGTTTTCTCTTTTGTAATAAATATAATACTTGCTTATTTGTTCAGTAATATCCATTTGAGTATGCACCATTGCAAGTGCGCTTCTAATAGATAAATGCTTTGCCAACATAAAACGATAAGGATGTACTTTCTTTCCATTAAAAAAAGCTTTTGTTCCAACCCAATTAGTGACATTATATTTTAAGATTGGAAATATTTTATCATAGATATGTAAAACATCATCAATTTCAATCCGAATTTCTTCACCATCAAAAGAACCTCCTAAAGTCAAAGCACATTCAATTGCTTTACTGAAATTTTTAGATCTATTTTTTTTAATAATTAGTATAAACATAAAATCGTCTGAAACTACGGAAACAGACATGCAATTTACTTCTTAAAAATGGCTGTTACAAATACTTTTAATGAAAATATAATTTCATGGCAGTACGTGGAGATAACTCACTTTTTTTTGCAACAGGAATAGATAACAGCGGTTTACTTAAAGGAAAAACTGATGCAGTAAATATTATACAATCATTAGGTTCTAAAATATCTAAAATAAATCCTTTTGCAGCATTAGCTATTGGAGCAATAGCTGCTTTTACTTTAATTGCTAATGAGGGTTATAAAATGTCAAAGGCATTTGAATCTGCAATGGCAGAAGTTAAAACGATTGCTAACGTTTCAGAAAAGGATTTTAAAAAGTTAGAAGAAAATGTATTTGGTATTTACAAAAGGTTAGGTACAGAACCGCCAGACAAATTAGCACAAGGATTGTATGAAATTATAGGAGCTGGTTTTGAAGCTGGTGATGCATTAAATATTTTAGAAATTTCTTCTAAAGCTGCTACTGCCGGTGTTACTGAAACTGCTGTTGCTGCAGATGGTTTAACTACTATTTTAAATGCTTTTAAATTAACAACAGGAGATGCTCAAGAAGTTGCTGATATTATGTTTGCAACTGTTGACCGTGGTAAGATTTCTTTTGAAGAATTATCAAGTCAAATTGCAACTGTAGCACCTTTAGCTGCATCCAGTAATATTTCATTTCAAGAAGTTGGTGCTGCAATATCTACATTAACAAAACAAGGTGTGCCAGCAAGTGTTGCAATGACACAAATACGTTCAGCTATAATTGCCACAAATGAAGTTTTAGGAGATGGAGCATTTAAAACATTGACTTTACAGCAAGGATTGCAAAAGATGTATGAATCTGCAAATGGAAGTCAAAACCAATTAAAAGAATTAGCAGGTAGAATTGAGGCTGTAAATGGTATTATTGGAATTGCTGGAGATAATTTTAAGGGAGCTTCTGAAGATTTAGATGCCATGGCAAATTCTGCTGGTAGTGTTGATAGATCCTTTAAAACAATTACATCAACAAATGCGAATCAATGGGAGATATTTAGAAATAGAATAAAAGCTACTACTAAAGGAATTGGTGATGCTGTTTTAGATATGAGCAATGATATTGTTGGTGGATTAAATAGAATGATTGATGGAAATGAATCTGTAGTTGATTCATTAAAAGAACATAAAAGAAAACTAAATGACTTAACTTTTGAATACAATGACCACAATACATCTGCTGAAAGAAGAAAAGAAATATTAGGAGAATTAAAAAAATTAAACCCTGCAATTGTTTCTGGTCTTGGAACTGAAAAAGACCAATATGTTTTATTAAATGACAAACTCCAAGATTACAATTCTCTTCTAAATAATAGAATTAGTTTAGAAAAAGAACTAAATAATATTGCTGAATTAAATACGGAAAAGGATGAAAAGAAAGAAAGTATTTACAATTTAGAAAGTAAAGCAGATAAAGCAATTAAAGACATTAACAATGAATTTAGAAACGGAAATATTAAGTTTTATGATGATTGGGCTAAAAAGTTTGAAGAAGCACTAAAAGGAGATTTTGAAAACTCTTTTTTAAAATTAAAATCTTTGACTGAAATCCTTTATAGTGATAGAAATAACACAGGTCAAAGAACAAAAAACAGAAACATTACAACACGAATACATCGTGATAATTTTGGAGATGTTGGTGGGGCAAAAGGGTCATTTGTTAGATATAATAAAGAAGTACAGGAATTAAGTAAATCTATTGATGCTGAACAGTCAAAAATTGATGCAAAAAGATTATATGATTTAAGAGGGAAGGAAGATTATGTTTTAAAATTATTGAAATCATACAAGAATTTAGATAAAGTTACTAGAGAAATTGGTGTAGATGTGTCTTTAGTTAAGGATTCAGATGTTAAAAAAGAAGTAGCTTTTATTAAAGCAACAAATGCTGAAATCAAAAAGATAACAAGTATTAATAATTATGCTTATAAAAAAGATAGAAATATTTTTAAAGAATATCTAAATTCTAAAAATGAAGATATAAAAGCAGCTGCCAAAAAGCAAAAAGCGTTTTTAGATTATAAAATACCAAAAAAGCCAGGAGATGATAATAGAACTGCAGCTGAAAAGTTTGCTGATGATTTAAAGATAAAAGAGGAACAATACAAGCATTACAATTTAGCTTTAAAAAATGAGGACCTGGAGTTTGCGAAAAAACTAAAGGAAACATATAAATTAAAGGAAGAAGATTATATCACATACTTAAGAAACTTATATAAGATTTCTCAATCTGATGGTTCTAAAGTTTTGATTTTACAAAGTCTAGATAAACAAGGTACTGGTTTAACTCCAAGGGAAAAAGTAACTGCTTTACCATCACTGAAAACAGCACCGTTGGTTTTAGATATTAAATTAGATACATCCTCTTATCAAGCTGTTGAAAGAGAAATTAAAAGACTTGAAAAACTAGCAAAAAAATCTCAAAGTGAATCAGAACAAAAATCTTTAGGAGAAAAGATAAAAGTTGAAAAAAAGAAATTAAAAGCTATTGAAAACAGAATTAATGGTGCAGAAAAATTAGAGAAAGATTTTCTAACCAAAATTCAAACTTTATCGAGAAAAGATTTAATTGCAGAAAAAAAACGATTAAAAGAAAAGCAAAAATTATTAGACAAGAATACTGAAGAAGGTTCAAAATCTTATGAGGAATTACAAAAACAGATTCGTAAAATAAATGAAAAGATTGGTGATGATATTGCTGGAGTTGCACAAGAATTCTCTAAAGCATTTTCAGGTTTATCTGATTTATTTTCAAAGTTTGGAGATGAAGATACAGCTCAATTATTAGGTCAATTATCAGGAGTAGCAGATGGTATTGCTTCTATAGCATCTGGAGATATTGTAGGTGGTATTTCAGAAGTGTTAAGTTCTGCTATATCTGTTGAAGTAGTTTCTGATACTGCAAAATTTGAAGCATCTATCAAAGAATTGGAAAAAGCAATTGACAAACTAGATTATGTGATTTCTAAAAGTATTGGTAATGACAAAATAGGAAATCGTAAACAAGCAATTAAAGATTTAGAAGATTTAGAAAAACAAGCTGATTTAGCCTATGAAGCTGAAAAAAAAGCAAGGAAAGAAGTTAAATTTTTAGGATTAAAACTTTGGAGTAAAGGATCTGGAAGTGGAACAGATCCTGCTAAATTAGAAGAATTAGAGCAAAAAGCAGAAGATGCTAGAAGAAAAGCACAGGAGCTAAAAGAACAATTAGATGAACTTTATACTGGTACCACACAAGCAACTATTGTTGATAGTATTATTTCAGGTTTAAAAGAAGGTAAAAGGTCCGTTGCAGATTTTGCTGAAAACTTTAAAGAATTAATGCAAGATGCATTATTACAAGCATTTCAAATAAAGTACCTGGAGAAAGAAATCGAGAAATTTTATGAAGCATTTGCAGATGCTGGTTCAGATAGTAATTATACTGCTGAAGAAATATCTGCTTTACAGAATCTTTATAATTCAATGATTGCTGGAGCACAAGATGATATTGATGCTATTAATGCAATTTTAGAAAGTTCTGGAATTGGTAGTTTAGGAAGTGAAAATGGAGCAAGTGGTTTAGCTGGTGCTGTTTCAACAATTACAGAAGATAGTGCTAATATTATTGCAGGTACTTTAAATAGCATTAGAATTGATATTGCAACTGGTTTGGAGATTGCTCAAAGAAATACAATTTACTTATCTCAAATTGTCACCAACACATCTTATAACAAGCTGTTGGAAAAGATGGATATAACATTAACTAACATCGATTCAAAACTATAATCAGATGAATAAATTAAATGGACAACTTTTAAGTTATTACGGTTTTGTTTTGGTTGGATATTCAGGCATTATGGATATGCCTCAAAGATTAGGAGAAACATTCTATGATTGGGGAGATTACCAGGAACCTTTAGTTGATTCAGAAGATATATTTTGGAAATCGAGAGACTTTAGTATGGATGTTGTTTTTGATGAACGCAGAACATCTAAAACTTTAAAATCAATAGTTCAAGAAATAGCCAATTTACATGAATGTTTGTTAGAAACTGATTATGGAAACTTTGCAGTAAAAGTAAAAGAAATTCAAAAAGTAAATAGGTATGGTTTAGTAACCAAACTAACATTGTTATTCAATGAAAGGATTCCAAAATTCAATGCAACTTTAGGAAATCGAATTGGAGGTAATGGTGTTTTGATTGACGATTATGACTTTAAAAAAGACTTTGGCATTACAATTACCAAAGTGAAGCCATTAGAATATGCTCCAGTTGCAAAGTTAATGAACACAACCGTTTTTAATACTTCTCAAAAATTTTCAGACCACAGAAACTTTAAGGTGTTTGAATTTGATTGTGTAAAACATTTTTCATCAATAAGTGAATTGAGTGAAACTACGGAAAAATTTAAAAAATTACTATCACTAGGTGGTTACCGAATTATAAATTTAAACAATGAAAGCTACAACTGTTTTTTAATTGAAGGATTTAAAATTCTCTTTGTTGGAGATAGTCTTATTAAATTCAAATTAAGGTTAAATAACTATATAATATAAAATTATAATGCAACAAAAAACAATTAGAAATCATAACGGTCAAACCTACACAATACAGGAGGCTTCTGATATTTTTAAAGAATTAAGTGATAGAACTCAATCGAATGAACAGGGTTACAATTCTATAAACGAGTTAGGTGGTAAAGTTAAAAATTTAGAAAACAATCAAATTACTGGTGTAAAAACTTTTGAGGATTTAGACGACAATTCTAATGGTAAAACTTTTTTACCAATCACAGGAGATGTTGAGGTAAGTTACAAGGTAACTAACGTAACAAACCCTTCTTCTACAAGAAAAAACGGTTATTATAGTTGGAGTGGAAGTGTTTATACTTTTGAAGATAGTTTAGTTGTTGGTAATATTGAAAAAGATAATATTGATGCTGTAAGTGGGGGTAAAGTATATGATACTATTATTAAAAAAGCTAATTTATTAAACAACAAAAACATTTATGTAAGTGATGAATTAATCACAGGAGCATACATCAAATATACAAACGGAGTTATTACATCTAATGCGGGGTATTCCTACATTAAAATTGAGGTTAAACCTAATACTACTTATACTTGGTCAAATGATGTTGGTTCTAATAATTTAGAGCAATTTTCTTGGACTGAATCAGATGGTACATTTGTAGATGGTAATATTGGAGGTTCTGAATCAATTACTTTTACTACATCTTCAACAACGAAGTACGTATTATTAAGTATCAATAATAGTTATTTAAACTCTGAATACCAGTTAGAAGAAGGAGCTGAAAGATCTGAATACATTGAAGGGAGATTAGAGATTAAAGCATCTGATTTAGAAAAAAAATCAATCAGTCCAGAACATATTAAAAACGAGTCTATAAGTGATGAACTTATTAATCCAAGTTCTAACATTGTTTTAAAAAGGGTTGGTGTAAATGTATTTGATATTAATTCTATTATTTCAGGAGCATACATCAAATACACAAATGGAGTTGTTACTTCAAATGCAGGATATTCTTATTCTGATTTTATTGAATTAAAACCAAATACAGATTATAATTGGTCTAATGGTTCTTTGGTAACTAATTTAGAGCAATTTGCTTCTTATGATAACGATAAAAACTATTTAAGCGGACATATTGGAGCAGAAAAAAGCATCACATTTAATACAGGAAATGATATTAAGTATGTTAGGTTTTCTATAAATAATAACTATCTAAATTTAGAATATCAATTAGAAGAAGGAACTGAAAGAAGTTTGTTTAAAGAGTACTCTATTTCATTAAAAGTATCTGATTTAGAAAAAAAATCTATTACAAGTGAATACTTGAATCAAGATTTATTAAACTCATTAAGCAATGTTTTAAAAACAATTGTAACTGTTGATATAAATGGAAGTAAGCAATTTACAAGTTTAAGAGATGCTATAAATAGTTGTACAAATTTATCTACAAAATATGAAATTCAAATTAAAGAAGGAGAATATGATATAATGTCTTATTTCACACAAGCCGAAATTGAAACAAGTGGATTTAAAGGATTGGATATACCTAACAATGTTTCTTTAGTAGGAATTGGGAGAAAAGAATTTGTACACCTTAAAGGAGAATTAGATACTAATATTTATCCTCCAGCAATAACAAGTATTGTTTCAACTTTGAATACAAAAGGTAGTGGAGATTTTATCAATTTAAAAGTAACAGCTTTAAATTTAAGGTATGCAGTTCACGATGATGTTAATTTTATCGATTTAGTTAGATACGTTAAAGATTGTATTTTCTATCATTATCAAGGTGCTGGTTTTGGTCAAGCCTATGGAGAAGGTTGTAGAAGTGGTGGCAATTTCACTTTTGAAAATTGTTATTTCTACACAGAACAAAATGGCTCATCATATTCTACACATAACAATGTGAATTTTGACAAACCAAGTAAACACAAATACATCAATTGTGTTTTTGACAACAAAGAAGGAGATTTAGCAATTAGGTTTGGTTCTATGGGAAGTGGTCAAAAAGATATAATTGAGTTAGTGGGATGTAAATTTAATGGAAGAATTTACATAATGGAAGAACAATCTAATGGTGTTGGAATTGATTTTGAAATTACTGGTTATGGAAATGATATTGTTCCAATTGAAATAGAACACACAACAAATAATCAATATACTTACAATTTAACAGGACAAACTATTAGTAGAAAAAATGAAGGTAACTCAAATATTTTAAAAGGAGATGCTCTAAAGT
Organism: Polaribacter sp.; assembly: GCF_036480315.1. GTDB lineage: Bacteria > Bacteroidota > Bacteroidia > Flavobacteriales > Flavobacteriaceae > Polaribacter. Next base: position 23,285 of record NZ_JAZGGG010000046.1, read on the forward strand.
TGTCAATTAATGGTAAAGGTGTTGAAAAAATGCAAACCTCTGATGATGCTTCTCTATTCTATGGAATAGCATTTAATGATTTCACACAGGATAATACTGGGATTGTTAAAATAGGTGGATTTCATCAACTTTCTGACACAAATTTAACTGGTTTGAATATAGGAGATAAAATAGGAGTAGTTAATGGAGAATTATCAGTTGTTAGTGTTGCTGAATATATTAGTGTTGTTTTGTTAACTGGATTTATAAGAATTAAATAAAAATGAAATTCTACAGAAATCAAGTAGAAATAAGAGATGTAACTGTTGATAACAAAACACAGTTAAAGCAATCGTTACAAGGTCAAGATATTATCCAATGTAATTTTACATTGGATAGTTTTTTTGATTTCCAAATTGGAGATTATGTTGAATGGAGAAACAAGAAGTATACAATATTCAAGCAACCATCTGTAAAAAAGGATAAAACAAATGTATTTCAATATAATTTCGATATAGAAAGTGACCAATACAGGCTTTTAGATGCTCTTTATATGCTTGATGGGCAAACGGATTTTTATTTAATGGGAGATCTTGAAAAATTTGCAAACTTGATCGTTGTTAATTTGAATAGGCTTTCAGGGACTGGATTTTATCAATTAGGTTCTATTCCAAATACAGATGTTAGAAATTTATCTTTTCAAGACCAAACTTGCCTTAATGTACTACAAAAAATAAGTCAAGAATTTAGTTTTGAATTTTTATTTTCTGATGATGGTAGAACTATATCTTTTATAGATAAAATAGGTAATGATATAGGGTTATCTTTTGAATTTAAAAAAGGTTTAAGAAATATAGAACGACAAAAAGTAAATGATAAAAATATCATTACAAACCTTTATGCATTTGGGGGAGAACGAAATATTTCAAAAGATTATGGAAGTAAGAAATTAAAAATTGATGTATTAGAAAAAAATGTTGATTTATTTGGAAAAATAGAAGGTGTTGTAAACTTTGATGAAATATACCCACATAGAGAAGGGACTGTTTCTACAGTAATTTCTGATAATTTATTGAAATTTACTGATACATCATTAGATTTTGATGTGAACAGCCAACTTATTGAAGGCACGGTTGCTAAAGTTACTTTCAATTCAGGCTATTTAGCTGGTTATGAATTAGAAATATCAGATTATGTACATTCTTCAAAAACATTTACAATTATTGCTTATTCTGATGTAAATGGTTTAGAGTTTCCAAATGATACTTTAAAAATCCGACCAGGAGATAAGTATGTGCTGCATGATATTATTATGCCTGAAATTTATGTAACAAATGCAGAAACTGAATTAGAAGAAAAATCACAAGATTATTTAGATGAAAATAGTTTGCCAAATGTAATTTATAACATTGTACCAGACTATGTTTATCTAAGAAAAAACTTAATTCAATTAAAAGTAGGAGATGTAATTGAAGTAAAAGATACAGATTTAAATGTTGTTTTTAATACTCGTATAATTGATGTAGTTCAAAGTTTATCGAATAAATATGTTTATTCTATAAAGGTTGGAAATAAAGTTAATGTTGGCTACATATCTCAAGTAAGAAATAATTTAACAGCACTTGATAATAATATTAGAATTGAAAGACAAGATAGAACAATTCAATATAATAGAATTCGTAGAAATTTAAAAAACATAGATGAATTAAGAGATTCTATTTTCGACCCTGACGGTTACTTTGAAACTGATAAAATAAAGCCTTTAAGTATAGAAACAGGGATGCTATCTGTGGGAATGAAAGGTCAGCAATTTATCACTCGAAACTTATTGATAGAAGCTAATTTTCAAGGCAATACAAACAGGATAAAATGTGGAGAAGGACAATTAGTTCATTTTATTATAGATCCTAATGGAGTTAAAGAATGGAATCTAACTGGAAACATATTTGATTTAAGTAATTCAAACACTTTTTATTACATATATGCTAAATGTAGCAAGGCAACAAATACAGGTGTTTATGAAATATCTACAAATCAAATTCAAACAGATTCAGGAATTTATTATTATTTTCTAATTGGAGTAATTCATTCAGTTATTGACAATGTTAGAGGTATAAGTTTAACATATGGACAAACCACCATTAATGGAAAATTCATAACAACAGGACGTGTTCAATCAATAGATGGTTATAATTTCTTTGATTTAGATTCAAATCAAATGAATTTAGGTGATGGTCTGAGTGGAATGGATTGGAATGTGTCAAATCCAAACAAATTAACAATTAGAGGAGGGTTAGTACAAAGTCCTTCAGGAAGTACAAATCCGATTACTGTTTATAAGGGAGATTGGAAAGTAAATGAAATCTATTTTTACGGAGATGAAGTAACTCATAATGGAAGTACATTTATCTATATTAACACAACTCAAACTCAAGGAAATTCACCTATTCATAGAGATTATTGGGTTGCATCAGCACAGTCAGGAAACACTATTCGAACAATTTACAGAAGATATGTTGATAATTTTGTGAATGATGGTTTTACTGTTGTTGGTTTTATAGATAATATTTACATTCCAGAAGGATTAAATCCTGCAGATTGGAGTGAAGAACCAACTCAAGGAGATGGCCCTTTATGGATGTCGAAAGCAATTGTTGATATTTATGATGAAATAATTGAAGGATGGTCTAATCCAGTAAGATTAACTGGTAGAAATGGAGTTTCTGGTCCTGGTATTGTTTATCGTGGAATATTTGATGAAACAAAACAATATTTTAATAATGAAAAAAGAAGAGATGCTGTAAAATATAGTGGTAATTATTATTTATATAATGGAACAAATGATGTTGCTTTAGTTTGGTCAAACAGTAATTGGGAAGATTTTGGAGCTCAATTTGATAGTGTTGCTACAAACACTTTGTTAGCTGAAAATGCAAATATTGGAGATTGGAAAATAAAAGATGGAAAAATAACTTCTCAAAATGAGCACAATGGAAGTCCAAGAGCTCAATTTGATGGTGCGAATGGGAAAATCACTTTAAGAAGCCCAAAAGAAATATATAATACCGACTCAACCACCTCAATTATAGAACAAATTATTCAAATAGATAGTATTGAAGGTCAATTAAAATCTACCCACGAAGGTACTTTAAATCAAGAACCCGGAGAAACTATTGTAGATAGCGAGGGTTTAAGTGTAAAATTTGCAGGTATAAACGTTGAAGACACTGAAGCAATAGATTTAAAAGCAGGTGTATCTGCAAATGTAAAAGGTAAAATGAATTCTCTTGGATTTGGTTCTCAAAATCCGTTAGTAGGAGTTTACGGAAGGGCTTTAAATACAGATATCGACCCAACAAAAGCTTTTGGAGGGTATTTTTATGATTTAATGGCAAAAGGATTGTTCTTGCATGGTGCTGTTAGGCAGAATTTAAGTTATTATATCCCTGAAAATGAAGTTTTTGTAACAATGTCTGGTGCATCAGCATCTACAGTTTATCTACCTTATAATGACAAAGGTCATAATACATATAGACTATTATTTATAAAAGCACAGGTTAGTACAGTTACTGTAGATGCTAATAATGGTGTTATTTCTACAACTACTAATGTATCTACAATTTCATTATCTCAAGGTCAAGTAGGTTTGTTTTATAATATTGGTATTAATTCATGGAGTTTTAGTAGATTAACTTTTTAGGTTATGATTATCATAAGTAAATTTTTAGTTAGAAAAGGATACGCAGGAATGGCTATATTTCCGTTAATAATTTTGAGGAATAAAAAGAACAAAACCAATAAACGATTAATTAACCATGAAAGAATACACTTAAAACAACAATTAGAACTTTTAATTATACCTTTTTTTATTTGGTACGGTATTGAGTTTTTAATTAATTGGGTAAAATATAAAAACAGCAAAACAGCTTACTACAATATCTCATTTGAAAGAGAAGCATATCAAAATGAATATAATCTCAAATATCTTAAAACAAGGAAATTATTTTCATTTTTAAAATATTGAATGAAACTACGGATATGCCAAAGCTAAAGAGTTTTTAATTATTCTCTTTAGTCTGAAATTAGCATCTAAACTGATTAAGATGTTAGGTAGTAAAAATGATTTTTTCGTTCAATCAGAAGATTTTCTTTTCAAAGCAAAAGGAGATATGGTATCTGTACTTCAAAAACTTGGAAGAAGTAAGAAAGATATTGATGAATATTTAGATGCCTTTGAATATTTCTGCATTCCAGAGAATCAAAATAAATATGATGGGTCAACTGTATTAAGAGACTTGTATTTGTTGAGGTACCGTAATCCTAATGTAAGATTGAGTGTGGATTCAATGAAACATGATTACGATTATTTAATGGGTGCCAATAGAAATTGGAAAAAACAATGGAAGGCTGATTTAAAATATTTCTTTGGATTGTTAAGTAATGGAAAAGGAACTCATTACACGAGATTGATTGCGCTTCTTTTATTAAGTACTACACTTTTAATCCCTATTAATTTTATAAAAAGTAAGTTAAAATGAAATCAACCCTCATAATTATATCTTCATTTATTGCAAAGCATTTACTTATAATCCATAAAGGGACTGCAATAGCAAAATTAAAATCAAGTGTAACCTTGGCAGTATCTGCTTCACCAATTGCATTATTACTTGATAAATTGAAATCATGGGCAATAGATAATATTGAATTTATGACAATTATTGCCTTTGCAATTATAATAGATCATATCATTGGCTCTATACTTCATGCTTTTAAATTAAGAGATTTTACTTGGAAAGAAAACCTAAAAGGTTTGTTGGTGAAAATGGGTTTAACAGTTGCAGGCTATTTGCTTTTTGAAATGTTCAATTTCATGTTAAAGGATGCTGAATGGTTAGCTAAATACTTCAAGTTAGTAACTAATTTAACTGTGTTTCTATATCCTGCAGGTTCTGCTTTTGTTAATATAAGCGTTCTAACAGATGGTAAATTTCCACCTATTGGATGGATTGAAAAAATAAAGAAATTTCAAACCAACCTTAATTTAAAAGAATTTAAAGGGGAAGAAGAAGTCAATAAAATAAATGTTAATGATGCTGAAGTAGTAGAAGTTGAAATTGATAAACTAGAAAGATAATGGGATATAAATTTGGAAAAAACAGTGCAAAAAAACTTTCTACTTGTCATATTGACTTGCAGAGAATAATGAATCTAGCAATATCTCGAAGTAAAGTTGACTGGGGAATATCTGAAGGTCATAGACCTAAAACAAGGCAATATCAATTATACCTTGAAGGTAAGTCTAAAATTGATGGTTACACAAAAAAAGGAAAGCATAATTACAAACCTAGTTTAGCTGCTGATATTTTTGGATACCATCCTGATTTAGCAACAAGAAGAAAGTTAGCTTATGACAAGACTACTTTAAGCTATATAGCAGGATTAATAGATGCATGTGCCAAAGAACTTTACGAACAGAGAGAAATAAGTCATTTAATACGTTGGGGTGCAAATTGGGATTCTGATGGCATTATAGATTATGACCAGTCATTTGATGATTTTCCACATTTTGAATTAATAAAACCTTAATCATGAAAGAAGTAATTTCAATAGTAAAAGATGAAGAAGGGAATGAACAAGCTCTTTTTATTTGTCCTGGTTGTGGAGGTGGTCATGCTCCATATATAAAAGGTACTGGAGTTCCTGTTTGGGGATTCAATAATGATTTGGTAAAACCAACTTTTACACCTTCAATATTAGTTAAAGGTCATTTAGGAGAAGTAAAAGGAATTGATAAATATGGTATTTGCCACTCATTTGTTACTGATGGTAAAATAAAATTTTTAACTGATTGTACTCATGAATTAGCAGGAAAAACTGTTGATATAAAACCAATATAAAATGAAAAAGATACTTGAATTACAAAGTAAGTTAACTCCAAAAAATGACAAATTAGGTCATTTCTTCTGGGGTTTTTGGTATGCTCTATTTGGAGTGTTAATGTATGTTGTTTTCAGTTGGATTTACTGGATAGTTATTCCAACTGTGATTCTTGCAGCGTCAAAAGAATTTTGGGATAGTAGAGGTAATGGAAATGTTGAATTTTTAGATTTCCTTTTTACAATTATACCAAGCGCAGCATTATTTCTTATAGCTTATATGATATGAGACAAAAATACTACATCATTATCATATTAATTGCGTCAATCATTGGTGTAGGAAAACACTATTATGACAAGGAACAATATAATTCTCTAATAAATAAGATAAAAGAGGATTTAGAGACAGAAAAGCAAAGTGCTATAAGATTAAAGGATAGCATTATTTTAAAGAGAAATGATAAAATTAACGTATTAATTCAAGACAATGAAAAAGCCAAAGCAAAAAGCAATTACTGGTACAATATGGCAAAACGTAATAATGTCAACCCTAACTATGATATTGATTTTATTACCGCAGCAGATATTCTCTCAAAAAGTAAATATCAATCAGGAAAAACAAACAGTAACTCTAAACAAAGAAAAGACAATTGATGTAGCTAAAATCATTAAGAATGAAAAACGTTTAACTGAAGAGAATGCTAAACTTGTAGAAATCATAAGAAAGCAAGATAGTACTATTCAATCTTTAGCAAATAAAAACCTTTTAGGATTAGAAACTGTTAAACTTCAAAATTCTCAAATATTCAAACTATCTCAAGATGTTCAGCGTTATAGTAATATGCAATTGAACTATGAAGGAAAGAAAAAACATAAACCAACTTTTTTATTTGTAAAGTTTAGAGCTGACTATTTACCTACCACAAAACAGTATATACCAAGTACTGGAATTACATATTTTGGAAAAAAAATAGGTGCAGGAATTAATATTGGTTTCTTTGAAAATCAAATTACGTATGGAGCTGAAATAGCAATCAATATATTTTAAATTAGATAACTGATAAAATGTAAAAACCACTCCGAAGAGTGGTAAAAATTGCTATGAAAAAGAAAAAGTGATCTTTCGACCAATTTAGATTATAAATATACAAATTCTTATTCAAACAGCTTATTAATAGTGTCTGATTCTTCTTTGTGATAAAAATCTTTTAAGTAATGTTGAGTTGTTGCAATTCTTGTATGACCTAATAGTTTAGATATCATTAATAAACCAACATCACTTTTTACTGCATAATCTGTAAAAGTATGTTTTCCCATATGCATTGATATTGGTTTATTTATCTCACATTCTCGTGCAATTATTTTTAAAGCTCTGTTGAGATTATTATTTTGAATGTATATTCTGTACTCAACTTTTTCTGTTGGTGATTTCTCATATCCATATAATGGTGGGAAAACAAAACAATCATCTTTGCCTTTATATTTTTCCAGTATTTCAATAGATCTAGGATTTAAAGGAATTGTTCTCCTGGCACCAGCTCTATTTCTTGCTTTATTCATTGTGTAAACAATATCATTCCCAATAATATTACTCCATTGTAATTTACACATATCTGTAAAGCGCATACCAGCTGTATAAAAAGAAAAAAGAAACATATCCCTTGATTTAACCATAGCTTTATGTCTAGGATGTATTTCTAATTTAATAACTGACTGTATCTCTTCTAAAGTAAGAGACTGTTTTTCAACATTCACTGGGTGTACAGTAAATCCTCTTAATGGATTTTTCTCTATAATGCCCATTTTAACAGCATTGTTTAAAACTAAATGTAATGCTCTAAAATTAGATGAAACTGTATTTGTTTTGTTTTTACGAGCTCTTAAAAATGATTCATACTCTTTACCCCATGAAGGAGAAATATCTGAAAAAGCAATGAATGTAGAAAACATTCTTAACTTATCTAAATAATGTTGATATGTTTTAGCAGTTCTATATTCGCCTCTTGATTTTTTTTCATCTACAATTGATTGGTAAAAATCTAAAAAGGATGAAGTGTCATATTTTTTTGTGTTCCGGTATATTTGTAATAATCGTTTAGCAGATACACCTTCATTTTTATAATGGACTTTTTTAACTTCAGAAAGTAATGAATTTAATTTAGCATTAAAGTTTTCTTCTAAATTATGTTTTTTTACAATTTGCTTTTTTGGGTCCCATTGATTTTTTAGAACAGATATCTTTGTGTCAATATATTGAATATCATTTTGGCTAGTAAAAAATCTTAAACGAATTGCTTGAGTTCCGTTTTGCTTTTTGTAAGTGTTTATTTGAAAGCTAAAAGTCATTTGTTCATTATTTGTTCATAAATTCGATAAATATAAACTATTATAAATAAATATGAAAAATAAAACCCTTTAGCAAAGTAAGGGGTTTGGCTGTTATCTACTATGTTTATTCACTATTCCATCAACATACTGTGGTAAATATTCTGTACATCATCATCTTCTTCTAGCTTTTCTAAAAGCTTCTCAACATCTGCTTGTTGTTCTTCAGAAAGTTTAGTTGTTGTTGTGGGGATTCTTTCAAAGCCTGAAGACACAATTTCAATATTACTTTCTTCAAAGAAAGCTTGTATTGCACCAAATTGTTCAAAAGGTGCATAAATAATAACACCATCTTCATCGTCAAAAACTTCTTCTACTTCAAAATCTATCAATTCTAATTCTAATTCTTCTAAATCTATTGTAATATCTTCTTTTTTAACAGTGAAATTACAAACATGGTCAAACATAAAAATAACAGAATTAGAAGTCCCTAAATTTCCATCATTTTTATTAAAAACTGCTCTAACATTGGCAACAGTTCTATTATTATTGTCAGTTGCAGTTTCTAGAATAACAGCGATTCCATGAGGTGCATATCCTTCAAACAAAACTTCTTTATAATCTGCTGTATCTTTATCTGTAGCTTTTTTTATAGCGCGTTCAACATTTTCTTTAGGCATATTTGCTGCCTTTGCATTTTGCATTACTGCCCTTAAACGTGAATTTGCATCAGGATTTGGCCCCCCTTCTTTTATAGCCATTACAATGTCTTTACCAATTCTAGTAAAAGTTTTTGCCATTGCTGACCAACGCTTCATTTTACGCCCTTTCCTTAATTCGAATGCTCTACCCATTTCTGATTTTTATTTTTATTAATGCTCACAAATGTAAAAATTTGAAAGCTGTTTTACAATCTTTTGATTATTCTATTTGTAATGACATGAATTTCATTTGTAATATAAGCTAATTCAATATATTAGCTTTTGTTTAGTATTTATTTTAAAAGGTTATAAGATTGTTTTGCAATCTCAATTTCTTCATTTGTAGGAATAACCAAAATTTTTACTTTAGAAGTAGAAGATTGAATTTCTCTGATTTCTTTTGAGCGTATTTCATTTTTTTCTATATCTAAATTAATTCCTAGAAACTCTAGATTTTCGGAAGTTAACTTTCTCATTAGGTTTGAGTTTTCCCCAATTCCTGCAGTAAATACAATAGCATCTAATCCGTTTAAAACAGCAGTGTAACTACCAATGTATTTACGAATTCTATAGCCTGCTAATTTTAAAGCATTTTGACATTCTAGGTTCCCTTTATTTGCGTTTTCTTCAATTTCACGTAAATCTGAAAATCCAGTTAAACCTTGCATTCCAGATTTTTTATTCAATAAATCTGCTACTTCATCTGCAGATTTGTTTAATTTTTTCATCAAAAAGAAAATCACTGATTGATCGATATCTCCAGAACGAGACCCCATAATTAAACCGTTCATTGGTCCAAAACCTAATGAATTCTCTATGCTTTTTCCATTTTTTATTGCAGACATACTACAGCCATTTCCTAAATGAATGGTAATTATATTTTTTGAAGCATTTTCACCTAAATGTGCTATTGCTTTTTCTGAAACATATTTATGGCTTGTGCCATGAAAGCCATAAGCTCTAATTTTATGTTCCTTTAGATAAGTATTATTAATAGCGTATTGATATGCTTCTTTTGGCATTGTTTGATGAAAAGCAGTATCGAAAACGGCTATTTGCTTTGCTTCTGTAAAAATAGTTTCAGCAATTTCTATACCTGTTAAATTTGCAGGGTTGTGTAAAGGTGCTAAATCAAATAAATTACGAATACTATCTTTAACCTCTTTATTTACAATAACTGTTTTACTAAATTTACTTCCGCCATGTACTACTCTGTGGCCAACAGCTTCAATTTGATCAACAGAATCTATAACGCCTATTTTTTTATTTAATAAAGTTTCTGCAATTTTTTTTAACCCAACCTCATGATTTAAAATTGATATAGTTTCAGAATATTTTTCAAGGCCTTTTTCGTGTGTAAAAATGGCATCTTTCATTCCTATTCTTTCCACTAAACCAACACATTTTACGGTTTGATTTGGCATTTCTATCAGCTGATATTTCAAAGAAGATGAGCCCGCATTTAATACTAAAATATTCATATTATCCTTGTTCTGCTTGAATTGCTGTTAATAAAACGGTGTTAAAAATATCATCAACCGTACAACCTCTACTTAAATCATTTACAGGTTTATTTAAACCTTGTAACATTGGACCAATTGCCAGTGCGCCAGTTTCTCTTTGTATTGCTTTATAGGTGTTGTTTCCTGTATTTAAATCAGGAAATATTAATACAGAAGCTTGTCCTGCAACTTCTGAATTTGGCATTTTTGTTTTTGCAACAGACATATCTACTGCAGCGTCATATTGAATTGGTCCTTCAATTTTTAAATTAGGATTTTTTGCTCTTGCTAATTCAGTTGCTTTTCTAACTTTTTCAACTTCTTCTCCTTTTCCAGAACTTCCTGATGAATAAGATAACATGGCAACTTTAGCTTCAATACCAAAAGCTTCTGCGGAAGCTGCAGATGAAATAGCGATTTCAGAAAGTTGTTCTGCATTCGGATTTGGATTTACTGCACAATCTCCCATTACAGAAACTCTATCGGATAAACACATAAAAAATACAGATGAAACTACAGAAACACCAGGTTTTGTTTTTATCAATTGTAAGGCAGGTTTTATAGTGTGCATGGTTGTGTGAACTGCTCCAGAAACCATGCCGTCTGCTAAACCGTTTAAAATCATTAAGGTTCCAAAATAGGAAACATCTCTGGTTAAATCGACAGCAGTAGTTTCAGTCATTCCTTTATGTTTTCTTGCTTCAAAAAGGGTGTTTGCAAAACCTTGGTTATAAATAGAATCTTCAGGGTTTATAATATTTAACTGATCTAAATTGATTTGTAACCCTATTTGATCGCATTTTTGTTGAATTTCTGTTTTATCACCTAATAACGTTAAATCTACAATGTTTAATACTTGTAAGCGAGCTGCAGCTTGTATGATTCTTTCATCATTTCCTTCAGGTAGAACAATGTGTTTTCGTTTAATTTTTGCTTTTTGAAGTAAATTATATTGAAACATACTTGGTGTTAAGCGAATGGAATTGAAAGAGGTTAAGATATTCGTTAATCCTTCAGTATTTACATAAGTATCAAAAGTGTCTAAAGACAAAATTATTTTTTTACTATGTGATGCATAAATTTTTGCTTTTACTGCACCAATTCTATTAGAAATCCCAAAAGTTCCTCCTTCTACAGAGATAATAGGAACTGTAGATTGCACACCTTCTATTAATTTGATAATAGATTCTTCAGGAGTAATACTTCCTGTTAAAATAATACCTGCAATTTTTGGATAATTTTTAGAGGCGTTTGCTTGTAAAGCACCTAAAATAATATCTGCTCTGTCTCCAGGGGTTATTACTAATGCATTTTCTTTAATACGGGTTAAGTAATTTCGTAATTGCATGGCGCCAGTACTATAACTACCAATTGCATTGTCTAAAAATTGTTTTCCGAAAAGTACTTTTCCATTTAAAGCTTCCACAACTTCTTTTACTGTTGGAAATGCTAAAAAATCTACTTTAGGAATTACATCTACTTGTACTTTGTAAGGGATTACCTCCCTTAATTCTTTGGTGATATACTCAATTTCATCTTTCTCTGTTTTATTAGCAATTACACCTATAACATCTACATCTTTTTCTATAAAAGATTTGTACGATAATTGCATGGTATTGATAAAATCCTTTTTGGTTTTATCGTTTCCTGCACCAATTATTAAAGCAGGGATTCCCAAGTTTTTTGCAATCATTAGATTTACATCTAGTTCTGTAAAACCACCTTCACCAGAAAAATCAGTTCCTTCTACTAAAACATAATCGTATTTTGCTTCTAGTTGTTTGTGTTTTTTAATGACATTATGAATTACTTCATCTTCTTTTCCTTCACTTAATAATTCTACAACATCACTCTGTTCGTAGGCATAACAATCTTTGTAATCGATGTCTAAATTAAAATAGTTAATTGCTGTGTTTGTATGATTGTCATAATCACTGTTTTTGCCTTTGTTGATAATAGGTCTAAAATAACCGACTTTAGATGATTTTGTTAGCATCATTCTTAAAAGGCCTAATGATATTAAAGACTTGCCACTATTGGGTTCTATAGTGGTAATATAAATGGATTTGCTCATTTTTTTTAAATATTGTTTTGCAAAAATAAAATTTAAGGAAATGATTAATTGTGATAATTGTCATTTGTAATAATGAATGTATTTTAATAGGTATGTGTAAAGTTCATTTTGCCGCCTTTTTTTAAAATTTCCTTTGCTTTTTTATGATTTTCTTCAAAAGTCTGAAGGCTTGTGTATTTACAAATACCATAAGAATAATGGTATTTAATAATCTCAAAATCTAGTTTAGTCAATTCTTTTTTGCTAGACTTACAGCTAGAAAGCATACTACTACAAGGTAGTTTTTGTGTTTTGAAAAAACGCCCTAAAGTTTGATAAAAATGTTGAAGTAAAATATTGGCATTTTCTTTTTTGTCAATTGTATTGTTTCTTGTTAAGTTGATTTCTAGTTTTCCATCATAAATTCTCCCATTTTTCCAATTAACATAATAGTTTATGTATTTGTTTTTTCTTAAGTTTTTTGAATATTGATATTTATTCTTTTCATCAATTTGAGAAATAATATAATTGGATTTGGTGATATCTTTAACGTACGAAATTTTAAGTGAATCTATAGAAGATAGCTTTTTTACTTCTTTTTTTATTTTTTTTATGTAATACTTGTCTAGTGAAGGTGTAAAATATATTTTTATCGGTTTTTCCCACAAACGCATAAACTCTTTTTTTCCTCTTCGTATGTTGCCTGTAGAATTGTACTTCTTGAAAACAACGTCCTTGTAGATTTCTAAAAAAGTAGAGTCTTTTGGTTCATAAGGAATAGAAACTCTTTTTTGACTTTTATAAAACTCTTTATTGCTGATAAAAATTAATGTATCGTTGTCTTTAAATTTAAAATTAAGAGAATCTTCACGGGTGATAATTTTTGTGTATCTTTTTTTGTACTGACGTAAAGGCATATATGCCATGCTTCTTCGAACAAAAGAGGTGTCTTTATTTTTGGAAGTTTTTTTAATTAATTTTTTTAAATTTTTGATAAAAACCAAAGTATCTCCATTAGAGATTTTGAAGTTAGAAGAATCTTTTTTTGTTAGTTTTTTATTAAAGATTTTCTTGTAAAGAGGGAGTTTTATATAAGTGCTTTTTGTTTGGTCTAAATGGTTTTCCTCACTTTGTCCAAATGACTGTAAACAGATTAATAAAAAAAGTAATATTATTTTTTTCTTTTTCATAGTAGAATTTATTTATACCTGTAAAATACCCATATTAAATTGTTTTTCAATAGGAGCGTGGTTTGCTGCTTCAATTCCCATAGAAATCCAAGTTCTAGTATCTAGAGGGTTTATAACTGCATCTGTCCAAATTCTTGATGCTGCATAATATGGTGAAACCTGTTCATCATATTTAGATTTTATTTTATTGAATAATTCAGCTTCTTTTTCTGGCGTAATTTCTTCGCCACGTTTTTTAAGAGATGCAGTTTCTATTTGTAATAAAACTTTTGCTGCAGAATTACCACTCATTACTGCTAACTCTGCAGAAGGCCATGCAACGATTAGTCTTGGGTCGTAGGCTTTACCACACATTGCATAATTTCCTGCTCCGTAAGAATTACCAATCACAATTGTGAATTTTGGCACAACAGAATTACTTACTGCGTTTACCATTTTTGCGCCATCTTTTATAATTCCTCCATGTTCAGATTTAGAACCTACCATAAAACCAGTAACATCTTGTAAGAAAATTAAAGGTATTTTCTTTTGATTGCAATTCGCAATAAAACGTGTCGATTTATCAGCTGAATCGTTATAGATTACACCACCGAACTGCATTTCACCTTTTTTGGTTTTTACTAATTTACGCTGATTGGCAACGATACCAACAGCCCAGCCATCAATTCTTGCATAACCAGTTAAAATGGTTTGGCCGTAACCTTCTTTATATTGTTCAAATTCAGAATTATCAACCAAACGTTTGATAATTTCTAACATATTATATTGTGCATTTCTTTCTTTCGGAAGAATTCCAAAAATGTCATCTTCATTTTCTTTTGGTGGAAAAGATTCGGTTTTGCTAAAACCAGCTTTGTTGTAGTCGCCAATTTTATCAACAATAAATTTTATTTTATCTAATGCATCTTTATCATCTTTTGCTTTGTAATCTGTAACTCCAGAAATCTCACAATGTGTTGTTGCGCCACCTAAAGTTTCATTGTCTATCGATTCTCCAATAGCAGCTTTCACCAAATAACTTCCAGCAAGAAAAATACTTGCAGTTTTATCTACAATTAAAGCTTCATCGCTCATAATAGGTAAATAAGCACCACCTGCAACACAACTTCCCATAACTGCGGAAATTTGTGTAATTCCCATACTACTCATTACAGCGTTATTTCTAAAAATACGTCCAAAATGTTCTTTGTCAGGGAAAATTTCATCTTGCATTGGTAAATAAACGCCCGCAGAATCTACCAAATATATGATTGGTAATTTGTTTTCTATGGAAATTTCTTGTGCTCGTAAATTCTTTTTTCCAGTAATAGGAAACCAAGCTCCTGCTTTTACAGTTGCATCATTTGCAACCACAATACATTGTTTCCCTTTTATGTAGCCTATTTTTACAACAACGCCACCAGAAGGGCAGCCACCATGTTCTGCATACATACCTTCACCTGCAAAGGCACCAATCTCTATAGATTTAGCATTGTTGTCTAGAAGATAATCAACACGTTCTCTTGCGGTCATCTTACCTTTTTCGTGTTGCTTGTCAATTCTTTTTTGACCGCCACCCAATTTTACTTTGGCGAAACGTCTTTTTAAATCTGAAACTAAAAGCTTATTATAATCTTCGTTTTTATTGAAGTTGATGTCCATAAAAATGTATGTTTTTTCAGTTGCTAAAATAAGGAAATTTTAGCTGTAAGAGTTAATAATATTGTCAACTGTATTGGCAATTTTTTGGTATTTTTCTTGTTTTTCGAGCCTTGTAGGTTCTGCAACTCTTTCGTCACAATTTTTAACAGCACATGTTTCACAGGTTACACCAACCAATTTTTTTGTAAATGTATTTTCATCAAAGAAATTTAGTTTCTTTTTTAAATGAGGAGATAGTAACATGCCAATACTTACACTTCTATTAATGTTCTTTTTAAAAGGGTCTGTTGTTGCAGATGATAAAACTAAATATTCGTTTTTCTGGTTTACATAAGAAGATATTTGTACGCCAAATGTAGATCTCGTTTTAGAGGAGTTTTCTAAATCTTGAATGGTTTTTATAGAAACCCAACGTCTGCAATAATGCTCATTATTTCTATTTGCTTTAGGAGCTTGTTGTTGCGTTACGTGTAGTTCTTTATTTAACCTATATTCTGATGAATTTTCTTTGTGTGTAAAACGTAAGAAAAATAAATTTTTAATATTGAAATTTTTAGGTAAAATACTAGTCAGTCTTTGGTAAAAAGTTTCTTGAGAACAGTTAAAATGATTAATAATTTTTTGCAATTCTAAAGGGCTCCACTTTTCTAGAGAGAAAAAAATATTTAATTTTTCTGTAAGCGATTTTCTTGGAATAATTAATGCTCCGGCAAAATAAGAGGCAATAAAATTATTTAAAACTTGATCAAAATTTTCAAACTTTATCCATGGAAAAGTATATAGTCGGTCATTTATTTTTAAAAAGTTATAAGCTAATTCTTTTGCGTAAATAAATGTTTTTTGCGCTTCGGAAATATTATTATCTATTAATAATGTTTTGTTTTTCGGGATAAAAATATTTCTTAATTCATCTAAATTTTCATGTTTCGAAAGCTCTTTGTCATCTATTTTGTAACTAAATTCTTCAGTTAAAATATCTTTTAAATCATTAGAAGTTATTTTTTTTGTTAAGTCTAAATGATAAGATTTAGCAAATTTTTCTACATCATTTTCAATCTCTTCAAAATAATTACTATGTGATTCTTGGTAAGAACGTAAGGAGGCTAAAAAAAAACTTTCTCTTGTTAAATTGTAGTTTTGAGAAATTTTAATAATAGTACTGATAAACGCATTTACTTTTGCTGGGGCATTAGCAACAATGTCAATTAGGTTGTTTTCTTTAATTCCGAAAAGCTCTAATGGAATTTCTTTTAAGATTTTAGATTGAAGAATTTCGCCAATTGGCGCTAGGTTTTTATCTAGTTTTAAAGAAACTAAATGATCGTAAGGAACTTCTAGACTTTCAGAAAGCAGTAATATTTTATCTGTTTTTGGATATTTTTTTCCTTTTTCGATTTCGTTTAAATAGGATTTTGATAAACCTGATAATTTCGCTAATCCAAAGAGAGATAAATTTCTTTCTGTTCGTATTTGTTTCAGTTTTAATCCAAAAATTAGGCGAATGTATTCGTCTTCTATCATCATAAATCAAATGTAAGTATAATTAGCGAATTAATAATAAAAAAAATTTTACGCAATTTAGCGAACGTTCGCTTGTGGAGTTCAAAAATAATTTATATCATTGCAGTATAGAAATTAAAACACTCTAATTATGCAAGAAAGTATTATTACAAAAGGAATTGATTTTAAGGGGTTTAAAGTTGATGCGTATCAGGAAATTTTAACAAGTGAAGCAAAAATATTTTTGTTAGAATTACATAAAAATTTTAATAAAAGAAGATTAAAATTATTGGAAAATAGAGAAATTGAGCAAGCATATTTTGATGCAGGTAATCTTCCTTTTTTTCCAAAAGAAACAAAAAACATTAGAGAGTCTGATTGGGTTTGTGCAGAATTACCAGAAGATTTATTAGATAGAAGAGTCGAAATTACTGGGCCAGTTGATAGAAAAATGGTTATCAATGCTTTAAACTCTGGAGCAAAAACTTTTATGGCAGATTTTGAGGATAGCAATTCTCCAAAAATTGAAAATAATTTAGAAGGACAAATCAATTTACGTGATGCAATCAATAAAACGATTTCATTTTATAATGAGAAAAAAGATAAAACGTATGCATTAAATGAAGAAACTGCAACTTTGTTGGTTCGTCCAAGAGGTTTGCATTTAAATGAAAAGCATTTTGTTATTGATGGAGAAGAAATGTCTGGTTCTATGGTGGATTTTGGATTGTACTTTTTTCATAATATAAAAGCTTTGCAAGAACAGAATTCTGCAACTTATTTTTATCTACCAAAATTAGAGCATTATTTGGAAGCTCGTTTTTGGAATGATGTTTTTGTATTTGCACAAGATTACTTATCAATTCCGAAAAAAACAATAAAGGCTACTGTTCTTGTTGAAACAATTACAGCTAGTTTTCAGTTAGATGAAATTATTTTTGAATTGAAAGATCATATGGCTGGTTTAAATTGTGGGCGTTGGGATTACATTTTCTCTTACATCAAAAAATTTAGAAATCATACTGGTTTTATGGTTCCGAATAGAGATCAAGTAACGATGAAAACGCCATTTATGAAAGCATATTCTTTGCTAGTTATTCAAAAATGTCATAAAAGAAATGTACATGCAATGGGAGGGATGGCTGCACAAATTCCGATTAAGAATGATGAAGTTGCTAATGATTTAGCATTTGCAAAAGTGTTTGCAGATAAAGAGCAAGAAGTAAAAAATGGACATGATGGAACTTGGGTTGCACATCCTGGATTAGTTGCTGTAGCAATGAAAGTTTTTAATGAAAATATGACAACTAAAAATCAAATTCATATTGCTAGAAATGATGTAAAAGTAACAGGAGCAGATTTAGTTGAAATGCCAAAAGGAACCGTTACTGAAGAGGGGATTAGAAAAAATATAAATGTTGGTATTTTGTATATAGAGAGTTGGTTGCGTGGAAATGGTGCTGCTGCAATCTATAATTTAATGGAAGATGCTGCAACTGCAGAAATTTCTAGAACGCAAATTTGGTTATGGCTTCAAAATGAAGTAACAATAAATAATGATGAAACTTTTAATTCTAAAACTTATGAAAAATTCAAATCTCAAGAGATTAAAAAAATTAAAAATTATGTTGGAGAAATTGAATTTGATAAAGGTAAATTCAAGGAAGCAATACAGTTATTTGATGAACTTGTTTTAGCAGAAGAATTTGAAGAATTTTTAACATTATCAGCATATAATCATATATAAAAAAATGTCTCGGAACTACTGGAATAGTTCACGAGACGTAATTATCAAAATATAGAAAACCTTAATAATTAAAAATCAAAATTATGAAAAATTTAGCACAAAGCAATTATAGTTCAGCATTAGAGACAGTAAGAAGCTTAAAAGCAAAATATGGTAACTCTTGGAATGCTATCAACTCTGAAAGTGCGGCAAGAATGGTTACTCAAAATCGTTTTAAAACAGGTTTAGATATTGCTAAATATACCGCGGATATTATGAGAAAAGATATGACAGAATACGATGCGGATTCATCTAACTATACACAATCTTTAGGTTGCTGGCATGGTTTTGTTGCACAACAAAAAATGATTGCAGTAAAAAAACATCATAAAACGACTAATAAAAGTTATTTGTATTTATCTGGTTGGATGGTTGCAGCGTTACGTTCAGAATTTGGACCACTACCAGATCAATCTATGCATGAAAAAACAGCAGTTCCTAGCCTTATTGCAGAGATTTATGATTTTTTACGTCAAGCAGATGCTATTGAGTTAAATGATTTATTCAAAAGAAAGGAAAATGGAGAAGATGTGCAGGATCAAATTGATAATTTTGAAACTCACATCGTTCCAATTATTGCAGATATTGATGCTGGTTTTGGAAACGAAGAAGCGACGTATTTATTAACTAAAAAAATGATTGAAGCTGGAGCCTGTGCAATTCAGATTGAAAATCAAGTTTCAGATGCAAAACAATGTGGTCATCAAGATGGAAAAGTAACTGTGCCGCATGAAGATTTTATTGCTAAATTAAACGCAATTAGATATGCATTTTTAGAATTAGGTGTAGATAATGGAATTATTGTAGCAAGAACAGATTCTGAAGGAGCGGGTTTAACACAAAAATTACCTGTAAGTCAAGAAAAAGGTGATTTAGCTTCACAATATTTGGCTTTTGTAGAAGCAGAAGAAATTGCAATTCAAGATGCAAAAGAAGATGATGTTTTGCTTAAGAGAGAAGGTAAATTAGTTCGTCCAGTAAGATTAGCGAATGGATTGTATAAGTTTAAAGAGGGTTCTAATATTGATAGAGTTGTGTTAGATTGTATTACAAGTTTACAAAATGGTGCGGATTTACTTTGGATTGAAACTCCAACTCCTAATGTTCAACAAATTGCTCATATGGTAAATAGAGTTAAGGAAGTTGTGCCAAATGCAAAGTTGGTGTACAATAATTCACCTTCTTTTAATTGGACTTTGAATTTTCGTAATCAAGCTTACGATGAAATGCTTGCAGAAGGAGAAAATATGTCTGAATACGATAGAAATAATTTAATGGACGCAGAATACGATGGTTCAGAATTATGTCATCTTGCTGATGAGAAAATTAAAACTTTTCAAATTGATGGAGCAAGAAAAGCTGGTATTTTTCATCACTTAATTACGTTGCCTACTTATCATACGACTGCTTTGCATATGAATGATTTAACTGAAGGTTATTTTGGGGAAGAAGGGATGTTAGCATATGTAAAAGGAGTTCAAAGGCAAGAAATTAGAAAGGGAGTTTCTTGTGTAAAGCATCAAAGAATGGCAGGTTCTGATCTTGGTGATGACCATAAATCATTTTTTGCTGGAGATAAAGCTTTAAAGGCTGGAGGAGAAAACAATACTTCAAATCAGTTTAAGGAAATGTCAGAAAAGGTAAAAACTAAAGTTGCGAAAGTTGCTTAATAATTTGGGGTATAATTAATTGAAAGATCTCTTTGAAAAAATCAAAGAGATCTTTTTCGTTTTTATGTTTATTTTCTCAACAGTGAGAAATGCCCTGTTTTAAGTATTTGATTTTTTGCTGGATCAGCTGGTATTAATTGAACTTTATACCAGTAATCATCTAAAGAAAGAACTTTACCATTATAGGTTCCGTTCCAGCCTTGACTGTCAATTGGAATTTGAGCAACTAATTTACCGAATCTATTAAATACATTAATACTAATAGTCGTATTATCTTCATGGGTAGCTGTTAAAACATTTTCTCAACCATCAGAATCATCACCATTTACAAAGATATATTCAGAATCAATTTTTGTAACATCTACAATTTGGTCTATTCCATAATCTCTTCCGCCACCATTATGAAAACTACCATTTGCAGAACCAATATTTGTAACTATAGGTTTGTTTGAGGTAATTAAAGTACCAATTAAACCATCTCTATTTATTACATCTTCATCAGCATTTGTAGCAACAATATAGCTTTCTCCTTCATTTAGTTGAATGTTAGAAAAAGGTAAAGTACCCGTGTAATTTTTAATTAAAATTCCTGCAGGTAAATCATCAAAATTAACAACAGTATTATTTTCTGTTGCCATAACTGAAATAAAGTTCAAGTAATTGGATTGTGGGTTTTCATTGGTAAACATTCCTGCTCTAAATGTTTGTCCGAGTGCAGAAGAACCTTTACTTACTAATGCACCAGCTTGTGCACCGCCACCAGCAGAAACTCTTATTGAAACGTAGATTACATCATCTGCTTCAATTATATAACCTTTATCAGAATGAACAACACTTGTTTGTCTTGAGTCTACCAAAAGTTGACTATCGCCATTGGCAATAAATATTTCTTTAGGAGCTGTACTAGAAACAACATTTGTAATATCGTTTGCCGGAAAACCAACTTGTTTTACGGTAAAAGAAACATTCTGGTTGCTAGGTGTAGAAATATAGAAATATTAATCTTCCGGATTTGCATTTCCAGTTTCAGTATAAGTTAATGGCGGTATAAAATGCTTTTTACTTAATTGAGCTTTTAGGTTTTGATGTGTTAAAAAACATAAAAACAAAATCAATATAAATGAGAATTTATTTTTTAACATTATGGTTGCATTTGTAAAAATGAATTAAGGACTAAAAATAGCAAGAAAATCATAAGAATTTAAATAAGTTTAAAAAAGTTTAGACTTTTTGTAACAAAAAAGGTTTAATTGCTACATATATTTAAAGGAAATGTTCTTTTTTTAGAAAAAAAATAACGAAATTGCTACACTTAAAAAAATTGTTCAACTTAAAAAACTAAATATACATGGCTGATGACTTTGACTTATTAGAAACGAATTCAATACAAAAAACAGAAAAAGTAGATGTAAACTGGGGTAAGGCAATAGATACCATGAAATCTAAACTGTCTCAAGAGGAAGATCCAGAAAAGCGTCAGAAAATATTAAACGCAACTTTAGATGATGTTGTAGATATGGCAAAAGAAGACAGAACTTCTTTACTAGATGCTATTAAAGATTTAACAGATTATCAAGATGAAGTAGGTATAAAATTTGAAGGTTTTTCGGCTTTAAATGCAGATGAACAAAAAGTGATTGATGATGCGCAAAAGGCATTAGAAAGAGCAAGAATTGAGTTAGAAGATGCACAGAATAAACCAGATACTTGGTGGAATAATTTGTGGGGAAGAAAGTCTAAAATCAAAAAAGAAGAAATAGAATTTAAAGCTGCAGAAAAAACACGAGCAGGCGCAGATAATAAAGCAAAAGCATTATTTCAAGTTCGTATAGAAAGTGCAGATATTCAAACTTTATTAGGGGAACTTTCTTTTAAATCTCAAGCTGCAGTAACACGTTTAAAAAACAGAGAAGTAGAGATTAAAGAAGTAGAAGAAAAGTTAAAAACAGCGATTGTAGAAGCTTCTAAAAACCATACAAAAGCTTTAGCGAAGAAGAAAGAAGTAGAAGATAAATTAGAGGAGCAATATGCGTTGTTAAAGCAAGCACGTCAAGAATTAGATGAAATTGCAGACAAGCAATCTACAGCATATTCAGAAGCAATTGGTAAAGTAACAACTATTGAGCAAAAAGTAGAAGAATTAGAAGGTCTTAAAAATGCCTATACAACTCTAGCGGCTAGTAAAGATAGTTTTGTGCACAAACATAATTTAACTATTAAAGTATTAACCTCTTTGCGTTCAAATTTACAAACACATAGAGCAAAATTAAAATCTGATACTGAAGAAAGGTTAAAGTATTATGATGGTTATATTGTTGCCTTAAAAGCAAGAACAGACCAAGAGTTTGCAGCGATTTTAGAACATTTAGGCGTAAAAACAGATGAGCATATTGGAGAAACTTTAGCATCTATGCATTCTGCAAGTGCAAGAGCACGTCAAGACATGATGGATAATATTCCTGTTCATGAAAAAGTTATGACAGGTGTTTACAGTACGTACGCAGAAGCTTTACATGAAATTAGAGAGAAAGATCAAGACATTCAAAAGAATTTTGCAGATCGTTATGGAATAGATATGAAAGAAATTTTCGAAGACTATTACAAATCAGATTCAACTGTACCAAAAGGTGATGATAAACCTTCAGGGACTCCAAAAAAGGAATCTTCTAATGACGATTTGTTAGGTTAAAATTATATGGGCGTTACCACGCCCTAAAGCGTGGTAACGCTTTTCATTATATTTTTTTTCGTTCCTCAAAAAAGATGCCATTTCAATCCTTAATGCAAATTTACTTACCAAGACATTTCAATTTAAAAAGCTAAAAGATTATCAATTAATAAATGATTACAACACCTTTAGATTCTGCACTTTTAGATTCAAAAGAACAATATGTTTTTTATCATAAAATGGTAGATTTTGTATTGAAAGAACTTATTGTAAGTGTACAGCAAGAAAAATTATGCACAAAACAAGAGTTATTAATTTTTAAGCAATATTCAGATTTACTTTTATATTCTATTGAAGCCATGCGTATTAAATATATGTATGATGAAGAAGATAATATGAAGGTCGATTTAACAGATTCTGGTTTTCCTAATTATTTAGAATTCAGGTTTTTGTATAACGATTTAGAGTTAAGAAATGATTATTTAGGAAAATTCACAGGTATAGAAACTGTAAAAGAAGAATTTTTAAACACTCTATTACTAAAAAAACAACCAATAAGAAGGTTAGATTTATTTAAAGCTTCTTCTTTACTGTACTATACATCTGTAGAAAAAAAGTATATTTTTAATAGATTTGTTCAGGGTAAAATTTTAGAAGCTCCAAAAGGTGCTAATTATGATTATATGACCAGTTGGAGTTTTTATGACGTAAGTCATAACCGACCATTTATATGTTATATGTATTTCGATTACAAAGGTAAGAGCGCATTAAAAGATAGAGAAAAAATTTATCAAACTTTAAAAGAAACTGCTGATAGAGAAATGTCTTTAGACACAATGGCGTATAATATTGATAGAAAATTGCCAGACATTCAACCAAAACATATTAAAAGAATAGATTTAGGACCTTTTCACAATGTTTTTGCAAAAGATGAAAATGAAATTACACATGCCATTTTGGGCGGAATTTCAAAAAAAGAAATCCCATTAGAATCATATGCTTTATCATTAAAAATTGATGAAGTTTTTTCTGGGGATACTTTTACAGAAGGCGGTTTTTTCTCTAAACAAACCATGCAAAAATGGAGTGAAGTCATCCATCAGAAATATGTTTTTGCACCCCACAGAATTATTCAATTATTACATAGTAGAACTCCAGAAGTTTTACACAAATTAGCAAAACCACCTATTGAATTAGCTAGTTTAAAAATAGATAAAATATAAAATTGGCGGTTTTTCAGTTGACAGTTTTTTAGTTGGCAGTCTTTAGTCAGTGTGAATTTAAATTGATAAAAATAAATACAGTAAAGATATTAGAGTGAATTGCTAACAGAAGACTGAAAACTAAAATATTTCCGAAAGAAGAATTGTTTAGTTTAACTTCTCAAATTGTTCGTTCAAGTCGATCAGTTTGTTCAAATATTTCTGAAGGTTATAGAAAAAGACAATATGAAAAACATTTTAAAAGTAAAATTTCTTATGCTGATTGTGAAAATTCAGAAACTTAATTATGGCTAGATTTTGCATTAGCTTGTGAATATATTTCAGAAGAAAAGAAATTAGATTTACAAATAAAGAGTGAAGAGGTAGGAAAGCTTCTAAACTACATGATGAAAAATCCTGATAAATTTAGGTGAGAAAAAAGTAGGCAGTAAGCAGTATTCAGTTTGCTGTAGATAAATTATAAAAAAAATAAAATAATCACAGTATCGTTAGAAAAGCAGAGTGAACTGCCAACTGAAGACTGCTGACTGAAGACTTAAAACTATGCAACACAACTCAACTTTTCCAATAAAACAAAATGAACTAGACATGCTTCGAGATGAAGCTTCTGGTTATTTAAAAAGTATTCAATGGGAGCAAAGTAACAGAGCTAAAAATAAAGATAATGATTCAAAAAATGATTCTATCTTATTGTATTTGTCTAGAGCAAATTCTGGTTCTAATGTAGAAATTACTTCAGTCTCTAAAACTATATTAGGCTTAAAAAAGAGATTATTACCAGATTCTATTGCAATTCCGGTGTATTTAAATCAGACTTTATATGCAGTACAAGAAGGAATAACTTTAGGGATTTGGATAAAAGATTCTTATTATGATTCTTCTGGTTTATCATCTTTAAACGAAAGAAAATCAACTTTAGATTCTAACGGAAAAAGAGAATACGAAAGTAAATTACATACTGCAACAGCATTTCAGTTATTTTCAACTTGTTATAAAATTTTATACGATTTAAAACCTCATGCTTCAGATGATTTGTCTGTGATGAAACAGAAATTTGCTGGTATTCCAGAAGTTTCATTTATGTCACCTTTAAAAGGAATTGCATGTGCGTTGTTTTATTTTGATAAATATTTAGGACATCCAGATATTGTAAAATCAGATAAAGATGTTATTGATTTTACAGTGGTTTATTTTGAAGCTTTTATAGATGAAATTCAGTTACGAAAAAGTAGTTTAGAATATGTTGAAACAATTGAAGATAGAACGTATAAATTAGAGAAATCTGATTTTGCAGTTTCTGGTTGGAGTAATGTTTTTTCTGGAACTGCAAAAAGTATTGAGTTCAATAAAATTCAGTTTGAGCAAATTGTTGGTAATAAAGACGCAAAACATTTTGCACGTAGATTAACAGAAAGAATGTTGAGTTACGATTTTGAGGCAAAGAAAAATCCATTTCAAGAATTAGGAGGTTTTATGCCTGTTTTTATGGGTTATGGAATTCCAGGAACAGGGAAATCTATGTTAATTGCTGCAATTGCAACTAGATTAAAAGAACATGCAGACAATTTAGAAATCCCGTTTTTATTTCACCCAATGCCAGATACTTTGATTTCTACTTTTCAAGGAGGATCTGCAGAAAAAATGGTAGAATGGATGAAGCCAATGCAAGATCCAACAAAGTTAATTTTTGCGCCAATTGATGATGCAGAAAATAATTTACAAGAAAGAACTGCACAAGGGGTTTCTGCCGGGGTAAAAGAAGTTATAGGTGTTTTCTTACGTTATACCGAAGGCGCTTATGCTGTAAATTATGGTAATTCTTCAATAGGATTATTTACAAATCTACCAGAAATGTTAGATAAAGCAGTAATATCTAGAGTTCAAGGAAGGTTTAAAATTGATGGAGCAAGAACAGAACACGATTTTTTAGATCAAGATTATATTTGGTGGAAAAAGTTTGAAAAAACAATGCCAGATTTTGTGAATATGCAAAATCCTGCTAATTATGAGTTTTTAAAAGACCAAGGTTTATCAAAAAATATGGGTGATGTTTTAGGAGCCATCAACAAACCATCAGAAGAAAGAGTTTTAGAAGCGTATTCTAAAGCAGAAAGTCTCCATAAAACCAGTGATCATTTGTTTTTTGCAAGTTTGTATAAAGAAATTCAAAAGATATTTCCATTCTTTTCATCAAGAGATATTCGAAATATTCAATCTGCAATTTCTTTGCGATTAACAGATTTCGATTTAGAACAAGATTGGTTTGAAAACCCAGAAACGTATTTTAAACAGAAGTACGAAACGAAGTTTAACATGTTGCAAGAGTTAATGAAAAGTAACATGAAAGGTTTAGATTTTTCTGAAATTAGAAGACAAGAAGTTGTACGTTATTTAGATAATGTAGCAACGATTGCAGATACAGATTTTAAGAGAAAAGTAGATTCGAGAGTGAATCAATTAAATATCGATTTAAAAGCGAGAGAGAATTTTGAAGGTGGAAGATAAGAGAGTCAATAACGTTGTTTCAAAAATACTTTCCAATATTTGGGCAAAGTTAGAACAAGTCAGTTTCGATTTTACATTTAAAAATGGAAAAACAGAACGTTTATCGCATGAAGTATATGGGAAAACAGATGGAGTTGCAGTTTTATTATATAATGCAGAAACCCAAAAAGTAGTTTTATCGAAGCAATTTAGAATTCCAATGTATGTTGCTGGTGTAAAAAACGGATTTTCAATTGAGGTTTGTGGAGGTTCAATAGATAAAAATGAATCGCCAGAAACAAGTGTAATAAGAGAAACAAAAGAAGAAATTGGCTACAATATTTCTGAATTAGAAAAAGTAAGTACTGTTTTTTTATCTCCGGGTTTAATGAGAGAGCAAGTCCATTTATATGTTGCAAAATATAAAGACGACGATAAAATTAATTCTGGTGGAGGTTTAGCAGAAGAAAGTGAAGAAATTACCGTTTTAGAAATGTCTTTTTATGAGGCTCTAAAAATGATAGAAAATCGAGAAATTATTGACGCTAGAACAATTATGTTGTTGTATCATTTGAAAATTAAAAAATTGTTAGAATAAGTATGTTAGAAGAATTTGATAATTATTATGCAAGATTTGAAAAAGCAAGTATTGGAAGAAGAATTGCTGCTGCTATAATCGATTTTATTATATATTACTTTGTATGTGTTTTTTTAGCTCTAGTTTTTGGTTCTTCATCTGGCAGTATTTTTAGTTTTCAATTAGAAGGTTTTTCAGCTTTAATTGCATTTCTATTAGGCTTTTTTTTGTGGCCAATAAGTGAAAACTTATGGGGACAAACTACCGGAAAAAGATTTATGGATATAAAAGTTGTAAATAAAAAAAATGAAGCTATTACGCTAATACAAGCTTTTGGGCGTTATTTTATGGGATTTATAGATTGTATTTTATTTATAGGAATTATTGTCGCAGCAGCTAATAAAGATAATCAAAGAATAGGAGATGCCGCAGCAGGAACTTTTGTTGTAAAAAGTAAATATAATGAATAAACTAAAACAAGCAAATTTATTTAGAAGTGAACTAATTCCGGTAAGCGGTAAATTAGTAGAACGCTATAATAAGTGTCTGCAAAAATTAGGTTTTGCAAAAACTAAATTAACATCATTTTCTATTGATGGTATTGGTTGGAGTCCAGAAATAGCAGAAGAAAAAAAAGAAACTTATTATTTAAATAATGGTGAAGCAAATTCACACGGAATTATTATTACACCATTGCAAAAAGGCTTGCCAATTTATAATCCTTTTCATTCTTTCGATAAAGAATTAATGAAGTTAGTCTTTAAAACACATTTAAAAAAGATTAAAAATATTACAAGAGATTCAGCTATTTGTATTGACTTTGATCAAAGTATAGATGTTTTTTATGAACCTTTAGATGTCTTAAAATATAAAGACGTAATTATTAATTTTCATCTAATTGATGATTTAGATAAAGCAAAAGCAACGCAATTAGCACTAATAAAAACGTTTAATAAAGATTATAATTTTATTGATGAAAATTTGCATCAAAAAATAGTAGCATCTGCAAAAAAATATGGCGATTTAAGAACAAGAGATATTACTTTAGATCCAATAATTTTTACAACAGATTCTTTTTATACAAAAGCATTTGGCGGCGTTTATCTTTTAAGAAATTTCATTTCGCCGATCTTAATTTTTGAAACGAAAGAAGCGTATAAAGAAGCAATCAACGACACTACATATAATGTTTTAATGTTTCATATTTCTCAATCAGAATTAATAGCACAATTAAGAGATCATTTAATTATTGAGTGTAATTTAACGCAAGAAGTAATTACAGATAGGTATATAAGAATAAAGAACTTTATATTTTCTGAACATTTAAAAGACACACAACATCCTATAAAAGATATTTTAAATGACAACATGTTATTTAAGAGTTATTTGAATAAAATCGATTTAAAATCTCGAAAAAAAGTAATGAGTGTAGAGCGTTATTTAGAGAAAAAATCAATTAATAAAGATATTAAAATTAAAGATATTGTAGATGAAGAATTTTATTTTTCACTTCAAAAACCACATTCTTCTTTAAGAGCAAATCATCAAGATTTAATTTGGCATTTGTTGGTTAATGTTGCATCAAAAGATGTGTTATTTTTGTATTGGTATGACAAAGAACAATTTTATCAAATTTTTAAAACTTGGGATGAATCTACCCAAGATTGGGTAATAGAAACAATTTGTAACAATTTTTAGAAAAAATAGACTAACTTTATAAAGGCATCAAACTCAACAAATCATGACACTAGAACTCATTATATTTATTGCATCAATTGTATTCGGAATTATTCTGTATTGGAGAGAATCTCAAGGAAATGGATTGTATCGTTTTTTTAACAAGTTAATGAATTCCAAAGAATTACAAATGAAATCTACGGATAAAAAAGGATTCTTTTACCAGCAAGGTTTTTTATTAAGATTGGTTTTTGTAGTTTCATTATTCTTAATTGTTATATTAATAACTCGTTTTTTAATACCAATTGATTTAGCAACCATTTCTTTATTTGCTTCTATGATTTTTGGGACTTTAATAGGAACATATTTGGCGGGCTTTATTTTTAAATCATCAGCTATTATCGATGAGCAAACAGATTCTATAGAAGATAAGTTTCAAGAAGTTATAGAAAAAGGGAAAGATTTTATTGAAGACTTACAAACAAACGATTCAAAAGAAAAAGAAAATATTGAAGCTGAAAAATCAGCGCCAAAAGTTGAAGAAAAAAGCGCAAGAGATAGATTGAAAGATAAAGGGTTGTTATAAGTTTGCAGTAACAGTATACAGTTTAAAAGTGTTACTAAATTTAAAATTTTAGAATAAATTAAATATTAATTATAAACACATAGTTGTTCACACTATGAGTTTCTTCCCTTTGGGAGGATTAAGATAGGCTATATGATAAAAAATTATTGGAACAAAGGAGCAAAACAAAAGAAAAGAGTTATTATTTTTAGTATAATTCTAATTGGGTTATTATTCTTTTTAAGAGATGATTATCAACCTGCATTATTGTTTTTTAGAAAATTTATTTTCATTATATTATTCTGTTTTATAGTGTTGTTTTTGGGGTTGAAAAAATTCAGAAAGTCAGCTGCTACTAGAAGTAGAATTGGAATTTTATTTATACTAGCAATTTTCTTCGGAGCCATTTACTATGTAGGATTTCATTCTAAAATGTATAATTATATGCAAACTTATAATGTCTTTAACGATTTAAATCGTATCGAAATTGTAGAATTGCCTTTAACTCAAAATGAAAGAATTCAACCATTAAGAAATATTTTTTCAATGGCAAATGAATCTGTTGGTGAAACCAAAGATGTTTCTCTACCTCATTTAGTTAGAGTTGATGGTAAGAATCAGTGGACAATGGCAATTCAGCCAACCGAAAAATATGTCTGGCAAGGAATAAAAGACAATACAGAAGAAGTTTTTTCTGTGTCAAGTACAACACCTTTTCCTCGTTTTTCAAGTGAAAATAGAATTCCGGTTACATTTTCAATTGGCGAATCTTTAAAATTTAGTCGTAATACTTATAATGCGGTAGTTCAGAGGTTTAACCCTTGGATGTTGTTTAATTACGAACCAAGCGATACTTTTTATATGAAAAATGATAAAGGTGCTTGGGTTGAGGTTGTTAGTTTAATTAGATGGAAAGGATTCTTTTTCCCATATCCAACTTTTGGTGGTGTAATGGTTGTAGAAAACGGAGAACATGATTTTAACGATTATTTAGAAAGAATTACAATAGGAAAAGGAACGTATATTTCTCCTGAAGAAATGAAAAATTATGCTTACTTAACAAGGCAAAATACATTGTCAGAAAAAGTAACACGTTTACAAGCAGAATCTTTAAAGTTTCTTGCTGGTTTTTCAGACCCATTACCTTGGAACATGAAAAGTGCAGTTAAAATTCCTACAGCTCCAAAAGACCAAAACACACAACCTTATGTTACTGATTTCGATTTTTCAGATACTAAAACAGGAGCGTTTTCTGGTTTATATCATTGGTTTGGTTTAGAGCCAGTTGGTGCAGAAAGAACAAGTTTAAGTTACAGCGTTTTTATTCCTGCAGATGGTACAGATCAATTTTATTATTATGATCATGCATCAAAAAAACAAGGTTATGCAGGTGTTTCTGCAATGCCTTTAAAAGTAAAGGAATCTAAAAAAGAATACGATTGGAATGCAAATACGCCAGTAGAGTTTAGACCTTATATTAAAATGATTGCTGGTAGAAAACGAATGTTTTTTCTAGGAACAGTTTCTACAATTAGTGACAATAATCCAGAACAATTCGATGGTTCTGCAACGCCAGATTTAGCTTTGGTAGATAGCGAATATAGAGATGTTGTTTGGATTAACGCTAAAAAACCAAGCACTTGGGATGAGGAGGTTTACAATCAATTAAATGAAGCATGGCGAACTAGTGAAGGCGCAAATATATATTTTGAAAAGGAGCATACAGTGTTAGAAAAGAATCAATTAATTTTAGATTCTATAAAACTAATTTCTAAAAAGGAAAAAGACCTTAAAGAAATACAACGTCTTCAAAAAAAGATGGATTCGATTAAGTTAAACCAGTAGCTTGTGCTGAACTTGTTTCAGTATTTCACTAAAATAGTTTAGAAGCTATTTCCTGCTTTCGCTACTCGCTTTTTTTAGTTTGTTCTCTGTACAAATTTTTCATTCTTCAAAATTCACTCGAACTTACACTAAAAAAGAGCTCAAACAAACCGCTTAATCAGGGCTAAACTTGTTTGCGGTTTTTCAGAATTTAAATGAGACTTTTTTTTATATTTAACCTCATAATATTCCTTGGATTTATTTCCCTTGGTAAGTAAAATTTTATTTTGTATCTTTGTCAAGAATTTAAAAGTATACAAGATGAAAACAACAAAAATTATTTATTATATTTCTACTGGATTATTAACTTTATTAATGCTTTTTTCTGCAGGTATGTATTTCTTTAATCATGTAGAAGTTGCAGCTATGTTTGCCCGTTTTGGTTACCCAACCTATATTATTTACCCGTATGCAATAGCCAAATTATTAGGTTTAGTTGCGTTGTGGTTTGTTGCAAATAAAGCAATAAAAGAATGGGCTTACGCTGGATTTTTCTTCGCATTTATTTTAGCATTTTTTGCACATATAATGATTGGGGATGGAGAACAAATGGGAGCAATTTTAGCAATGGTATTTTTAGTTACATCTTATTTTACACATAAGAAAATTTCAAATGGCAGAGCATAAAAAAGTGGAAGTAGTTTTAACAAACAAAAATTATTTAGCAGAAATAAAAACCAGAAATCACTTTTTAACAATGGATCAATCTGTTGCTTCTGGCGGTAGCGATACTGGCGCAACACCAGTAGAATATTTATTAGCAGCAATTGGTGGTTGTGTTTCAATGACGTTAAGAGCCTACGCAGAAAGAAATGGTTTAGATGTTGGTGAAATAAAAGTAAATGTCTCTCAATTTAAAGACGAAAAAGGCACATACTTAACTGAAGAGATTTCTTTTGAAAAAGAAATGACAGAAGATCAAAAAAGAAGATTGTTAGTCTTTGCAGCTAAATGCCCAGTTGCAAAAATGGTTAAAGGAGAAACTAAAATAGTAAGCAGTATTCAGTAAGCAGTTAGTAGTAACAGTTTTCAGTTTGTCAGTTCGAGTGATTTTTGAGGAACGAAAAAACTGTATTGAGAACTAATTAAAAATAACATAATTAAATAATATGAAAAAAATAATAGCATTTGCTGGTAGTAATAGCAAAAAATCAATTAATAAAGAATTAGCAATTTATGCTTCAAGTTTAATTAAAGATGTAGAAGTTGTCGTTTTAGATTTGAATGATTTTCAAGTTCCTATATATGGAATAGATGAAGAAACAGCAAATGGAATTCCAGAACAAGCAACTGAATTTTTAAAAACTATTCATAGTTCAGACGGAATTATTTTATCGTTAGCAGAACACAATGGTAATTTTGCAGCAGTCTTTAAGAATATCTATGATTGGTCTTCTAGAATAGAGCAAAAACTATGGAATAACATTCCAATGCTATTAATGGCAACATCTCCTGGAGGTAGAGGAGGAGCATCTGTTTTATCAATTGCAAAAAGTGGGTTTCCGCATATGGGAGGAAATATAGTTGCTGATTTTTCTTTATCTAGTTTTTATGATAATTTTAATGAAGGTAAAGTTATAAATGAAGTTTTACTTGTATCTTTAGAAAAACAAGTAGACAAATTTAAGAATGCTTTAAATCAATAAAAAATGGAAATTATAATATACGGTAGAAAAGGGCATGCACATACAGTAGCTTTTAAAAATTATTTAAGAATGGCAGAAATGCCTTTTGAATATAAAGATGTAGCAATAGATGAAGAAGCAAAAAAACATACTAAAGAACTGTATAATGGTGTTATGAAATATCCAACATTAATTATCGATGGAGAAATTTATTTAACACCAACTTCAGATGAGTTTAACAAAATAATTAAAGAAGCAAGTTTAAAAGATTAATCCAAAATCATGGGAGACATTTCTAAAGACATCAACTCTAAATTTGTTAGTAACAAGTTAAAAGCACTAATCAATATAAAGTATACTTCAAATTGGTTAAGTAGTAAGGAAACTGAATTCTTTAAACCTTATGGAATTTCACCACAACAATACAATATTTTAAGAATATTACGTGGCGCGAAAGACAGAATCAAGGTTCAAATCGTAAAAGATAGAATGATTGAAAGGGCGCCAAATGCAACACGTTTAATGGATAAATTATGTGATAAAAACTTAATAGAAAGAGAACGTTGTGACCATGATAGAAGAGTCGTGTATGTTAAAATAACCAATCAAGGTTTAGAATTGTTATCAACTATTGATGACAATAAAAATCTTTCTTTTCTTGAAAATTTAACAGATGAGGAAGCAGCTATTTTAAGTAATTTATTAGATAAATTAAGATAGAAAAAATTTGCAAAAATATTTTCCTTGGAAAATAAAAAATGCCAGTTCGAGTGATTCCGATTTTTCATCGTAATTGTATCGAGAACAAATACATAAATTATCATGAAAAAATTAAAAACAATACAACATAAAGTAACAAGTCCGTTAGTTAATATGGGACCCATAAAATTGCGTCAACCATTACCAACACAAGGCATCGAAAATGTAGATCCTTTTTTATTATTACATCATTATGGGCCTTATGCAATTTCTGAATTTAATAACCCATTTGATTTAGGTCCACATCCTCACAGAGGTTTTGAGCCAATAACATTGCTTTTTAAAGGAGAACAATTACATAGAGATTCTTTGGGAAATGAGATGGTTGTAGAAGCTGGAGATGTACAATGGACAACTGCTGGCGGTGGAATTATTCACGCAGAAGGGCCAACCAAAGAATTTGTAAAAAAAGGTGGGGATTTAGAAGGGATTCAGTTGTGGTTAAACCTACCTGCAAAAGATAAAATGATGACTCCTAATTATCAACATTTAGAAGAAAAACAAATCCCGAAGTTATTTTCTAATGATAATAAAGTGCAATTAAATATAATTGCAGGAAATCAGCAACAAGAAACAGGATTGATAAAAACGCAAACTTCAGCAAATGTTTTTACAGCAAATGTTGAAAAAGGAGGAAAGATGGAAATTGAAATCCCAGAAAACCATCAATCTTTAATTTATTTACTAGATGGTGAAATTTTGGTAAATGATACAGCTGTTATACAAAAAGGAGAAAATCAAATGATAACCTTCAATCAAGACGGAAATATCATTCAATTTGAAGCCAAAGAAAAAAGTACTTTATTAATTTTGTCAGGCGAACCAATCAATGAGAAAGTTGCTCAATACGGACCTTATGTTATGAATACACAGACAGAAATTATGGAAGCGATGCGCGATTATCAAATGGGTAAAATGGGACATTTATATTAGGGCGTTCCCTAAAAAAGGGTCGCGCTTTCGGCAGTCGCTATTTTCTGAAAAAGAAAATGAGCTTCAACAAACGCTTCAATCCCTAACGCAAAAGAAAAAACTCAAGATTTTAACAAATCTTGAGTTTTTTCTTTTCAATAAATAAACATATCTTGCAAAGTATTATGCATGCATAGTAAATTCAATTCCAAGATATATGAAATACAAGCACATTTTAGAACCATTAGATTTAGGATTCACAACTTTAAAAAATAGAATCTTAATGGGTTCTATGCACACAGGTTTAGAAGAAGAAAAAAACGGTTTAGAACGTATTGCTACGTATTATGCAGAACGTGCAAAAGGAGGTGTTGGTTTAATTGTTACAGGAGGAATTGCACCAAACATTCAAGGTTGGACAGGACCTTTTGCTGCGAGAATGTCTACAAAAAAACATGCAAAACATCACCAAAAAATAACAGAAGCAGTTCATAAAGAAGGAGGGAAAATTTGTATGCAAATTTTACATTCAGGACGTTATGGATATCATCCTTTTAATGTTGCACCTTCAAAAATAAAATCACCTATAACACCTTTTAAACCATTTAAATTAACACAGTCAGGAATTAAAAGAACAATTCGAGATTTTGTAAACTGTGCAAAATTATCTAAAGTTGCAGGTTATGATGGCGTTGAGATTATGGGTTCAGAAGGGTATTTAATCAATCAATTTATTGCAAAAAGAACCAATAAAAGAACAGATAATTACGGTGGTGAATATGAAAACAGAATGCGTTTGCCAATTGAATTGGTAAAACAAACAAGAGAAGCTGTTGGTAAAGAGTTTATTATTATCTACAGATTATCAATGTTAGATTTGGTAGAAAACGGTTCTTCTTGGGAAGAAGTTGTTCAACTAGGTAAAGAAATTGAAAAAGCCGGAGCAACCATTATAAATACAGGAATTGGTTGGCATGAATCTAGAGTTCCAACAATTGCAACATCTGTTCCAAGAGCAGCGTTTACTTGGGTTACTAGAAAAATGAAAGAAGAATTATCAATTCCTTTGATAACTTCAAACAGAATAAATATGCCAGAAACTGCAGAAAAAATACTTTCAGAAGGAGATGCTGATATGATTTCTATGGCAAGACCATTTTTGGCAGATCCAGAATGGGTAAATAAAGCAGAGCAAGAAAAAGCTGATGAAATTAATACTTGTATTGGTTGTAATCAAGCTTGTTTAGATCACGTTTTTGAGCAAAAAGTAGCAAGTTGTTTGGTAAATCCTAGAGCTTGTCATGAAACAGAATTAAATTATAACCCAACAGAAAATAAAAAGAAAGTAGCAGTAATCGGCGCTGGGCCTGCAGGATTAGCAGCAGCTACAATTGCAGCACAAAGAGGACATATAGTTACTTTGTTTGATGCCGATAAAGAAATTGGTGGTCAGTTTAATATCGCAAAACAAATTCCTGGAAAAGAAGAATTTTATGAAACGTTGCGTTATTTTAATAAACAAATTGAGTTGCATAATGTAACCGTAAAATTAAATACAAGAGTTTCTACTGAAGATTTATTAAAATCTGATTTTGATGAAATTGTCTTAGCAACAGGAATTAAACCAAGAGAGTTAAAAATAGAAGGTATTAATCATCAAAAGGTATTAAGTTATATTGATGTATTAAAGCTGAAAAAACCAGTAGGAAAACGTGTTGCAGTAATTGGAGCAGGAGGAATTGGTTTTGATGTTTCAGAATATTTAACACATGAAGGAGAATCATCAGCTTTAAATATAGATACTTGGTTAAAAGAATGGGGAATAGATAAATCTATGAAAGCAAGAAGTGGAATAGAAGGTGTAAAACCAGAATTTCATCCATCACCAAGAGAAGTCTTTATGTTTAAAAGAAGCAAAGGAAAATTTGGTGGAAATCTTGGTAAAACTACAGGTTGGATTCACAGATCTACTTTAAAGAAAAAGAAAGTTCAATTTATAGGTGAAGTTTCTTATACTAAAATTGATGACCAAGGTTTGCATTATACCCAAAATGAAGAAGCTAAAATTTTAGAAGTAGACAATGTTGTTATTTGTGCAGGCCAAACCCCATTTAAAGAATTGTATCAACCTTTATTAGATGCTGGTAAAAAAGTACATGTTATTGGTGGTGCAGATTTTGCTAGTGAGTTAGATGCAAAAAGAGCTATAAATCAAGGAGCTAGATTAGCTGCTAAATTGTAATTCTTTGTTTACTTTTGTTTTTCAAATAAAAAAGATGAAAAAATCATTAATTATACTATCATTATTTATAAGTTACTTCTCATTTGGACAAGAAGTTCCTGAAATGCCAAAGTTTAATGCTAAAAATGCAGCAAACCTTTTTTATTACAATTTTACAGAAATTCAAAAAAAAATAAAAATTAAAAATGCAATACTAGAAGGCAAATCATCAAAAGCTTTTAGAATTTATAATGATAAAGTAAAAGATTTATCTTTTTTAAATTTTTCACAATTACAAGAATTAGAACTTACTATAAATACATTTGGTAAAGAACTTTATACAAATAGAGATTTAGCAGAAAAGGTTCGAGAAAAAATAAAAACTACAATTACACCTATTAGAGATACTATTGAAAAAAATGAAAAGAATTTAAATGATTCCTTAAAAAGTTTTTTATCTAAAAAGCAATTTAAAAAATGGTTAAAATATCAAAGAAAAGAAAAGAAAAAATTAATTCCTAAACCTCCAGAAAACACTAATAATAGCCCTCCACCTTCAGGTATGAATAATAGAAGAAGAAATTCTGGAATGGGTGGTAGAAGGTATTAATTCTAATCATTTTGTATTAATTGTAAAAGGAAGTTTTGATTACTCAATCACTTCCCTTGAACAAGCAAATTAATTTAACGATATTTGCGAATCTAACTAACTAATTACGAATTATGGGAATGAATAAGAATACAGTATTAGGATGGGCAACCATGCTAATGTTATTAATGGGAGTTATTTTAATTTTACTAGGTGCTTATAGATATGAAGATGTTGCTGGATGGGGTTTTGCAACCGTTGGTATTGGTTTCTTTTGTATTGCTTGGGTTTTTAATGCCTTAAAAGGAAGGGTCTAAAAAAGTCTACAGTTTTTTAGTAGCAGTATTCAAATAAAATTTAAAAATATAGTATATAATGAGCGACGATAAGAAAGTAATCTTTTCGATGAATAAGTTGTCTAAAACTTATCAATCAACAGGTAAACAAGTTTTAAAAGATATTTATTTAAGCTTCTTTTATGGAGCAAAAATTGGAATTTTAGGTTTAAATGGATCTGGAAAATCAACATTATTAAAAATTATTGCTGGTGTAGAAAAGAACTATCAAGGTGATGTTACTTTTGCACCAGGTTATAAAGTTGGGTATTTAGAGCAAGAACCACAACTAGATCCAGAAAAAACAGTTTTAGAGATTGTAAAGGAAGGAGTTGCAGAAACAGTTGCAATTTTAGATGAGTACAATAAAATAAACGATATGTTTGGTTTGGAAGAAGTCTATTCTGATGCAGATAAGATGGAAAAATTAATGAACCAACAAGCAGAATTACAAGATAAAATTGATGCTGCCAATGCTTGGGAATTAGATACCAAATTAGAAATAGCAATGGATGCTTTAAGAACGCCAGATTCTGATAAGAAAATAGGAGTACTTTCTGGTGGTGAAAAGAGACGTGTTGCTTTATGTAGATTATTATTACAAGAACCAGAAATTTTATTATTAGATGAGCCTACCAATCACTTGGATGCAGAATCTGTACACTGGTTAGAGCATCATTTAGCACAATACAAAGGAACTGTAATTGCAGTAACGCATGATAGATACTTTTTAGATAATGTTGCTGGTTGGATTCTTGAATTGGATAGAGGAGAAGGAATTCCTTGGAAAGGAAATTACGCAGAATGGTTAGACCAAAAGTCTAAAAGAATGGCACAAGAAAGTAAAACAGCATCTAAACATCAGAAAATTTTAGAAAGAGAATTAGATTGGGTTCGTCAAGGAGCAAAAGGTCGTCAAACAAAGCAAAAAGCACGTTTGAAGAATTATGACAAATTAATGAGTCAAGATCAAAAGCAAACGGATGAAAAATTAGAAATCTACATTCCAAACGGTCCACGTTTAGGTACTAATGTAATTGAATCTATTGGTGTTTCTAAAGCATTTGGAGACAAGTTATTATATGACAATTTAGAATTTAATCTTCCACAAGCAGGAATTGTTGGTATTATAGGACCAAATGGTGCTGGTAAAACTACCATTTTTAAAATGATTATGGGTGAGGAAACACCTGATGCAGGAAATTTTACTGTAGGTGAAACTGCTAAAATTGCTTATGTAGATCAAGCACATTCAAATATTAACCCAGAGAAAACAATTTGGGAAAATTTTTCTGATGGACAAGATTTAGTAATGATGGGCGGAAGACAAGTAAATTCTCGTGCTTATTTAAGTCGTTTTAATTTCTCTGGAAGTGAACAAAATAAGAAAGTAAATACACTTTCTGGTGGAGAAAGAAACCGTTTGCATTTAGCAATGACTTTAAAGGAAGAAGGAAATGTACTTTTATTAGATGAGCCAACAAACGACTTGGATGTAAATACATTAAGAGCTTTAGAAGAAGGTTTAGATAATTTTGCAGGTTGTGCAGTAGTTATTAGCCATGATAGATGGTTTTTAGATAGAGTTTGTACACACATTCTTGCTTTTGAAGGAAACAGTGATGTGTATTTCTTTGAAGGAGGTTTTTCTGAATATGAAGAAAATAAAAAGAAACGTTTAGGTGGAGATTTAATGCCAAAACGAATTAAATATAGAAAGTTAATTAGATAAATTTCTTTAGTATTAAGATTTATCAATTTTATAATATTACAAAAAAAAGCAAACTGAAAAGTTTGCTTTTTTTTTGAAATATTTTTTATAAAAATATTCAAAAACTATATGTTGTATATACGAATGTTGGCAACTGTAATTTTTAAATCAGAGAATATTTTTCAAATCCGGTCTTCCAATTATTGCCATAATTTCCACAACATTATTATTTACTTTGTAATAAATACTTCTGAACCAGAAAAACAACGTCGATATCCTTTTTTTATATAGTAGGCCGATTCAAAATAAAATGGATTTTCTGCAATAATATCAAAGTTTTCAAAGAAAGAATGGAAATATTTGTCAGCTAAAATCATTCCGAATTTTTCAACTCCGTATTTGTGGATTCTTATTAAGTCTTCCTTCGCTAAATTACTTATTTATAATTAGTCATTAAATCAAAGACTTTGATTCCGCTAATATTTGTTCTTTGCTCAAATTCGTAAACCCGCTATTTTCAGCTTTCTCCAATTTAGCACTAATCCAATCAATTTGTTTTTGTTGTTTTCTTGCTTGTCTAATTAAATCGTTTACAAGTTCACTTTTAGTAGAATATTCTTTTCTATCAACTTGATTTTTTAGCCATTCATCATTTGGTTGAGTGAACGAAATACTTTGTCTTCCCATAATGTTTTTTTTGGTGTTAATTTACACCAGAAAAGTAAATTCAGCAAATTTAATCTTCAATTTGAGTTTCGTCATTTTTATAATTGCCAACTCGTTATATAGTTATTTTTATTATCAATATCTCCTAAAAGAGTCAGGATATGGTAATTTTTCTATTGTCGTTTATCTTAAAAGATGCTTTCTTTAGGAATGGTTTTTATTTATTAGATTATGAGTAAAATAAGAGAAAAAGTTTTGGTGGAGATTTAATGCCAAAACGAACAAAGTGTAAATTAGAAAAATAAGTTATATATAAAAAGTCCCATTTTATATATAAATGGGACTTTTAACTTCTACTTTTTCTATTACAACTAATTATAGTTAATTGCTCTTTTTCTTCAAATTAATGATGCTACAAACATAGTTAACTACTGTGAAAATAAATCAAGTATAAATACCTGTTTTTAATTTCTTCTACGGGTAGTAGTACTTTTATTTTCTCTTTTTTTAGAAGCTACTTTTTCTCTAGTACTTGTTGCAGTTCGTTTTCTAACAATAGGTTTTTTATTGGTTTTCACCTTTCTGTCAGATTTTAGAGTAGTACTTTTTCTAACATTTGTTCTTTTATTGTTATCAACTGTTCTTCTTGTATTTAAATTAGTACCTCTTTTAGTTTCTAAACTTCTAGTTGTATTTTTTCTTGTAGTAGCAGGTTTTCTGTAAGTAGTATTACTTCTTTTCTTTACAGTATTTCTATTTACTTTTGTTGCTACTGGTTTTCTTCTTTTTAAAATTTTACTACGCTTACCTATTTTTGCATTTGTATTTGCTCTATAATAGTAGTAATTATTGTCTTCTCTAATTTGAGAATAATTTTTTCTAAAATCACTTCTATAAAAGTAAGTATCATTGTAGTTACAAATATCACCAATGTTTAGGTTTATTCTAAAGCCGTTGTCATAATAAAAATTATCTTTTACATGACCATAAAACTCTGGATATCCACCTCTGTTGTAACTAATTCTTAAGTTACCAACTTTGGTTAAGTTTCCTCTAAAATATCTCATATAAACGTTACCAATTCTGCTTACGTTTCCTCTATAATCATAATTTACAAACACGTTTCCAATTCTTCGAACGCGTCCTCTATAATCTCTATCTATTTTTACACCAGAACTTCTTGTTCTTCTTCCATTATAATCATAATATGTATCATTATAATTTGTATCAAAATCAAATTCTCCATTTGTGAAAATAAAAAATTCAATTCCTCTTTCTGTAAAGTTTACTGCATTGTTGTATGAGTAATTAACCCAGTTGTTGTTTGGTAAATAATTGCCGTTTTTGGCTTCAACAGTTGAAACCATCATGAACATTCCTAATAATATAAGTACACCTTTTTTCATAATATATGGTTTTAAGGGTTTTGCCTACTCTAATTGCTTTTCGACTTCCGCATTTGTTATAGTATTTTCAAATAACGTGCCAAAAAAGTAAAGATGTGGAATCAAGTAATGAATATTGTTATGATATTAATAATTAACCATCTGATTAGTATGGTCTTAATAATTTAAAAAAAAAACAGTAAAAAACTTGTAAATTGATAAAACTGTAGAAAAAGAAGCTAGTGTTAGTATAGAATATTTTGAATTTGTAATTCATCAACTAAAAAAAGTAAAAAAGGAAGATTTTAATACTTGTATTAAAGCTTCTGATAATTTAGGTTTAGGAATTGAACTAGACTAGATGCGTCTTTTGGTTTTAATGCAATGACATCTATAAAAGAGAATGTTTAAAGATTAAGATTTTTTGAAAGTAAATGTTTTGTCATTTTGTTTTATAAAAACTTCTATACAACTTGTAGGGTGTATAATTTGATATGCTTCTAAATATTCGAAACCAGTTTCTATAGTAGAAAATAAACCTTCAAAATCTTTTTTTCCATTAGAAGTAAATCTTACAATTTTGTATGTTTCAGATGCTATTTTATCTTCAATTTTAAACCAAGCACCACTTCCAATTCCACCTAACCAAGTTCCGTTTTCTAAATTAAAAATATCTAAATTTGGTTCTTCTGTTCCTTTTAAATTAGGTTCTCCTTCAAACTTATTAAAAAAGGATTCTTTATATTCTTTTAAAATTGACCTGTTTTTATAATATGTAATTTCTTGATTATAAACTTTTAATATTTCGTCATTTGTAGCTCCTTTAATTACATTTCCAATAGGACTTGGTGTAAGTATATTAGACTTCTTTAATTGTTTTGCAATTTTTTTATCATTGGTAGAATTAATAATGGTGTCTGTAACAAAACGTGCACAATTACTAGCCTCTTTTATAAATGCGCCATAAGGAATCTCTTTCTGCGCAATTAACTTTTGAATAAATTTTGTTGCTTTATTAAAATTGATTTTTTCATGAATACTAGCAACCAATCTACCATCACCATGCGTTTTTTCTGGGTGATTTTCCAACCAAAGTAAAATTTCTTTAAGATTTAATAATTTTTCGTTTTCAAACTTTGCTTCAATAGAAATTTTTAATTCGGGGTCAGTTTCTTTAGAACGAACTCTACCATTTCCATACGTAGTAATATAGCGTCCAAAATCAAAATAATTAATTTCAGATTTACCTTTTTTTAGTAACAAAAATGCAGCGTGACCAGCTTGTACAGCATGTTTTCCTCCAACACCAATTTTTGGCCAAATTTTACTAGAAGCTTCCCAGTATGCTGGTCTAACTATAGTGTCTGGATATGAAAGTATGATGATAATTCCGTCAGAAATCTGCATAAACTAATTGTTAAAAATTGCTTGTAGCAAAACCTGAATTGTTTTAAAAGCAAAGTAAATTGTAAAAATAATTAAAATTGCTGCTGCACCTATTATAAGGTAAGAAAGATACTCTTTAGGAGTATCTTTAAACTTATTTAAAGCTTTATAACCCATTGTAAGTGTAATTGGTGATGCAATAAATAGAAAAACTAAAATACCTAAATATTTTAAGCCTTTACTTAATAAGTTTAAATTAGTACTCATTTATTTATAATTTAAAATAGCATTTCTAACGTTTCCAAATTTTTCTAGAAAGATAGCAGCTTCATCTTGGTCTATATTTAATTCTTTAGCTAACATTATTTGTCCTCTTTCTACTAACTTCTTGTTAGACAATTGCATGTCTATCATTTTATTGCCTTTTATTTTTCCTAATTGCACCATTGTTGCAGTAGAAATCATATTTAAAACTAATTTTTGAGCAGTTCCTGCTTTCATTCTAGAGCTTCCGGTTACAAATTCTGACCCCACAATTACTTCCACAGGGAATTTAGAAACATTTGTCAACGGACTATTTTTATTACAAGTAATACAGCCAGTAATAATATTATTTTTGTTGCATTCCTCTAAAGCAGCAATCACATAAGGCGTTGTACCAGAAGCAGCAATACCAATAACAACATCTTTTTCTGAAATTGAATGTTCTTGTAAATCTAACCAACCTTGTGTTTTAGAATCTTCTGCATTTTCTACAGCTTTTCTAATAGCAATATCGCCACCAGCAATAAGACCAACCACCAATTCATGGGGTACGCCAAAAGTTGGCGGACATTCTGAAGCATCTAAAACACCTAAACGACCACTTGTTCCTGCACCAATATAGAAAAGCCTTCCGCCATTTTTTAGTTTTTCAACAATGTTTTCGGTTAAAGATTCTATTTGTGGTAAAG
Organism: Polaribacter sp.; assembly: GCF_036480315.1. Classification (GTDB taxonomy): domain Bacteria; phylum Bacteroidota; class Bacteroidia; order Flavobacteriales; family Flavobacteriaceae; genus Polaribacter. The sequence continues at coordinate 67,128 of NZ_JAZGGG010000046.1, forward strand.
ATTCTTCAACAGCAAAAGGTACTGTTTTGTCTTCGTTATTTATGTTTGTTAATAATTCTTTTACAGACATCTTTTCTAGATGATTGTATTTAGAATCTTGCTCTGTAGTTTTTATAAAAGTCATTATTCAAAAATACAGAATTCTTGGTAATATTCTGTATTATTTTTTGGACGTTTTAACGGGCTTTTCACCATCTCTTTTTAAGCTGAATTTTGTTTACCATCTCTCCTTAAAAAAAAGGGAATTTAATTTTTTTTAACTACATCTAAACTAAAAGTATCTGTTTCAGAAATATGAAAATAACCTAAAGGAAAATTTGCTTCTGTGGTTGTATTTATCATGTTTCCTAATAAAGAAGAAGGTACAGATTGAAAAGGGCCGCCACCAGTTTGCCCACTTTGATTTTGTAGTATTCTAAAATAAGTGAAAAATTCTTTTGTTATACCAAAAAGTTTAACATTTAAAGTTGAAGGCAATTCTATTTCATCCATATCTATATAATATGAAAAATTATATTCTGAACCATTTAAAAAACGATCTTCTATAGTAACATAATTGTTGAAACCAAAATTAAATAAATAGTAATTTTCTTTTTTTCCGTCATCTGTAAATGAAGTTTCTAGTTCTATTTCATCACCAAAAAACAATGTGTCATCACCTTGTTGAACATTATTAATAATAGCTGACTTTATTTTTGTTGCTTTTCCTTTATAGGTTTCATTGTCATAAAGAACTGTTAGTTCATATACAATATCATTAGCAGGAATGAATGCTGAATTTGGCTCATAACTTCCATCTGCATTTATATCAGAAAAAGGAATAACAGTATTGTTATTTAAATCTGTTAAAAACACTGTTGCATTAGATACAGTTGGTATTATATCATCAAAATAATCTGCTGATAATTTTAAATTTACAACAGTTTTTGCAGTAACGGGAGTTTCATCAAAATTGACTTCAAAAGCTGCGTCAATTACTAATTTAGGTTCAATTGTAGGAACATCAACATCAATTACTTTTTCACAATTTGCAAAAAGTAATAGAATAAAAACGAATATTATATATAGTTTTTTCATAAGATTAAAATTTGAAATTATAAGTAACAGATGGTACTAAACCAAAAATAGAAGTTTGTATAGCTTGGTTCCTTAAGGTTTCTCTGTTTTGAGTAAAGTTTATAGAAGCTGCATTTTGTCTACCATATAGGTTGTAAATACCAAAAACCCATTCTCCTTTCCAATTTCTGTTTTTGTTTTTTTTTGGTGTTAATGTTGCAGATATATCTAGTCTATGATACGTTGGCAATCTATCTGAGTTTCTTCTATTGTCATCATAAATTGGTATGTTTAAACCTTATACTTCATATTGCCCTACAGGATAATTTGTAGGTTGCCCAGTTTGAAAAATAAAATTGGTGTTAAAAGTCCATTTTTTGTTGAGTTCATAACTTGCGTTTATGGAAAAATCATGGGTTTTGTCATAAGGTGTACTATACCATTTTCCTTGGTTAATACCAGGTTCGTTCGCATTTCTTCCTTCCGTTAATTGTTCTGATCTAGATAATGTGTAGGCAACCCAACCTTTTAGTTTCCCTTCATTTTTTTTGAATAAAACTTCCAAACCATAAGCTCTAGATTTTCCTTTTAAAATAACGGTTTCAATTTCATCGTTTGCAATTAAATTAGCTCCATTTATGTAATCTATTCTATTTTGTATGTCTTTGTAAAAAACTTCTGTTTCTATAGAATAATCACCATCTTTTATTGATTTAAAATACCCAATTGCAAATTGATCTAATAATTGTGGTTTTATGTATTTTCCACTGGGTGTCCAAACATCTAATGGAGTATGAGAAGCAGTATTAGAAAGTAAGTGAAGGTATTGTGCCATTCTATTGTAACTAGCCTTTATAGAAGAGTCTTCGTTTAAAAGATAAGACATAGAAACACGCGGTTCTATATTGTTAAATCCTGCAATTGAATTACTTCTTTTAAAAGATTCTGTACCTATAGCTACTGCGGATTCGTATTTTTTGAATTCATTATTATAAACTACCGCTTGGTCATTTTTATAGATATTTAATTCACTTTGTCCTAAACGAGTAAAGTTGCTAAAACGAACTCCGTATTGTAATTGCAGCTTATCACTTATTTTATGTTCTGTATCTATATAGATTGCAAATTCATTGGCATATTTATCAATTAATTTTTCTGGTACAATTCCAGAATCATCTCTATTTGGAACAATTTCACCTGGATTAAATTTAATATAGATATTGTTAATACCGTAACTCAACTTTAGATTTTCGTTTACATAATTCTTGAAATCGTATTTTAAGTTGAAGTTAGTAATACCAGAATCCCATTCAAAACCTACAAAATCTAGTGTTAATCCGTAGAAATAATCAGAATAAATTAAAGATAGATTAGAAAATAATTTATCAGAAAATAGATGATTCCAACGTAAATTACCAACTTTGTTTCCATAAGTATTTACAAAACTATCATTAATTCCAAATACATCCTTTCCAAAATAACCAGAAAAGAAAACACTATTTCTATCATTTATACGATAGTTCAATTTTGTATTTAAATCATAAAAATATGCTTTATTATCATTGTCAAACAACGGTAAAAATAAATGAGCATATGAAGATCTACCACCCACTAAAAAAGAAATTTTCTCTTTTTTTATAGGACCTTCAATTAGTAATCTCGAAGAAACCAAACCGATTCCTCCAGTAATATCAAACTCTTTACTGTTTCCTTCCTTTTGATAAATGTCTAATACAGAAGATAATCTTCCTCCATATTTTGCAGGAATTCCACCTTTATATAATTTTACATCTTTAATTACATCCGGATTAAAAACAGAGAAAAAACCAAATAGGTGAGAAGAATTAAAAACGGTAGCTTCATCTAGTAAAATTAGATTTTGATCTGCAGCACCACCTCTAACATTAAAACCAGAAGCGCCTTCACCAGCACTGGTAACTCCAGGTAAAAGTATTAAAGATTTTATAATATCTGCTTCTCCTAAAACCACAGGAATTTGTTTTATTGAAGCCGCAGTAAGGCTATTTACACTCATTTGAGGTGTTCTAACATTTAGCTTTTCAATATTACTTTCAATAATAATTTCATCTAAACTTTCAGTTTCTTGATTTAACTTAAAGTTTTTTGTTAGTTTTTTTGATAAATTAAGAACTTCAATTTGACTTGTGTAGCCTAAATAACTGACTTGTATTTTATAACTACCTTCAGGAATTGTTATTGAATAAAAGCCATATTCGTTAGTTGTAGTTCCAGCATTTAATTCTGGGAAGTAAATAGAAACACCAATTAAAGTTTCATTGTTGCTTTGGTCGTAAACGGTTCCGCTTAATGTAATTTTTTCTTGTGCTAGTATAGACAAAGAGAAAAGTATACAGACAAAAAATATTTTTTTAATATGGATCATTTTGTTTAATGATTTATTTGTAAAACTCAACAAAAATATACTTTTTAATACGTAAATAAATGTTAAAATAACCCGTTGTGCATTTAAATAATACTAATTTTTAAGTTGTTAATATTTCTATCAAAAGTAAACTTATTAATGAATTGAATAATTGTTAATGAGGTTAATTTTGAGAGTATTCTAGTCTTAA
>NZ_JAZGGG010000047.1:0-5671 GCF_036480315.1 Polaribacter sp.
TTAAGACTAGAATACTCTCAAAATTAACCTCATTAACAATTATTCAATTCATTAATAAGTTTACTTTTGATAGAAATATTAACAACTTAAAAATTAGTATTATTTAAATGCACAACGGGTTAAATAATAGTATTGCTAAATTTTTCATCTTATGTATTTTTAAATTAATACATCAATTTTAAAGAACATAATCAGTTAAAAACATCCCTATAAATAGGTAGTTTAAAAAATCAAAGATTCACAAACCAATAAAACAAAAACTTTAATTATAATATTTTCTATTTCAGAAATTAACAAAACCTATTTTAAAATACTCTTTATAATTTTTAAATGATGATATGTATGCGCGTTTAAGAATTTTAAAACTCTTTTTTTATTTATATTACCAAACAAAGGATGTTTAAAAAAAGCATTTTCATCTAAACTTAAGATTTTTTTTATGTTCTGTTTAGCTTCTGCTAACTGTGTAATAATATCTTCTTCTAAAATTACTTCTGGCGGTTTAACATATTTTGGAGTTTTTGCTTTTCCTCTTGGAAAAAAGTTAAATTGTAAAAGCGCTTTTCCTAAAAGGCTAAAATTATCTATATACAAACTTGGATCTGAATTTTGCATATTTTTTACAACTGCATTCATAACCTTTAAACTATGATCTAAATGCCATGCAACATTTACTTTTGAAACAGTTGTATTTATAGCTTCACTATTAGGAATATATTTTTCTAATAGTTGTAATCTACTTTCTAAATCTGTTGTATTTAATGTGCTCATTTAGAGTTTATTTTTTTTGAAAGGTAGTAAAAGTATTCTTTGTAATACATTAATATCAATCAGATAAATATCATTTAATAAAGCAAATTATAAATGTCAAGAATTACCCATTCCAATTAAAAAAATAAATCTATAAAAAAAAAGGTTCCCCTAGTTAAAAAAAACTATTAAAATGCTAAACCTTTTATTTATATTTTTCTTACAAGGGCCTTGCAAACCTTGTTGTTCAAAACCACCAACTTCGCCAGCGAATTGTATTGGTGACCTTGCTAAATGTATTGATTGTCTTTCTACACCTGCCGCTTCAATTGAAGATTATATTTTTATCCTTTTTATAATTGCAATTTCTTATGGTATGTGGGTTCTCTATAAACATAATTCTAAAAAAACTTTTTAATTCATTGAAATTTAGAAACTATTCTAATATTCTGAAAACCTGTTAAAAGTCAAAAAAAAAAAAACTTCCCAAATAAACTAAAATAAATTCAGCTCAAGTGGAAAGGTTTTCAAGTTTTATGAGATTCTGAAACAAATTCAGAATGACAATAAATTAGTATCTATAATGTTCTGGCTTGTAAGGTCCATCTACAGTTACACCAATATAAGAAGCTTGATCAGAACGTAATTCTGTTAACTCTACTCCTATTTTTGCCAAATGTAATTTTGCTACTTTTTCATCTAAATGCTTTGGTAACATATATACTTCGTTTTCGTAAGCATCTCTATTATTCCATAATTCTAATTGTGCCAAAGTCTGATTTGTAAATGAATTACTCATTACAAAACTTGGGTGACCAGTTGCACAACCTAAATTCACTAAACGACCTTCAGCTAAAAGAATAATGTCATTTCCAGCGATGTTATATTTATCAACTTGTGGTTTAATTGTATCTTTTGTATGTCCGTGGTTTTTGTTTAACCAAGCCATATCAATTTCATTATCAAAGTGTCCAATGTTACAAACAATAACTTTGTCTTTCATTGCTTCGAAATGACGACCTTGAATAATGTCTTTATTTCCTGTAGTTGTAATAATAATATCAGAATTTGCAATAACAGTTTCTAATTTTTTTACTTCAAAACCATCCATTGCAGCTTGTAACGCACAAATAGGATCGATTTCTGTTACAGTAACAATAGAACCTGCACCGCTAAAAGAAGCAGCAGTTCCTTTACCTACATCACCATATCCACATACAGTTACACGTTTTCCAGCCAACATAATATCAGTTGCTCTTCTAATTGCATCTACAGCAGACTCTCTACATCCGTATTTATTATCAAATTTAGATTTGGTAACAGAATCGTTTACATTAATTGCTGGCATTGGTAAAGTTCCTGCCTTTACTCTGTCATACAATCTATGAACTCCTGTTGTAGTTTCTTCTGATAAACCATTGATTCCTGCAGCTAATTCTGGATAACGATCTAAAACCATGTTTGTTAAATCTCCACCATCATCTAAAATTAAGTTTAATGGTTTTTTATCTTCTCCAAAGAATAATGTTTGTTCTATACACCAGTCAAATTCTTCTTCTGTCATATCTTTCCATGCATACACAGCAGTTCCTGCTGCAGCAATTGCAGCAGCAGCTTGATCTTGTGTAGAAAAAATATTACAAGAACTCCAAGTTACTTCCGCTCCTAAAGCTTGTAAAGTTTCGATTAAAACAGCAGTTTGAATTGTCATATGTAAGCATCCTGCAATTCTAGCTCCTTTTAAAGGTTGACTATCACCATATTCTTCTCTTAATGACATTAATCCTGGCATTTCTGCTTCTGCCAAGTTGATTTCTTTTCTTCCCCAAGCTGCTAAAGAAATATCTTTAACTTTGTTTGGTACGTAAGCTGTTTTTGTACTCATATTATGTATATTTATATTCTAATTTTTCGAGCTGCAAAGTTACGACATCCATTTTAAAAAAGTATGCCTCTTTACAAAAGTTTAACGATTAACAAAAACACCAAAGTTTTAATTTGGAAGATTGAAGAATCTTTTAACGAATTAAACACAAACGTTTTACTAACTGATAAAAGTCAGACGCGTTTAGACGGTATGAAATCTAAATTGCACCAAAGAGGTTTTTTAAGTGTACGTCATTTATTAAATGCTGTAGGTTATTCTGACGCTGATTTAGTGTATGATGAATTTGGTAAACCTCATTTAAAAGATGGTAAACATATTTCTATTACACATTCTTTTACTTTTTCCGGAATTATAGTTTCTAATGATATTCCGGTTGGAATTGATATTGAAAAACAACGGGATAAAATTTTAAAGATTGCTCATAAATTTACACCTGTTGAAGAATACAAAACAATTGCAAATCATGATGCTTTAATTAGTAAACTAACCATAGTTTGGGGAGCAAAAGAGAGTTTGTATAAAATCTACGGAAAGAAAAAATTACTCTTCTTGCATCATATTTATGTTGATGACTTTAGGTTTGCTGATGAAAAAACCACTGGTGAAATTCGTTATGATGGAGAAAATTCTAAATATGATATTCATTTTTTAGAGTTTGAAGGTTTTACTTGTGTGTATGTTTTTAAAAAGAGTTACAAAGTAGCAGAATTACAAAGTTGTTAAGTAAAAAAAAGTTTTAAAGGTTTGTCTGTTTGAGCGCAGTCGAGAACTAATTTGTATTTTCGCAATTGTGAATATTTACCAAAACATTTTATCAGCAAAAAAGGAAAGCAAAAAATTACTTGCAGTTTTAATTGATCCTGAAAAAATTGATATCAAAAATATTCCTGCTTTTTTTGAAAAAGTACATCAATCTATAACAACTCATATTTTTGTTGGTGGTAGTACTGATAAAAACAATCAAACTAAAAATGTAGTTACCGTAATTAAGAAAACAACAAAATTACCAGTCATTTTATTTCCGGGTGATGTTGCTCAAATCACACAAGAAGCTGATGGAATTCTATTTTTAAGTCTTATTTCTGGCAGAAATCCTGAATATTTAATTGAACAACAAATTAAAGCAGTTCCTTATTTAAAAAATGTTGATTTAGAAATTTTACCAACAGGTTATATTCTTATTGATGGACAAAAAGAAACTGCAACTCAAAAAGTAAGCAAAACCAAACCAATTTCTCAAGATAATTTAGAACTGATTTTAAACACTGCTTTAGCTGGTGAATTTTCGGGAAAAAAACTAATTTATTTAGAAGCTGGTTCTGGAGCCTCAGTGCCTGTGGACGCAAACATTATCACTCTTGTCGAGGAAAACTTGTCAATCCCTTTAATTGTTGGTGGCGGAATTCGTTCTAAAAAACAATTAGAAAATACTTTTAATGCTGGTGCTGATATTGTTGTTATTGGAACTGCTTTTGAAAATGATGAAAACTTCTTTAATGAATTAAAAAAATAATAAATGTCAGAAATTTTCGATTTCCTTTTTGGTCAATATAAAACATATTCTACAACAGAAACTACATTAGAAATTGTGGCTGTTATTTTTGGTTTTTTATCTGTTTGGTATTCTAAACAAAACAAGATTTGGGTATTTCCTACAGGTATGATTAGTACTTCTATTTTTGTGTATTTATTATTAAAATGGGAGCTTCTTGGTGATATGATGATAAATGGTTATTACTTTATAATGAGTGTTTACGGTTGGTATATTTGGACTCGTAAAGTAGACGAAACACATGTTACACAAATTTCTAAAACCACACAGAAAGAGAAAAAAACTTCTATTTATATATTTTTAATAACACTGGTTTTTGTGTTTGTTGTTTATAAATATTTTGATAAATGGACAAGTTGGGTTGCATATGCAGATACAATTACAACTGCAATTTTCTTTGTTGGTATGTGGTTAATGGCAAAACGTAAAATAGAAAATTGGTTATTTTGGATTGGAGGAAATATCATTTCTGTACCTTTATACTTCTATAAAGGTTTTACTTTTACAAGCCTTCAATATTTAGGATTTACATTTATAGCAATATTTGGTTATTTAGCATGGAAAAAAAGCTTAAACAAAAACCCCTCAATTTAGTAAGAATTGTTTTATTTGGCCCAGAATCTACTGGAAAGACAACAATTTCTCGTCATTTAGCTCGTCATTACAATACTGTTTGGGCACCAGAATATGCAAGACAATACTTGCAAGACAAATGGAATAATGAACGTAAAACTTGTGAAAAAGAGGATTTGCTTCCGATTGCAATAGGGCAAATGAAATTAGAAAATAAATTAGCAAAAAAAGCTGATAAAGTTTTAATTTGTGATACAGATTTACTAGAAACAAAAGTATATTCAGAAGAATATTATGGTGGTTTTGTTGATGAAAATTTAGATAAAGCTGCAAACAAAAACAGTTACGATTTATACTTATTAACCTATATTGATACTCCTTGGGAAGAAGATGATTTAAGAGATAGACCAGAACTTCGATTAGAAATGTTTACCGCTTTTGAGAGCGCTTTAAAAAAACATAATAAAAACTACATTTTATTAAAAGGAGATAAAGGAACACGTCTAAAAAAAGCAACTGAAGCAATTGATAAATTAATTGAAGAAAAAGAAAATTTATATTCATTTTCAGATTCTTTACAGGATTTAGATATGCACTTTTCACATCAAAATACTAATGATTTTGGAACTTCTTTTGATTATTAAAAACTTTATAAATTATTTAAAACTGATACTAATTATAAATTTTAATAAGCGAATTAGATCTCATAAAGTTCTTTGAGCAAGTTAGAATTCATACTCTTTATAAAAAAGGGTGTTTAACCCGTTAAATAATTATATCAATTTACCTGTTGTGCATTATAAAAAAGCTGTTCATTGATTAAGAGAATCGTATATTTAATTGAATTTCAAACATTTAAATAGATGAACAGCTTTAGAGCAAATTACGAGAAAATTTTAGAGGTATTA
>NZ_JAZGGG010000048.1:0-19143 GCF_036480315.1 Polaribacter sp.
TAATACCTCTAAAATTTTCTCGTAATTTGCTCTAAAGCTGTTCATCTATTTAAATGTTTGAAATTCAATTAAATATACGATTCTCTTAATCAATGAACAGCTTTTTTATAATGCACAACAGGTAATAAATAGTTCTATTTAAACTACAAATAAATGAAGTTTAGATTCCTGCCTTCGCAGGAATGACAACGCGTTTACTCAAATTTATTAGCAATACTTTCAGCCAAAGCAACAAATTCATCATTAGTCAACTTTACTTTTTGAGCAAACTGAATATCTGCCATTGCATTTAAAGGAATTAAATGTACATGAACATGAGGTACTTCTAAACCAATTACACTCATACCAATTCTTAAACAAGGAACTGCTTTTTCTAAAGCTTTCGCAACTCTGTAAGAAAAAGTCATTAATTCTTGATATTCTTCTAAAGTCAAATCAAAAAGTTTGTTTACTTCCTTTTTGGGAACTACTAAAGTATGTCCTTTTGCATTCGGGTTGATATCTAAAAAAGCAATAAAATTATCATCTTCCGCTATTTTATAACTTGGTATTTCTCCTGTAATTATTTTTGTAAAGACACTCATTTTTTAGTTGTTGGTATTTGGTTGTTTAGTTATTGGTAAATATAAAAAAGAATTCGGGTTTTGACTTAGTCAAAACCCGAATTTATAGTTTTAAAATCTTAAAAAAAACATAAGAAATACAAATAGTTTGCAAACAATTTTAGCCCAGATTAACTCCGCGTTTATATTTTATTGAGTCGTTGAATGCTTTGCATTTGAAACGGTTTGTTTGAGCTCTTTTTTGCTTTTTTTTAGCAAAAAAAGCGAGTAGTGAAAGCTGGAAATAGCTTCTAAAAAAACTATCTAGAAATAGCTACAACTTCAAATTTCATAATTCCGCTAGGAACCTGAATCTCTGCAATATCGCCAACTTCTTTACCTAATAAACCTTTACCAATTGGTGAGTTTACAGACAATTTACCGTTTCTAACATCAGTTTCTGAATCTGCAACCAACGTGTAAGAAAATTCCATTGCGTTAGCAGTATTTTTAATTTTTACAATAGAATGTATTAATACTTTAGAAGTATCTAATTGAGATTCATCAATAATTCTAGCACTAGAAATTACATTTTTTAATTTTGCAATTTTAAATTCTAAATGAGATTGTTCTTCTTTTGCTGCATGGTATTCTGCATTTTCACTTAAATCTCCTTTATCTCTTGCATCTGCAATTTCGGTTGTTACTCTTGGTCTTTCAACTTGTTCTAGTTGTAACAATTCATCTTTTAATTTCTTTAATCCTTCTGCTGAATAATATGATATATCGCTCATTATATTTTATTTAAAAATTCATTCATTTTCTCTGATAAAATAAATTTACACAAAAATGAAAAAACATTATTTACTTAACAATTGCCCTTTATGGGCTAAATTTAAAAATCCCATTACCTAAACAGGAATGAGATTGTATTACAAATGTACAAAATATTTGTAACTTGCCGTCGTTTTATATAAAACGAAACTATATTATGCTTAAAAAAACTCTCTTTTTATTTACAATTATTACGTTTTTAAATTGTTCAGATAATAGTTTACCCGAAAATTGCTTAAGACCAGTTTTTGTTGAAATGAATAAAAATTTAGATCTACCAGAATTTAATAGCTTAGTTATTGGTAACGCAGTTGAAATTACTGGTGGTGCAAAAGGTATTTTGATTTTTCGTAAAAGTACCGACGAATATGCTGCTTATGATAGAATTTGCCCTACAAATAGCTGTAATACTGCTATGATTTATGAAAATAGATTGCTAAAATGTAGTTGCGATGGCGCTTCTTATAGCGTAGATTTTGGTGGTGCGTCTCAAACAGAAGATTTTATTTGCCCAGCAATTGAATATAGAGCTATTAAAAGAGGTAGTTTATTAAGTATTACTAATTTTTAGTTTTACTGAATTGAGTTGTGTATTTTTGCCTAAACACAACAATATTACTCGTGAAAAATTACTTTTCTTCAAATTTTAAATTAGGCGTTCTTGGTGGTGGTCAACTAGGGAGAATGTTATTAGCAGAAACACAAAAATTAGACATTCATACTTCTATTTTAGAGAGCAATAAAAATGCACCTTGTGCAGAAATTTGCAACACTTTTGTCGTTGGGGATTTATTAGATTTTGACACGGTTTATAACTTCGGAAAAACGATAGATTTACTAACAATAGAAATAGAAAATGTAAATTTAGATGCGTTAGATAAATTGGAAAGTGAAGGTCTTACAATTTACCCAAAGCCAAAAGATTTACGTATTATACAAAGTAAAGCTAGACAGAAAAACTTCTATATAGATCATCAAATACCAACTGCAGAATTTTCTCATTACGCGTATTTAGAAGAATTGAAACATTCTTATGAAAATAATATTATTGACTTTCCTTTTGTTTGGAAAGCTGCACGTTTTGGTTACGATGGAAACGGTGTGAAAATTGTTAGAAATATTGAAGATTTAGAGAGTTTACCAAATGTTGAATGTATTACTGAAAAGTTAATTCCTTTTAAAAACGAATTAGCAGTAACTGTTGCAAGAAATACAGATGGTAAAGTAAAAACATATCCAGTTGTTGAGATGGAATTTCATCCAGAAGCAAACCAAGTAGAATATGTTATTTGTCCTGCTAGAATTGATTCTAAAGTTGCAGAAAAAGCGAGAGAACTTGCTTTAAAAATAGTTAGCGATTTAGATTTTGTAGGTTTATTAGCCGTTGAAATGTTTCAAACTGTAGATGATAAAATCTTGGTAAACGAAGTTGCACCAAGACCACATAATTCTGGTCATTATTCAATTGAAGCAAGTTACACCAATCAATTTGAGCAACATTTAAGAAGTATTTTAAACCTTCCCTTAGGAAATACTGATAGTAAAGTTGCCGGAATTATGGTAAATTTAGTTGGTGAAGAAGGTTTTTCTGGAAACGTAGTTTATAAAAATATAGAAGAAATTTTAAAAATTGATGGTGTTACACCACATATTTACGGAAAGAAAGAAACGCGTCCTTTTAGAAAAATGGGACATGTAACTATTGTAAATAAAGACATTAAAATTGCAAGAAAAGTTGCACAAAAAGTGAAAGAAACAATTAGAGTGATAAGCAAATAATTATGGTAGGAATAATAATGGGAAGCGATTCTGATCTTCCAATAATGCAAGAAGCAATAGATATTTTAGAGAGTTTTGATATTCAAATTGAAGTAGATATTGTGTCTGCACACAGAACTCCAGAAAAATTAGTTGACTATTCTAAAAATGCACATTTACGAGGCATAAAAGTAATTATTGCAGGCGCTGGCGGCGCGGCGCATCTACCAGGAATGGTAGCTTCTATGAGTCCGTTACCAATAATTGGTGTTCCTGTTAAAAGCAGAAACTCAATAGATGGTTGGGATTCTGTTTTATCAATTTTACAAATGCCAGGTGGCGTACCTGTTGCAACTGTTGCTCTAGATGGAGCAAAAAATGCAGGTATTTTAGCAGCTCAAATTATTGGTGCTTCAGACAAAACTGTCTTAGATAAAATTATTGCTTACAAAGAAGAATTAAAAGTAAAAGTAGAACTAGCTTCAAAAAGAATTAGAAAGTAAAGTTTTTTATACACAATTACGCTCTTAAACAATTACACATTTTTAAAAATGAACCCACTTTTACAAGATTTCAACACAGCTCCTTTCTCTAAAATTGAAGAAAAAAATTACAAACCCGCAATTAAAAAAGCAATCGAAATTGCAAAAGCAGAAATCGATGAAATTGTAAATAATTCTGAAACTCCTACTTTTGAAAACACAACAGTTGCTTTAGATTTTACTGGAGAAAAACTAAACAGAATTACTAGTATTTTCTTCAATCTAAATTCTGCGGAAACAAATGATAAAATTCAGAAAATAGCTCAAGAAATCTCTCCTTGGTTAAGTGAATTTAGAAATGATATTACCTTAAACACAGCCTTATTTAAAAGGGTAAAGTCTGTTTTTGATACAAAAGAAAATTTAGATTTAAATACAGAACAACAAACATTATTAGAAAAACAATACAAAGGTTTTTCTAGGAATGGTGCTAACTTAAATGATGCTGATAAAAGTGAATTAAGGAAGATTGATGCAAAATCGTCTAAACTTTCTTTACGGTTTGGTGAAAATGTTTTGGCAGAAACCAATGCTTTCGAATTGCATTTATCAAATGAAAAAGATCTTTCTGGTTTACCAGATTCTGTAAAAGAAGCTGCACAACAACTTGCAAAAGAAAAAAAGAAAGAAGGTTGGGTTTTTACTTTAGATTACCCAAGCTACATTCCTTTTTTAACCTATGCAGACAATAGAGAATTACGTAAAAAACTTGCGATTGCTGCTGGTAAAAAAGGATTTCAAAAAAATAAATTCAACAATGAACAAATTGTTTTAGACATTGTACATTTAAGACACAAAAGAGCTAATCTTTTAGGTTATAAATCTCATGCTCATTTTATTTTGGAAGAAAGAATGGCAGAAACGCCAGAAAAAGTAATCGATTTTTCTAATGAGTTACTAAAAAAGGCAAAACCTGCTGCAGAAACTGAGTTTAAAAAATTAGAGAATTACGCAAAAAAAATAGACGGAATAGATCAGCTTCAAAAATGGGATGGCGCTTATTATTCAGAAAAACTAAAGAAAGAAATTTTTGATTTAGATCAAGAAATATTAAAACCCTTTTTTAAATTAGAAAATGTAATTGATGGTATTTTTGAAATTGCAAATCGTTTGTACGACTTAAATTTTGAAGAAATTTCTAACATCGATAAATATCATGAAGATGTAAAAACATATAATGTAACAGATAATAAGGGGAACTTTATTTCTGTTTTTTATGCTGATTTTCACCCTAGAAAAGGAAAACGGAATGGAGCTTGGATGACGAGTTATAAATCGCAACAAATAAAAAACGGAATCAACGAAAGACCACACGTTTCTATTGTTTGTAATTTCACAAAACCAACTGAAACAAAACCATCATTATTAACTTTTAATGAAGTTACTACGTTGTTTCATGAGTTTGGTCATGCGCTTCATGGAATGTTAGCAAATACAACTTACAATAGCTTATCTGGAACCTCTGTTTCTTGGGATTTTGTTGAATTACCAAGTCAGGTTTTAGAAAATTGGTGTTACGAAAAAGAAGCACTTGAATTGTTTGCCAAACATTATGAAACAGGCGAAATTATTCCGATGAAATATGTTGAAAAAATTAAAGAATCTGCAAGTTTTCATGAAGGAATGCAAACTTTACGTCAATTAAGTTTCGGGCTTTTAGATATGAAATGGCATTCTGAAAATCCATCTAAAATTACTTCTGTAAAAGATTTTGAAAATAACGCTTTTGAAGATACAAAATTATATCCTGATGTTGCAGAAAATGCAATGAGTACTGCTTTTTCTCATATCTTTCAAGGTGGATATTCTGCAGGTTATTATTCTTACAAATGGGCTGAAGTTTTAGATGCAGATGCTTTCGAATACTTTTTAGAAGAAGGAATATTTAATAAAGAAGTAGCTACTAAATTCAAAGAAAATGTACTTTCTAAAGGTGGAACAGAAAAGCCAATGGAATTGTATAAACGCTTTAGAGGTAAAGAACCTAAACCTGATGCTTTATTAAAAAGAGCAGGATTGATTTAGTATTCAGTTTTCAGTCGCAGTTTTCAGTCAGATTTGAACTGAAAACTGCGACTACTTACTGCTTACTTATTTTTAGCTTCAATCCATTTACTCATGTATTTTGTAGACTGCAAGGTTTGATGTTGCAACAAATTTCCTAAAAAATTATGCCTTCTATGTTGCTTTAAATTCTGTTGAATCTCTTCAATTTTATTGAAGAATAATTCTCCGTTTTTCTTTTTACTGTAGATGTAATTAATAATATCTATTCCGTTTTCTTGTAAACTCTCCCACATAGATTTACTTTTGTATAATTGTGCAGACATAAGTGCAAAATCAGAATAATTATCTTCTACAAATCCATTCCAAGGGAAATTACCACACATTCCTTCTTCTCCTATTGAAGTTGTTACACTTGGTGTTCCACACAACATTGCTTCTGTAAGTTTTCCTTTAATTCCTGCGCCAAAATTTAAAGGAGCTAAAACTATTCTTGCATTTCCCACAACAATATTTGCGTCTTCTGCAAAACCCTTAATTAAAAAACCTTCTTTTTTATTATGTAATTCTTGAATTTGTTGATTTACATAAGCGCCATAAATATGCATTTCTGCTTTTGGAAGGTATTCTCTAATTTCATTCCAAATTTCATTTTTTAACGTTAAAACGGCATCAACATTTGGCTTGTGAAAGAAATTCCCTATAAAAACAAAGTGCTCTCTTTCTTCAAAAGATTTCCATTTATTCTGATGATTCCCATCAATTTCATCAAACAAAAAAGGCAGGTACATTAAAATACTTTCGTCTATTTTAAACGTATTTTCCAACAGTTTCATTTCAAAAGTAGAGATTATTAAAGATAAATCGCATCGTAGAACAGCCGCAATTTCTCTTTTTGTAATGTCTTGCATCAATAATTCATTAGTTGAAAAGTCAATTTGTTTTTTTAAGCACAATTCTCTTGTTTTTCGCAAACAATGTAAATCTTCTGTATCTAAAATTCTAATTGCTTTGGGGCAGTTTTCTGCAACTCGCCAACCAAATTGTTCTTCCATCATAAAACGATCAAACATCACAATTGTTGGTTCTAATTCTTTTATAAAATCATCAAAAGAAGTGTTATTTAATTCAATTGAAACTTCATCAATTCCAAAAGATTTTAAATTTGATGCATTTTCACTTTTTTGAGCAGGCGAAGCAAATGTAACTTTAAAACCTTGTTGTAAAAATTGCTCTATAAGTTGCAACATTCTACTTCCAGCGGCAGAAGAATTGGGTTCTACCCAAACGTAACCAATAATTAAGACTTGTTGTTTATTCAATTATTTAGAATTCAATTGTTGTTTATAATTTGATAATTCTCCTTTTTTATCAGAGCAAAATAACGAATCAATACTTAAAGAGAAAAATAAAAAGTAATCACTATTTTTCAGATAGTAAAACTACTAAATTCTCTCTTTATTTTGTGAAAATATCCGTATTTTTGTCAACCATTATTAAAGAACAAACCGAAAGGTTAAAGGTTACGCAAAAAACACACTCATGAAATACGATATTATTGTAATTGGATCTGGTCCTGGAGGATACATTTCTGCAATTAGAGCTTCTCAATTAGGAAAAAAAGTAGCAATTATAGAAAAATATTCAACTTTAGGAGGAACGTGTACAAATGTTGGATGTATTCCTTCGAAAGCTTTATTAGATTCTTCTCACCATTTTTATGATGCAACTCATCATTTCGAAGAACATGGAATTTCTGTTGAAAAACCATCTTTCGATTTTGGTAAAATGGTTGGACGTAAAGATAAAGTTGTAGAAACTACAACTGGTGGAATTAAATACCTAATGGACAAAAATAAGATTGATGTTTATGAAGGTTTAGGTTCTTTTGAAGATGCTACCCATATAAAAATTTCTAAAAACGATGGTTCTTCAGAAGTTATTGAAGGAACAAACATAATTATTGCAACGGGTTCAAAACCATCAACTTTACCTTTTATCACACTAGATAAAGAACGTATAATTACATCAACTGAAGCTTTAAAATTAACTGAAGTGCCAAAACATTTAATTGTTATTGGTGGTGGAGTTATTGGTTTAGAATTAGGTTCTGTTTACAAACGTTTAGGTGCAGATGTTACTGTTTTGGAATATGCTCCAAAAATTACACCAACTATGGATGCTGATGTTTCTAAAGAACTTCAAAAAGTTTTAAAGAAACAAGGAATGAAATTTAATGTTGGTCATGGAGTTACTTCTGTTGAAAGAAATGGAGATGAAATAATTGTAAAAGCAAACAATAAAAAAGGCATTGAAGTAGAATTTAAAGGAGACTATTGTTTAGTTGCTGTTGGTAGAAAAGCATATACTGAAGGTTTAGGTTTAGAGAAAGTTGGTGTAGAAGTTAATGAGCGTGGACAAGTTTCTACAAATGATCATTTACAAACTAACATTCCTAATATTTTTGCAATTGGTGATGTTGTTGCAGGTGCAATGTTAGCGCATAAAGCTGAAGAAGAAGGTGTTGTTGTTGCAGAATATTTAGCTGGTGAAAAACCACATATTGATTATAATTTAATTCCCGGAATTGTTTACACATGGCCAGAAGTTGCTGCTGTTGGTAGAACAGAACAAGAATTAAAAGATGCTGGAGTTGATTATAAAGCCGGTAAATTTTCTATGAGAGCTTTAGGTAGATCTCGTGCAAGTGGAGATATTGACGGTTTTGTAAAAGTATTAGCAGACAAAAATACAGATGAAATTTTAGGAGTTCATATGGTTGGTGCACGTGTAGCAGATTTAATTATGGAAGCTGCAGTTGCTATGGAATTTAGAGCATCGGCAGAAGATTTAGCAAGAATTTGTCATGGTCACCCAACATATGCAGAAGCTGTAAAAGAAGCTGCAAAGGCTGCTTGGGACGGAAAACCATTAAATGCATAATTTCCTTTTTTTCATTTAACAATAGGAGAAATCTCATTATAATAAAAACAAAAAGCAACCAAAATTTGGTTGCTTTTTGTTTTTAGAAAGTTTCTTACATTTATAAAATGAAAAAAATTTTTTTTCTCTTTTTTCTTTTTTCATTTTGCGCAACTATTTATAGTCAAGAAAATGAAAGACTAAAAACACAACCTTCTAAGTTTTTAGAAGACTTTTATTACACTGTTAATTTTGGAGGAATATTTTATCCTTTTTCTAATGAAAATTTAATTGATGGTTACAAAACTGAAACGTTCTCTAAAAATTATTTTTCAGGAAAAATTGGTTTCGGTTTTAAAATACAAGAAAATTTAGCGCTACAATTTGGCGTAATTAGACCAGCTTCTTGGTTTAAATATAATAATGTAAACAACATTGGTTATGAACGAAGTGTTTGGATTAATGCTTGGTATTTATCACTAAAAAAGAACTTTAACATTACAAAAAAGCTTTCTGTTTTTGGAGAGCTTGGAGCAGCAAATATTACCAGAACTGGTTTTTCCATTGATGACAAAATAATTTATGATGATGCTCATTTTGGAAGCCTTTTATATGGTTTTGGTTTCAATTACAAACTGAATGAAAGGTGGCGTTTGGCATTAAATGGAACATTTTTTCCAAAATCTAAAAAAAACAATCAACCTTCTATTTCTCAATTTTCTGCTGGTTTTGAATATCATATTCAAAAAATAGATGATGATTTGGCTTTCGAATATGCAAATGACAAACAATATTTTTTCCCAGATAATATCTTACAAGTAAGTTACGGAACAAGTAAAGTTGGTTTTGGTGTAAATCGTTTTTTGGGAATGAGTTTAAAAGTAGGCAATTTCGAAAGTTTTGGAGTTCCTGTTTTTTGGGTTGGTGAAGTAAAATCTGCTCATACTTTTTCAGTCACCTATCAAAGAACTGCTTTTAGAACTCAAAAACTATTCTCTTTAGATTGGGGAGTTAGTATAACTGCTTTTCAAACAGAAGCAAGCAAAGAAAATGTGTTTGCTTTTTCTATTTTTCCGACGATGCGTTTTTATTTAATGCGAAGAAAAGGTTTTGACATATACACTAACTATTCTGTAATTGGACCAACATTACTAACTAAAAGCAATATTGATGACTTAGGAACAGGCCCAAAAACAACGTTTCAAGACACCATGGGTTTAGGCGTTTTCTTCGGAGAAAAAAGAAAATATAACTTTGAACTTCGGATTATGCATTATTCTAACGGAAATATTTTTACTGAAAATTCTGGTGTTGCAATTCCTATTCAATTTACAATTGGTAAGACATTTTAGCCTAAATAAATCGACTTAAAAATTATCATTTGTAATGAATAAGATTTGTATTTTTGCATAAATTATGCAAAGAACACTTCGTACTTTTTCTGTTGATAATATTGAAGGTTTTAAACAAAACCTATTGAATTGGTCACAACAATACGAAACCATTGTTTGGCTAGACTCTAATCAATATAACCAACAATATAGTAGTTTCGATTGTGCTTTGGCTACAGATGAATTTACTTCTATAAAAACAGATTATTTTAATGCATTCGAAAAACTAAAAGAATACCAAACCATTACCAAAGATTATATTTTTGGGTATATTTCTTACGATGTTAAAAATGATGTAGAACGTCTTTCTTCTAATAATTTTGATGGTTTAGACTTTGCTGATTTGTATTTTTTTCAACCTAAAAAACTAATTTTCATTAAAGATAATTCTGTTGAATTTCAGTACTTAAAAATGGTTGACGATGAAATTGAAAGTGATTTTGAAATTATTGAAAAATTCAAGAATTTAAAGATTGAAGAATCTAATTCAGAAATTAAAATAAAGCTTCGAATACACAAAGACGAATATCATAAAAAGGTAAGCAAGGTTTTAGAACATATTCATAGAGGAAATATTTACGAAGCTAATTTTTGTCAGGAGTTTTATGCAGAAAACTCAACCATAAATCCTGTTGAAGTTTACACACATTTAAACGAAATTTCTGAACCACCATTTGCAAATTTCATAAAAATAGAACATCAATATATACTATCTGCAACACCAGAAAGATATATTAGAAAAGAAGGTTCAAAAATAATTTCTCAACCTATAAAAGGAACCGCAAAACGTTTACGAAGTAAAATTGATGATGATAAAATTGCATCCGATTTATCTAGAGATGTTAAAGAACGTGCAGAAAACGTAATGATTGTAGATTTAGTAAGAAACGATTTGTCTAAAACTGCAAAAATAGGTTCTGTAAAAGTAGAAGAGTTGTGTAAAGTGTATTCTTTTAAACAAGTACACCAATTAATTTCTACAGTTGTTTCTGAAGTTGACGAAAACGTGCATCCAATAGATATAATTCAAAGTACTTTTCCGATGGGAAGCATGACTGGCGCTCCCAAAGTTTCTGCAATGAAAATTATAGAAAAATTAGAAGAAACCAAACGTGGTTTGTATTCGGGAACCGTTGGTTATTTTACACCCAACAATAATTTTGACTTTAATGTAATCATTAGAAGTATTTTATATAACGAAGAAAAGAAGTATATTTCGTATTCGGTTGGCGGCGCAATTACTGCTAAATCTGTGGTAGAAAAAGAATATGAAGAGTGTTTATTGAAAGCAAAAGCAATGCGATTTGCTTTGTTGAATTCTAAGTAGAATTGCCACGAATTCACAAATTATTTTTTTTTCTGACCACATAGCAATATAGAAAACATAGAGTTTAAGATAATGTCAGTTCGAGTGATTTTCGATTTTATGAGAAAATTGTATCGAGAACATTAATAATTTTAGATATTTTTGTAATATGATAATTGACCAAGAAGAAAAATTTAAAAAAGTTTTAGAAAATTTGAAAGAAAAACCGATGGAACAAAATATGTTCAATGGTTTTTTAGACATGTATCCTACAGAATGGAAACAGCTAAAAATAACCTTTTCTAAATTTAATAGAAGTAAACAATTCGGACGCACAATTCCGTTACCAAAACCAGAAGTTTCTTTAAGAAAAGAGATTCGTAGTTGGTTGAAAAAACAATAATAAGGTGATTTAAAAACAAACTGATTATGACTCACAAAGAATTCAATTTCAACATTTATAAAACTGATTTTTATGGTCAGATTTGGGAAGCAGAAAACACAAAAGCCGTTGTAGTTTTGGTACATGGAATGGGCGAACATTCTGGTCGTTACAATCATGTTGCAGAAAAACTTACTAAAAGTGATTTTTCAGTAATTGCTTTTGACCATTTTGGTCACGGAAAAACTTCTGGAAAACGCGGTCATAACCCTAGTTTTGAGGCTGTTTTAGAAAGCGTAACAACTACAATTAACAAAGCAAAAAAAATGTTTCCAAACAAACCTGTTTTCTTGTACGGACATTCTATGGGTGGAAATGTAGTTGTAAATTATGCTTTAAGAATACAAAACAATTTAACTGGAATTATTGCAACAAGTCCATTCTTAAAACTTGCTTTTCAACCACCAGCAATAAAATTAGCTGTTGGAAAATTGTTGCAAAAAATTGCACCTTCATTAACTATGGGAAACGAATTAGACGCAAATGATATTTCTCGTGAAAAAAATGAAGTAGAAAAATACATAAATGATCCATTAGTGCATGATAAAATTAGCCCTAATTTTTCTTTAACCTTTATAGATTCTGGAAAATGGGCAATTGAAAACGCAACCATTTTAAAAACGCCTATGTATTTATTACATGGTACAGATGATAAAATTATTGATTATAAAGGAACACAAGAATTTGCAAATAAATCTGAAAACGCTACTTTAAAACTATACAAAGGTGGTTATCATGAATTGCATAATGATTTATGTAAAGAAGAAATGTTAGCAGATGTTGTTAGTTGGCTAAATTCTCAACTTTAAAAACCTTATTTTTGAAGGCGAAATGCTACAAAAATTCAAAAAACATATTGAAACAAAATTTCCTTTTTTACAAGGAAAAAAATTATTAATCGCCATTTCTGGCGGAATAGATTCTGTAGTTTTAACACATCTTTTATCAGAATTAAATTTTGATATTTCTTTGGCGCATTGCAATTTTAATTTACGTAGAAAAGAAAGTGGCTTAGATGAAGAATTCGTTAAAAAATTATCTCAAAAAACGTCTAATCAGATTTTTACAATAAATTTTGAAACAGAAAAATTTGCTAGAAAAAACAAACAATCTACACAAATTGCTGCAAGAAACTTGCGTTATAATTGGTTTAAAGAACTCACTAAAGAGCATAATTTTGAAGCTGTTTTAACAGGACATCATGCAGATGATAATTTAGAAACTTTTTTAATTAACTTAACTAGAGGTTCTGGTTTAGATGGTTTTACAGGAATTCCTGAAATTAATGGAAATATTGTACGTCCGTTATTGATTTTCTCTAGAGATGAAATCATCAATTATGCAAAAGAAAATAATATTGAATGGAGAGAAGATGCTAGTAATGCATCTACAAAATACATTAGAAATAAAATAAGACATCAAGTAGTTCCTGTTTTAAAGGAAATTAACCCAAGTTTATTAGAATCATTTTCTAAAACTACAGAAAATTTAAAAGAGAGTAAGGAGATTATTATTGATAGAATTGATGAAGTTTCATTAGAAATTATTTCATCAAAAAATAATAGTATTAGAATTAATATTGAGGAAATTCAGCAATTATCAAATCCGAAAGCATATTTATATCAACTCTTAAAAAAGTATCAATTTACAGAATGGAATGATGTTTCCAATTTACTTTCTGCACAATCTGGCAAACAAATCTTGTCTGAAACACATCGATTAATAAAAAATAGAGATTTTTTATTAATTTCCGAAATAAATTTCTCGACTGCGCCAGAAATAACATTTGAGGTTAAAGAAAATCAATCAGAAATTATAAAACCCATTCATTTAACTTTTGAAGAAGTTCATCAAAAAACGATAGAGAATAAGCAAACAATTTATGTTGCTAAAGAACTATTATCTTATCCATTAACCATAAGGAAATGGGAAAATGGCGATTATTTTTATCCGTCAGGAATGACAGGTAAAAAGAAATTAAGCAAGTATTTTAAAGATGAAAAGTTTTCACTTTTAGAAAAAGAACAAACATGGTTGTTATGTAATTCTAAAAATGAAATTATATGGGTTATAGGTAAACGACAAGACAATCGTTTTATGTTTAAAAAAACAAATTCAAAAAATATAAAAGTAACAATAAGAGAGAAATAAATGTTTTATCAAGATTTAATTATTTCATTTAAAAACAAATAATTGGCTCAATTTTTGATATATTTAACTACCAAATCTTACGTTATGAATAAAATAAAATTGACCTTAGGATTATTACTATTTTGTAGTATATCATTAAACGCACAAAAAAGCAACACCATCTCAACTAACCTACCAGTTAGTATTTACACATACAATCAACTGTCTAATACTTCTTATTCTTTTTCTAAAATTTTTAAAAATCTAAAATTAACCGATTATAGTTTTGTTTTTGTAGACCAATTAGATCTTTACACCAATACGTTTTCTATCAACTTTAACGATATTGATAAGCAACCCTCAATATTTATTTATGATGACTATAAAAGATACCAAAACAATAATCTATTAAAAGGGTTTTTAGTAAAAAACGACCCAACAAGATGGGATCGAGTAAATTTTAAAAGCTATAATCAGCTAAAAAAAGAGTTGAATTAATAACGAATTCAATAAATTAAGATAGAAATTAAACATTTGCTTTAAAAGTATTGAAATTTCTATCGTTTTCGTAATTTATTAATCGATTATTACTAAAAACCTAGGTTCTATAAATTCACTTTTTCGTAAATTTACTTTGTAAGAAAAGTAAAGAAGATGACTACATTACCCAAATTAGCTCGATTTAATGAAAACGTGCTGTCTAAATATCAAATTTACAACAGCATATTTATGACGTTGCCTTTTGATACGATAAATGACACAGGTGTTTTATTACCATTGTTTCACAAAGTATGTAAAAAAGGGTTTAAAGAAGGAGAAAATCCTACTGAAATTGTAGAAACCTTCTTTAATAAATATCAAGAAAACCCTTCAGATAAAGAAGAAACAGATTTACTGTTTCGCTTTATTCAATATATAGAACGTCAAGTTGTTTTATTTGATGCTATTGAAGATGCTGCTTATCCTATTGTAAATAATATGGATGGAATTGGTACGTTGCGTAACTCTAAAGAGATTGCTATTTTAAATGATAAAAAAGAGGAACTAAAAACCTATTTAGAAGATTTTAAAGTACGTATTGTTTTAACTGCACATCCTACGCAATTTTATCCTGGTACTGTTTTAGGTATTATTACAGATTTAGATAAAGCCATACAAAATGACGATTTACTTTTAATTAAAAAATTATTATCTCAATTAGGTAAAACGCCTTTCTATAAAAAGGAAAAACCGACTCCTTATGATGAAGCTGTTAGTTTAATTTGGTATTTAGAAAATGTTTTTTACAAATCTGTAAGTAAAATACACAACTATGTTCAACATCATATATATGATGGTAAACCAATTGATAATGAAATTATAGATCTTGGTTTTTGGCCAGGTGGAGATAGAGATGGAAATCCTTTTGTAACTACTAAAATAACTTTAGATGTTGCAGAAAGATTAAGGCAAGCCATTTTACGTAATTATTATAGAGATGTAAGACGTTTAAAAAGACGTTTTACTTTTGATGGAGTGCAAGAAATTTTAACACGTGTAGAAAAAAGATTATACAAACATGTTGTAAGAAGTTACGCAAAAGTAAATTTCTCTCAAAAAATATTATTAGAAGAATTAGAAGTCGCAAGACAGGTTATTGTTGATAATCATCAATCTTTATTCATTGAAGAATTGAATGATTTTATTAATAAAGTTCGCATTTTTGGTTTCCATTTTGCAACTTTAGATATTAGACAAGATAGTAGAGTTCATCATCATGCTTTTACACAAATTGTTGAAGATTTACAAAAAATTGGAGATACTACTTTCCCTAAAAACTACATAAACCTTTCTGAAGCAGAACAGGTAGATATTTTATCTATAGTAAAAGGGAGTATAGATCCAAGTATTTTATCAGATGAAACTTCTGTAAAAACAATAGAATCTATATACGCATTAAAAGAAATTCAGCATAGAAACGGAGAACGTGGTGCAAACCGTTACATTATTAGTAACAACCAATCAGCTTTACATGTAATGGAAACATTTGCAATGTTAAATCTATGTGGGTTTGAAAATGAGTTACCAGTAGATGTAATTCCTCTTTTTGAAACTGTAGAAGATTTAATAAATGCAGAAGATGTAATGAAAACTTTATATACCAATAGAGCTTATAGATATCATTTAGAAAAAAGAAAAAACAAACAAACTATTATGTTAGGTTTTTCTGATGGAACAAAAGATGGTGGTTATTTAATGGCAAACTGGGGTATTTTTAAAGCAAAAGAAGCGCTTACAAAAATTTCTAGAGAATTTGATATTGAGGTTATTTTCTTTGATGGACGTGGTGGACCACCAGCTCGTGGAGGTGGAAAAACACATCAATTTTATGCCTCATTAGGCCCAACAATTGAAGATAAAGAAATACAATTAACAATACAAGGTCAGACAATTAGTTCTAATTTTGGTACAGAAAATTCGTCTCAATATAATCTAGAACAATTGATAAGTTCTGGTATTAAAAATGAAGTTTTCACCAAAGATCAATTGAACGACAAGCATAGAGTATTGATTGATGATATGGCGGCTACAAGTTACCAAACATATGTAGACTTTAAAAATCATTCACAATTTTTACCGTATTTAGAGAAAATGAGCACGTTAAAATACTATGCTAAAACCAATATTGGTAGTAGACCAAGTAAGCGTTCTAATTCAGATACTTTAGATTTTTCTGCCTTAAGAGCAATTCCTTTTGTAGGAAGTTGGAGTCAATTAAAACAAAATGTACCAGGATTTTTTGGAGTAGGAACAGCTCTTAAAAAATATGAAGATGCAGGTAGATTTGATGAAATTATTGAATTTTACAATGCTTCAGATTTCTTTAAAACCTTGCTTGAAAATAGTATGATGAGTTTAACTAAATCATTCTTTGGTTTAACTGCTTATATGTCTACAGATCTTGTTTTTGGTGAATTTTGGAAATTGATTCATTTAGAATATCAAACTACAAAAAGGCTCTTACTAAAACTATCTGGTCATAAAGAATTGATGGAAAACTTCCCAGTAGGAAAAGCATCCATAGAAATTAGAGAAGATATTGTTTTACCTTTATTAACCATTCAGCAATTTGCTTTGAAGAAAATTCAAGAACTGCAAAAATCTGGAGAGAATACTGAAGAACTAGCTACTTACGAAAAAATGGTGATGCGTTCTTTATTTGGTAATATTAATGCAAGTAGAAACTCTGCTTAAAATTATAATAAGTATATTTTTATATTATAAAATGTAATCAAATTTTGGTTGCATTTTTTTTATGCTCTTATTTTCTTTACTTTTAAAGAAAAAAGCATGCTTGTTAAAGTTTATGGTTCAGCCGTTTTCGGTATTGAAGCAACTACTATTACTGTAGAAGTAAATATAGATAAAGGAATTGGTTATCATTTGGTGGGTTTACCAGATAACGCAGTTAGAGAAAGTTCTTATAGAATTTCTGCTGCTTTAAATAACAACAACTACAAGCTTCCTGGAAAGAAAATTATTATTAACATGGCACCCGCAGACATTCGAAAAGAAGGCGCAGCCTATGATTTAACTTTAGCTGTAGGAATTCTTGCTGCTTCAAGTCAAATTAAATCAACCAACATTAATGAGTATATTATTATGGGCGAACTTTCTTTAGACGGAAGTTTACAACCTATAAGAGGTGCGCTACCAATTGCAATTAAAGCAAGAGAAGAAGGTTTTAAATATTTAATTCTTCCAAAGGCAAACGCAAAAGAAGCAGCAATTGTAGACAATGTAGAAATTTTAGGAGTAGACAATATTTTAGAGGTTATCAATCATTTTAATAGTGATAAAAAAATTGAACCTACAATTGTTGATACACGTGCAGAGTTTTACAAAAATATAGATTTCCCTGAATTCGATTTTTCTGATGTAAAAGGACAAGAATCTATAAAAAGATGTATGGAAATTGCTGCTGCTGGCGGACATAATATTATTCTAATTGGCCCTCCAGGGTCTGGAAAAACAATGTTAGCAAAACGATTACCATCCATTTTACCTCCAATGACATTACAGGAAGCATTAGAAACTACAAAAATTCATTCTGTAGTTGGTAAAACTAAAAACGAAGGCTTATTATATCAACGTCCTTTTAGAAGTCCACATCACACAATATCAAATGTTGCTTTAGTTGGCGGTGGACAATATCCGAGACCTGGAGAAATTTCGCTTTCACATAATGGTGTTTTATTTTTAGATGAATTACCAGAATTTAAAAGAGATGTTTTAGAAGTAATGCGTCAACCTTTAGAAGATAGAGATGTAACTATTTCTAGAGCAAAATTTACAGTAACATATCCTTGTAGTTTTATGTTGGTTGCAAGTATGAATCCGAGTCCGAGTGGTTTTTTTAACGACCCAAATTCACCAATGACCTCATCTCCACAAGAAATGCAACGTTATTTGAGTAAAATTTCTGGTCCTTTATTAGATCGAATCGATATTCATATTGAGGTAACTCCGGTTCCTTTTGAAAAATTGACCGAAGAAAGAAAAGGCGAATCTAGTGTTGTAATACGAGAACGAGTTACAGCTTCTAGAGAAATACAATCTGAACGATTTACAGAATTTGAAAACGTGCATTATAATGCTCAAATGAATGTAAAACAGATTCGTGAATTTTGTAAATTATCTAAAGAAAGTTTATCACTTTTAAAAACTGCTATGGAAAAACTAAACCTTTCTGCAAGAGCTTATGACAGAATTTTAAAAGTCTCTAGAACAATTGCAGATTTGGCAAATGTTACAGATATTTCTCCAGATCATATTGCAGAAGCAATTCAATACAGAAGTTTGGATAGAGATGGTTGGTTGGGTTAATTAACAACTATTCTTATTTGTGATCCTAAAACATTACAATGAGTAAAAGCATTATCGAAATAAACTAAATTGTTGTTATAGTAAATTTTAAAATTAAAATTTACTAGTTCCTTTACATTACTTATAACAGTAAAGTTATTTAAACAAGTATGATTTCCATTTATAACATCATAGGAAAAAACAAAATCATGAATATTTTGTCCTTGGTTATTAAATACATCTATTCTTGTGTAATCTTTATTAAAATTTTGTCCAAATACAATATTTGAACTAGAAATAAAATAAATAAACCTGTTGTGCATTATAAAAAAGCTGTTCATTGATTAAGAGAATCGTATATTTAATTGAATTTCAAACATTTAAATAGATGAACAGCTTTAGAGCAAATTACGAGAAAATTTTAGAG
>NZ_JAZGGG010000049.1:0-15108 GCF_036480315.1 Polaribacter sp.
TAATACCTCTAAAATTTTCTCGTAATTTGCTCTAAAGCTGTTCATCTATTTAAATGTTTGAAATTCAATTAAATATACGATTCTCTTAATCAATGAACAGCTTTTTTATAATGCACAACAGGTTAAATAAGCAATAATTTAATGTATTAAAGATTAATTTTTTAATTATCTAATTTTTGTTTATACTTTTGTTAGTAATTTGTTAATATTTAATTTATTGTTATTCAGTAAGCAACTCTCTTTTTGTTTAAATTTGGATTCTTAATTTATTGTTAAAACTTAACATTAAATTAACATTAAAACTCTTCAAAAGGAAGATTTTTGCAAAATATTTAATAACATAAATTTAAACAATGAAAAATTTTAAAAACTTATTATTTGTAGCCTTACTCTTTGTATCAGTTACAATTTTAGGACAAACTAAAATTTCTGGTACGGTTGTAGATGAAACAAACCAACCATTACCAGGAGCAAGTATTGTTGTAAAAGGAACAACAAATGGTACTTCAACAGATTTTGATGGTAAATTTACCTTAAAAACAACATCTAATTCTGGTGTAGTTGTTGTATCTTTTATAGGTTACAAATCAAAAGAAGTAACTTTTTCTTCATCAAAAACAAATTTAAGAAATATTCAGTTAGTTGAAGATGCTGGTTCTTTAGACGAAATTGTTGTAACTGCTACTTCATTTGCTATTGATAGAAAAACGCCAGTTGCGGTTTCTACAATTAAAGCTGCAGATATTCAAGCTAAATTAGGAACTCAAGAATTTCCTGAAATATTAAAATCTACTCCTGGAGTATATGCTACCAAAACTGGTGGTGGATATGGAGATTCTAGAATCAACCTACGTGGATTTGGTTCTGAAAACGTTGCCGTAATGATTAACGGAGTTCCTGTTAATGACATGGAAAACGGAGCTGTGTATTGGTCAAATTGGGCTGGTTTATCAGATGTTACATCTGCAATGCAGGTACAAAGAGGCCTAGGTGCTTCTAAAGTAGCTGTACCTTCTATTGGTGGAACAATAAATATTATTTCTAAATCTACTGATGCAAATATGGGAGGTAGTGTACGAATGGCTACAGGTAACGATGGTTATCAGAAATACGGAATGACTTTATCTACTGGATTAATGGATAATGGTTTTGCTGTTACTGCTTCTGCTGCAAAAATTTCTGGTGATGGTTATGTAAATGGGCTTCAATTTAGTGGAGTAAATTATTTTTTAAACATATCTAAAAAATTTAACGACGATCACAAATTATCTTTTAATGTAATTGGAGCAAAACAAACGCACGGACAACGATTTAATAGAAGAACAATTGCTGGAAATAGAGCAACTGAACAAGGAGGAAAAAGATTTAACCCAGATTGGGGTTATAGAAATGGACAAATTGAAAATACTTCTTTTAACTTTTATCATAAACCACAAATATCTTTAAACCATGATTGGGTGATTTCAGATAAAACATTTTTAACAACAGTTGCTTACGCTTCTTTTGGTTCTGGTGGTGGAAGAAGAGCAAGTAGAGGTTCTACAAAATTTAATGACGATAATTACAGATTAGGCGGTACAGATCAACCTCTAGATTTTGATAGAATTGTTCAAGAAAATAAAAATAGAGGAGCTTTAGGTTCTTCGGATGCTTTTTTAGCTTCTAATAATGATCATGAATGGTATGGTGTTTTATCTACATTCAAAACAGATTTATCAGATAATTTAAAATTATCTATTGGTTTGGATGGAAGATATTATAAAGGTATTCATTATTATGAAGTTACAGATTTATTAGGAGGTGAATATTTATTAAATCCTTATTCAAATGATAATAACGCTAATCAAGCATTAAAAGTTGGAGATCGTTTAAATAGAGATTATGAAGGTAGAGTATTAAAGTATGGTACATTTACTCAATTAGAATATTCACAAGACGAATTGTCAGTTTTCCTTTCTACAAATATATCTAATACAAGATATGGTAGATCTAGTTTTTTAGATGATTCAACAAATATAAACGGGCAAGTGTCTGGTAATGTTAACTTTTTAGGTTTTGGTACTAAAGGTGGAGCAAATTATAATTTAGATGATAATAATAATGTTTTTGCGAACATTGGTTACTTTTCTAGAGCACCATTTTTAACAGGTGGAGTTTTTGTAAACAAAGAATCTATCGATTTTAATGAAGATGCTGCAAATGAAAAAATATTTAGTGCAGAAATTGGATATGGATACAGAAGTGAAAAATTTAACGCTAATGTAAATGTTTATAGAACTTCTTGGCAAGATAAATCTATTTCACCTTCAGTTAGAGACCGTAATAATCCAGGACAATTTTTAAATACAAACATAACAGGATTAGATGCTTTACACCAAGGTATAGAACTTGATTTTGTATATAAATTATCTGACAGGTTAAAAGTGAATGGAATGGTTTCATTAGGAGATTGGAAATGGAAAAGCGATGTAGAAGCGGATATTTTTAATGATGACGGAAGCTTAAATTCAACAATAAGAGTATTAGCTACAGATTTAAAAGTTAATGACGCAGCACAAACTACGTATGCTTTAGGTTTAAACTATAAAGCTTTAGATAAAACGTCAATCTCTTTAGATTACAATTATGCAGGAGACATTTACTCTAGAGTTGATTTCAGTCAAGGAACAACAGATAGAAAGAATACATGGAAATTGCCTTCATATCATTTATTTGATTTAGGGATTAATCATGGATTTAGTATTGGAGAGTTTGATGCTACTTTAACAGGTAATATGAATAACATTTTTGATGTTGAATACGTTTCTGATGCTTTCGATGCATCTGACCATTCTGCTGCAAATGCTGATGTATACTATGGTGCCGGTAGAACATTTAGTTTAGGATTAAAAGTTAAATTTTAAAACACACAATCATGAAAAAAATAATTTTATTATTAACAGTTTTTACAATGGTTTTTACTTCTTGTGAACCATTAGAAGACATCTATAGCGAATTAGATGCACAAAAAAAAGATGGTATTGTTGGAGACATAACACGTACATTATCTGATGATGATTATAGTGAATTGAGCTTATCTTCTGGTGATTTTAAATCAGAAGAAGATGCAAAATTAATGCTGCCAGCATTTCTTACAAGCGAATACCCTGCTTTAGGTGTTTCTTATAATGCTGATGGTTCTATAAAGAAAGCTTCTTCCGCAGCAATTACTTATAAATTATTTAGCCCAATTAAGTTTGAAACGTATACAGTTTCTGCTGCAGATTATTCTAATCTTGGTGTTACTAGTTTAAATCATAGTGGAAATTTTAATGATTTCTTTGATGCTAAATTTCCAAGTGAAGCTAAAGGAACTGTTGTTGATTTAACATATCAAACAAAACCAACTATTATTGACTACACTTTAACAGATGATGATTTTGATTTAGTTGGAAATGGTAGATTTGATAATTTTGATATTAGAGTAGGTAGAAATGAGGAAACAATTGAGGTTAGAAGAACTAAAATTCAAACGATTTTACTAAATAATTTTCCTAACGCAGAAGATGGAAGTAAATATAATGTAACATATGCGGTATATGATGGTTCAGCAGGTACTTTAGAAATGCTTGTAAAACAACAAAAAAATGAACCAAATGCTTCTTTAACTACTGATTACACGTTAACAGATGCAGACTTTACTTTAGTTGGTAATGGTAGATTTAAGAATTTTGACATTAGACAAGGAAGAGCTGAAGAAACAATTGAAGCAAGAAGAGCTAAAATTGAAATGATTCTATTAAATAATAACCCTACTACTGCAACGGGAGATTTATACAATGTTACCTATGCTGTTTGGGAAGGGTTTGCCTCTACTAGAGTTATGTTAGTTGAGTTTAATGGAACAGGTTATGATATCTTTAGCACAACTTCTTATGAGCTATATACTTTTGCTTTAGAAGAAGCAACAACAAGATTTACACTTACAGATAAATGGGCAGCACCAATTACATTTACATCTAGTGAATATGTTATAATGGGACAACGTTTTCCTAACTTTAGTGATACAGATGAAGCAATATATAATATTGGAATTTATTTAAGAACATTATATCCATTTGCTACGCCAGATACTTTTGTAGCTGTAGAATACAACTATTATAATAGTGGTGTAAGCCAAAGAAATGTAAACTATGTGTTTGATGGTTCGGTTTGGAATGCAGTTCCTTCTGTAATTGATACTGTATTACAATTCGGTCACAATGGTACTACTTGGGTTCCAGACAACACAATTAAGTATACATTAACCAATGCTGATTATACTTTAGTTGGTAACGGTAGTTATGGTAATTTTGATGTTAGAGCCGGTAAAGATGAAGAAACTGTTGAATCTCGTAGAGTAAAAATCAACACAATTTTATTAGCAAACTTTCCACAATATGGGGTAGACCAAAAGTTTTCTGTTTCATACAACGTATGGAAACCAGGAGATGATGTATTTGTTATGAATCTTATTCATGATGGAACAGAATATATTTTACAATAAAAATTAGTATTAAAATAATATTAAAAAAACCACCTCAATGAGGTGGTTTTTTTATGTTTAAAATTAGTAACTTTACGGGATTAACAAAACCAACACAAGCAATGAAAGACATCCATTCATACTGGGCATACATAGTTTTAGCAATTTTAATTTTTACAGTTGTAAATGCTATAATTGGCTTAAAGCAAAAGAAAGCATTTACAGATAAAGATTTAAGGTTAGGTTTATTTACACTTATTCTTTCACATATTCAATTATTAATAGGTTTAGGGTGGTATTTTATGTCTCCTTGGTATAAATCCTTAAAAGCTGATGCTGGAACTGTAATGGGGGACAAAGCAACAAGATTATTAGCAGTTGAACACCCAATTATGATGATTCTTGCAATTGTTTTAATTACCATAGGTTGGTCTAAACATAAAAAGAAAACTGAAGATGCTGCAAAATTTAAAACATTTGTAATTTTTTATGGTATTGCATTGTTATTAGTTTTATCAAGAATACCTTGGAGTAACTGGTTTTAACATGAAAATATTAAGTTACGTATTATCACCAGTTTTTGCAGTAGTATTTTTTTCACTACTGTTTATATTTCATCCATTACAGTGGCTTGGGCTAAAACTCTTTGGTTATAAAGGACATAAGTTTGTGGTAGATTATATGAACTGGTTTTTATCAAAATCTCTTTTAATAGTTGGTATTCCTGTAAAGGTAGAAAATAACTACGATTTACCCCAAAACACTACTTTAATCTTTGTTTCAAACCATCAAAGTTTGTTTGATATTCCGCCAATTATATGGGCGTTTAGAAAATATCATCCGAAGTTTGTTTCAAAAGTTGAACTTTCAAAAGGAATCCCAAGTATTTCTTTTAACTTACGTCATGGAGGTGCTGCTTTAATTGATAGAAAAGATGGTAAAAAAGCAATAGCAACTTTGGGTAAATTTGCAAAGACTATCAATAAAAATAAATGGTCTGCAGTTATATTTCCAGAAGGAACAAGAAGTAGAAAAGGGAAACCAAAACCATTTTCTGCAAATGGGTTAAAAATGATTACTAAATACAACCCAGAAGCTTTTATTGTACCTTTAACTATTAATAATTCTTGGAAGACCTTTAAATATGGAAAATACCCTGTTGGTCTTTTTAGTCCAATTTTAGTAAAAACACATAAACCCATACAAGTAAATTCATTACCTTTTAAC
The DNA here is from genome assembly GCF_036480315.1 of Polaribacter sp. Classification (GTDB taxonomy): domain Bacteria; phylum Bacteroidota; class Bacteroidia; order Flavobacteriales; family Flavobacteriaceae; genus Polaribacter. Next base: position 5,732 of record NZ_JAZGGG010000049.1, read on the forward strand.
GAATTACTTGCACAAGTAGAAACTACAATAAAGAAACACATAAATTAAAGTTATGTCTATAAAAAATATCCGAAAGGAAGTAATGCAAACACTAGAAAAGAACATTGATAGTTTTGTTGAAAAATTTTTAATACCAGCTGAAAAAATTTGGCAACCAACAGATTTTTTACCTAATTCACAAAAAGATACTTTTATTAGTGAAGTAGAAGAAATTAGAGAACTTTCTAAAGAATTAGACGATGATTTTTGGGTAGTTTTAGTAGGAGATACTATTACTGAAGAAGCTTTGCCAACTTATGAATCTTGGTTATTAAATTTAGATGGAATCCATCAAGATCCAGACAATGGTTGGGCAAAATGGATTAGAGCTTGGACAGCCGAAGAAAACAGACATGGAGATACTTTAAATAAGTACTTGTATTTATCAGGCAGAGTTAACATGCGTGAAGTAGAAATTACAACACAACATTTAATTGCCGATGGTTTTGATATTGGAACATCTACTGATCCATATAAAAACTTTGTATATACAAGTTTTCAAGAATTAGCAACCTATATTTCTCACAACAATGTGGCAAAAATTGCACGTAAAAAAGGACATAAAGCTTTGGCTAAAATGTCTAAAATTATTGCAGGGGATGAAATGCGACATCACATTGCATATACAGATTTTGTAAAACAAATTTTTAAAATTGATGCTTCAGAAATGATGTTAGCTTTTAGAGATATGATGAAACATAAAATTGTAATGCCAGCATTACATTTAAGACACTCTCACGAAGCAAAAGGAAGTTTATTTGATGACTTTTCTGCAGTTGCACAAAGAGTTGGTGTTTATACAGGTTTCGATTATGTAGATATAATTAAAAAACTAAATACAGCTTGGGAAATTGATAAGATTACAAATCTTACACCAGAAGCGGAAAAAGCAAGAGATTTTTTAATGAAGTTACCAGACAGAATGTACAGAATTACAGAAAGAATTGTAGTTCCAGATACAAAGTTTAATTTTAAATGGATGTTACCAGCTTAAAATAATAAGAAGCTATTTCCAGCTTTCACTACTCGCTTTTTTTAAGAAAAATAAAAAAGAGCTCAAACAAACCGTTCAATCTGGGCTACACTTGTTTGCTAGTTTTTAGCAATTAAAAGTAAATAGAATTTTAAAATATTTTCAAACCTCACAGGTTTTTAAAACCTGTGAGGTCTTTTTTTTTCAAAGACGAAAAGACTATGTTTTCTGTGTTACTATGTAGTAAAATTTAAAAATCAATTATAAAAGAATCTTTATCATTCAAAAAACCAAGTTTCTTTCGAATAATATCTTGCTTTGATTTAACTAGAGTAGCACTTACAAAACCAACTTCATTATTTTCTAAAGTAGCAAGTTCTTCGCCTAAATAATCAATAACTAAAGAATTGCCAGAATACTCATAATTGTTAGCGTCTTTACCAGTTCTATTAACACCAATTACATAATTCATGTTTTCAATTGCACGCGCTTTTAAGAGCATATCCCAAGCTTTTATTCTAGTTACTGGCCAATTTGCCATAAAAATTAAAAGATCATAATTTTCGGTATTTCTAGCCCAAACGGGGAAACGTAAATCATAACAAATTAACGGGCAAATTTTCCATCCTTTATAAGTTACAATTAGTTTTTCATTCCCAGAGGTATATATTTTGTCTTCACCAGCTAAAGTAAAAGAATGTCTTTTATCATACGTTTCAATTTTACCAACAGGATGCACAAAAACCAAACGATTGTAAAAATTATCGTTTTCAGTTATTACCAAACTTCCACAAATAGCAACTTGTTTTTCTTTGGCAATTTTCTGCATCCAAGAAACAACAAAACCATCCATTTTTTCAGCAACTTTTTCAGGATTCATTGTAAACCCAGAAGTAAACATTTCTGGTAAAACAACTAAATCTACATCAAGTTTTAAATGGTTTATTTTTTCTTCAAAAGAAGCAATATTTTGAGTAGAATTTTCCCAAACCAAATCTGCCTGAATTCCAACAATTTTCAATTCGTTTTGCATCAAAATTAATATTAAAGATTAACCAAGTATAAAAGTAAGTTTTTGTAATTTAGAAAACTAAATTGAACAAATAAAAAGTCTATGCAATCTTTCATTTCTGAAACATTAGATGATATTTTAAAAACAACTACTTCATTTGAAAATGTAGTTTTTATATTGCCTTCTCAAAGAGCAAAAGTATTTCTAAAACAAACGTTTAAAGATAAGATTTCTGTTGGTTTTTTGCCAGAAATTTTAAACATAGAGCAATTTATAAATCAGGTTTCTAAGATAGAAAAAGCTGATAGTATTCAGTTGTTATTTCACTTTTATACTATTTATAAATCCATAGAAAAGGATCCTGATACTTTTGATGTTTTTTCTTCTTGGGCATTTACAGTAATTCAAGATTTTAATGAAATTGATCAACATTTAATAGACACAAAAGACATTTTTGTTTATTTAAGAGACATTCAGCGTTTAAAAAAATGGTCTGTAAAAGGCGAGTTTAAAGAAACAGAGTTAATGAAAGATCATTATTCTTTTTTAGAAAAACTGAATAAATTTTATCCTGCTTTTTATCAATTTTTATTAGAAAACAACATTGGGTATCAAGGTTTAATTTATAGAGAAAGTTGTAAAAAAATTGATGCTTTTCTTGAAAATAATAAGCATAAAAAAATCTTTTTTATTGGTTTTAATGCATTAAATACAGCGGAGGAATACTTGTTTCAAAAAGTTTTAGAAAACGAAAAATCTGAAGTTTATTGGGATATTGATACCGCTTTTTTCAATTCAAATCACCAAGCAGGTACCTTTATAAGAAAATACAAAAAGGAATGGAAATATTACGAGAACAATGCTATAAAGACATTAGGAAATTCGTTTTCAGCTCCAAAAAACATACAGGTAATTGGCGCATCTAAAAATATTACGCAAATAAAATACGTAGGAGAAATTTTAGAAAAAATTACAGATTTCAGTAATACAGCACTGGTTTTAGCAGATGAAACATTATTGCCAATAACTTTAAATTCGTTACCAAAAAACATCAATACAATAAATATAACAATGGGTTATCCTTTAAAAGATATACCTACAACTAGTTTAATTTTTGCTGTTTTTCAATTATTTGTTTCTCAAGAAAAGTTACAAAAGAAACTAGAAAACGAGTTTTATTATAAAGATGTTATTCGATTTTTAAAACATGAGTCTATTTATAAATTAATACCATCTGTAGATAGTTTTTCAGATGAAATTGCAAAAAATAATCAGACATTTATCAATCAAAATAATATTAGTCATTTACTAGAAAGTTCTAGTTCTGAAATTAAAGAAACCATCGCTTTAGTTTTTAATACGTATACTTCAATAGACGAATTTATTGAACGATTTTTAAAATTAATTAATCTTTTAAAAGAAGATGTAAATGAGTTAGAGAAGGAATATTTATTCCGTTTCTATACCGTTTTTACACAACTAAAAACGCTTCAAACAACGTATGAATATTTTTCTGATTTAAAAACATTGTCACTGTTTTTTAAACAATTAATTTCTTCAGAAAGTTTATCATTTCAAGGAGAACCGTTAAGAGGATTGCAATTAATGGGCATGTTAGAAACCCGTGTTTTAGATTTCGAAAATATTATTTTAACGTCAACAAACGAAGGAGTTTTACCAGCAAACAGTCAGCAAAACTCATTCATTCCTTTTGATGTGAAAATTGAATTTGGTTTGCCAACTTATAGAGAAAAAGATGCTATTTTTTCGTATCACTTTTTTAGATTAATACAAAGAGCAAAAAATGTTTTTATTTTGTATAATACAGAGCACGATGTTTTTGGAAGTGGGGAAAAAAGCCGATTTGTAACGCAATTAGAAATGATGAAGAGTGGTATTGTTCAAAAAATTATATCGCCAAAAGTAGTCACTAAAAACATTGAATTAAAAGAAGTCGACAAAAACGAAGTTGTTTTCAGTCGATTAAAAGAAATTGCCAAAAGTGGAATTTCACCATCTGCATTAACTAATTATTTATACAATCCTATTTCATTTTACAAACAGAAAATTTTAAAATTAAAAGAGTTTGATGATGTAGAAGAAACAGTTGCTTTTAATACGTTAGGTACAGTAGTTCATGAAACATTAGATGAATTATATACACCATTTGTAACTAAATTTTTATCAAGTAAAGATATTGGCTCAATGCAAAAAAAGGCAAAGGATTTGGTTGTAAAACATTTTAAAAAAGAATTTAAAAACGGCGATATTTCTACTGGAAGAAACCGTTTAATTTTTGAAGTTGCCAATAGATTTGTTTCTAATTTTCTATTGCAAGAAAAAGAATTAGTTTCAGATAAAAATAATACCCTAAAAATTATTGCTACAGAAGATAATCTTGCTGCAGAAATAGAAATTGAAGGAATTGATTTTCCAATAAAACTACACGGACAAGTAGATAGGGTAGATGAGTTAAATGGCGTTGTTAGAATTATAGATTACAAAACAGGTATGGTAAGTAGTACTAATTTAAGGGTTCCAGAATTTGAAAACTTACGTGACGAAAAACACTTAAAAGCGATTCAAGTTTTAATGTATGCTTATTTATATTCCAAAAGTAAAAAGCACAATTTTAACCAACCATTAGAAGCGGGTATTTATTCCTTTAAAAACCTGAACAGTGGGTTTTTATCTATAGATTTTGCCCAAGCTAGAAAAGTTCCAGAAACAAAAATCACTGAAGAAAAATTAGAAGAATTTCTTCAAGAAATAAAGACATATATTAAAGAGATTTATAATCTTGAAAAGGCTTTTATAGAACCTGCAGATTTAAAATACTAATTTAAGACTTCCCTTTTAAAATTAATACAGGTGCTGTTGTAAAAAACTCTTCTTTAAGAATTGTATTCTTTTCCCATAATTTTTTAAAAAAACCTCTTTTTCTTGTAAAAACACATAACATGTCTGGTTTTTGTGTGCTTATATGTTCTAAAACACCTTGAAAAGTAGTGGCGTTTTCAGTTATGGTTAAAGTAGATTGTAATGCAACTAAATCTTTATTAATTACTAAATCTTCCTCTTTATAATTAGGTATTTTTACCAATAATAAATTTACTTTAAAATCAAATGCTTTCATCATAAATTGTAAAGGCTTTAAGGCCGTTTTACTTTTTACTATTCCAGATTTAAAAGCCATTAAAGTAGAATTAATCGGAGAAAAAATATAGTTCTCTGGAATTGCCAAAACAGAAATATCAGTTTGTTTAACAATGCTACCTGCAGTTCTACCTAAAAAAAGTTCTTCTTTTATAGAATTACTTTTAGACCCAACAATAACTAAATCTATACCTATTTCATTATCAATTGTTTCAATACTATCAACCACACTTCCTTTTGCAGAAATCAATTTAACATCAACATTTTTTACGTCAACACTTCCTACCATCATACGTAAATATAAGTTGGTTTCACGTTGTATAATTGCATCCACATTAACCATAGTTCCTGCTTTAGATTTAGAACTATAAGCTCTAAAAACAAAAACTTTTGCGTTAATTTTATCAGCAAAATCAATAGCGTACTGCAATGTGTTTTTTGCGTTATCTGTAAATCCGATTGGTACTAAAATGTGTTTCATATCAAAAAATTTAATACTGCAAAGTTACGGATTTTTTTTGGGCGTTACCACAGGGGTCAGGCTTTCCGTTTCAAGTCCTCGTTCGTTCCTCACTGCGGGCTTTTCTCTGCAATCCTTAACGCAAATCTAGTTACCTTTACATATTGTAGATATGAAAACAAATATTAGTTTTAAAAATATAAATAAACTCGCAATTCCTGCTTTAATAGCTGGTATTGCTGAACCTATTTTATCTATTACAGATACTGCAATTGTTGGTAATATGCCAGAAAATGCAACAGAAAGTTTGGCCGCAGTTGGTATTGTTGGCGCTTTTATTTCTATGTTAATTTGGGTTTTCGGACAAATAAGAAGTGCAATTTCTTCAATTATTTCTCAATATGTTGGCGCAAATAAACTAGAAGAAGTAAAAACCCTACCAGCACAAGCAATTGCAATTATTGTTGCAGGTAGTTTATTAGTTTTAGCAATTTCTTATCCATTTTCAAAACAAATATTTCAGTTTTACAATGCTTCTGATCAAATTTTAGAATACTGTATTACCTATTTTAATATCCGAATTTTTGGTTTTCCGTTTTCACTTTTTGTATTTGCAATTTTCGGAACTTTTAGAGGCTTACAAAACACTTTTTACCCAATGATAATTGCTATAATTGGCGCTTTGTTAAATATTGTTTTAGATATAATTCTGGTTTATGGTATAGAAGGTTACATTCCTGCTATGCATATAGAAGGAGCAGCTTATGCAAGTGTAATTGCGCAAATTGTTATGGCAATTATTGCAGTTGTTTTATTATTAAAAAAGACTTCAATATCATTAAAGTTATCTTCAGTAATTCATCCTGAAGTTCCACGATTATTAGGTATGATTGGTAATTTGTTTGTAAGAACAATTGCATTAAATACGGCTTTGTATTTTGCAACATCGTATGCAACAAGTTATGGTAAAGAATACATTGCTGCGTACACAATTGGTTTAAATTTATGGCTTTTAGGAGCCTTTAGTATCGATGGTTATTCTAGTGCAGGAAATATTTTATCAGGTAAATTACTAGGAGCAAAAGATTATAAAACATTACTAAAGTTGAGTAATAATTTATTCATTTATGGTTTAGCAATGGGTGTTTTTATGGCGTTAATTGGCTTTCTTTTTTACGAACAAATTGGTAGTATTTTTACAAAAGACCAATTAGTCTTAGATCAGTTTTATACCACCTTTTGGTTGATTTTAGCAATGCAACCAATTTGCGGAATTACTTATGTTTTTGATGGAATGTTTAAAGGAATGGGAGAAATGAAATATTTAAGAAATCTACTTTTACTTTCTACAGGGCTTGTTTTTATACCCGCTTTATTATTTTTCGATTCTTTAGATTTAAAATTATATGCAATTTGGATTACTTTTGTTTTCTGGATGATTACACGAGGTTTGCCTTTAATTATTAAGTTTAGAAGTAAGTTTATACCATTGGCACAAACAAATTAATTTAACTATAGGTTCGAGTGTTTTCGGAAGAATGAAAAAAAATGTGTCGAGAACTTTTAATAATAAACCTTATTTTTACTAAAAATTCATTTTAATGACTACAACAAGACAAAACGGAAGTTTATTCACAAGTATAAATAACAATATTGCAATTATAGAGTTTGGACATCCTGCAAGCAATTCTTTTCCGAGTGAATTATTAGAAAGATTAAGAAAAGAATTAATTTCTGTAGGTAATAATGAGGAAGTTTCAGTAATCATTTTAAAATCTGAAGGAGAAAAAGCATTTTGTGCAGGCGCGTCTTTTGATGAATTAGTAGCGGTTACTAATTTAGAAGAAGGAAAACAATTTTTTGCTGGTTTTGCAAATGTTATAAATGCCATGAGAACTTGTGGTAAATTAATTATTGGTCGTGTTCAAGGAAAAACAGTTGGTGGTGGCGTTGGTTTAGCTGCAGCTTGCGATTACGTTTTAGCAACAGAAAATGCTGCTATAAAATTATCGGAATTTACAATTGGTATTGGTCCCTTTGTAATTGAGCCTGCAGTAACAAGAAAAATTGGTGTTTCTGGAACAACTGAACTGACTTTAGACGCAACTAATTGGAAAAACGCTTATTGGGCAAAAGAAAAAGGTTTGTATGCAAAAGTATTCGAAACTCAAAAAGAGCTAGATGAAGCTGTAGACATTTTATCAGAAAAATTGGCTTCTTACAATCCTTCAGCTTTAGTAGAAATGAAAAAAGTGTTATGGAAAAACACTGAAAATTGGAGGACTTTATTAGCAGAAAGAGCAGCTGTTTCGGGTGAATTAGTTTTGTCTGATTTCACAAAAAAAGCGTTACAAAAATTTAAAAAATAAACTTGTGAAAATCGTTTCAACAAACATCGGAGAAAGAAAAATAATTAACTGGAAAGGAACAGAAATTGTTACAGGTATTTTTAAATACACTGTTAATGAACCTATTTTTTTAGACACAGAAGATGTAAAAGGAGATACTATTTGTAACAGAGAAAATCATGGAGGTATTTTGCAAGCTATTTATGGTTACTCGTTAAAACACTATGGTTATTTTAAAAAAATGCACCCGAATTTAGATTTCGAAATGGGAATCTTCGGAGAAAACTTAACGTTGGACGATTTAGATGAAACCAAAATTCACCAAGGAGATACTTTTAAAGTTGGTGAAGCTGTTTTAGAAGCAACAATTCCTAGAAATCCTTGTTTAAAATTAGGAGTTCGTTTTAATGATATGAAAATTGTAAAACAATTCTGGAACTCTACTTTTTGCGGTGTTTATTTTAAAGTAATAAAAACAGGTTTTGTAAAAATTGATGATGTTTTTGAACAAATAAAAAGTTGCCCAGAAAACCCAACTATTGCAGATTTGTATGTTGCAGATAGAACTGAAAAAGGATTGTAAGCATTTTTAATTTTTTAACAAACCCTTTTTCTTCTTCTCCAAGAACTTCTTTTCTAATTTATTAGTCACTTTTTCTAAAGCAATATCAATAAATTTTAAAGCTTCTTTTTTGTTATTTATTTTAGAATAATAACCTGCTTTTGCCCCATAAAATAAGTAAGAGCGTTGTGCTAAATCTTCAGGATTTATTTGCTCAAAATAATAGTTTGCTTTCACAAAATTGTTGGTTTGTAGACAAACAACTGCCATGGTTAATAAGTTCGAATGAGAAGGTTGTAACTCGTATAAACACTTATACCAATGCAAAATTTTATCCCAATTTGTTTGTTCGAAATTAGGTGCTTTAATATGTTCTGATACAATTGCTGCTTCGTAATGATATCTTGAAAAAAAATCCGTTTTTACGGCTTTATTCATCATCATATTTCCTAATTGAATTAAAGGAAAAGACCATTTATTCCTGTCTTGTGTTTTTAAATCTAACAGCTCGTTTTCTGTATTAATTTTTGCATCTAATCTTGCAGAATGAAAACACATTAAAGCAAATAATGCATATGCATTTGAAATTTGAGTATGTTTATTTTTAAGTAACATTTTACACAAACGAATTGCTTCTCCGCACAATTCTTTTTGAATAAGAACTTCTTTTTTATTGGAGTGAAATCCTTCGTTAAAAATTAAATAAATAAACCTGTTGTGCATTATAAAAAAGCTGTTCATTGATTAAGAGAATCGTATATTTAATTGAATTTCAAACATTTAAATAGATGAACAGCTTTAGAGCAAATTACGAGAAAATTTTAGAG
>NZ_JAZGGG010000050.1:0-149079 GCF_036480315.1 Polaribacter sp.
TTAAGACTAGAATACTCTCAAAATTAACCTCATTAACAATTATTCAATTCATTAATAAGTTTACTTTTGATAGAAATATTAACAACTTAAAAATTAGTATTATTTAAATGCACAACGGGTAAAATAAGTAATAAAATTAAACTTTTTAAAAGAATCAAAAATACATTTTCTCTTCCATTGAAAACCATATATTTGTAAGTTAATATCTGTAAACAAATATTTTATGAGCGATTCTAGAAAAAGACACGAAGCTTTATTATATCATGCAAAACCAAAACCAGGTAAAATTGAAGTTATACCTACCAAAAAATATGCAACGCAACATGATTTAGCGTTAGCTTATTCTCCAGGAGTTGCTGAACCTTGTTTAGAAATTGCAAAAGACAAAAACAACGTTTATAAGTATACTGCTAAAGGTAATTTAGTCGCTGTAATTTCAAACGGAACAGCTGTTTTAGGCTTGGGTGATATTGGCCCTGAAGCTTCTAAACCAGTTATGGAAGGAAAAGGTTTGCTTTTTAAAATATTTGCAGATATAGATGTTTTTGATATAGAAGTTGATGCAACAGATGTAGAAACTTTTATACAAACAGTAAAAGCAATTGCACCAACTTTTGGAGGTATTAATTTAGAAGACATTAAAGCACCTGAAGCTTTTGAAATCGAAAGAAGATTAATAGAAGAATTAGACATTCCTGTAATGCATGATGACCAACATGGTACTGCAATTATTTCTGCAGCTGCATTAAAAAATGCAATAGATATTACAGAAAAAAACATTAGCAAAGTAAAAATTGTTGTGAATGGCGCTGGAGCTGCTGCAATTTCTTGTACTCGTTTATACTTAAAACTAGGCGTAAAAAGAGAAAATGTGGTTATGTGCGACAGTAAAGGTGTTATTAGAAAAGATAGAGACAGCCTTACATCTCAAAAAGTAGAATTTGCAACAGATAGAGATTTACAAACGTTAGATGAAGCAATGCACAATGCAGATGTTTTTATTGGTTTATCTAAAGGAAATGTGGTTACGCCAAAAATGCTTTTATCGATGGCAAAAGACCCAATTGTTTTTGCAATGGCAAATCCAGACCCAGAAATAGAATATGATGTTGCTGTAGCAACAAGAGAAGATATTATAATGGCAACTGGTCGTTCAGACCATCCTAATCAAGTAAATAATGTTCTTGGTTTTCCATTTATTTTTAGAGGAGCTTTAGATGTTAGAGCAACTAAAATTAATGAAGAAATGAAAATGGCTGCGGTACTTGCTATAGCAGATTTGGCTAAAAAATCTGTACCTGAACAAGTAAACATTGTATATGATGAGGTAAGTTTAGCTTACGGAAGAGAATACATTATTCCAAAACCATTTGATCCAAGATTAATTTATGAAATTCCACCAGCAATTGCAAAAGCTGCCATGGAATCTGGCGTAGCATTAGAACCAATTGAAGATTGGCAAAAGTATAGAGAAGAATTAATGGAACGTTCTGGTTCTGGTAGTAAAGAAATTAGGTTATTACACAACAGAGCTAAAAGTAACCGTAAACGTATTGTTTTTGCAGAAGCAGATCATTTAGATGTTTTAAAAGCAGCACAAAGAGTTCATGACGAAAGAATAGGACTACCTATTTTATTAGGAAGAAAAGAATTGATTTTAGCATTAAAAGAAGAAATTGGTTTTACTTCTGAAGTGCCAATTTTTGATCCAAAGACAGACGAAGAAAACGAACGTAGAGATCGTTTTGGAATGGCCTACTGGAAAACAAGACAAAGAAAAGGAAGAACTTTATCTGAAGCTAAAAAATTAATGCGTGAACGTAATTATTTTGCAGCAATGATGGTAAATGAAGGTGAAGCAGACGCTTTAATTACCGGTTATTCTAGGCCTTACCCAACCGTTGTAAAACCAATATTAGAACTCATAGAAAAAGACAAAGGAATTTCTAAAGTTGCGGCCTGTAATTTAATGCTTACTAAACAAGGTCCATTATTTTTAGCCGACACAACTATAAACGTTAATCCTTCTGCAAAAGATTTAGTTAAAATAACTCAAATGACATCGAAGTTAGCAAAAATGTTTGGAATGAAACCAAACGTTGCTATGTTATCTTTTTCTAATTTCGGTTCATCAAATACAGAAACTTCAAGAAAAATTAGAGAAGCAGTTTCTTATATTCATCGTCATTTTCCGGATGCTGTTGTAGATGGAGAAATACAAGCTGACTTTGCTTTAAACCCAGAAATGTTAGCAAAAGAATTTCCTTTTTCTAAATTAAATGGTAAAAAAGTAAATGTGCTAATTTTCCCTAATTTAGAATCAGCAAATATTACTTATAAATTATTAAAACAAGTACAAGGAGCAGAATCTATTGGCCCAGTAATTTTAGGTTTAAGTAAACCAGTACACGTTCTTCAACTAGGTGCTAGTGTAGATGAAATGGTAAATATGGCTGCTTTAGCATGTGTAGATGCACAACAAAGAGAAAAGAACAAATAATTTATTACTTTAGAGCACCGAAAATAAATTTATGATAACACAAGTTAGAGGAAGGTTAGTAGAAAAAAGTCCAACAGAAGTTGTTGTAGATTGTAGTGGAGTTGGTTATTTATTGCATATTTCTTTAAATACATTCTCTAGTTTACCTTCGGATGAAAATGTAGTTTTATACACACATTTATCTATTAGAGAAGATGCACACACACTTTTTGGGTTTATCAACAAAACAGAAAGAGAAGTTTTTAAATTATTAATTTCGGTTTCTGGCGTTGGGCCAAGTATTGCAAGAACTATGTGTTCTTCTATGACTTCGGAAGAAATACAAAATGCTATTGCTACAGAAAATGTAGCTTTAATTCAATCTGTAAAAGGAATTGGTGCAAAAACAGCACAAAGAGTTATTGTAGATTTAAAAGATAAAATTTTAAAAACCTTCGATATTGATGAACTTTCTGTAAACACAAGCAATACGAACAAAGATGAAGCGTTATCTGCTTTAGAAGTTTTAGGTTTTCAAAGAAAACAATCTGATAAAATTATATCTGCAATTACAAAAGAAAACCCTGACGCTACAGTAGAACAAATCATAAAATTAGCCTTAAAAAATTTATAATCCATTGAATCGTTTTTTAAAACACATATTTTCAATAGTACTTTTTACCTTTGGTGTTAGTAGTTTTTCTTACGCGCAAACAGTAACAAAAAAAGATACTATTACTGTAAAAAAAGACACCCTAAAATTAAGATACGATTTTAAAAGAAATCAGACTGGTGGGTTATTTTTAGATGATTTAACTGAAAAAACTATCATTTTTGACAAAGCTTTAAACAAATATGTAATTGTTGAAAAAATTGGAGATTACTACACAAGAACTCCTATTTATTTAACAAGAAAAGAATATGAACAATATCGCTTAAAGCGAGATATGTTAGAATATTTTAAAGATAAAGTGAGTGCTGCAGATGGCAAAAAGAAAGGGTCTGAAGAGGCTCAAAAAGACTTATTACCAACCTATTATGTGAATTCAAAATTTTTTGAATCTATATTTGGTGGAACAGAAGTGAAAGTTACTCCGGCCGGAAGTTTAAATCTAAAATTAGGTTTCATTTATCAGAACACAGAAAATCCACAAATATCCGAAGAAAACAGAAGCAGTTTAACCTTTGATTTCGACCAACAAATTAACGCAAGTATTAAAGCAAAAGTTGGTGAGCGTTTAGAGTTTTCTGCAAATTATGATACACAATCTACATTCGATTTTCAGAATTTAGTAAAAATAGATTTTACACCTACAGAAGACGACATTATTCAAGGAATTGAAGCTGGTAATATATCAATGCCAATTAAAAACTCTTTAATAAACGGAGCACAAAGCTTGTTTGGTGTAAAAACGCAATTAAAATTTGGTAACACAAATGTTACGGCTGTATTTTCTCAACAAAATTCAGAAAGTAAAACAGTTATTGCTAAAGGTGGCGCATCTATTCAAGAATTTGAATTAAGAGCAACAGATTATGATAATGATAGACACTTTTTCTTATCACAATTTTTTGTTGATAATTACGCGAACTCACTAAAGAGTTATCCATTAATTAGCAGTCAAATTAATATTACTAGGGTTGAAGTTTGGATTACCAATAGAAATGCAAGTACAGAAGATTATAGGAGTATTGTAGCTTTTGCAGATATTGGAGAAACTAACAATACAAACAACACTTACCAAAACCTAGTAAGTAATAATATTACTGCCACAAACCCTGTTAGTGTAAACGTAAATGGAAGCCCTCTAAACTTACCTGTAAACGAGTCTAACAACATTTATGTACAAAATATTTTAACTGGAATTAGAGATGTTTCTAACGTTGAAAAAACGTTAAGAGATGAGTTTTCAATGGCTCCAGGAACCGACTTTTCTATGTTAGAAAATGCGAGGCAATTAAGTGCAAATGAGTTTACATTAAATCCACAATTAGGTTTTATTTCTTTAAATAGTAGGTTAAATGATGGTGAAGTTTTAGCAGTTGCTTACGAATATACAGTTGCAGGAAATGTAAGCGGAACTTCTAAAACTTCTTTTAAAGTTGGTGAATTTTCTAATGACGGAATTCAGGCTCCGCAAAATTTAGCCGTAAAATTATTACGTTCAGAGATTTTACAAACCAAACGTACAAATACTGCAAATGAAGAGGAATCTTTTCCTACTTGGCGTTTAATGATGAAAAACGTGTATGCTTTAGGTGCTTTTCCGTTATCACAAGATGGTTTCCGTTTCGAAATTCAATATAGAGACGATGCAACAGGAATCCCTTCTAACACCTTACAAAATGCACAAACTGCAGGAATTTCAAATCAACCATTAATACAAGTTTTAAAATTAGATCAACTAGATCAAAGTCAGTTTAGAAATCCTGATGGATTTTTTGATTATGTAGAAGGAATTACGGTAAATTCTCAAAACGGATATATCTTTTTTCCAGAATCAGAACCTTTTGGAAATGACTTAAAAAATAAATTAACTAACTCAGGGGATGCTAGTTACTTGTTTAATGAACTGTATTTAAACACCAAAATAAATGTAAAAAATAACAACCAAAATAAAGATAAATTTTTATTAAAAGGATATTTTAAATCGGAAAATGCTGGTGGAATTCCTATTGGTGCTTTTAACGTTCCTAGAGGTTCTGTAAAAGTATCTGCAGGTGGAAGACAATTGGTGGAAGGAGTAGATTTTGTGGTAGATTATAACTTAGGTCGTGTACAAATTATAGATCCTGGTTTACAATCTTCTGGAACGCCAATTAGTGTTTCAACAGAAAACAATGCTGTTTTTAATCAACAAAGAAAAACCTTTATGGGTGTAGATGTTGAACATAAATTTTCTGATAATTTTATTGTTGGTGCTACGATTTTAAATGTTGAAGAAAGACCAATTACGCCAAAAGTAAATTTTGGTTCAGAACCAATAAACAATACTATGTTTGGTGTAAATGTAGATTTTTCTACAGAAGTGCCTTACTTTACAAAACTAGCCAATAAATTACCTTTTGTAGATACAGATGCGCCTTCAAACTTATCTGTAAGGGCAGATATGGCGTATTTACTACCAGGAACACCAAGCGGAATTGATGTGGCTGGCGCAGCAACTTCTTATATAGATGATTTTGAAGCTTCACAAGTGCCAATTAGTTTATTATCTCCTTTAGATTGGTATGAAGCAAGTACACCACAAAATAAAGCTAACGATATTTTTAACGGAGGAAGTAGCGATTTAGAATACAATTACAAAAGAGCAAAATTAGCTTGGTATAGTGTAGATCAAATTTTTTACGGAGTTGGAGATACGCCTGCAAACATAAATGCTGATGAACTTTCTAGAGCAGAAACAAGACAGATTAATTATGTTGAATTGTTTCCTAATCAACAAAGAGATATTACACAAAACACATTAGTTAGATCGTTAGATTTAGCTTATTTCCCTGCAGAGAGAGGTTCTTATAACTTTAACCCAAATGCAATAGATAATGATGGAAGTAATTTAACATTACCAAATGCAGAAAGCAATTGGGGTGGAATTACTCGTGCGTTAACTACTAATAATTTTGACCAAGCAAATGTAGAATATATTCAGTTTTGGATAATGGATCCTTATCAGAATTATTCTATAAAAAATGATGAAGGTTTACCAAATAATATTAATCCACAAGATCCATCAAATCAAGTAGGAAATTTATTTATTAACCTTGGTAATATTTCTGAAGATGTTTTAAAAGACAACCGTAAAATGTTCGAAAACGGTTTACCAGAAGATGGCGCAAAAGTAAATACGGTAAACGTAAACAGAACAACTTGGGGAGATGTACCAAGAAATCCATCAATTATTTATGCATTTAATGAAGAAGATACGGCAAGAATAAATCAAGATGTTGGTTTTGATGGTTTAAATAATGAGGAAGAAAAAAACCTTTTAAATATATCTAATAAATTTACTAATTTAATAGATCCTGCTGCCGATGATTTTCAATTTTTTAGAGGTAGTAGTCTAGACGCGGCAAATGCATCTATTGTTTCTAGATATAAAAACTACAACAACACGCAAGGGAATTCACCTACATTAAATCAATCTCCAGAAGCGTATCCAACTTCATCGTCTACTTACCCTGATGTAGAAGATATTAATAGAGATCAAACCATGAATACTGTAGAAAGCTATTTTCAGTATAAAATCTCTATGAATAGAAACGATTTACAAAAAGGAAAAAACTTTATTGTAGATGAAAAAACAACACAAGTAACTTTAGAAAACGGAAATACACAACAAACTAAATGGTATCAATTTAGAGTTCCTGTTAGAAGCGGAGAAGCTGTAAATGACATTCAAGATTTTAATAGTATTCGTTTTATAAGAATGTATTTAACTAATTTTAAAATGCCAGTAGTTCTTCGTTTTGGAGAATTAGATTTGGTACGTGGAGATTGGAGACGTTACACAAAAACATTAGATGAAAACATAAGTCCGGCACAAGATTTAGTAGCAGATGATTTAAAAGATTTTGAAGTTGGTGTAGTAAGTATAGAGCAAAATGATGGAATTTATATACAACCTCCAGGGATAGAAAGAGAACGTTTACAAGGAAGTACGACAGTACAATTACAAAACGAACAATCTGTAACTTTAAAAGTAAACAACTTACCTGCAGATCAAGTAAGAGCAATTTACAAAAATATTAGTATCGATTTAAGAAGGTTTAAAAACCTTAAAATGTTTATGCATTTACAGCCTAACATTACTAATGGTTTAGAAGCTGAAGGTTTAGCTGCAATTATTAGATTAGGTACAGATTTAGATGATAATTATTACCAAATAGAATTGCCTTTAACTGTAAGTGGAAGCGGTTCTTCTCAATTAGATGTTTGGCCAGAAATAAATAATTTAGATGCATTTTTAAAAAGTTTTGGTAAAATAAAACTAGAAAGAGATGCTTTAGGTATTGTTGTTGCGCCACCAAATGAACTTTATACATCTATTGAGCAAAGTGCAGAAGTACCTTATATAATTAGTGTAAAAGGAAACCCAACTTTAGCAGAATTAAGAACCATAATGTTGGGTGTAAAAAACACAACAACTTCACCAAGAAGTGGAGAAGTTTGGTTTAACGAACTACGTTCAGCTGGTTTCGATAATAAAGGTGGTTGGGCTGCTGTTGTAAATGCAGATGCTAATTTTGCTGATGTAGCAAATGTTTCTCTTGCAGGAAGTATGTCTACTATTGGTTTTGGAAATGTAGAAGACAGAGTAGGTCAACGTAGTTTAAGCGAAACAAAACAATATGATGTTGCTACAAGTATTAATTTAGGAAAAGTATTAACACCAAAAAAATGGGGAATTCAATTACCAATGAGTTATAGTATTGGTGAGAAATATATAGACCCAAAATTTGATCCTCAATACCAAGATGTAACTTTAAAAGATGCATTAGGCGCAAATGACAATAGCGAGTTTTCTAGAGATTATACAAAAAGAACAAGCATTAGTTTTATCAATGTAAAAAAGAATAGAAATCCTAATTCCACCAAAAAACCAAAGTTTTACGATGTAGAAAACGTCTCTGTTTCTTACTCGCATAACAAAGAGTTTCATAGAGATTATAACGTAAAAAAATACATAAACGAAAATGTAACTGCTTCTGCTTCGTATAATTTTAGTTTCGAAGGTAAATCTTTTGAACCTTTTAAAAATAACGACTCAATCTTTAGAGGTAAATACTGGAAATTATTAAAAGACATTAACTTTAATCCTTTTCCAAAAACGTTTGGTATTAATTCTAGAATTAATAGAAATTACAGCGAGCAACAATCTAGAAATTTAGTAGAAGGTTTGTCTGAACAACCAGAGTTAAAACAACGTAGATTTTTGTTTGATTGGGATTATACCATTGGTTTCGATTTAACAAAATCATTACAATTAAACTTTAATGCTACCAACAGCTATATTTATGATGCTTTTGACACTAATGAGGAACTAGAAATTTATGATAATTTCTTTAACACAGGAAGAGCAACACATTATCATCAAAAATTAAATGCAACTTATAATTTACCTATTGATAAAATTCCGTTTTTAAAATTTATAAAAGCA
Source organism: Polaribacter sp. (assembly GCF_036480315.1). GTDB lineage: Bacteria > Bacteroidota > Bacteroidia > Flavobacteriales > Flavobacteriaceae > Polaribacter. The sequence continues at coordinate 8,638 of NZ_JAZGGG010000050.1, forward strand.
GATTATGCATATACCGCAGATTTTGATTGGCAAGCATCTTCACAAGATCAATTAGTAGTAGAAAAAATAGGAAACGTTATTCAGAATGCAAACACGCACAATATTAATACTACTTTAAGTTTAGAACGTTTTTATAAAGGTCTTGGTTTCGAAAAATTATTATTACCCAAAACGCAACGTAAAAAATCTAAAGGTCTAAAAAGCGTTGGACCACCTGCTAGACCAGGAAGAATTAAGAATCAGAAAAAAATATCCGTAGGAAAGAAAATTTTAAAAGGAGTTTATGATGTAGTTACTTCTGTAAAACAAGGTAAAATTAGTTATTCTGAAAACAATGGGCAATTATTACCTGGTTACACAGAAGGTATTGGCTTTTTAGGTGGTTCACCAACCGCGTTTGCATTTGGTAGCCAAATAGATATTAGAAATAAAGCGCTAGAAAATGGCTGGTTAGTAGAACCTAGAGCAGCTGTAGATGACCCAAGTACCATTGATATAGATGAAAGTGCTTATTTCAACAAAACCTATAGTAAAACACATTATAACAAATTAGATTATACATTTACTGTAAAGCCTTTTAAAGATTTAAATATTGATGTTAGAGGAAATAAAATTCAAACTAGAGATATACAACAACAATTAGATGTAATTGAAGATGGTTCAGAATTCGGTGCAATAGATAGAAATATAAGTGGTTTTGTAACAGGTAACTTTAGTTCAAGTCACTCTATGATTTCTACTGCTTTTACAAATGGTGATGTGTTATTTCAAAAAATGAGAGATTACAGAGTTGGTTTATCTTCAAGAATTGCTACTCAAAACGGAATCGATATTACAGACCCGAATAATATAAATACAGACGGAACCATAAAAGGTTTTGGTGCAAATAGTCAAGATGTGTTATTACCAGCATTTATGGCCGCATATTCTGGTGACAACCCAGATAAAGTAAAAACGGGTTTGTTTAGAAATATTCCTTTACCTAATTGGACTTTACGATATAATGGTTTGATGAAGTTAAAATTTATTAAGAACAATTTTAGCAATTTTGTGGTTTCTCACGGATACAGATCATCTTATACCGTTTCTAGTTTTACAAATAATTTACAATATAATGCAGATGGATCTTTTGGTGCAATAAATAATAATTCTAATAATTACGAACCCCAATTATTAGTTTCAGCAGTTACTTTGGTTGATGAATTTTCACCACTAATAAAATTAGACATGAAAATGAAAAATTCTTTTTCTTTGAGGGGTGAAGTAAAAAGAGATAGAACTTTAACTATGAACTTTAACAATAGTACTTTAACAGATATTAAAGGAACAGAATATATATTTGGTTTTGGTTATGTATTTAAAGATGTAAAAATGAATACTCGCTTTACAGGAAAAAAGCAAACCTTAAAAGGAGACATTAATTTAAGAGCAGACGTATCCTTAAGGGATAATCTTACACAAATAAGATCTGTAGATGAAGATAATGACCAAATAAGTGGTGGTCAAAAATTATTTTCTATTAAATTTACTGCAGATTATAGATTAAGTAGTAATTTAACCGCGTCGTTTTATTACAATCATCAAACGTCTAAATATGCTATTTCTACCACATTCCCTAGACAAGCAATTAATGGTGGATTTAACATTGTTTACAATTTAGGAGGAAATTAAAAAAATTAAAATTAAAGTTAGCATGAATATTCCATCAGAATTAAAATACACTAAAGACCACGAGTGGCTTAAAATTGAAGACAACATTGCAACTGTAGGGATTACAGATTTTGCGCAAGGAGAATTAGGAGACATCGTATATGTAGATGTAGATACTGTAGATGATACAGTAGAAGAAGGAGAAGTTTTTGGTTCTGTAGAAGCTGTTAAAACGGTATCAGACTTATTTATGCCTCTTTCTGGTGAAGTGATAGAGTTTAATGAAGGATTAGAAGATGAACCAGAATTGGTGAACTCTGACCCTTATGGAAAAGGTTGGATGGTAAAGATAAAGCTTTCTGACAGTTCTCAAATAGATGATTTATTAGATGCAGAAGCGTATAAAAGCCTTATTGAAGGATAATATTTTTATAATAGCTATTTGTATTACAATTGCAATAGCCTATTTGAGTTTAATGAAAATGCCCAAAAATGGGCCAAGTATTTCAGGTATTGATAAATGGGGACATGGCTTTGCTTATTTCACTTTAACGATCTCTTGGCTATTTACTTTTTATAAAAAACCAAGAAAAAAATATTATGTTATTATTGCATGTATTATTTATGGCATAATAATTGAGATTTTACAAAGTAAATTAACATCTTATAGAACTGGAGACTATTTAGATATTTTAGCAAATACCACAGGAGTACTCATGGCTTTATTGATTTTTAATCAAATTTTGAAAAAAAATCAAGTTAATTTACAATAAGACTTGTATTTAACACATTATTTTAATTAAATTAGCGAACTATATAAAACTATCATAATGGAAATTAAGAAAAATCCGAAATCGAATTTAGAAAATTACAGCAAAATATTTATGCAAATTGGTTTAGTTTTAGCCCTTTTTGTAACATATGCTGCCATTGAAAAGAAAACATACGATAGAAATATTGGTGATTTAGGTTCAGTTAATATGAATGCAGAAATGGAAGAAGAAATTCCAATTACTGAAAGAATAGAGCCAATTAAACCAAAAACACCACCACCACCAGCTCCAGAAAAAATAGAAATTGTTGAAGATGAAAAAGAAGTTGAAGAAACTGTAATTGAATCTACTGAAACAGATGAAACTGAAGCTATAGAAGTTGAAGAAATTGTTGAGATTGAGGAAGTTGAAGAAGTTGTAGAAGATGTAAGTTTTATGATTATTGAAGACGTACCTGTTTTCCCTGGTTGTAAAGGAAATAAAAAAGAGTTAAAAGCTTGTTTTAGTAAAATGGTACAAAAACATTTTTCTAGAAAATTTGACGCAGAGTTACCAAACGAACTTGGTTTGTCTTCAGGAAGAAAGAGAGTATTTATTGGTTTTAAAATTGATAGAAATGGTAACATTGTAAATGTTAACGCAAGAGCACCACACCCAAAAATTAGAAGTGAGGTAATTAAAGTAATGAAACAATTACCAAAAATGAAACCAGGTAAGCAAAGAGGAAAGCCAGTTGGTGTAAAATATAGTATTCCTTTTACTTTAATTGTAGAATAAATTAAACAAGGAATTACAACTTAAAAAAACCGTTTAGAATATTCTAAACGGTTTTTTTGTGTCTATATATTATTTCAAGGCTAAAAATCGTAAGTTTGAAAATAAAATTTTAAACCCTTCAAATCAATTAAAGGAACAACATTTAAAACTTATCTAACTACAAACACAACAAGTTTAAAACAACCTTAAAATTACAACTAAAATTAAGTTTCTATTTTAGAATACATTATAAAAAAATCCAATTCATATTAATTACAACCATAAAATTATTTAATAGTTACAACAAAGAAATTGTTTTTTATAGATTAAAATAAAAAAATCTATATTTACTACTAATATTAATCTAACAAAAATTAAAAAGTTATGGCAATCATGAAAGTTATTGAAGTACTAGCAAATTCTGAAAAAAGTTGGGAAGAAGCTACAAAGAAAGCTGTAAAGCAAGCTTCAAAATCAGTAAAAAACATTAGATCTGTTTTCGTACAATCTCAAAGTGCTGTTGTTAATGGAGATGAAGTTACTGAATTTAGAGTAAACTTAAAAATTACTTTTGAAGTAAACTAAAACTATAAAAAAACTACTATTAAAAACGATTTAGTACTCATATTAAATCGTTTTTTATTTATTAACCTTATATGAAAACAATACCAATTATCTTTATCGGCTTGGTTGCAATCATTCATCTATACATTGTATATCTAGAAATGGTTCTTTGGACAACCAAAAAAGGAATAAAAATTTTTGGTTTAAAAAGTAAAGAATTTGCAGAAGAGACAAAAGTCTTGGCGGCAAACCAAGGTTTATATAATGGATTTTTAGCTGTAGGATTAATTTGGTCAATAGTAATTCAAAAGACAGAATTTGCGCTTTTCTTTTTAATTTGTGTATTTATTGCTGGTCTTTATGGAGCGTATTCTACTAAAAAGAAAAGTATTTTATACATTCAATCAATACCAGCATTAATTTCAATTCTAATACTACTAAAATTCTAAAAAAATGAAAAATAAAACCTTTATACTATTTACAATATTTTCGTTAACAATTGCAAATACATTTGCTCAATTAAGCGCTAAAGTTGAATTTGGAAACGCTGCTAGGGATCATCTAGGATCTCCAAAAAAAGTAAAATCTATAGATGATAAGGAACTGGCAAAAACTGCTCATTTACAATATTCTCATTTAGACTATAAAAAAGCCTACACTACTACATCTAAAGAGGTTTATTTATTAAGGTATAATATTTATTCCGATGAAATGGAATTTGTAAAAAATAACCAAATTTATGATCTTTTTAAAAAAGAAAATCAGATTATAGACTTCTTTGAGTCTAAAACAAAATATGTCGCTTTCGATTTAAATGGTAAATTAAATTATTTTTTAATAAAAAGTTCTGGAAAAAATTTAGTACTAGCGAAACAAACTATAAAATTAGAAAAAGGCAAAAAAAAAGTTACACAGTTTGATATAGAAGTTAAGCCAAAATATTATTTAGGAAAAGATAAATTATTTATAGCTTTTAATAATAAAAACCTACAAGAGATTCCTAAAAAAAAGAAAACTTTCTATAATCTATTTGGAGATAAGTCTTCAGAAATTAAAAAATTTATGAAGAAAAATAGATTAAGCCACAAAAAAGGAGATGATTTAGTAAAAATTACCAATTATTTTAGTTCAATTAATTAAGTTACTTTTTTAAATTTTCCATTACTTTTGCACGCTATATATTAAATAAATTTAAAATGGAAGAATATCTTGAAAAATTAAAAGTATTAATTATTGAATATACACCCAATATTTTAATGGCATTGGCTATTTTAATTATTGGTTTATTTATTGTTAACTTAATTGTAAAAACATCTAGAAAGGTAATGGAAAAAAGAGGTGTAGATGTTACACTTCAAAAATTTCTTGGAAATTTACTTGGCTGGATTCTTAAAATATTATTAATTATAGCAGTAATTTCTAAATTAGGAGTAGAAACCACTTCTTTTGCAGCAATTCTTGCAGCCGCAGGTTTAGCCGTTGGTTTAGCTTTACAGGGTTCTCTTGCAAACTTTGCTGGTGGTGTTTTAATCATGATTTTTAAACCTTTTAAAATGGGTGATTTAATTGAAGCTCAAGGAGAGATTGGTGTTGTAAAAGAAATTGAAATTTTTACTACAAAGCTAACTGGTTTATCAAACAGAGAAATTATTATTCCAAATGGTTCTTTATCAAATGGAAATATTATTAATTATTCAACCGAAGGTACTCGTAGAGTTGATTTAACAATTGGTGTTTCTTATGATGCAGACATTAAACAAACTAAAGAGGTTTTAATGAATGTACTTACTTTACACCCTAAAGTTTTAAAAGATCCTACACCTGGAGTTACAGTGATAGAATTAGCAGATAGTTCTGTGAATTTTGCTGTACGTCCTTGGTGTAAAACTGAAGATTATTGGACTGTTTATTTTGATGTAACTGAAAGTGTTAAAATAGCATTAGATGCGGCAGGAATTGAAATTCCTTATCCACATAGAGTAAACGTTAATAAATAGGTTTCTTTTTCTTTTGAGGAATAACCACAAAATCTTTTAAGTAAAAAGGTTCAAAATAAGCGACATCTTCGATGTCGTTTTTTTTGTGCTTAAAAAAAGACAAAGCTGCCATTTCTTTAGCTGATGGAAATTTATCATCTATAAAAACAGCATTAGAATGTGTAATAATCTCTTTACATTTATCTGCACCATCACCTAAAAAATATACTTTCCCTTTAGTCAATTCTTCAGAGAAAGAATTTTCATCAATAATTTCTGCTTTAATTTCTTTTATTTGCTGATAGTCTTTATCAAAAACTGATGAATACACTTCCATTCTTCTTGCATCTAACATTGGCGCTATGAATCCATCTTCAATAGAAATAGCATGCGCCAAAGAAAGTAATGTATCTATAGAAATTAAAGGCTTGTTAAAAGCGAAACAAAGCCCTTTTGCGGCAGAAACACCAATTCTTAAACCAGTATAAGAACCAGGGCCTTTACTAACTGCTACAGCGCTTATTTCTTGAACTGTAATTTCAGTTTCATCTAAAATATCAACTATAAAAAGATGTAAAACTTCTGCATGCGAATAATTACCATTATTCAATTCTTTAATTGCAAGGATTTCCCCATCTTTTGCTAAGCTTACAGAGCAGTTTTTGGTTGCGGTTTCTATGTTTAAGATAATTGCCAATTTCTATTTTTTTTACAAAGATAAGTTTTACTAAAAAGAAAACCTCACAAGTTTAAAACTTGTGAGGTGTATATTGTTATTTTAATAATTTCTATTCTAAAACTAATTCACCAGAATAGAATTGTAAAACTTTTGTTTTAAAAACGTAGTCGTATTTAGAACGTATCATTAACCCTTCCGCATTTACCAAACGTGTTCTAACCAAATCAAAATCAAACAAAGTCATTGCGCCATAGTTATATCTTTCTTGTGCATTTTTAAATGCCTCTTTTTGTGCTTCTAGAGAAATTTTAGCAGCTTCAAAAGCTTTTAGTGAAGATTTTACATCTAAAAAGGCTTGTTCTATAGTTTGTTTTAATATTAATTTCTGACTCTCTAATCTTGTTTCGGAAATCTCTCTATTGATTACTGATTGTGCAACTCTATTTTTAGTTTGAAATCTATTAAAGATTGGAACATTTAAAGAAACGCCAATACTATAACCTAGATTATTTTCTATCTGATTAGCAAATCTATTATCGATTACAAAAGGGTTACCGCTATTATCAACTCCTGTAATAACTTCTGGTTGTCCAAAAACGGTATTATAGAAACTATTAGCTCCAAAAGAATAGCTTAAAGTTGGTAAAAAAGCGCCTTTAGCTAATTCGATATTTAATCCTGCGTTCTCAATTGCCAATTCTGCATTTGCAATTTCTGGCATGTAATTTAAAGATTTCTGAAAAACTGAAGAAGAATTAGCATATAAAAGATTAGCTGAAGGTGAACCAACATCAATAGGAGCTACATCGAAATTCTCAACAGATTCTTGCAATAATTGTGCTAAATTTAAAAGTGCTAAATCTAGTGCATTTTCTTGTGTAACTACGTTTTGTAAATCATTTGCGGCTGTAGATTGAAAATTTAACAATTCTCCTTTTGCAATAACTCCTGCTTTAAATCTTGCATTTGCTGCTTCAATTTGCTTCTTGCTAATTTCTGCTTGTACTTTTGCAACTTCTAAATTTTCTTTTGCAAATAAGACATTTAAATAGGTATTAACAACTCTTAAAGAAATATCATTTTCAATTTGTTTAAGATCTAATAAACTTGTTTCTACACCTAATTTTGCTTGTTTATAAGTATTAGTATTTCTAAATCCGTTGAAAATGGTACCTCCACCATTTAAACCAAGTGATAAACTATATCTATCAGCAGAACTTCTTGTATTATCTACTCCTGTAGATAGCCCAAAATTTGCAGAATTACCAAAATTTCCACTCAAATTTGGCAAAAAATTACCTTTAGCAATTTCTACACTTTTTTTAGCTAATTCTACGCTTAACTGATTTTGCTGTATAGAAATATTCTTTTTTAAAGCTTCATCTACACACTCTTTTAATGTCCATTTTTTTTGTGAAAAAGTAGCTATTGAAGTAATTAATGCTACTAATAAGATAAGTTTGGTTTTCAAAATTTTAAATTTTATAATTTCTTATGATTAGTTTTCAATGGTTGTACCAAAAAATAAAAAAGGAGAAACACTTTGATAATCATGTTGTTACAAATTTAAATAATTTTATAATTACTTAAAACCGAACACTTTTAATCAAATATTGAACACTTCTATCTTTTGATAGTTTTAATAAGACGACTAAAAGTAAAATATGTTACAGAAATTTTCTCTTATTGAAATGTTAATTTTTTTCATTCTTTTTATATCGGTATATTACAAAGAATAAAAGACCTATTAAAAGATAAGGAAACACCATTAAATAGGTAATTCCGTTATTAACACCTTCTGCCATAGAAATATCGCCATTTTCCACTACAGCTTTACACATTGCACATTGAGAATAGGTAGATTTTACTGTAAAAACTACCAATAAAATTAATAAAAGTGATTTCTTAAACATAATATGGAGATATCATTAAATAAACTACAACACCCGTTATTGCAACATAAAGCCACAATGGAAACGTAATTTTTGCTATTTTTTTATGTTGAGGAAAATTACCCAACTTTGCTCTCATAAAAGTTGTTAATACAAAAGGAATTACAATTATTGATAACAAGATATGTGTAATTAAAATAAAATAATATACATACTTTATTACTCCTTCTCCACCAAAACTAGTTGAATCTGATGTCATATGATATGCAATATACAGCAGTAAGAAAACTAAAGAGCACCCAATTGCAAACGTATTTAACTGTTCGTGTAATTTTCTATTTCCTTTTTTTATTGCTATTACTGCGGCAATTAAAACAATTGCTGTTAAACCATTTATAGACGCATAAATAGGTGGTAAAAAAGTAAATGGCTCTACATTAAACCCTAACTTTCTTAAATTAACACCAAACAATGCAGCTACAGCCAACGGAATTATAACTGATAATGCAGTAATTACATTCTTATATTTTTTCTCTTGCGCTGAATTACTCATCTAACAAAATTTTAATATCCTCTTTTAATTCTTTTATTTGATCTGAAAAACCTTGCTCTTCTAGAGCTCTATAATACATTATGGGATTACCATATTTATCTTTTCTAGAACGAATAAATCCGTTTTTATCTACCAAAGCAAATAAGCCAGAATGTTCAAAACCACCATGATCTTCATCCCCTTTTCCTGCATACAATTTAAATCCTTTATTAGATAATGCATACACTATATCTTCACTCTTACCAGTTAACAAATTCCAATTTTTATGAGTAATACTATTTGCTACTGCATATTCTTTTAAAGTTTCTGGAGTATCAATTTCTGGAGTTATAGAAATAGAAGCAATCCCGAAATTAGAATTTGAAGAAAACTCATCTTGAATTGTTACCATTTGTTTGTTCATAATTGGGCAAATAGTAGGACAAGTAGAAAAGAAAAACTCTACTACATATACTTTACCGTCATAACTTTTATTGGTTACTATTTCTCCATTCTGATTGATAAACTCAAAATCTGGCACTTTATTAAAAGTATATAAAACTTCTTTATTTTTAGATTTTTTATCAACTTTATTTAAACGATCTCCTTCTACAAGATCATTATCATCTATTCTTCTGTCTATGTTTCTAACTACATAAATTCCGAATAAAAGTATAATAAATGAAACACCTATATAAGAATATTTTTTTTTCATAACCCTACTTCTTTTCTATCTGCTTTATTTTTGTTTTTATCTTTAAACGCAGCGTAATACTCATAATAAAGAACTTTTACATCGTCTTTTAGTTTTGCGTTTAATACAGAAACAGATTGCATATTGTAACCAAACAACTTACCATTCTTACTATCTTGGTCTGCAATTCTACCTCTTAATTCACCATTTTTATCTACTAAAAACACTTTTGACGAATACAGATTATCTAAAGAGTCATTTGTATTAAAACTATTATAAAGGTTTGTTATATTTTCTTCTGAACCAGAAATAAAATTCCATTTTACCATATCTGTAAAAGCGCTTATTTCTTTCTGTAATTTTTCAACTTCTATTTCTTTTCCTTCAGGAAAGATGGCAACAATTTGAAATTTCTTATACTCAATAAAATTCTTGTAAACCTTCTCATTTAAATTAAAGAAACCACCTTTCGTCTTTTTTACATCGTTACCAACAAAACAAACTATGGTTACATTTTCTTTAAATGTATTTGTAGTATCAATTGTTGAAATGTCTAAAATATTTTTAGTGATTATAGGTAGTCTTGTAAAATTATTTGTTCCTGTAGATAATATTAAAAAACAGATTAAAGGAAATATAAAAAGCAAGAATAATACAATTCTCTTTTTTGTTAATTGTTTCATTTTGGTTTTATTAAAATGCAAAAATTAATTTTATTGCAAAAAAAAAGGTGGTTAAAACCACCTTATAAATTATTTAAATTACCATTTTACAAGTGGCGCAAGTGTGCTATGTAAGTAATCTCCTTCTATTAAGAGTAAAGTTACTAAATAACAGATTAGAAAAACTGCGGTCCAAACAACAGAGCGTCTTAACCATTTTGTTTCTCCTTCCATGTGCATAAATGCCCAAGTAATATAATAAGCTTTCACTAAAGTTAAAATGATAAATAACCAGTTTAAAGGACTTGTTCCAAAAAAACTAGTAAGATGTAAGGCTGCAGGTTTATAAATACCTAAGATAACCTCTACTATAGTAATTACAGATAAAATTCCGAAAACTACCCAAATTCTTTTTAAATTCGATTCGTGTGCCATTTTTTAATGCTATTTAGATTCCTACTTTTACAGGAAAGACAATTTTAAATGAAGCCTAAAGGCCTTTTTTTTATTAAACTAAGTAGAAGAAGGTAAATACAAATACCCAAACTAAATCTACAAAGTGCCAATATAATCCTACTTTTTCTACCATTTCATAATGTCCTCTTCGTTCATAAGTTCCAAGAATAACATTAAAGAAAATAATGATATTAATTATGATTCCAGATAAAACGTGAAATCCGTGAAAACCTGTGATAAAGAAAAAGAAATCTGCAAAAATTGTATTTCCATATTCATTTACTTTCAAGTTAGCTCCTTCTACAACCATTTTGGTTTTTGCTAATTGCAAAGCGCCTTCTTCTCTAGAGAGAATTACTTTGCTTTTTTCATCAGCATTTATATATTCTGATTTTACAAGAATATCTGGGTTTGCATTATAAGCACTAATTACTTGCGCTATAGAATACGTAGAAACTGTTCCTTCACTTTCGAACCATAAACCGTTTTGCCTTTCATGTTGTACTCTATCATCAGTTCTTTCTCCAACAACAAAATCAGATAATGCTATTTGATGTCCATCTTTTACAAATTGTAAAACTTTACCATCCGTAGTTTTAACAGCACCATAAGAACCTTTAATAAAAGTATTCCATTCCCATGCTTGAGAACCAATAAATATTAAACCACCAATAATGGTTAAGAACATATAAAAAGTTACTTTCTTTTTGTTCATATGATGACCAGCATCTACCGCTAATACCATAGTTACAGAAGATGCAATTAAGACAAACGTCATAAATGCTACATAAATCATTGGATAGTTACCGTGAAAAAACGGAACGTGCGTAAAAACCTCATCCGCAATTGGCCAAGAATCAATAAATTTAAAACGTGTTAAACCGTAAGCTGCTAAAAACCCCGAAAAGGTTAAAGCATCAGAAACGATAAAAAACCACATCATCATTTTACCATAACTTGCTCCTAATGGTTTTTTTCCACCACCATTCCAAGTTTCTTCACTATCAGAAGGTACAGCAATATTTGCTTCCATATATATTCTCTGTTAATTTATTCTTAATTAGTTTGCCAAAAATAACTATTTTCTATCACTTGATAAAATAGAAAAAGAAAAATAGGTAAATCCATAATATATCTACAAAATGCCAGAAGATTGCACCTAGTTCAAACCCAAGCATATCGTCCGATTTATATTTGTATTTAAAATGATTATAAATAACAACCAAAAGCACAATTAAGCCCGCCAACAAGTGAATAACGTGCATAAATGTAATACCAATGATAAAAGATGTTGATACTGTACTTTCTGGTCCAGTAAAAAACAACCCAACACTTTTTAATTGATTGAAACCTACATATTGTTGCCAAACAAAACCAATACCTAATAATAAAGTTACTACAACTAATATTAATGAGAGTTGTCTTTTGTTTTGTTTTAATAATTTTTGAGATAAAAATAAAGTAATACTACTTGCAACAATTAAAACTGTACTTATAAAAAATGAATCAGGTAAATCAAAAGAAACCCAATCGTCTCTTTTCATACTAATTACATAGGCACTTGTTAATCCTGCAAAAAACATAACCATACTAATCATAGAAACCCATAACATTGGTTTTGCCGATTTCTTTTTTGCAGTGGTTAATTCTGCTTGTAATGTTTGTTTGTCTATCATTTTTAATGTAAAAATTTATCTACAACATATATAATTTGCACTACTGTAATATATAAAACACTTGCCAACATTAACTTTCTAGCATCAACATTATCTTCCGTTTTATGTAATTTTATTCCATAAAATAACATAACTCCACCTAAAAGTGCAATAATTACTGCCGTTACAGGATAAATATAAAACGCTCCTGAAACTTTTAAAACAGGTACAACAGAAACTAAAATCATAATTACTGTGTAAAAAATAATTTGCTTTACTGCGCCTTTGTCTTTAGTATTCATTGGCAACATGTTAAAACCTGCTTTTTTATATTCTTCAAATTGCAACCAACCAATTGCCCAAAAATGTGGAAACTGCCAGAAAAACTGAATCATAAATAAAATACCTGCTTCTACACCAAATTGATTTGTAGCTGCTACCCAACCTAACATAAACGGAATTGCACCTGGAATTGCACCTACAAAAACGGCTAAAGGTGTTACTGGTTTTAATGGAGTATAAGCACTTGTGTATAAAAAGATTGAAATTGCACCAAACAAAGCTGTTTTTGCATTAATGCTATATAAGATAGATATTCCTACAATTGTAAACAAAATTGCAATAGTTAAAGCAACATTAACAGACATTCTACCAGTTGGTAAAGGTCTATTTTCTGTACGTTTCATTAAGGCATCTGTATCTTTTTCTATAATTTGATTGTAAGCATTAGATGCACCAACCATTAAAAAACCACCAATAGCTAACAAAATTAACGTGGTGTAATTAATAACATCTACTGCTAATAAATAACCAGCAACAGAAGAAAACACTACACTTAAAGACAAACCAACTTTAGTAAGCTGTTTAAAGTCATTAATTAGTATTTGCATGGATGTTTTATTATCTGTTGTAATGGTTGAATTCATTCTCTTACAATTCGGATGCAAAGATATTTGATAATTATGACTTTACCATAGATTTTAGTAGGTTTTGTTAGATATATAAAATAAAAAAACCCACTCAATAAATTGAGTGGGAAAATTGCTATGAAAAAGAAAAAGTGTGATCTATGAAAATCACGCTGTAAATATATATAAATATCTTTTACTATTTACTAAAGTTTTTATAAAAGTTTTACAAAATTAAAAATCGAAGTACCAATTAAACAAATCGGCCTTTACACCAACAGACAACCAAAGGTTATTTCCTTCAGGAAAACCTGTTAAAGAAACTTCTGGCGTAAAACTTCTATAACTTAAACCTGCAAAAAGGCTTAAATTATTCGCTGGGTTTAATAAATAATTTCCTTGAAACTCTGCAAGAAATATATTTGCTGTATTTCCTTGGCCTAATTCATTACCAGTATCTGCAAATCTATCTTCATAAGATTGATAAATATCTCCACCATAACTTACAGCTTGATCTTGGTAGTCGAATCCTTTTTTACCCAAAATTATTTTTGCACTTCCACTCCAACGGTCTTTCTTATACCTTGTAATTGCAATTGCCTCCCAAAAATTAGCTCCCCAAAGATGTCCTAAAGGTTGACTGTAATTACCATAATTTAAAATTGGCGATTTATGTGCAAAAGTATATGGTCTAGCAGAATTGTATTCTAATTGAAGAAAAAGATTTTCTACTTTAAAAGCATTAAAATATTTTGCACCTATTTGAAATGCAAATTTATTACGCCAATCTCCCAAATCACTTAAATTACCAACGGAAAATTCATCAATAATTAATTGAGAGTATAAAGAAACGTTATTATTTAACTTGTATTTACCTGTTAAACCAACCAATGCGTTTCCTGCATCTTCTCCTCTATTAAATTCAACAGCTCGGTAAAACATAATCGGATTTAAAAAACCTGCATCAAAACCTTGTTCACCTGTTGAAATTGCGCTTTCAAAAAAGCCAATATTTAATCTTTTATTTAAATTAATACTTAAATAATGGGCAGCAACATATTTTCTTGCATGTTCATTTGGGTTAGATGCTGCTAAAATTGATGGTTCTGTATTCCACATCCAAACATTTGTGTATTGTACTTTCCAAAAATCAACCTTCATTTTTAAATAGGTTGTTGGCGAAGAAACATCAGACAACACAAAAGATCTATAACCATCTCCAATAAAGTTTTTACCGTTACCAAATTGAAATTGCATAAACTTGTTTGGCGTATAAGAAAGATAACCTTCTGCTACAGGATAATCGTAAGAATCAGTTTTAAACCCTTTCGCTTTTCCTCTTCCTGGAACTAATCCTTCCGAAAATTTAGGTCTTGTAGTTACTGCTGTATTAGAAATATAGCTATTTATATAATCTGCAAACCTTCCTTGGCTTTCATAAATTGTAGCGGAATAAGAAAAGTTTTTTCCTAAACCTCCATTTATAGTTACCAATCTAGTATTATTATAAGTATATGTTTGGTCTGAATTATCTTTTCCTAATTGAGCGTCTACCAAGAAATCTAATGTTAACCAATAATCTTTCTTTTTAATTTGTAATAAATGCTCGTTCCATAATTTATTGCCAAACCATGTTCTCTTTTCTGGTTTTAGAAACTTTTTTTTCTCTTTTGATAAATCTAAATACTGATTAATTTCATTATAGATATATGGTTTAGATGCTGTATGTGTTCCGTTTGCTTTGTGCAGTGCAAATTCATAATCTACATACTTTTGGTGTGTAAAAGGAATATTTAACTGGCTGTTATGTTCTAAAAAAGTAGAATCTGCAATCTTGTTTTTTTCAACAACTTCAAATAAATCTTCTTTTGACTCAATTTTATCAGTAGCTGTGTTTTTGACTATATTATGAATTGTATTTTTACTAACAGGAAAAGAAATTGGAAGTTGGAACTTCATTTCTATTGCGTGGTTATTATACCAACCTGGTGTAATTCTAGGGAACTCACTAAAAACTCTTTCTATCTCTTTTCTAACCTCATCATAAGGTGTATTTGCATAAATTAATTTAAAATCTCCTTCTGCATTAACCACAAAAAGGGTATTTGCTGTTCCTTTAAATTTTTCATTTTCTACAACTGCTGGTGTTTTAAAATCTGCAAAAAAGTGTTTTTTTGTAGTTTCATAAAAACAATCTTTAATAGAGTTAATTTCATTTCCTTTACAGACATCAAAAATTGGGTATCTTTCTGATTGTGCCAATAATATTGAAGGAAACAATAAAACTAGTAGTATATATTTTTTTATCATCCTATAATTATATAGTTGCTATTTTGTTAACTTTAATAGCTAGTTGTATTTATATTTTTTTCTTTGTTTACAATTTCTTTAGATGATGATGTACCAATTCTATCTACACCTAAAGTTATCATTTTTAATGCAGTTTCATAATCTCTTACGCCACCAGCCGCTTTTACTTTTAATGGTTTTGCATTTTCAGAAATAAGCTTCATACTTTCTAAAGTAGCTCCATTTGGTTTGTTATCTTTTGTGATATAAAAACCAGTTGATGATTTTACAAAAACTTTATCAGCACTTTCTTTACCAAAATTATTAAAAACAATTTCTTTTATTAATTGCGAAATTACAATTATTTCTTCGTTTGTTAACGCAGCAACTTCAATGATCCATTTTATTACTTTATTATTTTTAAGACAAAGTTTTATGCCTTTGGTCACTTCTTTTTTAACTAAATTAATATTTCCCTTTTTAAAAGCTTCAAAATTTATTACAAAATCTAATTCGTCTGCTCCTAAATCAATTGCTTTTTGTGCTTCTTCTAACTTTTCTTCTGTAGAATAAATTCCTTCATGAAACCCAATTACAGTTCCTATTAAAGTTTTAGAATTTGCTTCTTTAAGCATTTCTTTTGCTAAAGGAATGTATTTTGCGCGAAGCATAACCAATTTATAATTGTACAAAATTGCTTCATTTACTAAATCAACTACTTTTTGTTGATTTTCTTGTTCGGTAAGATTTACTTGATTTGCTGTTTTTAAATAAGTAGCATCTAAAAATTGACTAATTCTCATTTTACAAAAATAACAAATAAAAAATATTTTTTCAATAAAAAACCCAACCTTTCGATTGGGTTTTACTTTTACTCTACACTAAAAGTAATTGGTAAAATATACCTGACTTTTACAGTTCTATTATTCTGCTTACCTGGTTTAAATTTTGGTAATTTATTAATAAGACGTTGTGTTTCTTTTTCTAACCTTTTATGAGGTGCTCTTATTTTTACATCGATAATATTACCTTCTTTATTGATAATAAATTGTGTTTGAATTTTATGCTTACCTGAATGTAAACCTAATTCGTTTGCCAATTCTGCATTAAAATTACGTTGTACAAATTTTTTCATTTTTTTATCGAAACAAATTTTATTTTCTTCTTTTGATAAATTTTCACAGCCTTTAAAAACAGGTGCATTTTGTAAGTTAAAAAAAGGAACTGCATCTTCTGGTTTAAAAACTTCAGGTTCATCAATTTCAACGAAACTATCAAGATCAATTAGTGTTGGTTCTTCTGTAGATACGTCAATAATTGTTTCAATTATAGTATTATCTCCTTTTTCTATTTTATCAAGAATAAAAGGATACGCTTTAACTATTTCTACTTTAGGAACAACTTTGGGTTCCTTCGTAAAAAGAATCTCTGTATCGAGCTCCATGTAAACTACATTGCTTCTTTCGGGTTCAAAAACAATTGCTGTTTTTTGTACGGTTTGGTGCTCTAATGTTAAGTAGACAATAAAAAGCACTAATACAAGTCCTAACTGAGTAAAAATGTTAGAGAACTTTTCTAATTGTTTGGTTGGAATCTTTTTTAAGTTTTTCATAATTAGAAAGTTTTTAAATGTTAAGACTATGTTAAAACAAAGAACGTGCCATAAAAAAACAGCATCAAATTTCTTTGATGCTGTTTACACAATTAATACATATTAACCCCTAATTTAATTAATTGTGGTTCTTACTACTCTCACTTTTTATTTTGTAATGAGCTTAAATAATTAACAAGAAGTTTCCTCTAACGCTTCTTTTGCTTCTAGCAGCGCTTTTTCAAACTCTTCTAAACTTACAGTAGGTACACATGTTTTTATTTTTTCTAGTGCATTTAAATAAGCTTGACCAGAAGTCTTATAGCTTTGACAATTTGCAGATGTTGGGGCTGACCCATAAACTTGCGCTGCGCTTAACCAAGCGTTAAGTTCTGTTTGTACCGACTGCACCCAAGTACCATTAGCGCAATCTAACGTTTCATCATCATTAACACCACAACTTGTAAGTGTCATAAAAGCAATACAACAACTTACTAATGTTACTTTTACTTTGTTTTTAAAAATTGTTTTTAAATGTTTCATAGTTAACTGATTTTTAGTGTTATTATTTATTTAATAATGAGTTTTTTAGATATAATTTTTCCTTCGGAATAAACTTTCACCAAATACATCCCTTTTGATAAATTAACAATTGGTACTTCTACTTTGGTTTTATTCTTTCCTTTTATTTGTTTTACTTTTCTTCCTAAAAGATTAAAGATTGTTATGCTTTCAATACTTTTTGAGGCTGTTGTTATTGTAAAAATTGATGTTGTTGGATTTGGATACAATAAAAAATCTTCCCTTTTTTCAATAGTAGCTACAGATGCAGTTGCGCGTGTTCTAAATTTATTCTGAATTGTATTGGTAATAATCGCGGGGTTTTGATCAAAATATATATAAGCTGTATTGTCTACAATGGTATTTTCGGCAATTGTTTCTTTGGCTTTAATTTTGTATTTAAAATAACCCTGGCTTCCTTCTGGGTTAGTTAAACTGTCTGGTAGATAAATGTCTTGAAATAAGAACTTTTTAATACTTTTTGTTTCGCTACCAACTTCGGATACTTTAATAGTATGACTACTGCCCAATACTTTAAAAGAATTTCTATCGAACTTATCATTAATAGTATCTAAAACATATACGTCTTTGGCAGAAAAGTTTCCATTGTTCTGAAAACGCACCGTATAAGTTAGCCATTTTTTATCTATATCTACCTCATTTAATTTATCTGGAACTCCTGGAGTAACTAATTTATCATTAGGGTCATAGGAACTAAAAATTGGAGTATAATAAGGTCCATCTGAATAAATGTCTTTTGATTTTCTATAAATATCATCTTCATCTTCATAAATATCTTCTGGTTCTTCATAGGGTGAAAAATCTTCATCTCTACCTGATCTTGTGTCTTCACTTTCTGGAGTAGTATCTATCCAATTATCTGTTTCAATATTATTTCTGCCACTTGCTGCTGCTTCCCAATTTGTAGTAGAAATTGCTGTAGGTCCAAACTGAATAACATCTCCAATTGCTGTTGGGTCGAAAAGAGTAGTTTTTATTTCTAAAACTATAGATTCATGTGGATCTATAGTTCCTATTTCAATTTCTAATGTTTTTGTTCTATCTACATCTACTTTTGTAAAATTTGGGCTATTATCTGTAGAAACAGTATAATTATTACTATCTAAATTTACTTTCCAAGATTGACTTTTACTTGGGTCTATATTAATTTTATTAATAATATGATTATTCTGATTGTCTTTTACACGATGTATACTAATCGATTCAATAGCATTAACGTTATAATTTGAAGCATTCTCATTTGTATTAATAAATTGATAACGTACTTTAACATCATTAAATGTTTTAGTCGTTGATAAATTCCCTATTGCAGATACAAATCTATTATCAAAACCATCTCTTACAAAACCCCAAGCACCTTCTTTTGCAGACCCTTTTACATATAGACTTTTAATATCCTCGTTTTTTAAAGCGATATTATTATTACTATAATCTGCATCTAAATTAGCAACATCTACTTTATATATTCTATCGGAAGAATATGAAAAACCATCTAAAGAAGTTAAAGCCATCTCGTAAGTTTGATTGGCTATATGTACAGGAAATGAATAATTTCCTTGTGCATCTGTATAGACAATAAAAGAAGAACTAGCGTTTTTAATATTTAAAGATTGATTAGGGACTGGTATTTCTGTTGCTTCATCATAGGTTCCGTTTTCATTAATATCAACAAATATTTTTCCTGATACCTTTCCTCTTAAACTACTTGTTGTTGCTGCGTTCACAATTCCGGCAGCATCATTTACTTCTTTAAATTTTAATAATTTAGGTAATGATTGACTAGTAGTCGACAACCATTTATTGCCTTCATTATCAATTGTAAGTTTATTAAAATTTGTTATACTTGGCCCCAAATCTGTTGAAGTATAGAGAAATTCTTTAGTTGTAGGTGAAGCATTTTCTACATCTGAAATTTTTAAAATACCACTAGAACTTAAGGCGTATAAGTTATTATCTGCATCTAATTTAGCATCTTTAATAAAGCTTAAAGTTGGGTAATCTGCTTTTAATAGTTTGTGAGTTTCTACTCCGTTTTTTAAAAATATTACTCCGTTTTGGCCAATTAACCATAACTCGTTTGTAGCTGTAGCAAAAAGTAATTGAGAAACGCTTCCAATTTCTGTATGATTACTATTTGTTAAATTTGTTAATGTTAAAACTCCTTTGGTGTCTGTAATTGGATCATACCATTGAATACCGCTAGAAACTGAAATTGCCCATACACGTTCGTCTGGTGATTCTGTTAAAAAAGCTAAACTTGCTGTTCCAAAATCGAAATTAGAATTATTTGCATTATAATTAACATTTGTGTCTATATTGGTCAATCTTTTTCCATTTTTATCATAGTACCATCTATTTAACCCTTCTACAGCAAACTCATCTCCAGAATTAAGCGAGTAATCTTCTAACAAGTTATTAAACACTGGGTAATTAAGTACTGAAAACCTATTTGTATTACTTCCATCTTTATTAATTATGTATTTTCCGTAAATGTTTCCGTTTTCATCTATTTGACCTTTTTCTTGAAAGCCACTTACATGTGTAATACCTCTTCCTAATGGGTAGTTTTCAATTACATTATCTTTTAGTTTAGAAACTACAACAATATCTTTATTATTAGAAATATTAGTAAAAGTATTAAATACAATTCCGCCAGTTTTATCTTGCTTTAGGTAACCTATTTCTCTATTATTTCCTGAAGGAATATTGTTATGCATAGCACTATAGTGTTGCCATTTACCATTCTCATAAACTACAGTTCCACTTCCTGTCATTGACATATACAACTTGTCTCCATAAGAAGTCAAATCATAAATTCCAGATCGATTACTGTAAAAGGAAAAGTGTTCTACAAATCCTTTCTCTTGAAAAAAAGCTTCGTCATAATGTTTCCATAATGGAGCGTTATTACTATCAAAAGTAAGTGCATAAGCTCCATATAAGTTTTGATCAGTAGCTGTTTTTAGAGTAAGCCATATTTGGTTACCTAGAGCTTCTACTCTATCAAACCTAAGTATTTCATTACTTAAAGTATGTTCAAAATTCTCAAAAGAATTATTAGTAATATCCCATTTAGAGACTCCACCATTAAAACCAATTCGATAAGTAATCCACAAATATCCATCTGCATCAAAATCTAAATCTAATAACAATTTCGATGGTAAACCATCTGCTTCCGTAATTAAAGTAGTCGTTTCTGTTAGGGCATCAAAAACCACAATTCCCTCATTTTCAACAGCTAAATAAATTTTATTATCTGCACTTATATCTATTCCTTTAATAATTCTACTAGAACCAATTCCTAAATCTTGATAATTATAAACCTCATAAGTACCATCGTGATATTTCATTAAATTACTACCTGAAACAGCCCAAATACTATTTTTAAAATCACCTGCATTTTCATTTTTTTTAAATTGTTCAAAACCATAATTTTGATTATTAATTTGGGTAATTGTATTGTTTGTTAGACTATATTTTTGTGTTCCATTACTTGCTCCATGAAAAATAACATTCCCATTCCCATCGTCAATTGCTCCATGAAAATCATTCCCCACACTATCTTCACCAAAAATTAAAAAAGAAATATTATGCCATTTTTTTTGAGTTTTATTGTAGATTGAAATTCCTTTTTGGGTAGCAAAAACAACATAGTCTTCATTATTAAATGCAAACTCATGAGAAGAAATAATATTTCCATGCGTAAGCCCAAAACTTTCTGTTGTTACTCTATCTGGGCCATCGCACCAAAAATATTCATCTGTAGTTGGTTCTGCCTCATTGTTTGCACAAGCGTTAATATGATAGGTTAGTTTTACTCCAGGGTAAAATACTTCCCAAGTTTGTGTATTGTCTATTTGCGCTTTTAAAAAAAAGGCGCAAAAGAATAGTATTAAGAATAGTAGTTTTGTTTTCATAGTAATTTATTTATTTTTATTCGGTGACTTTTTCTATTTTTTTTTACTCTAAATTTTAAAATCCCATCGATTTATATTCTGTTGTGTTAATGGTTATATTTTTATATTTGTTATATTTTACAGCTTTCATACTTGCAGTTTCATTGCCAGACTTCCAATTTAACTCTAAAACAAAACCATCTATTACACCACCTTCATGCATACCTAACATTGAAATATTTGCTCCTTGCATAGGAAAGTTTTTAGTTGCCCAAACCGTAAAATAATTTCCTTCTTTTTCATACTTGTACTCGTAACAAGTATATCCTAAAATAGATTTTGACGCTCCTGTTTTCTTTAAATCTTCCGGATTATTAGGTACTTTGTCAGAAAAATCTGCTTGTGAATATTTTTCTTGAGGAACTGTTTTTTTCATTTTCATACCAGCAGCACTAATAAACATAGTAATGCTTTTGGGAGTAATTACATTATAGACATTAGCGTTTTCTCCCATTTCTTTCGACGAAATAGACATTGCGTAAATATCTGAGTAGTTTCCTAATAAGAACTCCATATTTGCACTGTTACCTCCGTTTGAAGTCATTTGCATTTCTAAACTTGAAGTAAAAGAAAAAGTATCTGGTATAGAAACAGTTACTGTGTTTTTATTAAAAATGGAATTGTTATTATCAACTCTATTGTCCTCAATACTAGAAACATTTAAACTTATATAAGACCCGTTAATAGGTTTATCTCCACCAATAGTGTTCCAAGTTCCTTTTAAAGAGAAAACAATTTTATTACTATCTGCATGATGAATTATAATTTGTCCTCCAGTTGGATTTAAAAACCCGCTTCCATTAAAAGCTAACGCATATCCTTCTGGGTAAGCATCTACAGGTTTTATAACTCTATCTTCATTATATGTTTTTATAGAGTTAGATATGTTTTCTTTTGTGAATTTACCATAAACAGAAATACCAATATCTTTAGTTATATATTGGTAACCATAATTATTCAGTTTTAAAATCCCTGAACCTCCAGTAAACTTTGGCAACTCTGTAGATTGTTTAATTTTTGATTCTTTTTTCTCCGTTTTCTTTTTTCCGTCTAAAGTTTTATCAATAACTTTATCTGTTTCCTTATCTATTTTTTCTTCAACTTTTTGCTCTATTTTGTCTTGTACTTTCTTTTTTATTTTTTTCCAAAATTGTGCATTTACAGAAGTGCTTGTTCCTAATAATAGAATACTTAAAACAAGTAGTTTAGTCAGTTTCATCGAATTTTTTTTTGGTTAATACTTTTTTCTACAACAAATATTTAATAATTATATGCTTAAAAAAATAGCTTCTGTATAACTGGCTTAAAATTCTGTGTAGTTGGTTTATAGCTACACATGATTAAAAAAAACACCAACTATCAATAAAAAAGTACTAAATACATATAAAAACAAACAGTTTACACAAGAATTTTAACTTGTAAGAAAATAAGTTTTAACTTTGATAAAATTGACTTCTATGATTAAGGCTGTAATAATTGACGATGAACCAAAAGCAATACAAGGACTAACCTGGGAACTTTCTAATTTTGAAAATGATTTAGAAGTTGTTGCAACCTTTACAGAACCCGAAAAAGCACTTCAGTATTTAAAAAACTCGCAAATAGATTGTCTTTTTTTAGATATAGAAATGCCTACAATGGATGGTTTTCAGTTTTTAAAAAAATTAGATAAAAAAGATTTTGCAGTGGTTATAACAACGGCTTATAACGAGTATGCAATTACGGCGTTAAAAAATGAAGCAATAGATTACCTCTTAAAACCTATTGATACAGATGATTTAAGTGAAACAATTACTAAAGTTAAAAAATATATTACTAAAGGTTTTAATGCTGATAAGTTTGAAGACATTTTATTGCAGTTTAATAAAAAATTAAATCATAAAAAAATAACTATAAATACAGATGGTAAGCTGGTGTTTTTAGAGCCTAAAGATATTTTTTATGTCGCTTCAGATGGTAATTACTCTACTTTATTTTTATCAGAAAACAAGAAAATTGTGGTTACTAAAAAGTTAAAAGAAATAGATGAGTTATTACCTAAAGATCATTTTTTTAGAATTCATAATTCGTATATCATTAACCTTAATAAAATAAAAGAATTTTTAAAGACTGATGGTTATGTTGTTTTAGAAAACAACGCTAAAATCCCTGTTTCTAGACAAAGGAAATCGGAGTTTTTAGAAAAAATTTAATCTATGAGACATATACTAGTAGCTATTTTTCTTTTTTGTACTTTTTTCTCTGTAAATGCACAGAAAAAAAAACCTGTTTTTTCTATTCAAATAGATAGTATTCTTATAACAAAACCAATTACTTATAAAAGTATTAATTCTTTTTTACGTCCGTTTAGAAGAGATACTGCAAAGTTGAAAACACTTGTTTTAAAGTTTGAAGAGAAAAGTTATTTAGACGGAAAAGCTTATGTAGAAAACCTTTTAGGAATTCAATACAGAAACTATTCATTGTATCAAAAAGCAATTACAACTCATAAAGCTGCATTAGAAACTGCAATAAGAGCAAATAGCATAGAGTTTAGAGTTTTTAGCTTGAATATGTTAGGTGTAGATTATAGAAAAATAGATGCAAACAGAACTGCATTAGATTATAATCATGAAGCTTTAAAATTAGCAGAAACCATAGAAAAACCAAGTTTAGGTTTAAGAAGAAGTATTGCTGTTTCTTTAAATAGTATGGGTAATATTTATTTACTTTTAAAACAGTACGATTTAGCTATTGAGCGTTTTAAAAAATCTCAAGAAATAGAAAATAGTATTAATAATCAATTAGGATTAGCTATTAATTACCAGAATATAGGTTATGCAAAAGACGCACAAGGAAAAATAGAAGAAGCATTAGAATACTATCAAAAATCAATTACTATAAACAATAAAATTAATAATACGTACGGTAAAATAATTTGCAATAGTAGTATTGCAAATATCTACATAAAACAGAACAAACCAACTGTAGCTATCCAGTTATTAACTAAAAATTTTGATGCTGTAGTAAAACTTGGTAATAAAGAATACCTATCTTTTTATTATGTTAGTTTAGGTTGGGCACAATCTAAATTAAAGCTTTTTTCTGAAGCTGAAAAAAACCTAAACAAAGGGTTAGAAATTGCTCAAAAACATAACTTTTCTTCATCAATATCATATGCTTTTAGTCATTTGTCTGAATTATATCAGTATAAAAAAGACTATAAAACTGCTTTAAAATATTATAAACTTTCTGATGAATTTGAAAGTAAAACTTCTAATGAAAGAAACACGCAATACGTAAATGATTTAATTATAAAATACGATAGTGACAGACAAAACAATGAAATAAAAAGTTTAGCCAAACAAAACGAAATAGCACAACTACAACTTGTTAAAAATAGAAATATTTGGATTATTGTTTTAGTAACTTTAACCTTACTAATAGCCATTTTATACTTTCTGTACAGACAACGTTTGTTTCTAAAAGAAAAACGAATTTTAACTTTAGAGCAAGAAGTTTTACGAACCCAAATGAACCCTCATTTTATTTTTAACGCATTAAATTCCATTAAACATTATATTATAAATAATGAACAGAAAAATGCAGTGCATTACCTAAATAAGTTTTCTAAATTGGTTCGTAAAATATTAGAATCCTCCTCTGTAAAAGAAGTTACTTTAAAGGAAGAATTAGAAACTGTAGATTTATATATGAATATAGAAAATATTCGTTTTTCTAATGAAATTCAATTTGAAATAAAAGTTGATGATTCTTTAGATTTATCCACTATAAAAGTTCCTCCGTTAGTACTACAACCATTTTTAGAAAATGCGCTTTGGCATGGTTTATCATCTAAAAAAGGTGATAAAAAAATTATTTTATCCGTTTTTAAACCATCTTTAGATTTTATTCAAATTGAAATAAAAGACAACGGAATTGGTAGAAAAGCTTCTGCAAAAATAAAATCTAATAAAACAATTAACAGAAAATCTATAGGAATTGAATTAACCAAAGAACGTTTACATAATTTTATTAAAGGTTTTAAAAATTCTTTTAGTTTAATTTTTACAGATTTAATTGATGAAAATAAAGAATCGTTAGGAACCAAAGTAGCTCTAAAAATACCTTTAAATTAAACTTATGGAATTATTTTTTCAAAATTTTCCAACCTGGTTACAAGGAGTGCTATTCATTCTAATTATATATCATGCCGTCTCTTATTTCTATACAAAAGATAAGAGTTTTGCAATTTATGCTGGGTATTTATTATTGGTAGCTATCTATTTAATAACAAAAACCACTAATGAAAGTTCTAATTATATATCAGAAAAATTTCATTCCTTTTTTATAGGTGCTACTTGGATTATACAAATTTATTATTGGATGTTATACTCTTGGTTTTCAATTCATTTTTTAAATTTAAAAGTAAAAGATAAAAAATTAGCGAATCTAATTACACGCTATATTTTAATTACAAGTGTCTTTTGTACCTTGTTTTTCATTATTGATTTAGTAGTTTTTGATAGACAATACATGGCTAAATTTTTTATGCTTGTTTTTACGCCAGTTTCACTACTTATTGTTTTCTTTATTTTGAAAACAATGTATAGAATTGAAAATAAGATCAATAAATTCTTTGTTTTTGGGCTCATTTTCTTTTTAGGGTTTTCGTTATTAGCACTTTATTTCTCAACAATAAGAGAATATCCTTTTGAGTTTGTAAGACCTATAGATTTATTTATGATTGGCGTACTTTTAGAAGCAATTACAATCTCTATTGGTCTAGGGTATAAATTTCATATTTACAGACAAGAAAGAGATGATTACAATCTGCTTTTAATTACAGAATTAAAAAATAATGAAGCGTTAAAAGATCAACTGAATGAAAAATTATCAGAAAAAGTTGAAATTTATAAACTTTCGGAAATAGAAACCCTGTATGAAAAACAGATAAATGAGTTAAGATTAACGAGTTTATTAAGTCAGATGAATCCGCATTTTATTTTTAATGCTTTAAACTCTATAAAATTATATATCATTAACAATGAGCAGAAACTTGCTGCCAGATATTTAAACAAATTTTCTAAATTAATTCGAAGAATTTTAGAAGCTTCTAACACGAAAGAAATTTCTTTACAAGAAGAATTAGAAACAATGGATTTGTACATGGCTATTGAAAACATTCGGTTTTCTAATGAAATCGATTTTCAAATTAAGTTTGATGATACACTAAAACTGCAAACAATAAAAATACCACCTTTGGTATTGCAACCTTTTTTAGAGAATGCAATTTGGCATGGTTTATCTTCTAAAAAATCGAACAAAAACATTATTCTTTCTGTAAATGAAGAGGATAAAAAGTACATTCTAATTACAATTGAAGACAACGGAATAGGAAGAACAGCTTCTGCTAAAATAAAATCGGAAAAGTCTATAAACAGAAAATCGATAGGAATAAATCTTACAAGAGAAAGGTTATCAAACTTTGTAAAAAATCTTAAAAATGATTATTCAATTATTTATGAAGATTTAATAGATGAAAGTAAAACTGCAATTGGCACAAAAGTGATTCTTAAGATTCCTTTATTCTAGGTGTTTTTCTGCAACTTTTTCTAATTCATCGTACCAATTTTTCCCAAATTTTCTAACCAGAGCTTGTTTTACAAATTTGTAAACAGGAACTTGAAGCTCTTTACCAAGAGAGCAAGCATCATCACAAATTTCCCATTTATGGTAATTTACAGCAGAAAATTCACTGTAATCTTTAACTCTTATTGGATATAAATGACAAGAAACTGGTTTTTTCCAATCAATTGCCCCAGAATTATATGCTTCTTCAATTCCACAAAGTGCAGTTTTCTTTTCATCGAAAATTACATACGCACAATCTGCATTATTAATTAATGGAGTTTCCATTTCTCCCCATTCGCTGGTAACCCAAGTTCCTTCTTTTTCGATAACGTCAATTCCTTCTTGACGTAAAAAAGGTTTTACTTTCAGATAAATTTCTTCCAGAATTTTGGCTTCCTCTTTATCTAACGGTGCGCCAGCTTCGCCATCTACACAACAAGCACCGCCGCATGCAGATAAATTACATACAAAATCTTTTTCTATAATATCTTCTGAAACGATGGTTTTTCCTAGTTGAAACATCTTGCAAAAATAGATTAAATTTTTACTATAATTTTACCTTTTGCTAAAGTTAGTTGATTAATTTTACAAAATAAAATCAACCAAGATGAATTTTAATATTAAAGAGATTGTCACAGCGTTTATGGTATTGTTTGCAGTAATTGATATTATAGGAAACATTCCTATTATTATTGATTTACGTAAAAAAGTAGGTCATATTCAATCTGAAAAAGCATCTATAATTGCTGGTGTAATTATGATTATTTTTCTTTTTTTAGGACAAAGTTTATTAAGTCTAATTGGTATAGATGTAAACTCTTTTGCAGTTGCAGGTTCTTTTATTCTGTTTTTTATTGCTTTAGAGATGATTTTAGGAATAACATTATATAAAGATACAGATGAAGGAACAGCAATAACCGCTTCTGTTTTTCCTTTAGCATTTCCTTTAATTGCTGGACCAGGAAGTTTAACAACCTTACTTTCTTTACGTGCAGAATTTCATATAGAAAACATAATTACTGCAGTTTTATTAAATGTAATCTTAATTTATATTGTTTTAAAAACATCATCTAAAATAGAACGTATAATTGGCCCTAACGGAATTCAAATTATACGAAAAGTTTTTGGTGTTATTTTATTAGCTATTTCTGTAAAGTTATTTGCTACGAATATTAAAGCTTTATTTATTTAACATGAATTTTGATGTATTAATTATTGGTGGTGGTGTTTCTGGAATGCAATGCGCATTGGTTTTAGGTTCTGCCAAAAATAAAGCATTTGCTACCGATAAAAATATTGGCATTATTCTACATCAAAAAACCTCTCATTTACAAAACGCCTTGTTTAATAATGTTTTGGGTTTATCTCCAAAAACATTAGGTTCTAATGTCTTAATTAACGGGAAAGAACAACTTACAGAACTATATCCACATATCTCTCAAATAGAAAACGAAAAAGTTTGTGATATTGAAGATTTCAAGGACCTATATCAAGTAACTACAAATAAAGACACTTACACGTGTAAAACTGTAGTTATTGCCTTAAACTACTCTAAACCTTTTAGTATTGATGGTTTGGATCGTTTTATTGAACCGCATCAAAAAGCGGATCCTATAAAAGATAGAATTCAACTTAAAAATAAAGATCATCTTATAAAAAATAATCTTTATTGTTGTGGGACAATTGCTGGTTGGCGCAGTCAATTTGCAATTGCTGCAGGAAGTGGCGCAAGTGTTGCCACAAATATTTTAACTCTTTGGAATGATGGTAATCATGTTAAAGTACATGATAATATATAAATAAAATCCAGCTTATTGCTGGATTTTATTTATATATCAAAAAGTGAAAATATATTATTCTACCGTTACAGATTTTGCTAAATTTCTAGGCTGATCTACGTTCTTATCTAACATTACTGCTATATGGTAAGACAGTAATTGAAAAGGTATTGTAGTTAACAAAGGTGCTAATGCTTCTTCTGTTTCTGGAATTTCTATTACGTGATCTGCAATTTCTTTAACTTGTGTATCTCCTTCAGTAACAACAGCAATAATTTTACCTGCTCTAGATTTAATTTCCTGAATGTTACTAACCACTTTTTCGTAATGCCCTTTATTGGTAGCAATTACAAAGATTGGCATATTCTCATCAATTAATGCAATAGGTCCGTGTTTCATTTCGGCAGCAGGATATCCTTCTGCATGTATGTAAGAAATCTCTTTTAATTTTAATGCTCCTTCCAATGCTACAGGAAAATTAAAACCTCTTCCTAAATATAAACAGTTTTTTGAATCCTTATAAACCGCAGCAATTTCCTTCACTTTTTCATCAATCTTTAAAAGTGCTTCTACTTTTGCAGGTATTAATTGCATTTTTTGTAAAAATGTTCTCAATTCAGATTTTGAAATCGTTCCTTTTTTTGATGCTAATTTTAAAGCGATTAAAGTTAAAACAGTTATTTGAGTTGTAAATGCTTTTGTAGATGCTACACCAATTTCTGGTCCGGCATGCGTATACGCACCTGCATCAGTTTCTCTTGCAATAGATGAACCGACAACATTACAAATTCCGAAAACAAACGCACCTTTAGATTTTGCTAATTTAATTGCAGCAAGTGTATCTGCAGTTTCACCAGATTGAGAAATAGCAATTACTACATCTTTAGATGTTATAATTGGGTTTCTATATCTAAATTCTGAAGCGTACTCTACTTCTACAGGAATACGAGCTTTGTCTTCAATAAGGTATTCTCCTACCAAACCAGCATGCCAAGAAGTACCACAAGCAACAATTATAATTCTTTCTGCATTTAAGAATTTATTCATGTGGTCATCTACACCAGCCATTCTTATAATTCCTTCATCAGCTAACATTCTTCCTCTATAGGTGTCTATAATAGCTTTTGGTTGTTCATGAATTTCTTTAAGCATAAAATGGTCATAACCACCTTTTTCAATTTGCTCTAAACTCATTTTTAACTTCTGCACATTTGCATCTACTAAAGAATCATCATTTATTTTACGAATTTCTATGCTTGTACCAAGTTTGATAATAGCCATTTCTTCATCTTCTAAATAAATAGCATCTTTTGTATATTCTATAAAAGGTGAAGCATCAGAAGCTATAAAAAACTCTGTATTATTTACACCAACACCAATTGCAATAGGGCTTCCTAAACGAGCCACTACAATTTCATTAGGTTTTGTTTTATCAAATACAGAAATTGCATACGCCCCAATTACATTATTTAATGCTAATTGAACAGCTTTTCCTAATTTACAACCTTCTTGTTTTTTTACTTCTTCAATTAAGTTAATAAGAACTTCTGTATCTGTATCACTATGAAAAGTATATCCTCTAGAAATTAGTTCTTTTCTTAAAGAATCATAATTTTCAATAATTCCGTTATGAACAATAACTAAATTTCCTGTTTGAGAAAAATGTGGATGAGAATTTACATCATTTGGCACTCCATGAGTAGCCCAACGAGTATGTCCCATTCCTATATTTCCATTTTTTCTTTCTTCTTCTTTATTCGTAATTAATTCTAAATCGGATACTTTTCCTTTTGTTTTAGAAAGATATATTTTGTCTCCGTCATACATCATTATTCCTGCACTATCATAACCACGATACTCTAATCTTTTTAGACCGCTAATTACTATTGGATATGCTTCTCTAAAACCTATGTAACCAGTTATTCCACACATAACAATTATTTTTTTATTTAATTTTTCCTTTCTGAATATATAATCTTAAGCTGTGCCTTTCTAGTTCCTTCAATTACACCATTACTAGGCAAATGATTTGTTAAAGTAACCGCTCTTGGGTTCCAACTATAATTTGTAACTACCTTATCTAAAGCTTGATTTTTAACAGGGTTATCTGTTGTATTATATACTTTTAAAACCAAATTAGAATTATTTAGTGAAGCAGGTCCTAGGACATCAGAAATATAATCTGTAATTTTAAACTTATAGTTATCATTCGTATCACTAACACCATCTCCATCCGTATCTTTTTTTTCTAAAATTCCAGAAAAATTATCAAACCCTTCGCTATATGCATCTTTAATTTGAGCAGAAAAATTTGGTTCTTCTCTGTATAAAAATAATCTTTCAGGAATTGCTGCAACATCTCTACTTTGATCTATATAGAACGTTAAGGTTGCATCATTTATCAACAATTTTTTATCCTTTAAATCCTGTAATTGAGTTCCTTGTAAAATTTTAACATCAGCAATTTTTCCCGCTGCACCTTGCACAATTACTTGGTTTGCGTTTGCAGGACTGGTTTCTGGTGTCATTTTATATAACCTATTATTAACAATAGACAAACCAGATAGACTAAAAGAAGCAGTTCTTTTTAGTGTATCTAAAACCTCACCATTAGAAATTTTTTCAACTGTACCTGTATAGTTAATTTCTAAAGTTGGGTTTAAAGCTGCTGTACTACTAAAAGGTACCAAAGAATTTTCATTACCAGAAGCTTCAATGATTAATCCTCTAAAATAATTGTTAAGCGCATCTTGCGAAGCAAATTCGTCATCTTCAAATTTATCAAAAAATAAAGATTTCATTAAGGCCTTATTTAAAGGAATCACTAAAAAAGGATTTGCATTTGTTAACTTTAAGGTATCTTTAAATATACTTCCATCTTTTAAAGTTCTATCAAACTCATAAATAGTATCATTAGCATTTGGTATAAATGTAAAATTTGCATTTTCATTTAACAACTCCCCTTTTTCAAAAATAGAATTTGTTTTATATGAATTCCCTTGGACTGGGTTTTGTGGATCTAAAGTATTAAGAAATGTCATATTTCTATATACTTTTAAAGACACACCAACTGTAGTACTTCCTAAAACAGAATCTAAACTAAAAACAGGTGTACCATCGGTATTATCTGTTTTTTTTGTTGCAATATATGGTAACTTTATAAAAGCGTTTTCCATAATTGATGTTACAGTGGTTGTATCTGTTTCTCTTAAGGTAAGATCTAAATTAATAGAATTCCCTATTTGAGTAACTAATGACCCTTCTATTTTCTCGTAATGACCTTTTTCATCTTGATATACGCCTAATAAATATTCACCGATAGAACCTATTGATAAGTTATCTCCTCGAATCGCATCAATATTTCTTTGAGTAATTTCTACTTCTAAAAAAATTGAGTCTGTAGTAAATTTAGAATTACCAATAATACTTGTACCAATGTCTGTAAAGTCTTCTTCACAAGATATAACTCCTGAAAGAACCAATAATAAAGCGCTTAAATAAGCGCTCTTTTTAATAATTTTTCTCACACTAAAATAATTAATTAACCGCTATTAAGTCGGTATAAAAATTTAAATAACTTTCCTTTAAGTTTTCTAATTGATATTCCAAAACTGGTATGTTTTGTTCTTCTATAAAAGAAGTTAAATCATCAGAAATTGTTTCACTACCATGAATAATTGCATCTGAATTTTCAATGGCACTCTTTAATATATTAGTAAAGTTTGGTGTTTTTATAGTTGCTACTTTTTCATTTTTACCTAAATCGAATTTAACTTTATCTGCTAAACCTTCATTTAAGCTTCCTTCAAAAGGATTATCATATAGCGAAGTTACTATTTTACTTTCTGTAAATAATGGTTCTTCATTATAAAATTCTCTTAAATAAAGAGGTAACAAAGAAGCCATCCATCCATGAACATGGATAATATCTGGCGCCCAATTCAACTTTTTTACAGTTTCTATAACTCCTTTAGCAAAGAAAATTGCACGCTCATCATTATCTGAAAACAATTCATCATCTTCATCAGTAAAAACCGCTTTTCTTTTAAAATATTCTTCATTATCAATAAAATAAACCTGCATTCTTTCTTTTGGTATAGAAGCTACTTTTATAATTAGTGGCATATCTACATCATTAACAACCAGGTTCATACCAGAAAGACGAATAACCTCATGTAATTGATGTCTTCGTTCATTTATTACACCAAATCTTGGCATAAAAATTCTAGTCTGTACTCCTTTTGAATGTGCGTTTTTTGCAGCAGTAAATGCTGTTGACGATAATTCTGTTTCGGGCAAGTAAGGTACTACCTCAGACGAAACAAATAATATTCTCTTGTCCTTCATTAAATCAATCTCTTTTATAAGAAGCGCAAAAGTACAAATTAATATGCTAATATCGTGTTAAAATGGTAAGTTTGCACACATTACTGAACTTTTAAGCATGAAAATTTTTACAACAAAACAAGAATTAAAAGACTATTTATCAACAATAAAAGCAAAAAATAAAAGCATCGGTTTTGTACCTACTATGGGTGCATTACATGAAGGGCATTTGTCTTTAATTAAAAAAGCAGCAACAAAAAACGACACAACAGTTGTCAGTATTTTTGTAAATCCTACACAGTTTGATAATGTTGAGGACTTAAAAAAGTATCCAAAAACATTAGAAAACGACGTTAAATTACTAAAATCTGTTTCTTGTGATATTTTATTTACGCCTTCTGTAGAAGAAATTTATTCAGAAAAAATCACTTCAGAAAAGTTTAATTTTGATGGTTTAGAACATCAAATGGAAGGAAAGTTTAGAGATGGACATTTTGATGGGGTTGGTACTATAGTTAAAACACTTTTTGAAATTGTAACACCCAATAAAGCATATTTTGGAGAAAAAGATTTTCAGCAATTACAAATCATTAAAAAAATGGTACAGAAAAGCAACCTAGATGTAAAAATTAAAGGTTGCCCCATTTTTAGAGAAAAAGATGGTTTAGCAATGAGCTCTAGAAACACAAGACTCACCAAAGAACATAGAGAAATTGCACCTCTTATTTATAAAATACTTAAAAAAACGAAGAAAAAATTTGGTACAGAAAATGTTACTAAAGTTAATAAATGGGTAGAAAAACAATTTAAAAAGCATCCTTTATTAGAATTGGAATATTTTACAATTGCTGATGAAAAAACACTAAAAACAGTAATAATCAAAGAATCTAATAATAAATACAGAGCTTTTATTGCAGTTTTTGCAGGAGAAATTAGATTGATAGATAATATTCGTTTAAAAATTAATAACTAAAAAAGTACTATTTTTGTAATATGTTAGTACAAGTAGTAAAATCAAAAATCCACAGAGTTAAAGTAACTGGTGCAGATTTAAATTATATAGGAAGCATAACCATAGATGAAGATTTAATGGATGCTGCAAATATTATAGAAGGAGAACGTGTTCAAATTGTGAACAACAATAATGGAGAACGTTTAGAGACATATGCAATTCCTGGACCTCGTGGAAGTGGAGAAATCACATTAAACGGAGCAGCAGCTAGAAAGGTTGCAAAAGGCGATATTTTAATCTTAATTGTTTACGGGTTTTTAGAATTAGAAGAAGCTAAAAACTTTAAACCATCATTGGTTTTCCCAAACGAGAAAGATAATACACTTACGTAGTTTGAATATTAAAAATATTTTAAAAATTATTTTACCTCTTGCTTTAGGAGGTTTTTTAGTTTGGTATTCTTTATCGGATATTTCTCTCGAAACTTTAGGTACATATTTTAAAGAAGCTAATTATAGTTGGATATTTCTTGGCTTATTTTTCGGAGTTTTAAGTCATTTATCTAGGGCTTACAGGTGGAAGTTTATGTTAGAACCTTTAGGTTTTAAACCAAAATTCACAAATAGTGTTTTAGCAGTTTTAGTTGGTTATTTAGTAAATTTAGCTTTGCCAAGAGCAGGAGAAATTTCTAGAGCCACAGTAATGGCAAACTACGAGGAAATTCCGTTTGAAAAAGGGTTCGGAACTATTGTAGCAGAACGTATTGCAGATTTAATAATGATGCTTACCATAATCGTAATCACACTTTTTGTTCAATTCGATTTTATTTACGATTTGCTAACAAAAAACTTCGATCCAGTAAAAATTGGTATTGGTTTAGCAATTCTAGTTATTGGTTTTTTCATTTTTAGATCTTTCGTAAAAAAAGCAAAATCAGGTTTTTTATTAAAAATTAAAAACTTTGTTTCTGGTTTATTAGAAGGTGTTACAAGTATCTTTAAAATGAAAAACAAATGGGCTTTTATCTTTCATACTGTGTTTATTTGGGCAATGTATGTTGCAATGTTTTGGGCAACAATACCTGCAATTGAAGACTTAAATGTTCCTATTGGTGGAATTTTAATCGGCTTTATAGCTGGTGGCTTTTCAATAGCCGCTACTAATGGTGGCGTTGGTTTATATCCTGTTGCTGTAGCTGGTGCTTTGGCTTTGTTTGATATTCCAACAGAACCTGCAACCGCATTTGGTTGGATTATGTGGACTGCACAAACTGCAATGATTGTTGTTTTTGGTGGTTTAGCATTTTTAATGTTACCTATTTACAATAAGAATAAATAGTTTTTGGGCGTTCCCTAAAAAGGTCTCGCTTTCCACTATATCTTTTTGCAAAAAAAGCAAAAAGGATGTCGTTTCAATCACTAACGCGAGTATTTGCTAACTTTTAGAAGATATTTTAAAAGTTACATGCTTATAAACTTTGTAACTTTGTTACTCTAAAACTTTGTAACTTTTTTAAAATGGCTAAAACCAAAACAACTTTTTTCTGTCAGAATTGCGGAACGCAACATGCAAAATGGGTAGGACAATGTGGTGCTTGTAAAGAATGGAATACCATTGTAGAAGAAGTAATACAAAAAGAAGAAAAACGCGTTTGGAAACAATCTACAACTGCAAAACAAAACGTAAACAAACCGCTTAAAATTGCTGACATTCAACTAAACCCAGAAGAAAGAGTTGTTACCAATAATAACGAATTAGATACAGTTCTTGGTGGCGGATTGGTAAAAGGTTCTGTAACACTTTTGGGCGGAGAACCAGGTATTGGTAAATCGACTTTATTATTACAAGTTGCTTTAAATATTAGTCAAAAAGTATTGTATGTTTCGGGTGAGGAAAGTCAATCTCAAATAAAAATGAGAGCAGAAAGATTAGAAGCTAATAATTCTAATTGTTTAATTCTTACAGAAACCAACACACAAAATATCTTCAAAAATATTGAAGAAACTGAACCAGAAGTTTTAGTAATAGATTCTATTCAAACATTGCATACAAGCTCTATAGAAGCTTCTCCAGGAAGTATTTCTCAAATTAGAGAAACTGCTGCAGAATTAATTAAATACGCTAAAGAAACTGCAACTCCAGTTTTATTAATTGGTCATATTAATAAAGATGGAAACATTGCAGGGCCAAAAATTTTAGAACACATGGTAGATGTTGTTTTACAATTTGAAGGCGACAGAAATCATACCTATAGAATTTTAAGAAGTCAAAAAAATAGATTTGGTTCTACCAATGAATTAGGAATTTACGAAATGCTTTCAAACGGATTAAGGGAAATCTCAAATCCGTCTGAAATATTAATTTCTAAAAAAGATGCAGATTTAAGCGGAACCGCAATTGCTTCTACTTTAGAAGGAATTAGGCCTTTAATGATAGAAGTACAAGCCTTGGTTTCTACAGCAGTTTATGGAACACCTCAACGCTCTACAACAGGTTATAATTTAAAACGTTTAAACATGATTTTAGCTGTTCTAGAAAAAAGAGCCGGTTTTAAATTAGGTGCAAAAGATGTTTTTTTAAATATTACTGGAGGTATAAATGTAGATGATCCAGCAATAGATTTGGCTGTTGTTGCTGCAATTTTATCATCCAACCAAGATGTTGCAATTAATCCAAATGTTTGTTTTGCTGCAGAAGTTGGTTTGGCAGGGGAAATCAGACCTGTTTCTAAAATTGACCAAAGAATTACTGAAGCAGAAAAATTAGGCTATAAAACTTTAGTTGCTTCTAAATACAACAAAATTTCTTCTAAAAACCACGGAATAAGATTGGTTTTAGTAGGTAAGATTGAAGAATCTTTTGCTACTTTGTTTGCTTAGAATTTTGACATTCGCTAACGTTGTTTCACAAAACTAGCAACTAATCTTATACTGTGTTAGCAAACGTATTTTACTCATACTTATTCATTAATCCAAAATCGAAAGGTGTCCATAAACAAGACTTTAAACCACTTTCTTTAAACCCGATATTCACCCAACTGTTACAAGTCTTAAAACAGGAATAACTTCCTTTCGATTTATAAAAATCATCTACTGAGGAATAACCTTTATTTTCAAGAATTATCTTCATTCCGTTTTCATTAATCTCAAATGTGTTCAGTAAATAACTATTCAATTTCTGTAATTCAGATTCATTTACTTTTATTTCAATCCAACCTGAACGTTTCTGTCTATAACGAGTTACGTGCATTAATGTTGAACTTTCCAAAAACATTGCTTTAAAAGCATTGCTAAAAGTTAAATCGCCCCAAGTTGGTGTATTGATATAGAAATTTTCATCGCCCCAACCAAAAGATAAATATTTTTCGTTTCTGTTGTATTTTATTCCTGATAACAATAAACTGTCAACATTCTCCATTGGAATTACAATATCTAGATGAACTCCATTTGTATTTAAATATATTAGTTTTTCAGAACTTTCATTATTCACAATTCTGTCAACTGTTATTGAAGATAGAATTAAAGAAACAATTATATAAGTTGTTGGAATTAGCAAAAAATATAAAATCAATTTAATTATTTTCTTTCCTATTTTCATACAGTTTGGGTCATATGTTTGCTAACGTCTTCACGTTTATTCAACTTTTAATAAACGTAGTTAGCGAAGTTAGCTTTTTTGAGTTAAAAAAAGAACAAGGAAAAACACCTATTTTCATATAAAACAGATAGTCAACAAACATGTTTAGCCCTGATTGAAGCGACATCCTTTTTTTGTTTTTCTCAAAAAAAGATACAGCGAAAAGCAGGAAATAGCTTCTAGAAATAAAACTATTTATCTTTTAATTTTCCCTGAAGTATCACCACCCATTAAACTAAGTACATTGTCTAATAAAACCATATTTACATCTCCAACAACTGTGTGTTTTAATGCACAAACTGCAGTTGCAAAATTTAATGCTTGTTTATCGTCCTTTTCATATTGTAACAAACCATAAATAAGTCCAGACGCATAAGCATTTCCAGTACCAACACGATCTATTACGTGGGTTATATCTAACTTTTTAGCTTTAATATATTTTTCACCATCCCACATTTTACCTTGAATTTGTTGATGTGAAGCACTTATAGATTTTCTTGTTTTTCCTACAACTTTTTCTATTCTTGGAAATTTTTCCATTAATAATTTAGCTGAAGCGCTAAATCTATTTCCTAACACTCCAAGACCAAACATTTGATGAATTCCATAATTGCTTGTAATTACAATGTCTGTATTTTTTACTAATTCTGGAATTACTTCTTGCATGGTTTTTCCATATTACCACATATTATCACGCGAATTTATATCACCAGAAACTTTAATTCTCATTTTATTGGCGGTTTTAATTGCGTCCAAACAACATTGAGCTGTGCCTTCTGAAACGGCTGGAGTAATCCCTGTTCAATGTAACCAATCTGCTTCTTCAAGTACTTCTTCCTAATTTACCATTTCTGGTTTTATTAATGAAAAGGCAGAACCTTCTCTTTCATAAATTACTTCACTAGATCTGTGAACCGCTCCTTTTTGTAGAAAATACTTACCTAACATATTATCTCCATAAATAACATTTATAGTACTTAACCAGTATTTTCTTAAAAATTGAGTTGCAGCTTTACCTAATGCATTATCTGGAAAACGTGTTACATGTGCTGCTTTCATACCCAAATAACTACAAGATCAAAAGAAGTTGCTTGAGAAAACATAGTATATCCTGATGGCGATAAACGCATCATTACTTCTCCGAATGTTACTAGTTTTTTGTCCATAATCTTGTTTATGTTTTAGTTTGTTTTTATTATGTTTGAAGATATTCAAAAAATACTCGACTCAAAAAAATATTAAAACTTAAAATAAAATATCTTCCTTTTTTGAAATAGGTTTTGAAAACAATGAAATCGGATTTTTCTTAATTGATAAAAAAAAGTCCCTTTTCATTAAAAATGAAAAGGGACTTAATAAATAAGTTTATTTATATTAAATACCTAAAGCCTGTCCGCCACCTACTTGTATCGTTTCTACAGTAATAAAAGCTGCATCTTTACTAGCTAAAAATGAAACTACTCCTGCAACATCTTCAGGTTGACCTAATCTACCTAACATAATATTGTTTGCCCATGAAGCGAATACTTCTGGTTTAGTAGCTTTAATTTGAGCATGAATTCCTGCTTTAGAAATACCATAAATCCCTGCTCCAGACCCACCAGCATTCCAACTTGCGTTAGAGGTGTAGTTAATAATTGAAGTATTATTGCTCTGTTTGATAGCAGTATTGATACAACTCTTTTAAATGGTTTTTCATTTTTTGTTTTGCTAATTAAGGGTTTTATCCTTTTATAGCATCAAAAATTGCTTGATGTCTTTAATACCTCTTTGAGGTAAGCCAGCATCACATACATGATGTTTTTCAAAATTTGTAATAATTATAAGCATAAAGTTGTTCATGGTATTGTTACCAAAAGCTTTTGCAATTGCTAAATATATTAAATCGTCTTCTGTTCTTCTTGTAGCCGCTAATCTTACTGTTTTTAATTCTAATAAAATTTTAGTTTTTGAATTGCTTCTCTAACATTACTTCTTGATACTTGAAATTTTTCAGACTACATTCTTTCTGAAGGTAATTTCTCACCAGGTTCTAAATTCTTAAAGTTTATTAAATCTTTAATTTTAGAAATAATTCCTTTTTGAACGTTAAAATTATCTGATCTTATAAGTATCTCTAACTTCATGTTTTAATATTTTTTATGTGTGCTATCTTAAGAAATTATTAGTAATTATGGTAATAAAAATAATTTAATTACATGTTAAATTAAATCGAATTGTCCTGGTAACCAAAATGTTAGTTCCCAAAATCATCTATCTGCAAATAACCATCATTTAGCTATTTTTTTGAATCTAAATTAAAAGCACCAACATTATAAACTTGTATAATATCCTTTGTTATATCTTATTGAGGGTTTTTATCACTTCTAGAACTAATCAATAAATTTGGGTTTTGAATTGTTGGAATAGAGAAATTTTTAATTTCTTTCCAAACTACTATAGTTAATTTAAAACCTTTTTCTATACTTCATAAAGCATCTATATAATTACTATTAAAGTTTACATCAAAAGCTTCATCAACAAAAAATACATTTTTTAAATATTTCATAATCATAAATTGATTAACCAATTACTAAAATATTAAAAACACTTTAGTAATTGCTTTTTTATAGGTTCAAAAAATGATTTTATGTCATTTAATGATGTTTTTGGAGTAATTTAAAACTCTTAGCTCGTTTTATTACAAAATTTAAGCCAAAGAAAAATTCTGATAAACAAGAGGTTAACTATAATGAAAACTATTTTTTTAATAAATATAATATATTGAAGTAAAAAAAGTGAAAAGTATTTGTAGTATTAATAAAACTTATTATCTTTGCACCGCTCTTAATAATTGAGTTCTTTATTTATTTAAAACCATATTTAGTTATAGTTTTAAATTTTAAATAAGAATATTTAAAAAGAGTATAAGTTCATTAAAAAAAAGACTGCGAAAGTAGCTCAGGGGTAGAGCATCACCTTGCCAAGGTGGGGGTCGCGAGTTCAAATCTCGTCTTTCGCTCTATTCTATAAATACCATGCTGAAGTGGTGGAATTGGTAGACACGCTGGACTTAAAATCCAGTGGTCAGTAATGGCCGTGCGGGTTCAAGTCCCGCCTTCAGTACAAGAAACCGTAATATTTATTTGTTACGGTTTTTTTTTGTTTTTAAACTCTTTCTAAAACAAAAAAAAGAGTAGAAAATTAATTCTACTCTTTTTTTCAATCAATAAATCCCCCAACTTATGATTGATAATTAACTCAACTTTATCATGTAGTAAACTACTTACTACACTGCAAAGAAATAACAATAAGCTCTTAATTTTAATTAATTTCGACAACCTTACTTGAAGGTTCGTTTAATGGAAGTTTTACTAGGTTAAAAGGTGTCAACGAAACTATAATAAGTTTAATTTTTTCATTAACTCACCTCTTTTGGATCGGCTAACTGGAATAACGTTCTTTTTAATAAGAACAGTATTGTCTTCTATATCTATAATTTTTGAAGTATTAATTATATAAGATCTATGAATTTTAAGAAACAATGAAGATGGTAACTTCTCTTCTATTTTCTTTAATGTAGAATGAACAATGTAATTTTTGGTTTCTGTTTTTATGTTAATGTAATCTCCTTTAGCTTCTATTAAAAAGATTTCAGGAATATTTATTTTCACCAACCTTCTATCAACATTAACGTATAAATAATCAAAATTTTCAGTATTAACATTACTCTCTGAAATTTCTGTATTTAAACCTTTAAGATTAGCTAATTTTTGTATTGATTTCTCAAAACGCTCTAAAGAGATTGGTTTTAAAAGGTAATCTACAACACAATCATATTCAAAAGCTTCTAATGCAAAGTTTTTATCTGAAGTTGTTAAAATAATTTTTGGTGAAGATTTTAAGGTTTTAATGAAATCGAAACCAGAAAAAGTTGGCATGTGGATATCTAGAAAAATAAGATCTATGCTATTTTCATTCAAGTATTTAATAGCATCGATTGCAGATGAGAACTCTTCTATTACAGAGATTTCTTCTGTTTTTTTACACAACTGACTTACAATTAGTCTAGCAGTAGCATCATCATCTATTATAATACAATTCATAACCTTTAGAGGGATTATTTATCCTCTAAATATACGTGAATTTTGTTTAAAATATTTACAAATTGTTCATATAAACCTGTTTGCTCTTTTTTTAACTCCATTTCAAATTTAGAAGCTAATTCTAAACCTTTTTCTAAACCTTTTTCTAAACCTAAAATACTGATTTTATGCTTTATTTTATGTACATTATTGGCAGTTTCAGTATAATTTTTATTTTTAAAATTTTCAGAAAACAATAAAACTTCTTCTGGAAATTCTTTTTTTAAAATAGTAATTATACTCTCTTCGAAAGAAATATCTCCTCCAGAAAGTTCTTTTATGTATAGTAAATTAGGAATTTCCATCTAAATTAAATTAGTTTTATTGTAATAAGATATTAATAAATAAGCTTGTTTTGCTTCCAATATTTCAACAAAGACTTCACTTTCTTTGCATACTTTGTATATTTTGCTGGTTTTGTAAAGTAACCTGAAACTCCAATATCGTAACATTTTTTCAACTCTTCATCATCCTCTGAATTAGACATAATAACAATAGGGATATTCTTAAAATTTCTATCCAATTTTATCTTCATTAAAAGCTCTAAACCATTCATTTTAGGCATATGTAAGTCTAAAACAATAATATCAAAAGAGTTTTTTATTTTGTTTAAAAAACTAAAAGCTTCACTCCCATTTACAGCTTCAACTATAGAACAAGAAAATTTAATGTCTTTACAAACTTTTTTAAACTTTAATCTTTCAATTTCATCATCATCAATTAAAAGTATAGAAAGAGATTTCATTATAAATAAACGGTTAAATTACAAAGGGTTTACAAAAATGACAAAAAAAAAAGTAAAATCTATTTTTGTTAGCTTAATCGTTTTATTTAGTTGACGAATGGTTTAATATTATCGTTAAGCTTACACCTGAACTTGTCTATTTATTTGTTGCTCTAAAGAAATAAATGTCTCTATTCTTAATACTCCCTTTATACCTTGAATATCTTTATTTAAAAGGTGCATTAAATTTTCATTATTTTTGCAAATAATCTTTATAAAAATAGCATATTTACCTGTTGTATAATGACTTTCTATAACTTCTGGAATAGACTTTAAACTTTTTATTATATTAGAAAACTGGTTAGTTGAATCTAAAAAAACACCAACAAAAGCGGTAGTTGTGTAACCTAATAATTTCGGATTAAGAACCATTTGGTAGCCTTTAATCAATTTAGACTTCTCTAATTTTCTTAATCGTTGATGAATTGCAGCGCCAGAAATACCTACTTCTCTTGCGATACTTAAAATAGGTGTTCTTGCATCTTTTAAAAGCGTTTTTATAATAATCTTATCTATTCCGTCTATCTTCATAATAAATATTTAGCATAAAGATAAAAAAAATAGAGAACACAAACTGTGTTCTCTATTTTAGATATTATATTGTAGCTAAATAATAGTTATTTAGCTCATTTCGAAATCTTCCATAAATTTAGTAGTATAGTTTCCTGCTACATAATCTGGATGATCCATAAGTTGTCTATGAAAAGGAATTGTAGTTTTAACGCCTTCAATTACAAACTCGTCTAATGCACGTTTCATTTTATTAATTGCTTCTTCTCTAGTTTGAGCAGTAGTAATTAACTTTGCAATCATAGAATCGTAATTTGGCGGAATCATATAACCTGCATACACATGTGTATCCATTCTAACACCATGACCTCCAGGAGCGTGAAAAGTAGTAATTTTTCCAGGAGCTGGTCTAAAATTATTATAAGGATCTTCTGCATTAATTCTACATTCAATAGAATGCATTTGTGGAAAATAATTTTTTCCAGAAATTGGAACTCCGGCAGCAACTAAAATTTGCTCTCTAATTAAATCGTAATTTACTACTTCTTCAGTAATTGGATGCTCTACTTGAATTCGAGTATTCATTTCCATAAAGAAGAAGTTTCTATGCTTATCTACTAAGAACTCTACAGTTCCTGCGCCTTCATACTTAATAAACTCTGAAGCTTTTACAGCAGCATCACCCATTCTTTTTCTTAAATCATCGGTCATGAATGGAGATGGCGTTTCTTCCGTTAATTTTTGGTGACGCCTTTGTACAGAACAATCTCTTTCTGATAAATGACAAGCTTTACCAAAAGAATCTCCTACAATCTGGATTTCTATATGTCTTGGCTCTTCAATAAGCTTTTCCATATACATATCATCATTTCCAAAAGCTGCT
Source organism: Polaribacter sp. (assembly GCF_036480315.1). Taxonomy (GTDB): domain Bacteria; phylum Bacteroidota; class Bacteroidia; order Flavobacteriales; family Flavobacteriaceae; genus Polaribacter. The sequence continues at coordinate 52,859 of NZ_JAZGGG010000050.1, forward strand.
TTAGATTCATGTCTTGCAGAATCCCAAGCGTCAAGTAAATCCTCTGGTTTCCATACTGCACGCATTCCTTTACCTCCACCACCAGCAGAAGCTTTTAACATAACAGGATACCCTGTTGCTAATGCAACTTTCTTACAATCTTCAAAATCAACAATGACACCTTCACTACCAGGAACACAAGGTACACCAGCAGCAATCATTGTAGATTTTGCATTTGCTTTATCTCCCATTTGGTCAATCATTCTACCAGAAGCTCCAATAAACTTAATATTATGTTCTTCACATAAATTAGAGAATTTTGCGTTTTCAGATAAAAAACCGTAACCAGGATGAATGGCATCTGCATTTGTAATTTCTGCAGCAGAAATTATGTTAGACATTTTTAAATAAGATTCTGAACTTGGTGCAGGACCAATACAAACTGCTTCATCTGCAAATCTAACATGCAAACTTTCTGCATCTGCTGTAGAATATACAGCTACAGTTTTAATACCCATTTCTCTACAGGTTCTAATAACACGTAATGCTATTTCACCTCTATTGGCAATTAATATTTTTTTAAACATATTTTTTAGAGTTTAAAGTTAAAAGTTTAAAAGTTCAAAGTTTAGACCCAAAATAAAGTCTAACTTCTTACCTCTAAAATCTAATGTCTAATTTATGATGGATCAACTAAAAATAATGGTTGATCAAATTCAACCGGAGAAGAATCATCTACCAAAACTTTAACAATTTTACCTGAAATTTCAGATTCAATTTCGTTAAATAATTTCATTGCTTCAATAACACAAACAGTATCACCAACACTTACTTCTGTACCTACTTCTGCAAAATTAGGTTTGTCTGGTGATGGTTTTCTGTAAAAAGTACCAATTATTGGAGACTTAATTGTAATGTATTTAGCATCATCTGCTTCTGAACTTGCAGCTACTGCAATTTCGCTTGCCACAGGAGCAACAGCAATTGGTGCTGCCATTTGCGGAATACCTTGCATAGGTACTGCTTGTACAATAGTAGTTTCTGTTTTTTCTGAACCAGTCTTAATCGTAATCTTTATATCTTCCATTTCTAACTTTACCTCGCTAGCGCCAGATTTAGCTACAAATTTTATAAGATTTTGAATTTCTTTAATATCCATTTTTCTTATTATTTAATTGTTTGGTTTATGAGTTGTATGCCCATTTTACGTATGCAGCTCCCCAAGTGAAACCGCCACCAAATGCAGCAAAAATTAAATTATCTCCTTTTTTTAATTGATTTTCGTAGTCTGCTAATAAAAGCGGTAAAGTAGCTGATGTTGTATTTCCATATCTATGAATGTTCATCATTACTTTTTCTGTTGAAACGCCTACTCTTCTTGCAGTAGCTTCAATAATTCTTTTATTTGCTTGATGTGCAACCAACCATTGAATGTCTGGTTCTGTTAAATTATTTCTAGTTAACATTTTATCTGCAACATCTGCCATGTTAGAAACGGCATATTTAAAAACTGTTTTCCCTTCTTGATATACAAAGTGTTTTTTATTTTCTACAGTTTCTTTTGTAGTTGGCATTTGAGATCCACCAGCTTCTATTCTTAAAAAGTTTCTTCCTATTCCATCACTTCTTAAAAATTCATCTTGCAAACCTAAACCTTCATTATTAGGCTCAAATAAAACAGCTCCTGCTCCATCACCAAAAATAATGCACGTTGCTCTGTCTGAATAATCTATAATAGAAGACATTTTATCTGCACCAATTAATAGTACTTTTTTATATCTACCCGATTCTATGTAACTAGATGCTGTTGACATTCCATATAAAAAACTAGAACATGCTGCTTGTAAATCATACCCAAAAGCGTTGATTGCTCCTATTTCCGTTGCTACATATGCAGCTGTACATGCTACCGGTAAATCTGGTGTTGCAGTTGCTACTATTACTAAATCTATTTCTAATGGATCTAAATTTGACTTTTGCAACAAATCTTCAGTTGCTTTTATTGCCATATAAGAAGTACCTAAACCTTCTCCTTTAAGAATCCTTCTTTCTTTGATTCCTGTTCTAGAAGTTATCCATTCATCATTAGTGTCTACATAGTTTTCTAACTCTTTATTTGTTAGAACGTATTCAGGAACATACTTCCCTACTGCTGTAATTGCTGCAGTGATTTTAGTCATATTTCTTGTGTGTTATCCAAATGTTAAGGGATTCCAAAGTAATGAAAATTATTTTACTTTTTAGGTTAAAAGTTATCAAAAACAATCATTTTTACTTTAAAAACGCAAAAAAACCCTCAAAATTGAGGGTTTTTCACATTAATTCTTAATGTTTTTAAGCTTCAGCAACTGCAGATTCTAATACTATTTGTCCTCTATAGTATAATTTTCCTTCATGCCAATGAGCTCTGTGGTACAAGTGAGATTCACCTGTTGTTGGATCTGTAGCAATCTGTTGATAAGATGCTTTATAATGTGTTCTCCTTTTATCTCTTCTAGTTTTGGATATTTTTCTTTTAGGATGTGCCATTTTATGTATTTTTTTCTGTTATTAAATTCTTTAATTTATTCCACCTTGGATCTGCTGGTTCATCAACAGTTTTCTCTTCTTTTAATTGTAATTCTTTTAACTTCTCTAAAGCTTTAGACTCCATTGTACCGTCTAAAACTTTTGGATGCACTCTTCTTGATGGTTGTCCTAACACAATCATTTCGTAAATAAATTGCGAAACGTCTAGCTGAAAAGCTTCATGTGGTAGAATTAAAATTTCTTCATTATCATCATTAAACTCTGGCCCAAACTTAATAACTAAAGGTAAAACCGTAGTTATTTGCTGATCATAATATTCGCTTGTACTATCACAAGGAACATTTACGGTGCCTAATGCTGAAAAAGTCAACTCAAACAAAGTACTTTTTTTCACAAACTCTAACTTAATGTCTAATGAAGAGTTTTCAAACTCATCATAATTAAATGCTTCAAAGAACGTATTGTCAATATTATATTCAAATAAATGAATTCCTTCGGTTAATCCTACAAACGGTATGTTGAATTGCTTTAAGACTTTCATTATCAAACATCAATTGAGCGGGCAAAGATATAAAAAATTGTTTTTATACACTCTTTTATATTAAAAATTTATTTTATTGATATTTTCCTTACTGAAAGCGGGTTTTTGGTCAGTTCTTTATACTCCGTTCTCGTTTTAAAAATTTGAATTGCAGTAAATAAGGCCTCTTTAAACGAAGATGAGTTCGCCAAACCTTTACCAGTAATGTCATAACCTGTTCCGTGATCTGGTGAGGTTCTAATTTCACTTAAGCCTGCTGTAAAATTAACTCCATCACCAAAAGACAATGCTTTAAAAGGCGCTAAACCTTGGTCATGATAAGTAGCTAAAACACCATCGAACTGTTTATAGGTTTCTGAACCAAAGAAACCATCAGCGGCATAAGGTCCAAAAACAAGCTTACCAGTTTCTTTAATTTCTTCTACTGTTGGTCTTATAATATCGTCATCTTCTTTACCTATAACACCTTTATCTCCACAATGAGGGTTTAATGCTAAAACAGCAATTTTAGGTTTAGTAATGCCAAAATCCATCTTTAAAGAAGCATGCATTGTAGCAACTTTTTCTTTAATTAATTCAGGTGTAATTGTTTTTGCGACTTTAGAAATAGGAATATGACCTGTAATAAGACCAATTCTTAATTTGTCTGTCATTAATATCATTAAACTTTTCCCTTCTAAATTTGCTTCTAAATACTCTGTATGACCAGGAAAATTAAAATCTTCTGACTGAATATTCTCTTTATTAATTGGTGCAGTTAATAAAACATCAATTGTTTTTTCTTTTAAACTTTTTACAGCAAAGGCTAAAGATTTTGCGGCATACTCTCCAGAAATTTTAGTTGCCTTTCCTAATTCCACAGCAACTTCCTCTTTCCAAATATTTAATAGATTAATTTTATTATGAGCAACTTGGTTTATAGAAGTGATTCCATGAATAGGAGTATCTATATTCAAAGCTTTTTTGTGATAAGAAATTACTTTTGTAGACCCAAATAAGACGGGCGTACAAAATTCTAACATTCTTTTATCTTCAAATGTTTTTAGAATTACCTCTATTCCAATTCCGTTTAAATCTCCAATTGAAATTCCAACTATAATTTTATCAGATTTATCCATAGTAACTCTTGTAATATTAGTATTTTTGATTTGTACAAAAGTAACCAAAATTTAATAATATGTTTACCGGAATTATAGAAACACTTGGAGAAATTACGAATCTTAAAAAAGAACAAGAAAACCTTCACTTAACCATTAAAAGTAATATAACTAACGAGTTAAAAATAGACCAAAGTGTTGCACATAATGGAGTTTGTTTAACTGTTATCAATATTGAAAATGATGAATATACGGTTACAGCTATTAAAGAAACGCTAGACAAAACTAATCTTGGTGGTTTCAAAAAAAATGATACTGTAAATTTAGAACGCGCTATGAAACTTGGCGATAGACTCGATGGACATATAGTGCAAGGTCATGTAGATGAAATAGGTATTTGTACAAATATTGAAAATCAAAAAGGAAGTACCATATTTACATTTTCTTATAATTCTGATAAAAATAACATAACTATAGAAAAAGGGTCAATTACTGTAAATGGGGTAAGTTTAACAGTAATAAACTCTAAAAAGAAAGGGTTTAGTGTAGCAATTATACCTTATACTTTAGAAAATACAGGCTTCAAAAACCTTAAATTAGGAAATATTGTTAATTTAGAGTTTGATGTTATTGGTAAATACGTAAGTAGATTAACAACTCTATAGATTATTCTCTAATCTTTTTGACACCATAAACTAAACCAGATATTAACAGAAAAAGAATACCTCCATCAACTGGTAAACCAGGTGGATCTGGTGGTCCTGCTGGCGGTGGCATAACTTGCCCGCTAATAGTATATGTAAATATAAGCACTAAAAATAATGCCAAATAAGTTTTTTTCTTCATTTTATCCCCCCAGATTAAAATTTGAAATTTTGATTAAATTTCTACAAATATATAAATTTATTATTTATAAACAACATAGAAAAAATGTGGTCCCACTTGGGCTCGAACCAAGGACCCTCTGATTATGAGTCAGATGCTCTAACCAACTGAGCTATGGGACCGAAAATATTGGATGCAAATGTACTGTTTATTTTAAATATTAATATTATTTTCTGGTTTTTTTAAAAAAATAATCTTTAATTTGTTTTTTTTAAAAATATATGAAACTATATATAAGCATTTTATCTCTTCTTTTTTCATTTAATATTTCTGCTCAATTAGTTGAAAAAGCAAATGAAGTTGGTGTAGATCATCTTTTTAACGATTTAGCAAATATGGGTGGTGGTGCCTTGTTTTTTGATTTTAACAATGATGGATGGGAGGACTTATATATAAATGGCGGTTTAGTTGAAGATTCTTTATATAAGAATAAAGGTGATGGTACTTTTGAGAAAACTAATAACACAGGACTATCTATAACCGGTAATTACAATACTCTTGCTGTAGTAAGTGGCGATGTAAATAATGATGGTTTTAGAGATTTATTTGTTACCACATGGAGAGGAACACAAAATATTGGGAACTATACCAGAAATCTACTTTTTATCAACAATGGAGATGAAACCTTTACAGAGTCTGGCACATCTTGGGGATTAACAGAAGAAAGTTTTTCTACAGGAGCTAGTATGTTAGACTATAATAATGATGGTTTCTTGGATATCTATGTTATCAATTATCAAAAAAATGCTAGTGTAATAAGAGACGAAAATGATGAAGTAATTGGTTTTGACCACGATTGCTTTGAGGATTTTTTTTATGAAAATAATGGTGATAATACTTTTACAGAAAAAGCTACTGCTCTTGGCATAAATAATAACGGATGCGGCTTAGCGGTTATGCCAACTGATTATAACAAAGACCATAATCAAGATATTTATGTTGCCAATGATTTTGGTGAATTTATTACACCAAACACATTATATAAAAACAATTCTTCTGGAGCAAGTTTTACTAATGTCTCTCAATCTACAAATACCGATGTAGGAGTTTACGCTATGGGAATTTCTTCTGCAGATATTGATAAAGATGAAGATTTTGATTACTATATAAGTAATGTAGGAAGAAATGTATTACTAAAGAACGATGGAAACAATGTTTTTACAAATATTTCTTCTTCAGCTGGAGTAGAAAACACCTATTCTTTAGATGGTGGCGGTCTATTTAGTACTAGTTGGGGTACTGCTTTTTTAGATATTAATAATGATACTTGGCCAGACTTATTTGTTGCAAATGGAAGAATACCTGCTGCCCCTTTTATTGGAACTGGAGAAAAAGACCCTAATTATCTTTTTACTAATAATGGTAATTCTACTTTTACGCAGTCTAAAGTTAGTGTAGATGATAAGAATAAAGGTAGAGGAATGGCATATTCAGATTACGATAAAGATGGAGATTTAGATGTTATTGTTGTTGTTTTAAAAGGATCTACTAGTGACAACCCAAAGACAACATTTTTTCAAAATCAATTAAACCCAGATGGAACTGATGGTAAAAATTGGGTTCAATTTGAACTAGAAGGGCAAACCATAAATAAAGACGCTATTGGCGCAAAAGTAATTTTAACAGTTAATGGAGAAAAGTTAATTCAAGAAGTTCACGGACAAGGAAGTCATGCTAGTCAACATTCTTTAGTACTTCATTTTGGTTTGGCAAATAACGTAGTTATTACAGAGGTTGAAATACAATGGTCAGCTACTTCTAAACAAACTTTTACAAATGTTAATGGAAACAAGAGATATCAATTAAAAGAAGGCGGAACCTTAAATTTAGATACCAATACTAAATCTGTTCATAGAGATATTAGAGCTTATCCAAATCCAGTAAACAAAGATTTATTTATCAAAAATATTATAGAAAAAAGCACTTTAGTAATAAGGACTCTTGATGGTAAAATATTGATAAAAAAATCGATAAGTATTGATGAGAATATAAATACGTCTAACTTTAGTTCTGGAATTTATTTAATAAATATTTACAATAAAAACCAGAACTACAATCAATTAATTATTAAAAAATAATTAAACAGATCTATTCATAAGCCATAAACCAAAGCTTTTTAAATTTTGTTTACTCTCATTAGAAATATCCATTTTTATTAAAGTGGTAAAAGCTTTTTCTGTGTAACTTTCAATTTTCTCTTTAATTAAACTTGGTATATTGTTTTCAACAAAAATTTCTTTAACTTCAATTATTTTGGTAGTATTTTCTACTAATTTTTGACTGTAAAAGGATTTTAATTTAGCGTTATCATTTTTGTTTGAAACCTCTAAAGCTTTTAGATATAAAAATGTTTTTTTGTTTTCTATGATGTCTCCTCCAATTTGTTTTCCAAAAGTTTCTGGATTTCCAAAAGCATCTAAATAATCATCTTGTAATTGAAATGCTAAACCAAGATTTAAACCAAAATCATAAATTAAATTTGCATTCTCATCATTTGTTTCTGCTACAATTGCACCCATTTTTAATGCTGCTGCAACCAAAACAGATGTTTTTAAACGAATCATATTTATGTATTCACTAATAGTAACATCGTTTCTAGTTTCAAAATCTACATCTAATTGTTGTCCATCACAAACCTCTAATGCTGTTTTACTAAATAGTTGTGCTAATTTCTGGAAAACAACTGGCTCATAATTTTCAAAATATTGATATGCCAAAATTAACATTGCATCTCCAGAAAGAATACCTGTATTAGTATCCCATTTTTCATGAACAGTTGCTTTACCTCTTCTTAAGGGCGCGGCATCCATAATATCATCATGAATAAGAGTAAAATTATGAAAAACCTCAACGGCTAATGCAGCTGGTAACGCTTTCTTATAATCGTTAGAAAAAATATCGGCCGCCATCAATGTTAAGACAGGTCTAATTCTTTTTCCTCCTAATTTAATAATATAATCTATAGGTTCGTAAAGATTTTTAGGTTCACTTACCCATTGTTTTGACTCTAAATAGTTTATAAAGTCTTTCTGATAATGTAAAATATCCAAAATTGTAATTTTTTGTAAAAATAATGTAAAGATTTTTCTCTTTCTAAATGAAATGTTAAAAATTACTAAAACTTTGGAAACTTTTTTTGTTTTTTAAGTTTCCCGTTGTACATTTGCACTCAAATTATGAAAGAAAAAATTATAGAAAAAGCAAGTGAATTATTCTTAAACCTAGGTTTTAAGAGTGTTACTATGGATGAAATTGCCAGTGAATTAGGTATTTCAAAAAAAACGCTGTATAAGTATTTTAGCAACAAACATGCTTTAGTTGAAGAAACTACAATTACCATGCATGAGTCTTGTTTTTTAGTTATAGAGAAAATAACCAATCAAGATTTTAATGCAATTAGAGAAAATTTTGAAATAAAGAAAATGTTTAAAGAAATGTTTCAAAATGCTTCTTCATCTCCTATTTATCAATTGAAAAAATATTACCCAAAAATTCACGAAAAAGCAATGCAAAAAGAAATGGTGCTTTTTTCTGAATGTTTGAAAAAAAATATAGAAAAAGGTATTGAAGAAGGGTTTTATAGAGATGAAGTGAACATAGATCTTGCTACCAAATTTTATTTTTCTTTAGTATTTAGCATTCATGAAAACACGATAGAAAATCACAAAATACCCAAATTAGAACAAGAAGTTTTGGTTTATCATACGAGAGCAATTGCTACAAAAAAAGGGTTATTAGAATTAGAAAATCAATTAGAAAACAACAAATTATAAATGAATAAGTATATATATATATTCTGTTTCTTTGTTTTTACAATCTCTGTAAAAGCGCAGCAGAGCGCAATGAGTTTAACTTTAGATGAAGCTATAGGTTATGCTCTAAAGAATAGCTACAGCACTAAAATGGCTGATAATGATATAAAAGCGGCTCACAAAAAAAAATGGGAAACAACCACAATAGGTTTGCCTCAAATTGATGCTAAAGTAGATTACCAGAACTGGTTAAAACAACAAGTATCTTTATTGCCTGCAAGATTGTTAGACCCAACAGCTCCTGCGGATGCTTTAGCTCCGGTTACTTTTGGTACAAAACAAAATCTAAATGCTACAATTACTTTAAAACAATTAATTTTTGATGGTTCTTATCTAGTAGGACTACAATCTGCAAAAACTTATTTAAAGATTTCCGAACAAGCAAAAGAGAAAACGGAATTAGGTACTAAAGAAGCGGTTATTAATGCGTATGGTAATGTTTTAGTTGCAGAAAAAAGTATCGAAATTTTAAAACAAAATAAAATAGTTTTAGAAAAGAACTTAAATGATGTAAAGAAGATTTTCGAAAATGGTTTAAATGAAGAAGAAGATGTTGAGCAATTAGAAATAACATTAGGAAACCTAAATAATCAGTTAAATAACGTTTCTAGAATGAAAGTTATCGCATATAAAATGCTAAACTTAACGTTAGGTAATTCTATTAACACAGAACTTAAATTGTCCGATTCTTTAGATACTTTAATTGACCAAAACATTAATCTTAATTTGGCTTCTCAAGATTTTAATTTAAACAATCATATCGATTTTAAAATTGCACAAAACGACAGAGAAGGCAAACGTTTATTAATGAAATTAGAGCAAAGTAAAGCTTTACCAAGTTTATCTGCATTTGTAAATTATGGTTATACTGGTAATTCAGATTCATTTACATTTCTTAAAAGTGATCAAAAATGGTTTAACTCTTCTTTATTAGGTGTTAGTTTAAATGTACCTATTTTTAGTAGTTTTAAAAGAAACTCTAAAACTGCACAAGCCCAAATTGCTTTAGACAATGCAGATATTAAAATTGATCAAATTAAAGAACAATTAAGTTTACAAGTTACTTCTTCAAAAAGTGATTATCAGTTAAGTATAGAAAACTATCAAACGGCGAAAAAGAATTTAGCTTTAGCACAGAGAATAGAAAAAAAACAACAGATAAAGTTTTTTGAAGGAATTACAACAAGTTTCGATTTAGCACAAGCTCAAAATCAACTTTACACCCAACAACAAAAATATATACAGTCTATGTTAGAAGTAATTTCTAAAAAAGCTGCATTAGAAAACGCATTAAACTTACCAATAAACTAATTATGAGAACAATATATACACTATTAATAGCGACAATCTTTTTAACTTCTTGTGGAGAAAAAAAAACAGTTTCTGTAGATGATGTTTTAGCAACAAATGATATTGTTAAAATAAAATCTAAAAAAGTAGAACTTGATACTAAACAACAAGAATTATCTGTTGAAATAAAAAAACTAAAAGACAAGTTAGATACTTTTAACGAAAACAAAAACATTCCTTTAATTACAGTACTTAAGGTAAAAGAACAAGTTTTTACACACTTTATAGAATTACAAGGTAATGTACAAACGAAACAAAATGTTTTGGTGTATCCAGAAATGCCAGGGATTTTAAAAACTGTTTTTGTAAAAAAAGGTCAGCAAGTTTCTAAAGGACAAGTTTTAGCAAGAATTGATGATGGAGGAATGTCTCAACAATTAGCGCAGTTAAACGCAAATGCAGCATTAGCAAAAACAACTTATGAACGTCAAAAAAGATTATGGGATCAAAAAATTGGATCAGAAATTCAGTTTTTACAAACCAAAACAGCATATGAATCTCAAAAAAGTGCAGTAAATCAATTAAAAAGTCAGTTAGGGAAATCTACAATAAGAGCGCCTTTTTCTGGAATTATAGATGATGTTTTTAAAGAAAGAGGAACTGTAGTTGCTCCAGGACAAGGTTCAGAAATTTTTAGAATTGTAAACCTTTCTAACATGTATATAGAAACTGAAGTGCCAGAAACATATATTGGTAGTATTACAAAAAATAAAGTTGTTGAAGTCAATTTTCCTGTTTTAGGTGAAACAGTAAATTCTAAAATTAGACAGGTTGGTAATTTTATAAACCCAAATAACAGGTCTTTTAAAATAGAAATTGGTGTACCAAATTTAAAAGGAAAAGTAAAACCAAACTTAACTGCAAGATTAAAATTGAACGACTATACAAATACGAATGCAATTTTAATTCCACAAAGTATTATTTCTGAAAACGCAAATGGGGAACAGTTTATTTACATTATTAAAGATAGAAAAGAAAATAATGAAGCTGTAGCAGAGAGATTAGTTATTGAAACAGGAAAAACGCAAGGAGATATGATTGAAGTTACTAAAAATCTTTCTGCTAATTCAGAAATAATTATGGAAGGTGCTAGAAGTGTAAATAACGGACAGGCTGTAAAAGTGATTAATAAATAGAACGAAAATGGCTAAAAAAAACAAACAAGTAGATAAAGAATTTAAGCTTTCTTCTTGGGCAATAAATAATAAAACCACAATTTATGTTCTGATGTTTTTAATTCTTTATTTAGGGGTTTCGGCATATTTTACAATGCCTAGAGAGAATTTTCCAGAGATAAATGAAACAAAAATTTACATCAGTTCTGTATATCCTGGAAACACCGCAGAAGATATAGAGAAACTAATTACAAACCCTTTAGAAGACAAACTAAAATCGGTAAGTAATGTTGTTAAAATTACCTCAACATCTCAAGAAGATTATTCTATTGTTACCGTAGAATTCGATGAAAATATTGATGTAAACGAAGCAAAACAGAAAGTAAAAGACGAAATAGATCAAGAAACTGCAGGTGAAGATTGGCCAACTTTTAACGGCGCAAAAGTAACACCCAATGTTTTTGAATTGAGTATGTCTGAAGAAATACCGATTCTAAATATCAACATTTCTGGAAACTACCCTGTTGCAAAACTAAAAGAATATGGAGAATATTTACAAGATGAAATTGAAGATTTAACAGAAATCAAGAAAGTAGATATTCGTGGTGCGCAAGACAAAGAAGTAGAAGTTGCGGTAGACATCTACAAAATGATGGCTGCAAAAGTTAGTTTTGATGATATTACAAACGCTATAAATCGTGGAAATGTTACTATGTCTGCTGGTAACTTTATTACAAGCCAGCAAAGAAGAACCATTAGAATTATTGGGGAAATTGATAAACCATCTGATTTAGGAGATTTTGTAATTAAATCAGAGAATAACAATCCTATTTATTTAAAAGATGTAGCAGAAATCAACTTTAAAGACAAAGACAAAACAACGTATGCAAGAGAAAATGGTGCAGCAGTTGTAATGTTAGATGTTAAGAAAAGATCTGGCGAAAACATGGTTGCTGCTGCAGATAAAGTTGGCATAATTGTAAAAAATGCTATTAAAGATAATTTTCCACAAGATTTAAAAGTAACCATTGCAAATGACCAATCTCCAAAAACAATTGGTCAAGTAGATGATTTGGTAAACAATATCATTTTTGGGGTTATTTTGGTTGTAATTGTTTTAATGTTTTTCCTTGGATTTAAAAACGCAATTTTCGTTGGTTTTGCAATACCAATGTCTATGTTTATGTCTTTAATGATTCTTGGCGCATTAGGCTATACGTTAAATACAATGGTACTTTTTGGTCTAATCATGGGACTTGGAATGCTGGTAGACAACGGAATTGTAGTTGTCGAAAATGTGTATCGTTTAATGGATGAAGAAGGCATGAGCAGAATTGAAGCTGCCAAAAAAGGAATTGGAGAAATTGCATTTCCTATTATTATATCAACAGCAACAACTGTTGCTGCATTTATTCCTCTAGGTCTTTGGCCAGGAATTATGGGACAGTTTATGGTAATTTTACCAATTACACTTTCTATTGTTTTAGGTTCTTCTTTATTTGTTGCAATTTTCTTTAACTCGGTTTTGGTTTCTCAATTTATGAGTATAGAAGACAAAGACATGCCATTAAAAAGCATTATAAAATTAACAAGTATAATGGCAATTGTTGGTTTGGCAATTTTCTTCTTTGGTGGTGAATATAATGCGTTAGGAACCTTAATTTTATTTACTGCAATTATGTTGTGGGTTTATAGATTGTTCATAAGGAAAGCAGCAAATTACTTTCAAAAGAACACATTGGTTTCTTTAGAAAATTGGTACGGAAGACAATTAAAAAAAGCATTATCTGGTTGGACGCCTTATGTTTTAGTAACAGGGACTTTTATTTTATTGTTTGTTGCTTTTGCAGGTTTCGGATGGTCTGTAGGTGAACAAAGAACAAAAATTGAATTTTTCCCAGACAACAAGCCAAATCAAATTATTGTTTATATAGAATATCCTGAAGGAACAGATATTGAAAAAACCAATCAGATTACAAAAGAGATTGAGCAGAAAGTTTCTGGAGTTTTAAATCAAGAGATGTATACAGATGGCGACTACAATTTTATGGTAGAAAGCACGGTTTCTCAAGTTGGTGAAGGTGCTGGAAATCCGCAAACAGATGGAGGTTCTTCTGCAGAAATGCCACACAAAGGAAAAATTACTGCTTCTATGCGTGAGTATAAATATAGAAGAGGAGAAGACAGTGAAATCTTACGTCAGAAAGTACAAGCTGCTTTGGTTGGTATTTATCCTGGAGTTTTAATTTCTGTAGAAAAAGACGCTAATGGACCACCAGCAGGTGCTCCTATTAATATTGAATTAAATGGTGAAGATTACGAAGAATTAATTTTTACAGCAGAAAGAATGCGCGATTATTTAAACACGCAAAGTATTTCTGGTGTTGATGAATTAAAGATTGATGTAAACAAATCGAAACCAGGAATGCAAGTTTTGGTAGATAGAAAAAAAGCTGGAGAATTAGGTGTTTCAACAGGGCAAGTTGGGCAACAATTAAGAGCAGCTATCTTTGGTAACAAAGCAGGAATTTTTAAAGAAAATGGTGAAGATTATGATATTTATGTTCGTTTTAATAAAGACGATAGATATAATAAAAGTGCTGTTTTTAATCAGAAAATAACCTTTAGAGATCAAGCTTCTGGTAAAATTAAAGAAATACCTGTTTCTGCTGTAGCAACACAAACCAACAGTTCTGGTTTTAGTGCTATAAAGCACAAAGATGTAAAAAGAGTTGTAACGGTATATTCTGCACTTTCACCAGGAGAAATAGATGCAGGTGTCGTTGTTTCAAGAATTCAAAATTCGATGAAAAGTTTTAAAAATTTACCTAAAGGAATTAAAATTGATTTTACAGGACAAATTGAAGAAATGAAAAAGCAACAAGATTTTTTAAATGGCGCTTTTCTTACAGGATTAATGCTAATTTTCTTTATACTTATTTTCCAATTTAATTCAGTTTCTAAACCAGGAATAATTATGTTGGCCATCTTTTTAAGTTTTATTGGTGTCTTTGGCGGATTGGTAATCTCTGGAGCATCTTTTGTAATTATGATGACAATGGTTGGTATTATTTCTCTAGCCGGAATTGTGGTTAATAACGGAGTTGTTTTACTCGATTATGCTGAATTATTAATTAGTAGAAGAAAAATACAAGACGGCATTGCTAAAGAAGATTATTTGCCATTAGATAGTTTATATGAAACTGTTGTAAAAGCTGGTAAAGCACGTTTAAGACCTGTTTTATTAACAGCAATTACTACCATTTTAGGTTTAATTCCGTTAGCAATTGGTTTAAATATTAACTTCTTTACCTTATTTAGCGAGTTTAATGCAAATATTTATATGGGTGGAGATAATGTTGTTTTTTGGGGACCATTAGCAAAAACTGTTATTTATGGATTGTTAATTGCTACGTTCTTAACTTTAATTGTAGTTCCTATTTTATTCTTCTTAATTACCAAGTTTAAGATGAGAATAAAAGGTCAATTAAACGTTCAAAAAGTAATACCAGAACCTATTTTTAATATGGACCAAAGAATAGATGAAAAGAATCAAATCTAAATTCTAAACATATAGTTTAATAAAAGAGGTTTAAAATCACAGTGATTTTAAACCTCTTTTTTATGTATTATAATAGTAATTTATTTTTTGTAAAAACCCTTTTTAAACTTTCTATATCGGTACCAAAAAATGATCCAATAGAAAAAATTAAGAAACCTATATATAATAGCAAAGGAATACCAATAAGGCTGTTAGCTATAATTGCAGAAAAAATAAATAAAAAGAAAACCGCAATAATAACAGTAATATTAATTGCTACTCTTTTTGTTAAAGAATTGTCCTTAATTAAAAAGTTTAAGAAACATAAAAAATATATCATTATAAGTATTAAATAAAAGAAAATTTCTAATAAATATTCTGCATCTTTTTCTATTTCATTACCATAATCTGGTTGCATTTCATTAAAAACTTCTTCTGTTTCAGAAACCGAGTTATAGAAATAGACAACTGTAACTGCTAAAATTAGTATAAAAACAAAGCTTAATATCTTTGCAAAAAAGATTTTATTTGAGTTGTTATAATAAAACTCTCTAGAATTTACTTTATTTGATTTTGTCATAAATACTATTCTTTGGTTTCTCAAGTTACTTAAAAAACCTTTATACCTACAAATAGGTGTTTTTATCTTCGTTTTTGATTTTTGGAAAGAAATTCACTAAATTTAAATTATTTTTTAAACTTCTTTATGATAAATCTTAAAAAAAGCCTGTTTACTCTATTCTTTTTTCTAAATTATTTTTATGGTTTTTCTAATGATGTTGGTCATGGAAGTTCTGAGGTAGCTTTTACAGTATTTGATAAAATAAATAACATTTCAATTTCCTCTTACTGGGAAGACAATAATGTCTATAAGAGATTATCTTTTAAAATTTATAAATATAACATAGAAGAAAATCCAGATGAAAATAATGTTGAATTTATAGAACAAGTTAAAGTCTTAGGTATTAAGACTAAGGGTTTTAAAGGAACAATATTAAAACCAATAAAAGGGATTTTAAAAAACAACCACCTTTACTTTTCCACTAAATTTAATGGAATTTACATTTTTGATTTGGAAACCAAAAAAATGAAGTTGTATTTTAAAAGAAGTGAAAAAAACATTACTCGTGATACTACAGAAGAGCATTTAATTCTCGATTTTGAAATACATAATAATAATTTAATTATTGCAACTCAAAAAGGGTTAGAACTATATAATTTAAAAGCAAAAAAATTAATTCGTAAAATTTCTAAAAACACAGAAATCTCAAAAATAAATATAGATAAAAACCCAAACTATTTATCTATTAAATACAATAATCAGAAATATGAAATTTTAAGTTTACCTAGTTTTAAGAAAGTAAAAGAAGTAAATAATGTAAATTATCTAAATATTTTAGAAAATGGAAAAATGATATATGTTAATGATAAAACAAATCGTTTAACACTTTTTAATTTATCAAATAATAAAAATGAATATAATATACTTTTAAATTATAAATTAACAAATGTTGAAACTGCTAGAACTATAAAAATTAAAGCTTACAAAAGTTCATATTTTGCTATTGAACAATTGACAAGAGAAAAATCGAAAAACAATAGTGATAAAGGAAAAATTACTAGAACGGTTTTAATTTTAAATTTAACTAATGGAAATGCAATAGAAGAGTTTTCATATTATTATAATTCTAAATTTAAGGATGGGGTTTTGGTTAATTGCAACAAAATTAATTTCCTTTTAGTTGACAAAATTGAAGTTTTGTCTAAATATGCAGCCTACTATTCAATGCCTATTGCTCATGTTATTTCTGTTGGAGTTGGTGACTATATTAAATCTTTAGGTTTTAGTAATTGTTCCTCTTGTGAAAAAGATGCTCTTATTTATGAAAAAAGAATAGCGACTGATTATAAGAATTTAAGTTATGAAGCCTTTTTAGATTCTTTATCATTACCAAAGAATTATATTACTAGAGAAAAACCTTTTGGAATAAATATCAAAGTAAAAGGTATAAAAACTCATCTTTTGATTGGTGAAAATGCTACCCTTAATAATATTCGAGAAACTTTTAAAAAAGTAATCCAAGAAGCAGAACCTAATGATTATTTTGTTTTTATTTTTAATGGACAAAGTGAACAGTTTTCAATAAACAATCGAAATGGATCTTTTCTAATGACCCATTTAAAAAACACTGATATAAAAGACTTTAATCATAAAGAAAGATATAAATCACTAGCAGAAATTGGAATGAAAAAATGGTTAACTGTTAAAGAACTGGCCAGTTTGATGAACCAAATACCTAGTAATAAGTGAAGCTGGCAATGGTACATCATTTGCAAATAACTTACTTTACCATTTATTTGAAACTAATCCAGTCCTTGCAAATAATAATAGAAATAGAATTGTTTTAACTACAAAAGGTATAGGTTATGAAAATAGTGAGCAAGAGTTAGGTGAGTTAAGTCTCCTAATAAATACTAAAGGAAATTTTCTAGATATTTTTGATAACCCTGAATTTTATAATTATGATTTAATAAAAACAAGCGATAAAGATAGAAGAAAATGGTCTTCGAATTATATAAAATTGTTTCAAGAAAAAGATTATACTAATTTCTTAATCTCTAAATACAATAATACTAGTGCTTCAAGAGGAACAGTTACTGCTTCTAATAAAAAAGAAGAAAAAAAGAAAGATAATATTATTAAAAGCTTTGCATTACTTGTAGCTAACGACACTTTTGATGCAACAAAAAATTGGTCTTCATTAAAAAACCCAATTAATGATGTAAATGTTGTTGCTAAAATTTTAAAAGAAAAATACAATACAGAAACGCTTATACTGCACAACAAAGGCAAAAATGAAATTTTAAAATCCATTAATAATATGAAATCAAAAATGGATGATAATGACCAGTTTTTGTTTTTTATAGCAGGTCATGGATATTATAGTGAAGAAATGTCTGATGGAATGGTTGTTTGCAAAGAAAGTAGAGAAATAGAACAAGACTATGATAAAAGTTCCTATTTAAAAATGGCAGATTTACATCGTCTTTTAAATACAATGCCTGCTAAAAATGTATTTGCGGTCTTTGATGTTTGTTTTGGCGCAACTTTTGATTTATTTGCAAAAGATATTGCCATTAACAATTATAATAAGTTACAATTAGACATAAAACTCGAAGATTTTATTAAAAGAAAAAACAGTGAAACTTCAAGAATTTTTATGGCTTCTGGTAGATATGAAGTACCAGATTATTGGAAAGATTCTGAAGACCATTCCCCTTTTGCAAGTAAGTTAATTAAGGCTTTATCAGAAGAAAAAGAGTTTATTTCTCCAGGAAAAATTTTCTCATTTATGGATGGTAATGCAACTGAACCCTTACTTAAAAAATTTGGTAAGCATAAACCAAGAGGCGATTTTTTATTGAAAGTGGTTGAGTAATATTTCAAAAAAAATACTATGAAAAAAATTACTTTTTTAATTTGCTTGTTATTTGTTATATCTTCTTTTTCGCAAGAAAATGGAGCAAGAGGAACTATTACAAAAAGCAATAAAAAAGACACTATTAAAGGTACTAAAAGAGCTTTAATTATTGGTATTTCAGATTATAGTTCTTCTAACTTAACACTTAAATATGCTGATGATGATGCAGAATTATTCAAAACCTATTTAACTAAAATAGAAAAAGTTAAAGAAGATAATATTACATATCTGGTTAATAAAAACGCAACATCCTTTAACATACTGAATGGACTTCAAAAATTAAAAGATTCTACGAAAAAAAATGATATTGTATATTTATTTTTTGCAGGCCATGGAGATGTAGTAGACAAAGATAATTTAAAAGAGCAATTAGGTTTTTTACTTGCTTACGACGTAAACGATAATCGCGAATTTTATGGTACACAAGGCGTTGTGCCTTTTAAAGATATTAGCTTAACAGTTAATACAATTGCTAGTAAAGATGCAAAAATAACATTAGTTTTAGATGCTTGTAGATCTGGTTATTTATCTGCAGATGGTGCACAAAATAATTTAAAAACGTTTAATAAATACTTACAAAACTCCACAAAACTACTAAGCTGTAACCCTAATGAATTATCTTATGAAGGTGATAATTTAACGATAAGTGAAGGAAAAACAGGTCATGGATATTTTACCTATTATTTAGTATTGGGTTTAATGGGTGCTGCTGATAATTTAGTACAAGACAATAAACTACAATACTTTGAATTACAAGGTTTTTTAGATACCAATGTTAATTTAGCAACCAACAATAAGCAAACTCCAATTGTTAAATCAAAAACCTCAACTGGTGTTTTTAAAAGCGTTACTTCTTTAGACAAAAAAGAAGCATTAGAACAAGTCCAAAATCCTACCGGGATTAAAAATATATTAGCTTCAAGAAGTAATTCTAAAACAAAAGGAAAAGTTTTAAAATTAAATTCTGATCTCATAAAACAATTTAACAAAGCATTAAAACATAAAAATTATTATGGAAATGCTACAAGTGCTTATCAAATAATTAAAAATGCTAGCAAAAAGGAAAAAAGGAATACAGAAATAATAAATTTAATGAAAAATAAGTTAATAGTTACGCTTTCAACCAAAGCACAACTTTTAATTAACGATTATATTGGAAATGTAGAAAATTTACCAAATGGAAGTGTTTTTAAAAATAATGCCAAACATCTAGAAATTTGTTTAGCCCTTCTTGATAAAGATAATTTTAGTTATGACCGAATTTTAACAAGTAAATTGTTTTTAGAAGCTTATACAATTATAAGAAACAAACAATTTAGCAAATACCCATTAGCCAAAAGTAAGCTAGAAGAGGCACTTAAAAAAGAAAAAAAAGCAGCTTATGTTTATAATGCTTTAGGTATTGTTTTAAATTATGAAGAAAATTATGAAGAATCTGGTAGAAATTACATCAAAGCAAATAAATTAATACCAACTTGGACTTTTCCTATAAATAATTTAGGAACTAACTTTTTAGAGAAAGCGGATTATACAAATGCAAACAAATTTTATAAAAAGATTTTAACTATTGACAAAAACAATAGTACTGCTTATAATAATTTAGGAGCTGTTGCAGATAATTTAGGTAGATATCAAGAAGCAGAAAATTATTATCATCAAGTAAAAAAACTTGGTGGAGATTATTTATCAATCACATTAAGAAATTTAGGGAAATTGTATAAAAGTAAAGGGAATATTAAACAAGCAGAAAAATATTTTTTACAAGCTATAAATAAAGATTCTACAGATGTAAATGCTTTATTTGATTATTCAGATCTTTTAATTAATGAAAATATAAACCCACAGAAAGCAGAAAAATTATTGCAAAAAGCTATAAAGTTAGAACCTTTTATTTCTAAGGGTTATGCAGAGTATGCTAGCTTTCTAAGAAGGTACCCAAAAAATGATAATGACTTAATAAAGTCTGACAGCCTTTTTAATATTGCCATAAAAAACAATCCTTTTTATACATGGTCTTATGCGAGTAAAGGTTGGCTACTAAATAAACAAAAAGAAAGTGAAAAGGCCTTAGCTTCTTTTAAAGAAGGAATTAAAAAAAATCCAACAAAAGCTAGTTCCTACTATTATTTAGCAAATTTTTACAATAATGGTTTAGAAAAAAAATTACTTGCTAAAGAATATTTTGAAAAATCATTGCAAATAGATTCTTTTTATATGCCCTCTTATAAGGGGTTAATTAATTTATTAAACTCAGAAAAAAAACACGACACTTCTATTGAAATGCTGAAAAAAGTAATTAAAAGAAATAACCAAGCACCTGATTTATATAACCTTTTAGGAAACACATATTATAATAAAAAAGAATATGCAGAAGCAATAAAATATTATCAAAAAGCAATTGAGGTAGATAGTACGTATGCAAAAGGACACACAAATTTAGCCTATAGTAGTCTAATTACTAAAGATTATACAAAAGCTTCAAAGTACTTTAAATTGGCATCAATTTATAACCCTTATAAAAATAATGTTTCCGATTTCACAAAATTATTTTTGTTGCAAGCTAGAAAATCTAAAAGAAAAAACAATTTTGATGAAGCAAAAATAATTTTGAAAGAAGCCCATTCTTTAAACAATAGTTTGGAAACAAATTTTGCACTAACAGAGTTATTTTATTTAAATAATGAATCTCAAAAAACAAATTCTCTAATACGAGAACTCGAAAATTTTAAGGCAAGTAAAAGTTGGAAAATAAAAAAATATGAGTTGCTTACCAAAATTTATTTCGACCTAAAATTAAAAGATAAAGCACAATTTTATCTAGTAGAGTCTCAAAAAATAAACCCAATACCAAATACACTCTTACAGGTTTTAGTACTTTCTTTAAATAAGAAAAATAAAAAAGCAAAAGAAGTCTTAAAAACAGTAAACCCTTTATTGTTGAATGATAAATTCTTAAAAAGAAAGTATAATAATACTGCAATTAGCGCCATTAAAAAATTACAAAAATGAAAAACAAATTAATTCTTAGTCTACTTATTTTAAGTTTATTTACATTTCATTTAAATGCAGGTGTAAACCTTAAAAACGGTAATTTTTACATTTCTTATACAGATATGTTATTAAAAAAATACAAATCTGCTTTTAAAGATATTACGAGAACTTACAACTCAAAATCTACTGAAATTGGTTTATTTGGTTTTGGTTGGGGTTCTAAATTTGAAACTGCTATTACCGTTTATCCTGATGGTACTTTACGAGTTAAAGAATATGGATCTGGAGGAAAAACAATTTATTCTTCTAATTTTATATCTGAAGATTTAACTCAATTAATGATTGATGATTTAATTGAAGTAATGCAGGAAGAAGGTAATTTAGATTTAAACCCAACAAGTATTACTAATAAAATTAAAAAGTTAAAAAATAATATTGAGTATCGTTTAAAGCAATGGGATAATTATGTTAAAAAAGGATTGCTAGCATATGGTACAGATTTTCCTATTGGCTCTGAATGGGAAAGTTTTACTAGAGGAAATCAAAAAATAACATTAACAGAAGAAGGATTTGTTAGAAATCAAAAAAACAACAATGAAAAAGAAGTTTTTAATAGCAATGGCAAATTAATTCGTTATGATATAGGTGATGGCAATTTTACTATTTTAGAATATACAAATAATATAATTTCTAAAATGATAACAGGTGATGGAACTCAAATTATTTTTGAAACCAATGAAGATGGTTTTGCTACAAAAATCTATTTTAAAGGAGAAGAAAAGTCAAGAAAGACGTTTTCAAAGTATATTAAAAACACTTTAATTTTTAATCAAGATGATGCAGGTAATCAATTTGGTTATAAATATGATGAAAATAAAAACCTAACAAAAATTGTCTATAATCCTGTAAGACTTAAAGGAATAGAAGAAGATAATATGTTAATGTCTTACCATGCAAAAACATATTTTATAAAAAGTATTACTGATAGAGAAGGAGATATTATTTCTTATAATTATCCTGTTTTTTATAAAGATGACGGTACAAAAGATGATAATCATTACGCCACCAAAGTCACTAAAAAAAGCTATAATGGAAATTTAATGACAAATACTTATGAGTATTTTATTGGTGAAAAAGCTAATGGAGGTACTTATTCACAAAAAATAGTGACTACAATAAACGGTATAAAAACAGCTACCATTTATGATGAGATTTGTAGTAATCCTATAGAAATTTCTAGAGGTAAACATACTACCAAATTTAAATATAATAACAGATGTTTATTAGTAGAAAAAGAATCTACAAGAGGTGAATTTATTTCTATGAAATATCATCCAACATCAGAAAAAATAACTTTTGTTAAAAACGATGAAGGTACTTATGAATTTAAATATGATGAAAATTTAAATTTAACTGATGCTTTAAAAAACAAAAACAAATGGGTAAAGCTAAATTATAATGATAAAAGACAGATTACATCTATGACAGATGGTAATAAAGAAACTGGTAAAACAAGCACACTCACTTTTGAATATAATAAAATAGGAAAACCTATAAAAATAAAAATGAAAGATGTTGGAGCTATTAATGTTACCTATGATGAATATGGAGAAATAGAAAGAGTTGCTAGTGAAGATGGTCATAAAATGGCATTGCAAGTAACACAAGCTTTTCAAAACTTATTAGCTTTGGTAAAACCTTCTGGAGTTAATTTTAATATGTAAAAATGAAAAATAAACTAATCTTTAGTCTACTAATTTTAAGCCTATTTAGCTTTCATTTAAATGCAGGTGTAAACCTTAAAAATGGTAATTTTTACATTTCATTTACTGATCTTCTCTTAAAAAATTATAAATCTGCTTTTAAAGATATTACTAGAACTTATAATTCAAGGTCTACTGAAACAGGTTTATTTGGTTATGGTTGGGGTACAAAATTTGAAACTTCTCTAAATATTTATCCTGATGGAACTTTGCGTGTTAAAGAATATGGAGCAGGAGAAAAAACTATTTATTTATCCCCACAAATTTCTGAAGATTTAACCCAATTAATGATTGATGATTTAATTGAAATTATGCAAGAAGAAGGAGATTTAGAATTAAACCCAAGTGCAATTGCAAATCAAATTAAAAAGCTAAAAAACAATATAGAATATCGTTTAAAAAAATGGGATACCTATGTTAAAAAAGGATTACTTGCGTATGCAACAGATTTCCCTATTGGCTCTGAATGGGAAAGTTTTACAAGAGGAAATCAAAAAATAACATTAACAGAAGAAGGATTTGTTAGAAATCAAAAAAACAACAATGAAACAGAAGTTTTTAATAGCAATGGTAAATTAATTCGTTATGATTTAGGAAATGGTAATTTTACCATTTTAGAATACACAAACAATATGCTCTCTAAAATGATTACTGGTGATGGAACTACTTTAATCTTTAAAACTAATGAAAATAGTTTTGTTACTGAAATTTATTTTAAAAATAAAAGTGTCGTAAATAAATCAAAATATATTTATGAAAATAAGACTTTAGCTTATAATAAAGATATGAAAGATAATATATTTAAGCAGGTATATGATAATAATAAAAATCTCACAAAAATTATCTACAATGCAATAAGAGTAAAAGGAGTAAAAGAAGATGCTCTAATAATGACCTATCACCCAAAAACATCTTATGTAAAAAGTATTACAGATAGAAACGGTGAAACTATTTCTTATGAATACCCAGTCTTTTATAAAGAAGATGGTACAAAAGATGACAATCATTATGCAACCAAAGTAACTAAAAAAGGATTTAATGGTAATTTAAGTACCAATATCTATGAATATTTTATTGGAGAAAAAGCAAATGGAGGTACTTATTCACAAAAAATAGTAACCACAATAAATGGCATAAAAACAGCTACCACTTACGATGAGATTTGTAGTAATCCTATAGAAATTTCTAGAGGTAAACATACTACCAAATTTAAATATAATAACAGATGTTTATTAGTAGAAAAAGAATCTACAAGAGGTAAATTTATTTCTATGAAATATCATCCAACATCAGAAAAACTAATCTTTGTTAAAAATGAAGATGGTACTTACGAATTTACTTATAATGAAAGCTTAAACTTAACCTATGCTATTAAAGACAATAAACAATGGATAAAACTAAATTATAATGATAAAAAGCAAATAATATCTATGGCAAATGGTAATACTAAAACTGGTAAAAAGAGCTTACTAACTTTTGAGTACAACAAACTTGGTAAACCTATAAAAATAAAAATGAAAGATGTTGGGGCTATTACTGTTACTTATGATAAATCTGGAGAAATAGAAAGAGTTGCTAGTGAAGATGGTCATAAAATGGCTTTACAGGTTACACAAGCTTTTCAAAACTTATTAGCTTTAGTAAAACCTTCTGGGGTTAATTTAGGTATGTAGTAAAGTAAATAATAATGACGAAACACTAGAATTTATAAATTTATTCTACACCAAATGGAAAACGGACAACAACTCTACAAAACCTTTAAAGAAACACAAAAAAAGTGATGAAAAAATACAAAAGCGAACTTCAAAAATGGGTCGTTTTTGTGTATTTTGAATAGTTATTAAGTTACTTTATCTTTAATATCAAAAAGCGAACCTGTTAATGCAACCCTTTGCAGTAATGCATCATTAGTAAAATCGCCAGTAATATTTGTAGTTTCTAGTTTGCCATCTTTAATTTCAAATATTGTAACCGATTTTCCATCTTGGTTTATAACACATCTTAATTCGTTACAAATTAATTTTTGAAACTCTTTTTCGTTATAAATTGTTCCTCTAAATTTATCTATAATTCTTTTAAATAGAGAATCATCTACGTCTGGTAAACTAACATTATCTATACTGTTATAAAATGCAATTTCATCTTCTACAACATCTGCAAATTTTGCATTTGGTTTGTTAATTACAGCAATACCTCTACTCTTTTTCTTTGATAAATCTTCCCAAATACCTTTTACATAATCTACGCCTTCTAAAATATCGCAAGCGGTGTCTTTAGCTTTTAATAAAAATCAGCTGCTTAATAAAAGACTAACTGTAAAAAGTAACGTAACTATTTTTAAGTTTTTTCATAAAAGAAAAAGACAATAACTATAAGTCAGTTTTAAAGTTGAAAGTTTACCAAGCTTTAATAATTGTATTTTTATTTATTTCTCTAATATCTGGTACTTGTTTTCCGTTTGTTAAAATCATTACTTGCTTTAAAACTTCTTGTATAAAATCTGCATCTATAATAACCGATTTTTCTAAATCTTTTAATTTCGGTAAAAAACCAAATTTATTTTTTAATACTTTTAAATATGCAGATGTAAATGCACCATTACTTAATTCCTTGTTTTCATAAGCTACATCTGAACCTGAAGATGCAGACAGAATAGTAATACCAGATGTAGACATAAAATCCTCAAATAAGTTTCCAATAATTTCAGAGACTTTAAAAGAAGGCTTTTTTTTATTAGATTTAGTAATTGTACCTCTTTCTCCTTCTTTTCCTAAAACTTTAGTTCCGTTATTTTCAGATTCTATATCTAATGTGTTTCCTGCATGGCAAGTATCCATTAATAATAATTTTCGCGATGCTTTTATATTTGATAAACCTTTAATAATTGTATTAAATGCGACTCCATTTTTGGTAACATCGCTAAAATCCATATTATAAGGCGCATAATAATAATTGTTTTTTTTATCTAAAACTCCATGACCCGCTATAAAAACAATTACTTGATCTTCTTCTTTTGTATTCTTTAAAAAATTGGTTATTTCTGCTTCTATATTTTCTTTAGTAGCATCTGTATTTGTAATTTTTTTTACATAAGATTTGTTGAAAGAAAAAGGAGTTGAATTTGATAATAATTTAAAGGAACTAAAATTACTATAATTAAAATCAACTACTTTAGCTGCATTAGATTGAATCCACTTAGGTTTTAAATTAGCAATAGACATTCCTTTTATAGTATAATCTTCATCTACAAAAGTATTGCTATTTAAAACTTCGCCTTTTAAATTATAGGTAATTATTTTATGCCTAAATTCATTTAATTTACTACTTAAAACAGTAATTTTTGTTCCATCTTCAGAAATTGAGGCTTCATCTCCATAGGTGATAGAAAAAGGGAGCTTTATAGGAATATTCTCTTTTGATAATTTAATTTTATAGACGTTATCACTAACATCTGTATATAAAATATAATCGCCAGAACTAGAAATACTTTTAAAGTTTGGCATTAAACTTTCATAACTTTCCATTTGTATGGTGTCTTTTTTAAATAGATGTTTTTTAAGATTAAGCACAGTTGTATCTATTTTACTTTTATTTTCTGATGCAAATAAAATCTGAAATTCCTGTTTATTATTTAGCTGTGTTGCATAAAGCCATTTGTTATTTTTTATTGGTTTGTAGTTTTTATAATCATTATATTTAAATTCAAAAGGGAGTGTTATTTTTTCAATAGTATTTAAAATGTAATTTATTTTATAAAAATTACTATCAACTGATCTTACATAAAATTCATTTTTATTTTGCGATTTATAGATTTGTTTAGAGAAAATATCCTTTTCAAAATCGTTAGGTAGCTTTATTTTTTTAATTTTTTCAGTATTAAAATTCCATATTAAAGCCTTCCCATAATTAATTTCTAACCATATTTTATCATCAGATGAAATTGAATACATATCTCCTATTGAATTGTATTCTTTATACCTATTCAAACTAGCTACTTGTTTATTTTGTATAGTTTGTAGAGTGAATCTATCTCCCAAAAATTCATCTTTAAAATCTTTAATTGTTATTGAATCTAATTTACCATAAACATTAGCAATATCAAAAGCATCTTTATCGGCAAAAGTTAAATTATAGGCAGTTTGTTTATATTCTGAAACACCAATACTTAAGACATATAAATCTCCTTTTTTGTCTATTTTTTTATTTACTCTTTCATTTTTTGAAGTTTTAATACTAGCATACTCTTTTTTATTTTTTCTTAAGTTAACAGCTTTATTTAATAAAGTAAGGTATTCTTTATTTGGTTCGCCAAAAACGGACAAAACTTTTGTTGGTTTAAAAATTATTGGATCTACACTTTTTAAAGAAACTCTTTTTTTATTTTTTGTAGCATATAAAAAGTCATCTGCTTCCATATTACTGAAATAATGATTTTCTGTATCATAAAAAATGTGTGTTTTTTCTGAAGGATGAAACATGCCCCCTATTTCTTTGCGCGTTTCTGTATCAATAACTCCTGTTTTTCCATTAGCATAACTAACCATTAATTTTGAAGCATCTTTGTTAAATGATATGTTTTTGGGAAAGTTAGAAGAAGCAATAGAGATTAATTTTTCATCAACAATAATCCCCAAACCTTCTATTAACAATGCTATTCTGCCATTCTTACTACTTAAATCATTGATATAAAAACAGTCTTTTTTTTCAGATTTAAAGGTTTTATTTTTTTGAGGAATAAAAAAAACACTTTCTTTAAAGCACTTACCAAACTCAATTTGTTGAAATGAATTACTTACTATAAAACTTTCATCAGCTTTACTTAAAAGGTAACTACCATCTTTTAATTGTTCTTCAAAAATTATATTTAAATTTTTATCTCTAATTTGTACAAGGTTCTTATCTGAAATTGTTAAAATGTGTACAGCTTTTTTAGAGAATTGTGCAAATTTATAAAGCCCTTTAAGTTCTGTAATTTTATCATTAGTAATTACAGCTAATGGTTGTGGTTCTGTGTACCCATTATTATAATATTTTTTTGGACTTAATAATAATTTTTTAGACGTTTCATCATAATCAATAATGCTAAAATATTTGTCTTTAACTTTATGCAACTTAATAACTTTATCTTCTATAAAACTATATTTAAAAATATATCTATCATTATTAGAAAGGTCATAACCATAAAAAATAACGAGTCCTGTTTCTTTATCTAAAATAAAATTAGAAGTAAAGCTAACTTTATGATTTACTTCTATATAGTTTTCGAAACCTAGTGTTTGAAATCGATCATAAAAAGTACCTTTTGCATAATATTTTATATTATTAGAAATATTAGATTTTTTTATTTCTGAACCATAAATGATAAAACTATCATCTGGCAAATAAAGACTTTTATAAAATTCTTTGGTAAAATTAGGATGCGTACTTATTTCATCTTTCTTTTTTGCATTAAAAACAGAAAAACTGGCAATGTCACTAAAGTTTTTATTAAAGGTATTACCAGTTATAATTTTATTGTTTTTTTTAATATAAGCTGCTGTATAAGCACCCTTTTTAGAATTTAAGTTACTAATTTTAAAACTATTATTTTTAAAATTTATAACTATTGGGTTTGCTGGTGAGAAACCTTTCTCTGTAATAATAATTGTGTTACTTTCAATAAAATAATCTGAAACTGAAGTTGAAAAAGGTAATGATTTCCATTTCGTTTTTACTTCTGGATTTTTTGCTCGTACTCCATTTTTATAAGCATATACTGACACAACATTTTCTTCCTTAGAAATAGTAATTGCATAAACAGTATTATCTGTATTATTTAAAAAAGAGTGTATAATTTTATGAGAATCTTCTAAAACACTTTCCCAAAGTACGGCGTCACTCTTTAAATCTCTATATATTAATTTTTGTTTGCCAGTATAATGTTCTTCTACATAGGCAATATGTGTGGTGTCTTTATTAATATTAGCAGATGTAATTTTATCCTTTGTTTTAAAGGCTTTTATTTGTTGAAAATTATCATTATAAATTAATATTACTGAAGAGAGGATGTCTTTTTCTTCAGTAAAAATCAACGGTCCAATTTTATTGTTGTTAAACAAACGCCCTTTAAATGGATTTTTACCAAGTACTTTTGCGTTGGAGTCGATAATCCAAAGTGAGTCTTTACTTTTATAAAATAAGCCTCTTTCGTTATAAATTAAACGCGGACTTTCTATAAAAAAACCATCGCTTTTTTTAAGCTTACTATGATAACTAAAATCTTCTGTATTATATTTTAAAATTTTACCATAATTATCTATAGTAATTATTCTTTTTTCATCTTTAGTTACAAGAATATCAGATATTTGTGTATCATGGTAATCTTTTAAATGTAATTTAATACTGTCTTGTGCAGCATTTTTAAAACCAAAAGCAATTAAAAAAAATAAAATTATATACTTTTTCATAGTTGTTTTATTTTAATCTTTTAGAAGTAATTCCACTCTCTTTTTAACTTCGTAAATCTTGTCTTTTTCTCTTTTATCAAATTCTTTTTTAGAGACAATTTCAAAAATATTAAATTCTTTATTACTTTCTAAAGTGTTATCGGTAGTAACTGTCCATTTGTAAACTCCTTTCTTTAAAGGTAATAAAATTCCTAAACTATTTGAGAAATTCATTTTGTATTTGCCTATTATTTTTTCATTTTTAGCATTCAAAATCCAGAGATAAAATGTTTTTTCTCCGATAGAATTCCATTTAAAATCGACAAACGAATCAACTGTAAAGTAAGAAAGATTATTAGGGAGTTGTAATTTATCATTGCCTCTAAAGACACCACCATAAATACTCTTTTTCTCTTCCTTTTTTAAGAATTTTTTATAAACATAAGAAAGGTATCTTTTACTTACAGATTTCGATTCATTTTTTATTTTACTCTTTTTTACGTCCGCAAAAGATGTTTTTCCTTCTTTTGAAATGTTATACATATTAGCGTTTTCATCAATAAAAATAGCGCTTCCTTTTTCTATTAAAATTGAATTATTAACTTCAAGTAAGCTACCTGTATATAATTGCTTTTTGGATTTAGAATAATAAACGTTACCTTCTACTTGATAGACAACTAATTTTTTTTGAGAGTATATTGCGAATGAATATAGAATAATAAAAAAAATTATTATTTTTTGCTTATAGATTTCCATTTTTTGAGTAAAAATTCATTAAAAAATTCAGAATATGGTAATAGTTCTATGGCTAAAATAGGGCATAAAATCATTAAAGCTACTGACAGTTTTATACCAACTGTAAAGAACAAAACAGATATCCAAAGTATTATAAAAGAATAAAATAATTGGAATAATTTTTCTATTAATGTTTCATTGGTATAGTCTTTTGCGTGTACTTTTATAAATAATAGCGATGTTAGAAACGTAAAAAGAATACCCAAAATGATAACTATAAATCTAGGAATTTCTCTAATAAAATCATTCTTAATTAAAGAATTTATAATATTTGCATGTATAGTAACTCCGTACATATCTGGTATTGTTTTTCCTGTAAAATTTTTATTTATAGGCGTAAACTTTTTATCTTGAATATCGTTTACATTTCCGAATGGTGATCCTAAATAACCTAATAAAACTATTTTATCTTTAATGAAAGGAATTTTCTCTTGAAGAAGTACATCATCAAAACTTAAATGTAAAAACTGCTCATAATTCCCAAAATACTTAATTGTTCTTAAGTTCTTACTTTTTTCAATTTTATTATTGCTAGCTTTTTGGGTTATTGTATAAGCAAAAGAATTTAACGTGTCTTTGTTCGTTAAAAACTCTCTAATTACGTTCTTTCGTTCTTTTTTTAGATTAAAATTTATAAACCCTTTATTTTTGATGTTGAATTCTTGATGATTAAAAATATTTGGATACACATAAGAACCTACCAATAAATTAGTATGTTTTTTTATAGTTACAGATAAAATAGAATCTTTAAAAGCGTCTTTTTGCTCTCTAAAAATAGCATCTAAACCTATAACTTTTGGAGTTTGATTTGCCAAGTGATCTATTAATAAAGCCAATTCTTCTCTATCTCTATTTTCAATATTTACAAGTACAACATCAGAAATTACTTTATCGTATTTAAAAATGTTTTTAGACTGTACTAAATCTAAATAACTAAAATCATCGAAAGCATCTTCTATAAAATCGAAAACGGAAATATTAAAGAAAATTAATGATAACAACCCAAAAACACAATATGTAAATATAGTATGTTTAAAAGCTGATTTCATTTGTTTTAAATTTGGTTTTTTGCTAAAATTACGAATAATTTTAATTGTTAATAGAACAAATTTCACCTTGTTTAATAAAAACACCTACAAATAGGTAAATTAAATTTTAAAGATTCCCTTATATTTACAAAAAAATATTTATGTTTTTAAAAAAGTCTTTCACTTGCTATTTTTCTTATCTAATAGTTTTATCAACTTTAATAACTTCTTGTGCAAGTCATAAAAGATCTAACATACAATCTAACGAAAACTTTGTTGTAGAGTTAACCAAACAAAAATCTAGAGGAGGTCTTGTAGATACTGCTTTAGAAGGCTTGTTTATGGGCGCAAAATATTTAGTTGATAGATCATCAAAAAAATTAATAAATACCTATACAAACTCAATTTCTATTAATGATTATTACAATAATTATAGTGGTAGAATTCAAAAAACATATACAGGAATTCAGCTTAAAAAGTACGCAAACCCAATAGAAAACGTACAGAAAACTGAACTAAAATCTATAATTACAAGAGAAATTAATGCTGCACCAAAATCTAGAGGAGTAAAAGGAACTACGTTAGCACTTTTAGATGTAATTCCTGAAAAAGAAAATGAAGACATGCTAAACTTTCATGCAGTTATTGGTTTTGAAAGTGATGATAAAAACCCTGGTGTAACTCGTTTAAGCTTTAATGAATTAAGAGTGTTTTTCTCTAAAACAAAGGTTTTTAGTGATGAAAATCTAAATGCAAGGGTTTTAATTTCTATTGAAGGGCAATGGAGAAGTACAAATGGAGAACCTAAAACGGCTGTTTTAATTGAGCAAGAGTACGATTTTAAAAACATTAAGTATGGTTATAAAAACCAAATTGATACACCAATTTTAACAAAATGGTATATTGACATTCCTATTTTACCTGAATTAAAAGCAGACAAAACCTATGGTGTTATAAAGGTAAATGTACAATTAGAAGAATATGAAGGAAACAAAAGTAAATATTTAAATAAATTACCTTCTATTTTAAGCGATAATAAAGACGCTATTATTAAAAATGGTAGTTCTACTATTAATAAGATTGTAGATTAACTTGTGTTAATAAATTTCTCAAATTTATTTTTAAAATAAAATAGTGAATATTGCAAACTAAAAAACCTTACCAGATACGGTAATCATACTCTTTAAAACCATATCTATTATTTGGTTTTTGACGACCTTCAGTTTGTTTTATTACTTCATTAGAAACGTATTTTTTTAACTCATTTAATGTTATTTCCTTATCATTATTTAAGTCTGCTGCATTATTTTTAAGTCCGTTGAGAATGGAATAAGTAAAAACCCCATTATTCCATTTTTTAGATTCATATGCGTAACTGTCTCCTGCTGATGCAGAAATTACACTGGCACCATTTCTTCTATCTAAATTAACAAATGTTTCTTGCATAATTTGAAATGGAGAGTTTTCTGAATCTGTATTTTTATTTTCAGTTAAAGTGCCTCTGTATGAGTATTTAATTACGTTTCCTTTTTCACCATTACTTGGCAACTTCTTCGACTGATTTTGAACAATTAAATCATCTTTATCTACTTCGCCACCATGACAAGCATCCATAAGTAATAATTTTTTACGTGGAGGAATATCATCTAATAAGTCTTCTAAAAAATCATATGAAATACCTCGTTCAGAAGCATTTTTAAAATTCATATCATAAGCAGCAAAATAGAAATCAAAATTTTTATCTAAAACACCATGTCCAGAAATGTAAACTATAACTTCATCATGGGTTTTTGCTTTTTTTAATTTTCTCTTAAGTTTAGTTATATTTTCTAGAGTTACTTCTTTATTAAAAAGCTTTTTAACAATTACTTTATTATACAATTTTCCCTTATTCGATTGAAATAAATTAACAATGTCTTTACCATCTTTTTGAGCGTAACGTAAATTAAAATTTTTATTTAAATATTCTGAAACGCTTAAAACAATTAAATATAAATTAGGTTTAGGTAGCGCTTTTGTTGAGTTTACATAGAAAGCTTCTCTATAACTTTCTGAACCAGCTTGATTAACTACAGAAAGCTCTATTTTATTCTTACCATTGTTAAGTTTAAGTTTCAAAGTAGTATTAAACTCTTTTATCATTTTAGAGCGTAAAGGAATTCCGTTTACACCATAAATAGGTACATTATTTATCCATACATTTATGCGATCTAGTGGGTGTTTTGAGTCTGTACTATTTACTTTAATTTTTAATAAATCTGTTTTTGTATTATAAGGTAAATGAGTTTTGTTTTGAATTGAAATTTTTGGAAGATGATGTTCTCCAGTAATCATATCATCTGTAAATTTCATCCTTTTTAGTCGTTTTTGGTATACTTTATAATATAAATCGATTAATTTTTGAGGTGCATCTCCAATTCGTTTAAGAACAATGTCTGGGCGATTATATTTAAGGTCGAACTGTGAAAAAGGATACACTCTTAGGCCCATTTTATAAAAAATATTATTTGATATTTTTTTAGAGAAAGAATAATATAAATCTGGAGTTGAACAAAATAAATTTTCTTTATCTAAAATAATGAACCTGCAAACTTCTTTAGTAGTAATAAAGTTTGAGATGATTGCTAATCCATCATTAAAAACACTTATTAAAAGTGAATCTTTAACAAATGAAATTGATTCTAATTGAGAATTATGAACTAAATATTGAGATTTAATATTATTATTTTTATTGTCTATTATTTTTATTTCTCCTTGATTACCAGCAAAAACAGTATAATCTAAATCCTTTAAATTTATAGCAATCGAATTAGTTTTTATATTCTTAAAACGTTTAATTAATTCTCCTTTTTTACTATAATATTTTATTTCATTATCAAAATACACCTGTACTATGTTTAATTTATCCAGAAATAATATATTATTAGGCTTCTTATTTTCTTTAATTTCACCTACAACTTTTAATGATTTTAAATTATATATATAGATAATTCCTTCAGACAAAATTGTCATTAAATCTTTATCAGTATTCAATAAAAAACTAAAATCATATCCAATCTTATCTGTTTTTGTTTTTACAATTATGGTTTTAAGATTCTCTGATTCAATAACTCTTACCTCATTATATCCTTTTACAATAATATAACTCCCATCAGAATTATATTCTATACGATTATCTACTATTAAACCTACTGATTTAGAAGCGTTAATTAATTCAAAACCCGTAAGTTTAAATTGATAGATATTATTATTTTTAATAACTGCAATTGTATTTTTAATTGTAGAAATAGTTATATAATCAAAAATATAAGTCTCTTTGCCTTCTATTTGGAACGACAACTTCTGTCCTTTAATGTTAAAGATTGAATATATTTCATTTCTAGACAACCTATCTCCAAAAGACTTACTTACAAGATACTTGCCTCCTTTGGTAACTTTAGTTTCTATGGTTTCTCCTTGAAAATAATCTGACTCATTATACCTTTCAAAATTGGAAGTTTCAATTTCTTTTGAACTTTGTTTTGTTAAATCGAATATTTCTGCACCTCCATAAATACTACTAGCAACAATTTCGTCTTCATTAAACCCTTTACTTAAATGTGTTATATGAGTTGTTGATAATTTTTTTGTTTTCCCTGTTTCTGTATTAAAGCTAAACAAACCATTTGTTGAGCCAATAGTTAATACTTTGTTTTTAGAATTATAGAATGCAGAAGTCATTTTAGACCCCATAGAAGTTATAGTATTCAACAAATCACCTGATTCTAAACTATAAATATTAAAATTTACTTTATTATTAGGGAATATTAGTGTATTATTTTTAGAGTTATAAAGCATAAACTTCTTCTCTAAAGTATCTTCATCTGGCATTAAT
This sequence comes from Polaribacter sp., assembly GCF_036480315.1. Lineage (GTDB taxonomy): Bacteria > Bacteroidota > Bacteroidia > Flavobacteriales > Flavobacteriaceae > Polaribacter. Next base: position 88,066 of record NZ_JAZGGG010000050.1, read on the forward strand.
AGAACGATGTCTTTAAAGTTAACAACAATAAAAATATCCTTTAGAGTGGCAACGATAATCTCTTTATTAAGCGTTTTATAATTAAAACTAACAATAGAATCGGGCATTTCAATTGAATTAATTTCAAGACCAGTTTCTATATCATATATATATAGCTTACTAAAACTTGAGCAGATTATATTCTTGCTATCTGGCGTAATAAAAATAGATTCATATTTAAAATAGCGGTTATTAGATTGAGAGGCTATAATTGTTTTTTTTGAATTAACGAGATCGTAAATAATTAATGATTGATCTAAAGAAGAGGAAACTATATAGTTTTCATTTGGACTAACTATTATTTCTTCAACTGCATCCTTATGAGAATAAATTGGCTCTTGAGACAAACTTTCTAGATTAACAGAAGTTACATAGCCAGAACTATGTCCTAGATATAAGTTTTTATCAGTTAAATACAAACTTTTGTTAGAAATAGGATCTAACCTTTGGCTTTCTTTAAAAATATCTTTTTTTTTCTTAATAAGGGTAATTGTTAATGTATCCCCAGAAATGGTTGGTAATAAATTAGTAAAACCAAAGTTGTTAATCGGTGTATATCCATTTAGACTGATTAAAACTTCTCCTGACTTCATTTCATAGAGATTAGTAGTTGAGTTTGAAGTAGAAGAATGTAACATACTTACTGCATAGAATTCATCATTTTTAGAAAATAAAACATTCTCAATATTCTCTGAAAACTGACTTTTACTTTTTAATTCATGACGACGAATAATTGCACCCGAATTAATATCGTGTAACAATGCTAAATTTTCACTACCAGACAATAAATATTTACCTTTAGAACTAATATTTATTGAGTTTATAGATTCTGAATGTCCGAAAGGAATTGAAATTTCAGGTAATTGCGCAAAAATATAAACGCTGAAAAAAAAACATATAATTACTAGAAACTTTCTCATTCTAAAAATTTATTTAGACATGTTCTTTACTCTTTTACAATCTCATAAACAATTTCTGATGTATAACCATCAACTTTATCTGTAACTACTATTACATCACCTTGTCCTCTTGAATTTAAAAAAGTATTGTTTACAAAATTTGCTAAAGGATTAAGTGCACCTCTTTTTCCTGCTGAAACACCTCTATTCTTTATTGTTGATGCAATATTTATTGGAAATGGAGATGCTATACATTTCATCACTAATTTCTCATAAGGTGGCCCATATTTCATTATTTTTTTATCAAAAAGCACTGTTTTTCCTTTTCCAATAAGCCTTTCTTGGTCATTCATTTCAAATCTCTCACTAGGAAAAATACTATTTATTTCTCCTTTAGAATTAACCTCAATTATAGTAAAATACAAGTCTTTTTCTGAATGATTTGTTACTTCAAAAACTAACTGATCTTTTCCTGGTCTTATCGATAAAACGTTATTTCTCATTAAATCTTCTGGCTTACCAATTTCATTTTCTTCGGTAACAACATTAAGACCTACAGGTAATGCACGAAAAGTAAATTCATATTTTTTATTATTAAAATTTAATTTTTTCATATAAGAACCATGAGCATAGGTAGATAAAGATTTTTTTAAACCTTCAATTTCTATGTTTTCTTCAATTACACTATATCCGTTAGTTGCGTATAAATTAAATTTGTTATCTTTTTCTGATATGACAACGTCTGACTTTATAGAATCTACAATTTTACCAAGTTTTGTTTTGTCTAAAAATTTTTTAAGTTCTTTCTTAGCTTTTTTGTTTTTTAAATCCTTATCAAAAGATACATTTAAAGAAATATCTCCATAACTTTTTTTATCTATAAAAATATTATAGTCATTTTTGTTTTCACTTTTTAAATCTTTATCAAATAAAATATTACTTTCATTAAATTTTGCCAATTTAACTTCTCCTCTACCTAAAATTTTTGAAGAATCCATTTCCCTTAAACCCACTGGCATTAAAAAAACAGTAGTTCCTTTAAATATTCCATGTAAGTTTCCTGCTTGAATTTTTACAGCATTTTTAGCTAATATGTTTTTTATTTTAAAATATGGTTCTTGTTTTACATATTCATTTTTAAATAACATCATGTCTTGATCTCCTTCTATTCCTGGATGCTGGTTAGGGGAAAAAGTATTCATTTTGGCCGAAATTACGTCAAATAATTGTCTATAGGTAAAATCGGTTCCTAGATCACTCATTGCTTCATAAAACGCATAACTTAGGGCTCCATAACCATCTGGATGCTCATAATTTAATTCATCTGCAGAAGCTCCTGAAATTAAAACATAAGATGCTGCATCTTTACTTACTTTAACCTCATCAAACATATCACTTCCTTTTGCTTTTCCATCTTTGCTTGGCTCCCAATCTTCTGGAGCAAATACAGTTTGAGTTCCTCTGGCTTTTCCTCCTCTTGCTGAAGAACCAGAATGACAACTATCTAGAAGTAATAATAATTGTCCGCTTTTACCTAATTTATTTCTTAAACCTGCTGTAAGATTTGCTAACTCATCATCCCTTAAATGGTTTTCTCCTTTGTAATTATGACTATAACTAGCCATTGCATCATAGGGCACCAATGCTTCATCTTTGTCATCTGCTTCATCTAGTTTGCCATCCGTTGCACTATCAAAAATTGGTTGTCCATGACCAGAATAATGTATAACTAATACATCACCATTTTTTAGCTTATTATCTTTTAAATCTTTAATTGCTTTTAATATTCCTTCTTTTGTAGCTTCGCTATCAATTAAGGTTACTATATTCTTTTCTTCAAATTCCTGATTTAATAAAGTTTCTTTTATCAAAGGAACATCTTTTGCAGAGCTAATTACACCCCAACCAGTCTTCGGTTGATAATCTCCAATTGCAATAATTAAAGCATGTTTTGTAGTTTTCTTTTCTTGTGCAAAAGAAAAACTGACAACAGTACACATTAACAATAAAATGTAAATCTGTTTCATAATGTTTATTTAAATTGTTTTTATTTAATTTCAAAAAGGCTAAAAGAGATTCCAAAATAATATCCAAAATCATAAACTGATTTTGTAAAATTATCGATATCTATAATTGTTGTAGTATCTCCAACTTCTAATCCTTTTGTTAATTTATTTACAGTTCCGTAGGCAACACCACCAGAAAGAGAAAGTCTACTTTTACTTCCTAAAAAAATGGTAGGTCCTAATAAAAAATTAATTCCTTTTGTTTCTCCAGAAATAGGAATAGACAATCCGAAAGAACCACCTAAATTAAAATTTTCTCCTATTACCGGATAAAAATTAATCATGGTACTTAAGTTTGGTGTAGAATGACTGTTAATATCTTCGCCAATAACACCATTATTATCTACATAAAAGTCTTTTGATTTTCCGCCAAAGTTATTCAACGTTAAAGCAACACTTGTATTAATTTTAAAACCACCTTTAGCAAATAGTTTTAAACTTCTAGTTTTAATAAGGCTAGATTCTGTATTGTTGGTATTTGTTCTTTCTGAAAACTTGCTTTGTAAAAACTTAAGTTCTATAGCTACTTTATCTGCCTCAATAATGTAATCATAGGTTTGTTCAAATTTAGAAGCTTCTAAACTGGTATACAAATCCATAATCTTGGTTAAGTTTTGAGAAGTTTTTAATTGATTGCTACTAATATTACTTGTAAGCTCTTTTAAGTTTTTATAGGCATTGTTTGTTTGAACCAACTCTCCTCTAGACATTGTTGTGTCACTATTCATTGTTTGGTCTATATCTAAAGAAATATTAGAAATTTCATTTTCTAAATCTTTAGAATCTTCTTTTAAAACATTATTTAAATTGAAAAGATATAGGTAGAAATTATCATTTGGGTCTGGCAATCTATTATCTACATATTTAGAAGAAATTTCTTTTAAGTTTTTTATTATCTTTTCTTTATCAAAATTAGGGTTCATTAAATTTGATAAAAAAGAGGTTTTAATGGCATCTATGTTTGTTGTTAGTTTATTTAATTCAGTAAATTTATTGTTTACTTTATCTCCTCTAGATTTTTCTTCTTTAGACGTAATCCCTCTAGATAAAACAGCATTATCTTTAACGTTTAAATTTAAGTTTTCATTAGAAAAAGAATTCATACTACCCAAAAGAGAACTAAAGTTAAAACCGTTCATTGTAGGATGAATTGTTTCTTCTTTAACATCTGTTTTTATACTAATTGCAAACGGATTTACATTAACTAACTTTAATTCTATTAAGCTATTTCTTTTAAATTTAGGAGAAGATAGTGTGTCTTCCACATTATTTAACTTGTCTAATTTATAATAGTTTATTTCTTCTGTTAGATAATTATATGTAATTCTATATTTTTCTTGAGAGATCATAGAGCTAACAAAAAATAACAGAAAACAGGTTATTATATTTTTCATTTTTGAGTTTTTGAAGGCATTAATGGTTTTAAAGACTGTAAAATAATAAAAATTCTTCTATAACCACTACCTAGATATAGGTATTTAAGAAGAAATTGTTTTAGTTCTTTTTGTATGTTTGCTATTATGACAAACAAATCTTATACCATAAATGAAATTAAACGCAAAATAGAAAACTATTGCGTTTATCAAGATCGTTGTCATAAAGAAGTAGAACAAAAAATACGCGATTATAATTTAATACCAGAAGCAAGAGAAATTATTCTTTTAAGTTTAATGAAAGATAACTTTTTAAATGAAGAACGCTTTTCTAAAAGTTATGCTCGGGGAAAATTTAGAATTAAAAGCTGGGGAAAACACCGTATTGTAAGAGAATTAAAGTTCAGAAATATTTCTGCTTATAATATTAAAACGGCTCTTAAAGAAATTGATGAAGATGAATACATAGCCACTATTTACAGAATTACAGAAAATAGAAATGCTGTAATTTCTGAACCAAATATTTATAAAAGAAAGAAAAAATTGATTGACTTTTTAATGCGTAAAGGTTTTGAAAACGACCTTATTTATAAAGCAGTAAATGAAGTTGTTTCTTAATTAAAATTAGATTATATAACAGTTAGCAAAAAGGTTTAGCCCAGATTGTAATGACATCCTTTTTGTTTTTCACAAAAAGATATAATGAAAAGCTGGAAATAGCTTCAAAAAAAATTAAACAGTTTCCTCTTTTTTATGCAAAAACCGAGTTAATTTCATAGAAAGATCTAATAAAACAATTTTTGCATTACCGTTTCTTTCAATATGATACATGGCAGTATTTAGCTCTTTTTCTATTTCTAGAATATTTCCTGAATGTACAAAAGGAGCAAATTTAGAAAGATTAAATTCTGTTTTTGTTTCCATAAAAACCAACTGGTCAGACTTGTAATTTAATAAAAGTGCTTGTCTAAAGAACTGTAAACAATATTCTAAAAATTGTTTTTGTGTTTCTCTTCCGGTTTTTGCAATGGTGTCAGACCATTCTATTAACTGCTGAATTACAGCTGCATTTCCTTTTGCCTTAAACGCAGTTCGTATCCAAGCAATAAACCATTCTTCAAAAACTAAATCATTGCCATCATTTTGTAGTAAATGAATTGCTTTGTTGTAATTTCCTTCTGCTTGATGTGCAATTTTTGCAGCTTCATTATCAGAAACTTGATGATTTACAATTAAAGTATTCGTAATATCTTGTTCGCTTAAAGCTGGAAAATGTAAAGCTTGACATCTTGATCTAATTGTGCTTATAATTTGTTCTTCGTTTTCTGTAACTAAAATTAATACAGTTTTATTAGGCGGCTCTTCAATTAGTTTTAAAAGTTTATTTGCTGCTGCATCGCTTTGAGATGTTAAATTTTCTGCACACCAAATAATCATCACTTTAAAACCACCTTCGTAACTTTTTAAATTAAGTTTTTTGAAAATTATATCAGATTCATTTTTACTTATATTTCCTTGTTTTTTTTCAACCCCAATATATTCCATCCAATTGTAAAGACTACTATATGGTTGTTCAGTAATAAAGCTTCTCCATTCATTTAAGTAGTTATCACTAACTGGTTTTGTTATACCTCCTGCATTAGAGTTTACCGGAAAAGCAAAATGCAAATCTGGGTGTTGTAGTTTGTTACATTTTATGTTGCAAGCATCTACATTATCAGAAAAATTACACAATAAATACTGTGCATAAGCAATTGCCATTGGCAAAGTACCGCTCCCTTCTTTACCTACAAATAACTGTGCGTGCGGAATTCTTCCGTTTTCAGCAGAAACTTTTAAGTAGTTTTTAATATGTTCTTGACCTATTATTTGGTTGAAAAGCATGCACAAATATAAGTGTTAATTTATCAGTATAATAATTGAAAAACCTAAAAAAGTAGTTAACGAAATCGATATTTTAACTTTTGTGTTTTCAATTTCTATAAACCTAAATAATTAGGTATTTTTGTTGAAAATTAATATAATAAAATGAAAACTTTAAAAGATTTTAATTTTGAAAATAAAAAAGCAATTATTCGTGTAGATTTTAATGTGCCTTTAAATGATAAATTTGAAGTAACAGATGCTACTAGAATTCAAGCTGCTAAATCTACAATTATAGATATTTTAGAACAAGGCGGAAGCTGTATATTAATGTCTCATTTAGGTAGACCAAAAGGTGTACAAGAAGAGTTTTCATTACGTCATATTGCAGCTACAGCAACTCAAATTTTAGGCGTTAATGTAAAATTTGTAGAAGATTGTATTGGTGATAAAGTAGACGAAGCAGTTGCTAATTTAGAATCTGGAGAAATTTTATTATTAGAAAATCTTCGTTTTTATGAAGAAGAGAAAAAAGGTGATGCTGCATTTGCAGAAAAGTTATCGAAATTAGGTGATATCTATGTAAATGATGCTTTTGGAACTGCACATAGAGCGCACGCTTCAACAACAATTATTGCACAATTTTTTGAAGAAAATAAATGTTTCGGAAACTTATTAGCAAGAGAAATTGAAAGTATAGATAAAGTATTAAACAATTCTGAAAAACCAGTTTTAGCTATTTTAGGTGGTGCAAAAGTATCTTCAAAAATCACGGTTATTGAAAATATTTTAGATAAAGTAGATCACTTAATTATTGGTGGTGGTATGAGTTTTACTTTTATTAAAGCACAAGGAGGATCTGTTGGGAATTCTATTTGTGAAGACGATAAAATGGAGTTAGCATTAGAAATTTTAAAACAAGCGAAAGTAAAAGGAGTAGAAGTTCACATTCCGGTAGATGTTATTGCTGCAGATGATTTCTCTAATGATGCAAACACACAAATTTTAGACATTAATAAAATTCCTGATGGATGGCAAGGTTTAGATGCTGGTCCAAAATCTAGAGAAATTTTTGATGTTGTAGTAAATAAGTGTAAAACGATTTTATGGAACGGGCCTTTGGGTGTTTTTGAAATGGAATCTTTTGCAGGAGGAACAATTGCTCTTGGTAATTCTATTGATTCATCAACAAAAAAAGGAGCTTTTTCTTTAGTTGGTGGCGGAGATTCTGTTGCAGCAGTTAAGCAATTTGGTTTTGCTAAAAAAGTAAGTTATGTTTCTACTGGTGGTGGCGCAATGTTAGAAATGTTAGAGGGAAAAACGTTGCCAGGAATAGATGCTATTTTGAAATAGTTTATTCGTGTAACTGTTTATTTTTTTAAAAGTTTAAGCGTGTAATTGTAAAAAATTACACGCTTAATTTTTTGTTTAAATTATTAGTTTCTAATTTAGCTTTCAGTTTTTATAAAATATAACAAATAAACAATTACACGTTTATACAGAAATATGAAATACACAAGATTACCAAATACAGATATAAAAGTTTCTAAAATTTGTTTAGGAACCATGACTTGGGGAAATCAAAATACTGAAACAGAAGGTCATAAACAAATGGATTATGCTTTAGAACAAGGAGTTAATTTCTTTGATACAGCAGAATTATACCCTGTTCCAGCAACTGCAGAAACCTACGCAGAAACGGAAAGAATTATTGGAAACTGGTTCAAAAAAACAGGAAACAGAGAAAATGTAGTTTTAGGAAGTAAAATTGCTGGCGGCGGAGATTATACCGCACATATTAGAAAAGGTGGTTTTACCAAACAAAACATTATAGAAGCGATAGAAGGTAGTTTAAAACGTTTAAAAACAGATTATTTAGATTTGTATCAATTGCATTGGCCAGATAGAGGTGTAAACTGTTTTGGTTTGCGAGATTATCCTTTTAAAAATTCTACAAAAGGAGCAGAAAATCATTTAGAAATTTTAGAAACATTAAATGGTTTTGTAAAATCGGGAACTATAAAATCGATTGGTTTATCTAACGAAACTCCATGGGGAGCTATGAAGTATTTGCAAACTGCTGAAGCTAATAATTTAGTTAGACCTGTTACAATTCAGAATTCATATTCTTTAATTCATAGAGCTTATGAATATGGTATGAGTGAAGTTTCTATGAGAGAAAATATTGGTTTATTAGTATACTCTCCTTTGGCACAAGGAGTTTTATCAGGAAAATATTTAAATGGAAATTTACCCGAAGGAGCAAGAGGAACTTTATTTCCAAGATTTATTGCACGTTATATGGGCAATGGTTCTTTAGAAGCTGTAAAAAGATATGAAGCAATTGCCAAGAAACACGGATTAACATTGTCAGAAATGTCTTTGGCTTTTATAAATCAATTACCATTTGTAACAAGTAATATTATTGGAGCCACTAAAACAAGTCAGTTAAAAGAGAATATCAATTCTATAAATATTGATTTGAGTGATGATATAATTAAAGAAATTAATGCAGTTCATGCGGAAATTCCTAACCCTGCACCATAAAAAGTTAAATTATAAAGTAATCTAAAAAGCGCTAATTTCTAAATTGATTTTAGCGTTTTTTTGTAAATAAGAAGTATGATTTAAGTATATTTTCTGTTGATTAAATTCAGCTTCAATTAACCAATAAGAACCTTTAAAATAAGCACTTAAAACAGTTGCTTTTATGCTGGTTTTTCTACAATTGCTATTTGATGCGGATAAAACAAAACTGTTTTATTGTTAGTTGTTATTTCATTTACATCATCAAACAAAGCAGCAACATATTTCTCTTTTGGGTTATTGTAAATTTCCTTTGGAGAACCGTTTGCATCTATTATATTATCACGAATTACAATTAATTTATCAGCAAAATGAAAGTGCATCATTCTTATCATGCGTTGCAACAATACAAGCAATATTCTTTTCTTTTAAATAGCTAAATAAATTTCTTCTTAAAGAGTTTTTTTTAAAGTTATCTATTTGTCCAAAAGGTTCATCTAATAAAAGCAATTCAGTTTCTTTTGCAAGTGCTCTAGCAATAGCAACTCGTTGTTTTTGCCCTCCACTTAAGTTTTTTACTTTTACGTACTCAAAAGTCTTCATTTCTATTACACCTAACAACTCTTGTGTTCTTTTTTCGCTTTCTTCAGGATAGAAACGAGAAAGGAATTTTTTAATATTTTCTGATACTGAAATATAAGGCATCAAATCAAAATCTTGCGCAACATATTTTAAAAAACCCATTCCTGGAACCAAATAATGGTTTGGTCCTAAAATCTGATTTTCTTTCCAGAAAATAGTACCTTTTTTTAAATCTAATAATCCGTAAATTGCTTTTAAAAGTGTTGATTTTCCGCAACCACTTTCTCCCATAACACATAAATGTTCACCTTCTTTTAAAGTAAAGTTGAAGTTATCTAGAACAGTTTTGTTTTTAGAATAACCAAAGGAGATTGTATTAACTATTAGCATGTTGTAAAAATAGCTTTTTATCAGTAAAAATTTTTATAAAAAAAAGGTAGTAACAGAAGTTACTACCTTTATATTTTACTGAAAATGATTATCAGAAAAGATACTTAGAATATTATTATCCTAAAGTAACTCTTTTAAATCCACTTACAGAAACATCACCATAAGTACTTACATACCCAGCAACGTTTTTCTTTTCATCTTTAATAAAAGCTTGATCTAAAAGACATTGCTCCATATCTAAAGTTGTATTGTCAGAAATGAATCTTTCCATTTTTCCTGGTAAAATTCTATCCCAGATTTTTTCTGGTTTTCCTTCAGCAGCTAATTCGGCTTTTGCAGCTTCTTCAGCTTTTACTAAAACACCTTCAGATAATTGAGACATAGAAATAAATTGAGGTACATTTTTCAATGTTTTCCCTAACCTTCCTAATTCAATATTATCTTTTTCGATAACCGCAATTCTAGCTTCAGTTTCTGCAGCTACAAATGCAGAATCAAAATCTTTATAAGATAATGTAGATGCACCCATAGAAGCAACTTGCATTGCAACATCTTTTGCTAAAGTTTCAGCATTATCTACAACAGCAGATAAACCAACAATAGCAGCAATTTTACCAATGTGAGTATAAGCACCAACATAAGCAGCTTCTATTTTATCAAAAGCTGTTATCTCTAACTTTTCTCCAATAACACCAGTTTGTTCAACTAGTTTTTCGGCAACTGTCATTCCTCCAAAATCTGCAGCTAAAAAAGATTCCTTATCTGCTGAATTTAAAGCGATGTCTGCAAATTGACCACCTAAAGCTACAAAAGATTCGTTTTTACCAACAAAATCAGTTTCACAAGCTAAAACGATAGCTACACCAGCAGTTTTAGAGTCATTAATTCTTGTTACTGCAACTCCTTCTGTAGATTCTCTATCAGCTCTTTTTGCAGCAATTTTTTGACCTTTTTTACGTAAAACATTTATTGCTTCGTCAAAGTTTCCTTCTGCTTCTACTAATGCCTTTTTACAGTCCATCATTCCAGCTCCAGTTGCTTCTCTTAATTTTTTAACGTCAGCAGCACTTACTTTTACCATGTCACTTATTTTTTATAATGAAACCGAAGTTTCTAAATTGTTCTTAAATTATTTTTTTTCTTCAGCAGGTGTTTCTGTAACTTCTGGAGCTGCTTCAACCTTTGCTTCTTCTTTTACTTCCTTAACTTTAGGAGTTGTTTTTTCTGCTTTTGGTGCAGCTGCAACCTCTTTAGTTTCTTTTACTTTTTCTTTGTCTGCTTTTCTTTCTGATAAACCTTCTGCAATTGCATCTGTTACAAAAGATAATACTTTGTCTATAGACTTAGAAGCATCATCATTTGCTGGTATTACATAATCTACTAATCTAGGATCAGAGTTTGTATCTACCATTGCAAAAATAGGAATGTTTAATTTCATAGCTTCTGCTACTGCAATGTGCTCTTTTTTGATGTCAACTATAAATAATGCACCAGGTAAACGAGTCATATCAGAAATAGACCCTAAATTCTTTTCTAATTTTTCTCTCTGACGATTGATTTGTAATTTCTCTCTTTTAGACAATGCATCAAAAGAACCATCTAACTTCATTCTATCAATTAAAGCCATTTTCTTAACCGCTTTTCTAATAGTTACAAAGTTAGTTAACATACCACCTGGCCATCTTTCTGTGATGTAAGGCATGTTCACTGCTTTTGCTTTTTCAGCAACAATATCTTTTGCTTGTTTTTTTGTAGCTACAAATAAAATCTTACGTCCAGAGTTAGCAATTTTATTTAAAGCTTCTGAAGTTTCTTCTATTTTAGCTGCCGTTTTATACAAATCAATGATGTGTACACCATTTCTTTCTGTATAAATATATGGAGCCATGTTAGGATTCCATTTTCTAGTAAGGTGTCCGAAATGTACACCATTATCTAATAATTCTTGAATATTTACTTTTGCCATTTTATAAATGTGTTTACTTTCTGTTTTGAAATCAATATATAAGTAGTCTTTCGAGTCTTATATATTTAGATGCTAAACTGTTTAATATTAATTTGTAATAATAACAGTTCTCGATATAATATAGTGCAGAAAAAATTCTGCGCAGATATTAACGTTTCGAGAATTGGAATTTTTTACGTGCTTTCTTCTGACCAAATTTCTTACGTTCAACCATTCTTGGGTCACGCGTTAATAATCCTTCTGGTTTCAAAATAATTCTATGATCAGCATCAATATGAACTAATGCTCTAGTGATTGCTAAACGAATTGCTTCTGCTTGACCAGTTACACCACCACCGTAAACATTTACCTTAATATCGTAAGATTCTAAGTTCTCTGTTAACATTAATGGTTGTTGCACTTTATATTGTAAAGTTGCTGTAGTGAAATAATTTTTGTAATCTTTTTTGTTTACAGTAATATTTCCTTTTCCTTCTGAAAGATAAATACGAGCAACAGCTGTTTTTCTTCTACCTATTTTATGTACTATATCCATTATAAAAGATCGTTAAGGTTAATAGCTTTAGGTTCTTGACCTGCTTGTTTGTGCTCAGTTCCTGCATATACATACAAGTTTCTGAAAAGAGCCGCTCCTAAAATATTTTTAGGTAACATTCCTTTTACTGCTTTTTCGATTAATCTCGTAGGATCTTTCTCAAACATTTCTGTTGCAGTTAATGATCTCTGTCCTCCTGGATATCCTGTGTGACGGATGTAAGACTTCTCAGTCCATTTTTTACCAGTTAAAACAATTTTTTCTGCGTTGATAATAACCACGTTGTCTCCACAATCTACGTGAGGAGTAAAATTTGGTTTATACTTACCTCTAATTAGCTTTGCTACTTTAGAAGATAGACGACCCAACGTTTGCCCGTCCGCATCAACTAAAACCCACTCCTTGTTTACGGTAGCGCTGTTTGCTGATACTGTTTTGTAACTTAATGTGTTCATAATTACACTATTAGTTTTTGTATATTAATAAATTCATTTTCCTTAAAAAAGGAGTGCAAATGTAATGCTATTTATTTAATTGACAAATAGTGTTTTAGAATATTTTTTTTCTTTTTTACTTCAATAAAAATTAACAGAATCTTAAGAAAACCTTAAGAAAATAGAAAGGTACTTTTGTATAATCATCTTAAGGCTATAAATAAGTCTTTTTTAGATAATAAAATCAACCCAAAAAGCTATGAAACTTTCTACTTCAATAATAATTATTAGTCTCTTTTTTGTATTGAAAATAAGTGGACAAGATGTATCGTTAAATAAAATTACAAAGCGAATTTACATCACCAAAAAGCTGGTTAAAACACCTATTATTGATGGCGAAATTAATGAAGATGCTTGGGATGTGGTAGAATGGTCATCAGATTTTGTAGAAAAACAACCCAATGAAGGTTCTGCGCCAACACATCAAACAAAGTTTAAAGTAATGTATGATGCAAAATATTTATACATTGCTATTAGAGCTTTAGATGACAATCCAGAATTAATTCAACAAAGATTAACTAGAAGAGATGGTTTTGCAGGAGATAGAGTAAATGTAATAATAGACAGTTATCATGATAAAAGAACCGCTTTTGTATTTACAACAACTGCTGCTGGTGTTAAAGGTGAAGAAATTGTAACTAAAAACGGAAACAATTGGGACGCAAGTTGGAACCCTATTTGGTATACAGATGCAAATTTAGATGATAAAGGTTGGACCGCAGAAATGAAAATTCCTTTTAGTCAATTACGTTTCGGTAATGCAAAAGAACAAATTTGGGGGTTTAACATAAATCGAACCATTTTTAGACTTCAAGAAAGGTCTCTTTGGCAAAGAATACCAAATGACCAAGCAGGCTTTATTAGTGAAGCTGGTGAATTACATGGTTTAATAGATTTAAAATCTCAAAAACAATTAGAAATTCAGCCCTTTACTGTTTTACAATACGATTCTTATCCGAAGGAAGGAAATAATCCTTTTAGAGACGGAAGTGATTTTAAATTGAATGCTGGTTTAGATGCAAAAATTGGAATTACCAATGATTTGACTTTAGATTTAACAATAAATCCAGATTTCGGACAAGTAGAAGCTGATCCTGGCGCAATTGCTTTAGATGGATTTCAGATATTTTTTAGAGAGCAAAGACCCTTTTTTGTAGAAAATAAAAATATTTTCGATTTTAAATTCGCAAACGGAAGAGATAATCTTTTTTATAGTAGAAGAATTGGTAGAAGCCCTCATAGAAGTGCTACTACCGCAACTAGAGAATATGCTAATAACCCAATAAATACAACAATTTTAGGAGCTGCAAAATTTTCTGGAAAAACACAGAATGGTTGGTCTATTGGTGTTTTAGAAAGTCTTACGGCAAATGAATTTGCTGAAATTAGAGAAACAAGTGGTGCTACAAGAAAAGAAATTGTAGAACCTTTAACAAACTACTTTGTTGCCAGAGCTCAAAAAGATTTTAATGAACGTAACTCTTTTATAGGAGGGGTTTTTACAGCAACAAACAGAAATTTAGATGGTAATTTTTCTAAATTACACAAAGCCGCTTATACAGGAGGTTTAGATTTTAGACACACTTGGCGTAAAAGAGAATTTTATGTTGAAGGAAACGGAATTATGAGCCATGTTACAGGAAGCAAAGAAGCTATAGAAAACACACAACTATCAATTGCAAGATTGTTTCAAAGAACTGATGCGGATTATGTAGATTTAGATGTAAATAGAACTTCTTTAACAGGTACTGGAGGTAGAATTGAAGTAGGAAAACAAGGTGGCGGAAATTGGCGTTACAATGGCGGTTTTGTATGGCGTTCTCCAGAATTAGAACTAAATGATGTTGGTTTTTTAAGACAAACAGATGAGATAATTCAGTTTGCAGGAGCTAAATATCTTTGGCAAGTTCCTAAAGGAATCTATAGAAATATAAGTATTGGTTTAGAGCAATCTAATAATTATGATTTTGGCGGAAATTTAAACAAATTAAGATACAAAATAGAAGGAAATGTAAGTTGGAAAAATAACTGGTCTTCAGAAATAGGACATGGTGCAAGTAGTCAAATTTATAGAAATGCCTTTTTAAGAGGTGGGCCACGTTGGCGTGCTGCAGATGATCGCTTTTATTATGGATCTATTGCTTCGGATAGAAGTAAAAAAATTAGTTTTAGATTGGGTTATGTAGATATAAAAAGCGATGAAGGAGTTTTTAAAAGAAATAGATATAGTTTTAGAATAGATTATCAGCCATTCGATTCTTTTAGTATGTCTCTTAACAATCAATTTGCTAGAACTGAAGATAAAACACAATATGTTACCGCAAGAGATTTTGGAAACTTAAAAAGATACATTTTAGGAAATATAGAAAATGATACTTGGACAACTACTTTAAGATTGAATTACAGTTTGAATCCTAATTTTTCTGTACAATTTTACGGACAACCATTTATTTCTAGAGGAAGGTATTCTAATTTTAATTTTGTAAATAATTCTACAGCTTCAAGTATAAATGATAGAGTTAACTTTTACAATCAAAATCAAATCTCATATACAGATCAACCAATTGCTATTGATTTAGATAATGATGGGATATTAGAATACAATTACCCAAATGGAGGCTATCTAGTTGATGATAATGCAAACGGAAATTCTGATTATGCTTTTGGGCAACCAGATTTTTCTTATGTACAATTTCAAACAAATTTGGTGGTAAGATGGGAATATACTCCGGGTTCAGAATTATTTTTTGTTTGGGCTAGAGGTTCTTCTGGTTCTCAAGACTTTAATGATTCTTTAAGTGAAAGCGTAAGAACACAAGCTTTTGATACTCCTGCAAATAACACGTTTTTAGTAAAAGCTACTTATAGGTTTGTGAGGTAGTTTTCTAGAAGAGGTTTTATTTTAATAATAATATTTAATTAGGTAGCAGTATAAAGTGGAATAATTTTTGATAAATAAGAGAAAACCTAAAAATTTTCTATGAAAAAATTATTACTTGCTTTAATTTTACTTTTAGTATTAAAAACGAATTCTCAAGAAAAACTAGGACGTGCATTTTTTACTGGAGATGTAAATTTTACTTTAGGAATTAATGAAGATTATCAAATAGGAAATGATGATGATGATAATGGTACTTTAATTGTTCCTTCTGCTTTATTCTTTAGAATTGGGTTTGGTTATGAATTTAAAAAAAGAGTAGCAATTGCATTTAATTCTGGTTACGATATTCATTGGAATTATGCTGTAAATGCTTTTCCAACCTTTGGAAGTTTAAGATATAATATAACCAATAAACACGATAGTAATCATTTTGTTGAAGTTAGATATGGTAAAATGTGGACTCCATCTTCTAATTACCCAAATGGCAATTATTATGGTATTGGTCTAGGGATTAAAGTTGCTGGTGAAAAAAGATGGAATACTGTTTTTAGAATCGATTTTCATAGAAAAGGAATTGCTGGTTTTGAAAATAACAGGTTAGATAGTGTTTCTTTCGGTTTGGGTTTTTCTTTTTTTTAGAGGAGATTCGTTATCGTTATTCTGTAGGGCTTGTTGCGTTTTTAAGTACTAAATTTAGCAAATAAATCACAGATAGAAATTCTGTGAGAGGACTTTCATAAATTGGCGAGAAGCCAGCAATTAATTTTATACCGTGTTGGCTTTAAAGATATGAATTTAAATACTGATCTCTAAAATTATAAATATTTATTTCATTCTCATTCTGTAATTATAGCCAATGGAAAGATATAAAATCATTTCAATATTTTATATCAGTGGATAACGTAGTTAGCGTTTTTGAATTTAGAAGCAACTCAATTAATTTTGTAAAATTTTCTGTTTTATTCCTCAACATAACTGGCCGAAGGAGAAAACATCAATTCAGTAGGGTTATCTATATCATATAAATATTGATAAGACCTAGTTTCTTTTTTACAAAAAGGCTCTAAAAGAGCTATCATATTGGTAAAACCTTCTAAAGTTAAAATACAGAAAAAAGTTTGATTATCTTTTGTAATTATTCCTTCATCTGATGTAAATAACCCGAAAATTAAATTACAATTACGCGGTGTTATAAAATCTACATGCGCTAAATCTAACTTTTGTTTTTTATTAATAATAGCTTCTTTTAATAAGTCTCTAAATAGTATTGCTTCCTCTTTATTAAAGTTGTAAAGACGCACAATATTTTCGTCAAGACCATTATAATTTTCTAAATAATCTAATTCCATTTTTACTTTTTTGGAAGTATTTTTAACCCATCATTTTTAAATAATTCATAAGCAGACTGATAATAAGAAATGGCTTCTTTTAAGAAAACAGTATCAGATTTCGTTTCAGTAAGTTTATTATCTTTTTTATTCCAAGAATAGGTAGCGTGTGTTTTTTGTGTTTCTAAAATTAAAAGTTTATTTGGTTTTAGAAGACCTACTTTTCTATGATTTCCAATAAAAGCACGCTCATCTTTTGGGGTCATTTTAGAAATATCTTTTCCAAAAAATCGAGTAGTATAACTCCAATTTAAATACCCAAAAAGTGTTGGGAAAACATCTATTTGAGAAGATAATTTAGCAACCTCTTTTGGTGCTTTATTTTTTAAATTGAAAATATACGCAGGAATGTGATGGCTTTGAACATTAATTTCGGTTCTACCAGCACTATATGCGCAATGATCTGACATTACTACAAAAACAGTATTTTTAAACCAAGGTTTTTTTCTTGCTTTTTTAAAAAAAAGTTCAAAAGCTTTATCAGCATATTTTACAGCGTTTTCTCTAGTCTTTTCATTAGAGTCTATAACGCCTTCCGGAAATGTATATGGATTATGATTTGAGCTTGTCATTACAAAATTAAAAAAAGGTTGTTTACTTTTGTATTGGTCATCTGCAGTCTTTAATAGTTGATTATACAAATCACCATCACAAATAGACCAAGCGTTTTCGAAAGTAACTTCATTGTCTTTAATTCGAGTTCTTTTTGTAGGTAAATTTTCTTTTAATCGGTGAGCTTTTTTTCTATCAACAATATCAAATCCATTATAACTAAAATAATTATTCATGTTATCAAAATGACCATCACCACCATACATAAAAGTTCTTGTGTATCCTTTTTGCTTAAAAACCTCACTAATTGTAAATAAATTACTATTATTTTCTCGTTTTACAATACTTCTTCCTGGGGTTGGCGGTATTGCTAAACTTATTGCTTCAATCCCTCTAATAGTCCTAGTTCCTGTAGCATATAAATTTGTAAAAAAAACAGATTCTCTAGCCAAAGAATCTATAGCCGAAGTCCAATTTTCTTTTTCTCCAAATCGTTTCATAAAACTAGCGTTTAAACTTTCTAAGCCAATAAAAATTACATTTGGTTTTTGTTCTTCTCCGTTGTTTTTTATAAATCTTTTTATATCTTTTTTATACATTATTAAACTATCATTTTCGGCAGTAACATTAGCTCTTAAAATAGCATAACTTTCTTCTGATGAAATAGTAGGGTAAAATTCTTTAAAGTTTAACTCGTTACTTTTATAGGCTGCAAAAAATGAATACAAACCAGATTTAGCCAATTCATTTTCATTGACATTTGTAAAGTTTTCTGCTTGAATATTCTTTATATTAAAATGAAATAAAGCTAAAATTAAAAGTATAATTGTTGATGGAATTAATTTCAATTTATATGAATCTGAATTTTCAAAAGTATGCTTATAAGCATTTCTTTTTTTAGCAAAACGAATTGATAAAAACAGAATAATAACAATAACACCAATTAAAAAAGGGAGTGGAAAAGTCTGATGAATGTTTTCTATAACTTCGTAAGTATATAATAAGTAATCAACAGCAATAAAGTTATATCTACGTTGGTATTCTTGCCAAAAAGGTATTTCAGATAAAAAAGAAAATATGATTATGAATAGAAATAATCCGTAACTAAATTTAGTAATAATTTTATCTAATTTACTTCCATGAAATTTTGTAGGAACAAAGAATAAATAAACAACATAAAGTGCTAAAAAATAGCATAGCGAACCAATATCATAAAACAAACCAATACTAAAAATCTTAATTAAATTTATAATTGAAAAGTCCATAAATTCTATTGAAAAAAAACACAAACACAATCTAACAACAAATGCAAAAACTAAAAAAGTGAGTGCAAATGCTTTTAATAAACTATATCTTTTAGGCAATTTTAAATTTATCATTTCATTTTTTAATGTGCTTCTAACCAATTTTTTCCTAAATCCATTTCAACATCTAGAGGAACACTCATTTTAAAAGCATTCTCCATTTCATATTTAATTATTGGTCTAATAGTATCTAATTCGTCTTTATGAGCATCAAAAACCAATTCATCATGTACTTGTAATAACATTTTCGATTTAAATTTTTCTTTTTCAAACCGATTATAAATATTAATCATTGCCAGTTTTATAATATCTGCTGCCGAACCTTGTATTGGTGCATTTACAGCATTTCTTTCTGCACCAGACCTAACCATTGCGTTTCTAGAATTGATGTCTTTTAAATACCTGCGTCTGTTTAAAACAGTTTCTACATAACCATGTTCTCTAGCAAAATCTACTTGTGCAGACATGTAGGCTTTTAATTTTGGATATGTTTCGTAATACGTATCAATTAATTCTTTGGCTTCACTTCTAGATAAATCAGTTTGATTGCTTAAACCGAAAGCAGAAACGCCATAAATAATACCGAAGTTTACCGTTTTTGCATTGCTACGTTGTTCGCGTGTAACTTCTTTCAGCGGAATATTAAATACTTTTGCTGCGGTTGAAGCATGAATGTCTTCACCGTTTTTAAATGCATTTATCATGGTTTTTTCATCACTTAAAGCGGCAATAATTCGCAATTCAATTTGAGAATAATCTGCTGCCAACAAAACATAGTTTTCATCTCTTGGGATAAATGATTTTCTAACCTCTTTACCACGTTCTGTTCTAATAGGAATGTTTTGTAAATTAGGATTATTAGAACTCAACCTTCCTGTAGCAGCAACGGCTTGTGCATATGCTGTATGAATTCTTCCCGTTTTAGGATTCACTTCATTTGGTAGTGCATCTACATAAGTGCTCAATAATTTTTTGTATTGTCTATATTCTTGAATATCTCTAATAATTTGATGGTCTTTTGCAAGGAAAGATAAAATGTCTTCTCCTGTTTTATATTGGCCAGTTTTTGTCTTTTTAGGTTTTTTAACCAATTCCATTTTTTCGAACAAAACAATACCTAATTGTTTAGGTGAAGCAATATTAAATTCTTCCTCAGCTTGTTCATAAATACTTTTTTCTAGTTTGTTAATGTCATCCGTTAAGGTAACAGATAATTCTTTCAAGAAATCTGTGTTTACGTTAATCCCTTCAATTTCCATAGCTGTTAAAACCGAAACCAAAGGTAATTCTACTTCGTTAAATAATTTTGTTAGGTTTCCTTCAGATAATTCTTTGGTAAAATGTTCTTTTAATTGCAAGGTAATGTCTGCATCTTCCACAGCGTATTCTGTTTGTTTCTCTAAATCAACAGTGCGCATAGAAAGTTGATTTTTACCCTTTTTACCAATCAATTCTGTAATAGAAACTGGCTGATAGTTTAAATATGTTTCCGCTAACATATCCATATTATGTCGCATATCTGGGTTAATTAAATAATGCGCAATCATCGTATCGAACAATTTCCCTTTTACAGGCATTTTGTAATTCGATAAAACTTTGATGTCATACTTTAAGTTATGTCCAATTTTTTCGATTCCTTCGGAAGTGAAAAACGTGCGAAACTCCTCTAAAATAGTTTTAGTCTCTTCTTGATCTTCTGGAAATGAAACATAATATCCTTTTCCAACTTCAAAAGAAAAAGCAATTCCAATTAATTCAACTTCCAAGGCTTTTAAACCTGTAGTTTCTGTGTCAAAACAAACAGAAGTTTGTTGCATTAACTTTTTTAATAATAGTTTTCTTGATAAAGACGAATCTATATGTTGATAAAAATGATTTGTATTAGCTATTGTTTTAAATCCTGATGCAATAACTGCTTCAGAAGTAGTTCCGGTTCCTGGTGTAGCAAATAAATCAAACTGCCCTTCTGGATTTGGAGTTGCTTTTTTGGGAGTAACTTTTGTTTTCTCTTCAGTTGTCTTTTCTACAGCATTTGCTTTTGGAGCATTTTCAACTGCAAAAGTTCTAGTAAAATTAGTTAATAAGTTTCTAAATTCTAACTCATTAAAAAGCTCCGTTACTTTTGGTATATCTGGTTGATCTAATTCAAAATCTTTCGCATTAAATGTTACAGGAACATCTAGCATAATAGTAGCCAGTTTTTTAGAAAGCAAGCCTAATTCTTTTGCGCCTTCCACTTTTTCTTTCATTTTCCCTTTTAAATCTGCTGTATTTGCTAACAGATTTTCCATTGAACCATATTGTGCTAAAAATTTCTTTGCAGTTTTTTCTCCTACTCCTGGTAAACCAGGAATATTATCAGCGGAATCGCCCATCATTCCTAAAAAATCAATGACTTGTTCTGGTCTTTCAACTCCAAACTTTTCTTGTATTTCTGGAACTCCCCAAATATCATAACCACCGCCAAAACGAGGTTTATACATAAAAATATTTTCAGAAACTAATTGAGCAAAATCCTTGTCTGGCGTTACCATAAAGGTTTTGTAACCTTCCTTTTCTGCTTGTTTAGAAAGTGTTCCAATAACATCATCTGCTTCAAAACCAGCTTTTACCATAATTGGTATGTGCATGGCTTTTAAAATTTCTTGTATATAAGGAACCGCAATTTTTATGGCTTCAGGAGTTTCATCTCTGTTTGCTTTGTAAGCTTCAAACATTTCTACTCTGTCTACACTTCCGCCTTTGTCAAAACAGACAGCTAAATGATCGGGTCTTTCTCGTTTTATTACATCTAAAAGTGAGTTCATAAAACCCATTATTGCAGATGTATCTAGCCCTTTCGAATTAATTCTTGGATTTTTAATAAACGCATAATATCCGCGAAAAATTAATGCAAAAGCATCCACTAAAAAAACTCTTTTTTGATCTGACATTGTAAAATTTATTGAAGTCATAAAACTACAAAAACTTATGCGTTTAATTCTAATTATTTGAAATGCAATTTGTAATTTTCGCCTCTAAAATTAAAATGATGAATAATTTTTCAATAGCCATTCATGGCGGAGCAGGAACTTTAGTAAAAGGAATGATGACTTCTGAATTAGAAGCTAAATATAAATTGGCTTTAAAACTAGCTTTAGATGCAGGTTATGCTATTCTAGAAAACGGAGGAACAGCAGTTAATGCGGTAGAAAAAGCAGTAATTGTTTTAGAAGATTCTCATTTGTTTAATGCAGGTAAAGGTGCTGTTTTTACTGCTGACGAAACACATGAAATGGATGCGTCTATTATGGACGGAAAAACATTAAATGCAGGAGCTGTTTCATTAATTACTGGAATTAAAAACCCTGTTTCGTTGTCTAAAGATGTAATGGAAAAAAGCGAGCATGTTTTTTTAGCAGGAGAAGGCGCAATGCAATTCGCAAAAATAAATAATTATACTATTGAAGATGAAACTTATTTTTATGACAAACTTCGTCATAACCAATGGTTAGAAATAAAAGATACTGATAGTTTTCAATTAGATCACGCAAAGAAAAAAGATTCAAAATTCGGAACTGTTGGTGCGGTTGCTTGTGACAAAGATGGAAACATTGCAGCAGCAACTTCAACCGGAGGAATGACAAACAAAAAATTTGGTAGAGTAGGAGATTCTCCTATGATTGGCGCAGGAAATTATGCAAACAATAAAACGTGCGCAATTTCTTGTACAGGAAGTGGTGAGTTTTTTATCCGCGGAGTCGTAGCGTATGATGTTGCGTGTTTAATGGAACATAAAGAAATGTCTTTAGACGCAGCTTCTAATGAAGTAATTAATAAAAGAATTTTAGAAATTGGTGGCGACGGCGGTTTAATTGCTGTTGATGTAAGAGGAAATATTGCAATGCCTTTTAATACTGAAGGGATGTATAGAGCTTGTAAATCTTCAAACGGTGAAGAGGAGGTTTCTATTTATTTATAAATAAAAATGTTAGGCACAAATTGACACTATTTTTTAGTGATAATTTGTGCCTAATTAAGTTTAAATAAAAGGAGCGTCAATAGCTAAAACGCTAACTTTTCTATTTTTAATTGAGTACATATCGCTATTAGAAAGTACATGAACTGTAAGGTTTGCCATAGTCATTGGTGTACCTTCATCTAGTATTTTTTCGTTATTGTGCGTTAATTTGCTTCCGTCAAAAACGATTACCATCCCAGAACCAATTACTGTACAATCGCTCCCGTTTTTAATAATCATTCCAGTATCTTCAGCTAAGCCAATTCCTATTAAATTAGGGTGTTTTGCTACCGCTTCAGATTGTCTTCCAAAACGACCACGTCTTATAAAATGTGTATCAATAATTAATTCAGGAATTAAATTTAATCCATGATACATAGTAACTGCACCTTTTATAAAAGCTTCAGAGGCACTTCCTCCAGCAATCATTTCATTTGCCATTACCATTGCACCAGCACTTGTTCCTGCAATTACAAAGCTTTCTTCGTTTTTATATCTATCCGCTAAAATTTTATGAATTGTTGTTCCGCCAATTTTATCAGTAATTTTAGATTGATCTCCACCAGAAAACATAATGCAATCTGCTGCTTTTATTAAATCAATAGATGCTTGTTTTTCAGAATCTTCTTTACTTCTAATGTCTAAAACTGTTACATTTTTACAACCCAAAGTTGTAAACGCTTCCATATAGTTTTCTCCAACTTCAACAGGAATACTAGATGCAGTAGGAATTACCACAATATTAGCATCAATACCACCAGCTTCTCTTACAACATGAAATAAAATACCTTCGCTAATAAACTCTTGAGTATATTGTTCGCTTTCTTCAATTCCTTTATCCTCGTTTCCTCCAATAGGAATTAATGTTCCTTTAACTAATTGCATTTTTTTTTTGATTAAAAATATAGGTTGCAAAATTAAGTTAATTTTTAAGGAAAAATTACATATATTTATAATCTTTTCTAATGAATAAAAACTAATCGAATATGAAAATAGTAAGTATTAATGCAATGAGAGGACCAAATTACTGGTCGGTTAGAAGACATAAACTAATTGTAATGGTTCTCGATTTAGAGAAAATGGAGGAGTATCCGTCAAATAAAGTAGATGGTTTTTCAGAACGATTAAAAGCAATGTTTCCTAGCATGTACTCGCACCGTTGTTCAGAAGGTTGTGAGGGAGGTTTCTTTATGCGAGTTGATGAAGGAACTTGGATGGGCCATATTATAGAACATATTGCTTTAGAAATACAGACTTTAGCAGATATGGACACAGGCTTTGGGCGAACTAGAGGTTATGGTGAGGAAGGTGTTTATAGCGTAGTGTTTTCTTATATTGAAGAAAATGTTGGTAGATATGCAGCAAAAGCAGCTGTTAGAATTTGTGAAGCTTTAATTAATGGTGAAACGTATGACTTAGATGAAGATATTCAAGAAATGCGAAAACTACGAGAAAGCTCTCGTTTAGGGCCAAGTACAGGTTCTATTGTTGCAGAAGCAGAAGAAAGAGGAATTCCTTGGATTCGTTTGAATCAATATTCATTGGTTCAACTTGGTTATGGAGCCAATCAAAAGCGTATTCAAGCAACCGTTACTAGTGAAACAAGTAGTATTGGTGTTGAACTTGCATGTGATAAAGAAGATACAAAATATTTGCTAGAACAAGCAGAGGTGGAAGTACCAAAAGGAGATATTATACGAAGAGAAAGAAGTTTACAAGACGCTTGCGATTACGTTGGTTATCCTTTGGTTATAAAACCGATTGATGGTAATCATGGGCGTGGAATTACAGTAAATATTCAAAACTATGAAGATGCATTAGAAGGTTTTAAGCACGCGAAGAATAGCTCTAAAAGTGGAGCGATTATCGTAGAGAAATTTATAACAGGAGAAGATTATAGGTTGTTGGTAATCAACAATAAATTGGTAGCTGCTGCAATTAGAACTCCAGCACACGTTATTGGTGATGGTAAATCTACAGTGCAAGAATTAATTGATGAAGTAAATAAAGACCCACGTAGAGGTTATGGTCATGAAAAAGTATTAACACAAATTACAGTTAACGAATTAACAGAAACCATTATAAAAGATGCAGGTTACACCATAGATGCAGTAATTAAAAAAGGAGAAAGACTTATTTTAAAAGACACTGCTAATTTAAGTACTGGTGGAACTGCGAAAGATGTTACAGATATAGTTCACCCTGCAAATGTATTTATGGTGGAGCGAATTTCAAAAATTATCGATTTAGATATTTGCGGAATTGACATAATGACAACTGACATTTCTAAACCATTATCAGAAACTGGAGGAGCAGTATTAGAAGTAAATGCTGGTCCAGGGTTTAGAATGCATTTAGCACCAACAGAAGGTTTACCAAGAAACGTTGCAGCACCAGTAATTGATAAATTATTTCCACCAGGAGCAACATCAAGAATTCCAATTATTGCCATTTCTGGTACAAACGGAAAAACCACCACCACGCGTTTAATTGCGCATATGGCAAAAATGAAAGGTTACAATGTTGGTTATACAACAAGTGATGGTGTTTATATTCAAAATAGATTATTAATGACTGGAGATTGTACAGGTCCTGCAAGTGCAGAATTTGTATTACGAGATCCAACAGTAGATTTTGCAGTTTTAGAATCTGCACGAGGTGGTTTATTAAGAGCTGGTTTAGGATTTAAACATTGCGATATTGGTATTGTAACTAATGTTGCTGCAGATCATTTAGGTTTAAAAGGAATCCATACAGTTGAGCAATTAGCAAAAGTAAAAGGAGTAATTCCGGAGACAGTTTCACCTGAAGGAACAGCAATTTTAAATGCAGATGATGATTTGGTATACGCAATGCGTAAAAATATTGAATGTAACGTTGCATTGTTCTCTTTAGATGAAGAGAATCCTCGAATAAAAGCGATGCAAAAACGAGGAGGTTTATCTGCAATTTACGAAAACGGATACATCACAATTTGTAGAGGTGAATGGAAGATGAGAATTATTAAAGCAGTAAACGTTCCATTAACTTTTGGTGGAAAAGCAACATTTATGATACAAAATGTGTTGCCCGCAGTTTTAACCGCGTACTTAAAAGGGTTTTCTATTGAGGACATGAAAATGTCTTTAGAAACCTTTATTCCGTCTGCTACACAAACTCCAGGAAGAATGAATTTATTTAAATTTAAAAACTTTCAAATTTTGGTAGATTACGCACATAATCCTGCAGGAATGAGAGCTTTAAAGTCGTTTACAGATAATTTAGAAGCGTCTGTTAAAATAGGAATTATTGCTGGGATTGGAGATCGTCGTTTAGAAGATAACAACGAAATGGGAAGTATTGCTGCAGATATGTTTGATGAAGTAATTATTCGTCAAGACAAAAGGTTACGTGGCAAAACAGAAGAAGAGTTGATTAAAATGCTTGATGATGGAATTAAAAAACGAGATCCAAATAAAAAGACAACTATAATTCCTTCTGAAAGAGATGCAATTTTACACGCAGTAAAACATGCTCCTAAAGATGCATTAATTGTATTATGTAGCGATGTAATTCCAGATGCTTTAAACTTGGTTAAAGAACTCAAAGAAAAAGAAGCAAATGAACTCTATGAGTTTACAACAGATAATATACCTAATCAACATTAAAAATAAAAAGCTTCCAAATTTGGGAGCTTTTTTGTTAAAGTCTTCTAAAAACCAAATCATTAGGTTTTTAAAAAGGTAAATTCGCAAAAAAATATATTTTTATGCCACGTTGGGTAATTCCTCTTATAATTTTAACCGTTTTAATAATTACGGTAGAAGTTTATACATTTCAAGCATTTAAAACCATTTCTAAAAGTAAATTAGTTCGCTTTCTATTTTTAGCAATTAGTATTAGTGTGTACTTGTACTCTTTTATTACTATCTTTAGTTATGATAGAAGTAACGGTCAAACGCCAGAATTTCAAATGGCAATGGGTTTGTTACTAACAGTTTCAATACCTAAATTAGTTATAATTTTTGTGTTGTTTGGTGAAGATATTTATAGGTGGATTTTGAAGTTAATTTCCGCAATATCGCAAGGAGATACAAAACCACTACCAAGTAGAAGAAAATTTATTTCTCAAATAGCTTTAGGCTTGGCATCAATTCCTTTTGCAGCTTTTATTTACGGAATTATTCAAGGAAAATACAATTACAAGGTTTTAAAATACCAACTAACCTTTAAAGATCTACCAGAAGCTTTCGATGGTTTTACGATTACACAAATTTCAGATATCCATTCAGGAAGTTTCACTAACAAAGAAAAAATAAAATATGGTGTTGATTTAATAAATCAACAAAAATCTGATATTATGTTATTTACAGGCGATATTGTAAATAACAAAGCAGATGAAATGGATAATTGGATTGATGTTTTCGATAAACTAGAAGCTAAAGAAGGTAAATATGCAATTCTTGGAAACCATGATTATGGTGATTATATGGATTGGAAAAATCCGCAAGATAAAATTGATAATTTTCAGAAAGTAAAAGACATTCATCAAAAAATTGGTTTCGATTTATTATTAGATGAACATCGTTATTTAGAAAAAGACGGACAAAAAATAGCATTGCTAGGCGTAGAAAATTGGGGAAAAGGATTTAATCAAGCTGGAGATTTACAAAAAGCATCTGCAAATATAAAACAAGAAGACTTTAAAATCTTAATGTCTCACGACCCAAGTCATTGGGAATACAAGATAAAAGATGATCCTTTTAATTATCAACTTACGTTAAGCGGCCATACACATGGTTTGCAAATGGGAATTGAAATTCCGGGTTGGTTAAAATGGAGTCCTTCAAAATATGTTTATAAACAATGGGCAGGTTTGTATGAAGAAGCTGGTAGATATATAAATGTAAACAGAGGTTTTGGGTATCATGCATTTCCAGGACGCGTTGGTATTTGGCCAGAAATTACCGTTATAGAATTGAAAAAAGGCTGACAATCAGCTTATTCAATAAGAAATGCTATCTTTGTCAATTAAAGAAAAAGTAATCTATATGTTTTTCCCCCTATAAAAACTTTATATTATGACAAAATTTGGCGAATTAATTAACTTTAATAAACCAGTTCTAATCGACTTTTACACAGATTGGAACGAAATAGAAAACAACATAGAAACATTAAGAGATGTAGCTATCGCTTTAGGTGATAAAGCCAAAGTAATTAAAATAGACATTAAGAAGAATGAAATACTTGCAGACGCTTTGCGTGTAAAAGGAAACCCTACTTTTATGATCTATAAAAATGGCGAAATGAAATGGCGTCAAACAGGTTTTAAAGATGCAAAAACTTTAATTGGTTTAGTACAAGAGTATTTTTAAAATCCTTTTTTTTTGAAGCTTTTTCCAGCTTTCCGTTATATCTTTTTTACTTTGTTCTCGATACAATTTTTCTTCCTTCGTCAAAAAAATTACTCGAACTGACAGTAAAAAAGGATGCCACTTCAATCTGGGCTAAACTTATTTGCAAACAATTATCTTTTATTAAAAATTATTTATCATACCTACGAAGGCAGAAATCCATAAAAAAGGATATAAAATATTTATTTTATAACAGTGTTTTTTTGAAAACCAAGTTTAGATTCCTGCTTACACAGGAATGACACTCTAAAAAATCTTTTAAATTGCCTTAAAAGTAAATCTATTTTTAGTAAATTCTTCCAAAACTTTAGGTAACACAAAACGCAATTTTTCGGCAGCTTTTATACTGTCATGAAAAACAATAATACTTCCGTTTTTAGTGTTTTTTAAAACATTATCTAAACATTTTTCTTTAGAAATTGATGTATCAAAATCTGCAGATAAAACATCCCACATAATTATTTTATATCCTTTTTTAAGGATTTCTTTCGCTTGCGAAGATCTTATTTTTCCATAAGGAGGTCTAAAAAGTTTTAAGTTTTGAGACTTTAATTTTGAGATTTGAGATTTCTCCATTTCAGTTGAAATGACATTCTCGCATTCTAAAACATTCTCTAAATAATCATCTTTAGGAATTTTCCAGCCGTTTAGATGGTTTTGTGTATGATTTCCAATTGAATGTTTATCAGAAAGTATCCTGTTAAAAATTTCTGGATGATTTACAGTATTTTTTCCAATGCAAAAAAAAGTAGCTTTTGCGTTGTGTTTCTTTAATTGGTCTAAAACAAAATCAGTAATTTCTGGAGTTGGGCCATCATCAAAAGTTAAGTAGATTTCTTTTTTAGCCAAAGAAAAACGCCAAGTGTATTTAGAGAAGAATCTCATAATAACATTTGGCGTTCTGGGGAAATATGATTTCAATTTATTCTTTTATTAGCTCTAAATCGGCTGGTTCTTCATCAGGAATTAAACTGCTGAATAATTTTACATTTTCTATAAATTCATTCTGTAGTTGATTCATATATTCTCTATCGCCATCAAATTCTTCAATCTGTCCTAAAATATTTCTATACATATATAAATGTGTATCAATATTATCGAAAACCATGTCAAAATCTTTGTATGTACTGTAATGTTGTAGCTTTTGCTGAAAAATAGTAATCAAAGTTCTAGCCGTTTTTCTAGCACTTTCTTTGTCGCCAATTTTATAGTACAATTCTGGATACCCTAAAGATATACTGTAATGCCCAAAATCTTCAATTGGCATTTTATACAAAGACAAATCTAATACTTCTTTTGCAGAAGCTGAATCTTTTTGTTTTAAGAATGTTTCAGACAAACGCATTAAATTGTTACGTAAAGAAATTGCGTTTCGTCTTGTTTGTTCATCAATATAGATTTTACCGCTGTTAATATTGTGCCAGTTTAATTTTTTAATATTGGCGTACATTTTTTCAGTATCAATTCTACCCATATCAAACAAACTAACCTCTCTAACTAATTTACCTTCTTTGTCGTAAATTTTTGTTGGTGTTTTAATTGGCACTAATTTGTAAGACATTCCGTCTAATTGCATATAATCTTTTAACCAGATATATTCTTCATCTGCATTTGCACCACCTGTAAAATAAATTGGGCGTTTCCAATCGAAGTTTGCCAAAATATCTAACATTAAAATTCTGTTTTTAGTTAAACCTTGTCTATCAACAGTAATATCTATATAATCTACAATTTTATCTGCATCTTTTTGTGCAACAATTCCAGATTTTAAAGCATTTTCTTTATTAACAGGAATTCGAATTCTATTGGTTGGGTATGTTTTTTCTTTTACATCATTTTCTTCATCGATATAATAGGTTACAAGATTATCACTTGCAATCCATCGCATAAAATCTTTAATGTTAATTATAGAATCTTTAAACTGGGGATGCGGAACGTGATACGCTACATCTAAAGTACCAAATTTGTATTGATCGTGCGTTAATTGAGATGGAATAGGAGCTGCTTTATAGCTGGCTCTTTTCATCTGATCTATATACCAATCTGTTGCAAAAAGGCTTGTGTTTATTAACTTTAAATCGGTTCTAATTCCTTCAACTTCTTGTAGGTACCAAAGCGGAAAAGTATCATTATCTCCAATTGTAAATAAAATTGCGTTTTGATCACAAGATTCTAAATACGCTTGTGCATTTAGTAAAGTGGTGTGTCTACCGCCTCTATCATGATCATCCCAATTTTCGGAAGCCATTAAGGTTGGTACTGCTAAAAGTGAAACTACAGAAACTGCAATTGCTATTGTTTTTTTGTTAGCAAAACTTTTTAAATATTCATATAATGCGAGTACACCTAAACCAATCCAAATTGCAAAAATGTAGAAACTACCTACCACAGCATAATCTCTTTCTCTTGGTTCAAATGGTTTTGGGTTTGTGTAAAATATAATTGCCAAACCAGTAAAAGCAAAGAAAAGTAACAATGTAAAAAAGTTTTCTTTGTCCCATTTAATTTGATAAAACAACCCAATTAATCCTAAAATTAGTGGTAAAAAATAATATTTATTTCTTCCTTTGTTATGTTCTACATCATCTGGTAATGCTTTTTGAGAGCCTAATCTTGCTTCATCAATGATGTCGATTCCACTTAACCAGTTCCCGTTTTCAATATCTAAATTACCTTGTGTGTCGTTTTGTTTTCCAACAAAATTCCACATAAAATAACGACCGTACATATAACCAAACTGAAAACTCATCATAAAGCTTATGTTTTCTCCAAAAGTAGGTCTACGTTTACTATTTGGAGAAATACCAGCGATAGCTTTGTACATTTTTTCTTTTGATGGATCTACCATTCTTGGTATAAAACCTTTGTGTTTATCTGAATAATTAGGCAATACATTTTTGTATTTATTTACAATTTCATATTTACCATTTAACTTTTCGTACTTTGGTTTATCGTCTCTAAAAGGTTTGTTTCTATCTTGATCTCTTTCGTAAGAATTAGAATAATAAGTATCATAAAAAACATTGGCATCACCATATTGTTCACGTTCATAATACGCTAATAATTCACGTGCACTAGAAGGATTATTTTCGTTTACTGTTGTATTTGCGTTTGCTCTAATTGGTAACATCATCCAAGAAGAGAAACCAACCATAATAAATAAAACGGAAAGAATTAAAGTATTTGCCGTAATCTTATTATGTTTTCTAGTGTATTTTAATCCGAAGAAAAACAACGCAACTAAAATAATTGCAGCAATAATAGAACCTGAATTATATGGCAATCCAATAGAATTGATAAAGAATAATTCTGATGCACTAAAGAATTTTAAAGTAAAAGGGAATAAGAATTTAAAAACAAACATTAAAACTACCACAGAAATTACAGTTGCAATTGCCGTTGTTTTAAAATTGATGTTTTTATATGTTTTAAAGAAATACAACATTACAATTGAAGGAATTACCAACAATGACAATATGTGTACACCAAACGATAAACCAACTACAAAACTGATTAAAACCAGCCATTTGTTTCCTCTTGCTGTATGAATTTCTGTTTCCCATTTTAAACCTAACCAAAATAATAACGCCATTAAGAAAGAAGACATTGCATACACTTCTCCTTCAACTGCACTAAACCAAAAACTGTCTGAAAATGTATACGCTAAAGAACCTACTAAACTACTTCCTAAAATAGCAATGTATTTTCCTTCGGAAATTGCACCAGATTTTAGAGCTAATTTTTTAGCTAAATTGGTAATGGTCCAAAACATAAACAGAATTGTAAATGCACTTGCCAAAGCAGACATAAAGTTTACCATTTTTGCAATCTGACTTAAATCGCCCGTAAACATTGCAAAAAATGCGCCTAACATTTGAAAAAGTGGTGCTCCAGGAGGATGCCCAACTTGTAATTTAACAGAAGTGGCAATATATTCTCCACAATCCCAAGAGCTAACTGTTGGCTCTAGTGTTAAGGTATAGGTAATTAAGGCTATTATAAATGCAATCCATCCTAAAATGATATTCCATTTTTTAAAATTTACTGATGTCATAATTCTAAAATAATCTGTGGCGAATTTACTAATATTTACCAATAAAATAGGCAGTAAGTTACTTTATTGATAGGCTGAATGCTCATAAAAGTTTGTTAAAGTCAAAATTTATTTAAAAATGTTTGTAGGATTGAAAGAATGTGTTAAATTTGCACCCGCATAAAAGCATTGGCCTATGGTGTAATTGGTAACACACCGGTTTTTGGTACCGACATTCAAGGTTCGAGTCCTTGTAGGCCAACAAAAAAGTCCTAACAAATTAAATTTGTTAGGACTTTTTACTTTTTATAAACTTCCTTTTTTATTAAAAAACCATATGTTAATTTAAATTTCTTATGAAATAGCTTGTTTTACCAACGCTAAATTTTTATCAGAAAAAGAAATATTTAAAGCTGCATTATGACCTTTATCAGACATTTTAAACCAAGTTTTCTTTAAAATATTGATTATTTTTTCATCTGTATGTTTCGTTGTAAATTCATCAAAATAATACTCTAGAAAAACCAAACAAATAATGTCTTCTAAAGTTTGAGACTCTTCACTTTTCTTAATTAATTTTTTTAATATAATTTTTTCAACGCTTTCTATAAATTGATTTTCAAAACCAACCTGTTCAAGTATTTCTACCGTAAGTCTTGCATGCATTTTTTTTAATTCCTCGCGCCATTTTAAATACCCAATTCTATCCATTGGATATTCTTTTCTACCTATTTTCCAACGACAAATATGTTGTGATCTTGCTGCAACTTGTAATGCCTTTGACGCATTTGGAGCAAATTGAAGCAGCTTTCTTGTCATCTTTTGAGAATACAAAAGTTCTTTAGAAGATTCTAAACCAGAAACTTGATACGTGTTTGGGGCTTCAGCATTTTTTTATCTATAATTGCAATGGCTGTTTCAAATCTACTTGACTTCATCGTTACCTTTATTTAGAAAAGCCAATATACATATTTCCTTCTTTAAGCTTAATAGAATAGATAATTATAGGCGCTAAATTTACATCTGTTTCTAATTAAAAATCTTTTTATGAATTGGGTAGCCAATTTTAGGTATTCCTTTATAACCTCTGCTAACCTACTTCTAGCAACATTATTTCTTACTTTTTATGGTGGTAGATTTTGACAAGCAAACCATTTAACTAATCTAGAAAAATTGCAGTCTAACCATATAATTTTTCATTGTTTTATTATTTACTACTTTTGATTTCAGATGTATACTAACTATGAAAACACCTTATTTCTTTTTTTTTGTTTTAATTTTCACTTTTGGTAAGTCGTATTCTCAAATTGAAAGAGATTTAATAAATGATTGGAAATATCAAGCTAAAAAAGGCGACAGTGCTTTTTTAAAAAACAATAAAAAATTAGCTTTTGTTTATTACAAAAAAGCAAAAAAGATTTCTTTTTTAATAAATGAATATCCTGCTTCAATAATTACTTATGGTAGAATACAAGGTGTGTCAACCAAAATGGAACCTGACAGTTTATTAAATAAAGTTATAAATTATCTAGACATAACTTATAAAGATTATAATGAACTTAAAAAAAATATAAAAGACTCTATAAAGACAGGTGGTCTTGAATATTATTATCAAACATTGTTTAAAAATATAGTCAAACAAAACAAAAACATACTTCCTGCAATTAAAGAATTAGCATTTATAGAAGAGTTTAATAATCACTATTTAAATTCATTTTATTTTTACAAAAAATGGGAGAAAATAGATTCTATAAATATTAAAAATTATTCAAAAGAATATATGAATGTTGCTATAAAAAGGGGGCACATTTCATTTAATGATAAAAAACACGAAGATGCACTTACCTACTATAAGAAAGCAATTTTTTTGTTAAAACAAAACCCTGATTTAAAATCTGTTTTTTTTGAAGATTTTCATATGTTTATTTTTAATACATATTTGGCCTTAAATGATTGTAATGGTTTTACTACTTATGAAGAAAATTTAATCAATTATTATAATGAAGTCTATGGTGATAACAACTTAAAACTGGCATTTTTTTATAATGAATTAGGGGTTTGTTATAATAACAATAACACTATTAATAATCACTTAAAACTTGCTAAAATTTATTTTAGCATGGCTTTAAATACATATAGAATAGCTAATGAAATTGATAGTGAAGGTTATAAAATAACAAAAGAAAATTATTTATCTTTTGTTAAAGAAGAAGATAAAGTTAAAGAGCAAATTGAAATACTCGGTTTGGAATTAGATGTCTATAAACGTTTAGAGGTAAAAAATGAGAAGTATATAAATGCCTTAAGTATATATATACATTTAATTAAAAACGATAAAAATTTGGTTAAAGAACTAGAGAAAAGGCTTAAAGACAAAATCAAATATTATAAAGAGTCTAATAATTATAAGGAATACAATAAATCTCTTAGTCAGTTAATCCTCTTTTTATTAAAGGATGAAAATAAGCGGAAAGAACTAGAAAAAGTTCTTTTAGAGAAACTTAATTATGTAGTTAAAAATAAAGATTATACAGCTGATTATATATTTACATTTATGAATTTATCACAACTATATATGGATAATAATGAGGGTGGTAAAGTATTAGAATTATTCAATAAAAATGAAGAAATTTTAAGAGGGATAAATATTAAGTATGGCAGTATATATAGTGTTTGTTCAAGAATACAAACTCTTCATGGAAATGCAAAAAAAGCTTTAGAGTTTTTAGATTTAGCTATAAACTATAATGAATCAATTAATTCTGATTATACATTAATTTCCGAATTAATGATATTAAAAACTGTTTCTCTGCTAAAAATTAATGAGTTTGATAAAGCAAAGGAAGTTTTCTATTTAAATAAAAAGAAAATGGAAGATAAAGGCTTAGAAAATACAATTGCATACTCACGTGTTTTAGTCCTTCAACAAACATATGAACAAGATGCTACTTTAAAGTTATCTCGTTTTAATTACAAAAGAATTATTAAACAATATGAGTTAAATGATGATTTGTCAAATGAATACTTTTCAGCAGTTTTTAAATATGCTCAATTATTAACAGCCGAAAGTAAATATGAAGAAGCAAAAGAATATTACTTTAAAGCACATACATATTTCTTAAAAAATTTAGAAAATGAATTAAAGTATAAAGTTTCCTCTTCAATAGAATTTCAAATAAATAATGAGAGTATAGAACTACTTGCTAGTTTGCAATATTTTAATTTTAAATTAAAAGGAGCTGATGATAAAATAAATAAAATTGCCATTCAAGCATCACTCTTATCAAAAAACTTAAAACTGAATATTGTTAATAATATATTTAAAAAACTTTTAGCTACTAATGATCCATTTTTGCAAGAGAATGTAGCAGAAATGAGTAAACACTTACTTAAACATGAAGCCAATATAGATTATTTTAATTATTTAGATGAATCTGGAGAATTGTTAGAAAAAGCTAATAAACTAGCCCTAAAACAATATGAATTCCTAGTTTCTTTTTTCTTTAAAAAGTTTGATGAACCGTTAGTGAAAATTCCAGATTATAGAAACATTAAATTAAAAGAAGATGAGGTTTTTATTGATTATCAGAGAGTATTAAATTTTAAAGATCAATATGAGTATTTAGCTTATGTATATACAAAAAGCAAAAAAAAACCAAGTATTATTAAACTAGGTTTAGAAACAGATTTAAAAGAAAATTCAAACAAACTTCAAAATTTAACATATATAAATAGAGGTACAATAACTAAGGGCACTAAAAAAGAGACTTATGGTAAACAAGTGTATGAATTTGTTTGGAGACCAATTAGTAACCTTATAAAAGATTATAAAACTATTTATTTTTCTTTTGATGGCTTGCTGAATAAAATTCCTTTAGCTGCTGTACAAGATATAGATGGTGTTTTATTAGGAGAAAAATATGACCTGAATCAATTATCAAATACTTCTGTTTTAATAAATGAAAAATCAAAAAAACCAAACTTAAATAATCTACTTTCTTTTGGTGGTATAAATTACAATACCTCAACAAATGAAGAAAGTTCAGTTGGGTTTCATTTTCTAAAAGGTACTTTAGAAGAAGTTAATAATATAAAAAAAATACTACCAACTTCAGAAATAATAAGAGGTAATAATGCTACTGAAGATAAGTTTTGGTCTCTTTCAGGAAACGCTCCTTCAGTAATTCATATTGCTACTCATGGGTTTTATAATGAATATAACAAAGATGCAACTGGTTTTGGGAGTAAGTTTAAAATTCATAAAGATCCATTAAAAAGAACAGGTTTAATTCTAAGTAATGGTAATAATGGGATGAACAATATAATAAAAGGACCAGATGGTGTTTTAACAGCTAAAGAAATTTCTTATTTAGATTTAAGCAACACTGAGGTAGTTGTGTTAAGTGCTTGCGAAACTGCTTTGGGAGATATTGATGGTTCTGAAGGTGTTTACGGCTTACAACGTGCATTTAAAATGGCAGGTGTAAGTAAAATTATTATGAGTTTATGGGAAGTACCAGATGCTGAAACATCAGAGTATATGAATTATTTTTATACTTATTGGAAAGAGTTAAAAGATGCTACAAAAGCTTTTAAAAAGGCACAAAAGCAAATGATGATAAAATATAAAGATGAACCTGAAAAATGGGCCGCATTTATTTTGGTTGAATAAGTGTTTTTTAATAAAAAAAGCCCTAATAAATTTAATTATTAGGGCTTTTTACTTTTATAGAAATTTAACTTTTTATTTTTTCATTAAGAAATCCTTTAAATCTTGATACATTGAAGCTTTATAAGCAACTTTAGTATTGTTGATTACTTTTTTAATTTGTGCTGGAATTTCAACTTTTACAGGTAACGTTTCTTCAACAACATCTAAAAACTTTACTGGATGTGCAGTTTCTAGAAAAACACCAAATTCGTTTTCTTTTAAACCGTGTTTTTTTAAACCTAAATAACCAACTGCTCCATGAGGATCTGCAACGTAACCAGAATTATTATAGATTTCTTTCATTGTAGCACGAGTTTCATCATCTGAAAAACTATAAGAAGAAAATGCACTTTTTAGCGCTTTTAAATCATTATTAAACAATTCTTGTATTCTGATAAAGTTACTTGGGTTACCAACATCCATCGCGTTAGAAATAGTCGCTTTAGATGGTTTTGGTTTGTAAACTCCATCAACTAAATAATTAGGAACGATATCATTCACATTTGTAGAAGCTACAAAATGTTTAATAGGTAAGCCTAATTTTTGCGCCATGATTCCCGCACAAATATTTCCGAAATTTCCACTTGGAACAGAAAAAATTAGATCTTTATGTTTTTTGTGTAACTCTTTATAAGCAAAGAAAAAATAAAACATTTGTGGTAACCAACGTGCAACGTTTATAGAATTTGCAGAGGTTAATGTTTTTGTTATTTCTTCATCTAAAAAGGCAGTTTTTACCATTTCTTGACAATCATCAAAAACACCATCAACTTCAAGAGCAGTAATATTCTGACCTAAAGTTGTCAATTGCTTTTCTTGAATATCACTTACTTTTCCTGATGGATAAAGGATAACAACATTTACACCTTTTACTCCTAAAAACCCGTTTGCAACTGCGCCTCCTGTATCTCCAGAAGTAGCAACTAGTACAGTTACTTCGTCATCACTATCTTTATTGAAATATTCTAAACACTGCGCCATGAATTTTGCGCCAACATCTTTAAAAGCCATTGTTGGTCCATGAAACAATTCTAAAGAAGCTATGTTATCATCAACTTTAACCAAAGGAAAATCGAAAGAAATAGTTTTTGCTACAATCTCTTTTAATTTTTCGGTAGGAATTTCATCACCTACAAACTGTTTAATTACTTCATATGCAATTTCATGATTTGAATAATCAGAAATGTTCTCTATAAAATCTTTTGAAAGTAGTTGAATATTATCTGGAAAATAGATTCCTCTATCTTTAGCTAAACCTTGAACAACTGCATTTTTAAAAGTTGATATTGGTGATTTATGGTGTAAACTGTAATAGTTCATTATTTAAAGTTTTTGGTTTTGAGTTTTGAGTTTTGAGTTACAGTGGAAACTAAACACTCAAAACTAACAACTATTTTATAATTTTTATTCCTTCTTGATTCACTTTTGAAATAAACATTTCAAAGTCAATACCTGTATTTTTATAACTTTCTTCGATGCTTTTGTATACTTTTTTGGCAATTTCATCTCCTTTACAAAGTGCATAAATTGTTGGTCCAGAACCACTAATTCCAGCTCCTAATGCTCCTGCTTTTGTGGCTGCGTTTTTTACTTCGTCAAAATGTGGAATTAAACCTTTACGAACAGGTTCAACAATAATATCTACTAAAGAATTACTTATTAATTCGTAATTATCAGAATATAAACCTGCAATCAATCCACCTACATTTGCCCATTGTGTAACTGCATCTTTTAAAGCAATTTCTGTAGGTAAAACTTCTCTAGCGTCTTTTGTTTTAACTTCAACTTGCGGGTGAATAGCAACAACTCTTAATTCACTAGGAATAGGTAGTTTTATAATTTCTAAAGGATTGTAGCTTCTTACTAAAACAAAACCGCCATAAATTGCGGCAGAAACATTGTCTGCAATTGGGGTTCCACAAGCAACTTCTTCACCAAACATAGCAAATTTTGTCAATTCTAAATCAGAATAAATATTTCCTAAAAATTGATTTGCACCAAAAGCAGCTCCAGCAGCACTTGCGGCAGAACTACCCAATCCACTTCCTGGAGAAAAACCTTTGTGAATTGTTAATTCGACACCGAAATCTGCATTTGCTGCATTCAATATTTTTTTAACAACAGCACTTGCTGCATTTTCATCAACATTATACGTTAAATCTGCACCAGTAATATTTGTTATTTTAACGCCCTTTTCGGTTGTTTTGGTGAACGTCATTTCATCTCCAATTGCATCAACAGCAAAACCTAGGGAATCGAATCCACAAGAAACATTAGCAACAGTTGCAGGAGCAAATATTTTTAAATAATCCATTTTTTAAAAGTTTGCAGTCTTCAGTCTTCAGTTTGCAGTCAGTAGATTACTGAAAACTGCCTACAGAAGACTGAAGACTTTATTTATTAGCAATTCTAATTACATCAGCAAAAATACCAGAAGCAGTAACATCTGCACCAGCACCAGCACCTTTTATAATTAAAGGATTCTCTGGATATCTGTCTGTGAAAAATAATACAATATTATCACTTCCTTCTAAATTATAAAAAGGGTGATCTGAAGTAATGTGCTGTAAACCTACATTTGCTTTTCCATCAATAAATTCTGCAACATATTTTAAGCGACAATCTTTATCATTTGCTTCTTTAAATATATTTTGAAAATGCCCTTCGTTTTTTGTTAATGACGAGTAAAAGTCGTCATTATTAGAAGTTTTTAAACTGTCTTCAGGTAAAAAAGCATTATTAGAAATATCTTCTAACTCTAATTTATAACCACTTTCTCTCGCTAAAATTAATATTTTTCTAGCAACATCAACTCCACTTAAATCAATTTTAGGGTCTGGTTCTGTATAGCCTTCTTTTTGAGCAGCTGCAACAACATCATGAAATGTAGAATCGGCGTTAAAATTATTGAAAACAAAATTTAAACTTCCAGATAAAACAGCTTGAATTTTTTGAACTCTATCACCAGAATTGATTAAATTTTTAAGTGTATCTATAATTGGTAAACCTGCTCCAACATTTGTTTCAAATAAAAACGAAGCATTATATTTTCTTGATACTTGTTTTAAAGTTTTATAATTATCAAAACTAGAAGCACAAGCAATTTTATTACAAGTTACTACGGAAATACTATCGCTTAAATAACTTTCATAGACTTCAG
The DNA here is from genome assembly GCF_036480315.1 of Polaribacter sp. Lineage (GTDB taxonomy): Bacteria > Bacteroidota > Bacteroidia > Flavobacteriales > Flavobacteriaceae > Polaribacter. The sequence goes on from NZ_JAZGGG010000050.1 coordinate 128,221, forward strand.
AAACTTGTTGATTAGCAGTATTATCTACAAAAACACTATTTCTATGGTTTGATTCTTTTACTTTTTTATGAAAGCTTTCTAAAGTTGTTGGCTCACCGTTTTCTAATGCTTCTTTCCAGTTATCTAGATTGATACCTTTATTGTCAAAAGCCATTTTTCTAGAATTTGCAATCCCAATAACTCTAATGTTTAATTTTAGATTTTCTTTTAAGAATTCTTTTTGTTGTTGAAGTTGAGATAAAAAACGTTCTCCAACATTACCAACACCAGTAACAAATAAATTTAACTGCTTTGTTTCTTCTTCAAAAAATTGCTCATGTAAAATATTTAATGCTTTTTTTGCGTCATGTTTATTAATTACAGCAGAGATATTTTTTTCTGATGAACCTTGTGCAATCGCTCTAACATTTACATTATTTCTACCTAAAGCACTAAACATTTGTCCGCTTAAACCTTGGTAGTTTTTCATACTTTCACCAACCACAGCAATAATTGCTAAATCGCTTTCTATAATAATTGGTTTTATTTTCTTTTTGTCTATTTCTATACTAAAAGTTTCGTCTAAAAGATTTTTTGCCTTTGCAGCGTCGTTTTCAAAAATACCCACGCAAATTGAATGTTCTGATGAAGCTTGAGTTATAAAAGTAACATTTATTTTTGCCACAGAAAGTGTTTCAAACAAACGTTTAGAAAAACCAGGAACCCCAACCATTCCTCCACCTTCTAAAGTAATTAAACTAACATTTTCTATGTGAGAAATTCCTTTCACATCATTCCCGTTTTTTGGGTCTTTACATATTAAGGTTCCAACACTCTCTGGTTCAAATGTATTTTTAATTCTAATAGCAATTTCTTTTCTTAATGCAGGTTGAATTGTTGGTGGATACAAAACTTTTGCTCCAAAATGAGACAATTCCATTGCTTCTTCATAAGAAATTTCTGAAATAGGATATGCTTGTTTTACAACGCTAGGGTTTGCAGTATACATTCCACTAACGTCTGTCCAAATTTGTAACTCTTCTGCTTCTAAAGCTGCAGCATAAATTGCAGCAGTAAAGTCAGAACCACCTCTACCTAAAGTAGTTGTTTCTCCATCAATATTAGAAGAAATAAAGCCACCTAAAAGTGTAACTTGGTACATATTTTCTTCAAAAAATGAAATAATCTTTTTATTCGTAATTTTAAAATTTACTTGCGCATTTAAATACTCATTGTTAGTAGAAATTAACGCTCTACTTTCCTTATGCGTTGCGTTTAAAATTTCTTTTGCAGCATTTGCAATAATGTATGAAGACAGTCGCTCTCCAAAACTACAAACTTTTGCTAATGTTTTATCAGACAATTCTTGTAATAAAAAAATACCTTCGTAAATTGAATTAAGTCTAGTAAACAAAGAAGAAATTTCGGCAACAACTTCCGTTTTATTTTTGTAAATCAAATCCTCAATTACTTGAAAATGTAATTCTCTTATAGTCTTTAAAATTTCTTTAGCTGCAGTAATGTCTTTTAAAGACTCATTAGCACCTGCTATTAAATTATTGGTAGATTTACCAAAAGCAGATACTACAACAGCAACTTTACTGTCTTTAGATGTTTTAGCAACTATGTCTAAAACTTTTTTTATGTTTTCTGAATTTGCAACTGATGAGCCGCCAAACTTTAATACTTTCATTTTTAAATTTCTTAATGAAAATTAATTATTTATGATTTTTATATCGAGTGTATCGAAATAATTTAACCTGTGTTTATATAATATAGTAGAACCCCTAAAGGGTAATTGTTGTAGAAGTGCGTGTAATATTTTCCATAGAAACACCAACTATAGAAATAGTTTTGAAGGTTTTTATGTTTAGATTAGAAATACTCACGTAGCAAAAGTATTGTTAAAATTTAATTTATGCTTATTTAATGTAGATTATTTTACTTTTTGAATCAATTTATATGAATTTATTAAAATTGATGTATTAAAAATATAAATAACAAACTATTTAGCGGATAGATTTATCTTTTCTTTAATAATTAAAGCAATTGGTTTATTTTGAATTTTACTTTCTAACCAAGATAAAATATCTAAATACAAGAAAGCTCTTTTTTCATATGGATGGTTTTCGAACTTATTTAATTTTGCATGAATTTTCTTGAATTCATTTTTAATTTCATGTGGAAAAACATCGCTTAAATCTCTTATAGAATTCAGAAAAACCTTCTGAACTTCTTGCAAATTTTCCATCTTTAATAAAAACTTATAAGTGTCTAAAAATTGTCTTTCTAAATCGTAATCCAATCCACATTCATAATGTGCAATTAAATTTAAAACACGAGCAAAACATTGTAAATCTTCTGCAGATCCTAAATTTTTAGAATGAATAATTTTTTGCAAATAAGTAATACATAATTCGTTTTTACCCATTCCAAAATACAAACAAGCAATTTTGTAATATAACATTACTATGTAATGATTGTCTAATCTGTTTTTGTATTCTTCAATCTTACTATTAATAATATCTACCAAATATTCACCTTCAGAAAAAGTACCTTCTAAAAAATGTAAATGCAGTTTATTGGCGTATAAATATTCGAATATTAGTAATTCTGTGTTTGTATTTAAAGGAATTTTCTTTTGTTCAATATCTGCTTCAAACAAAGCTAACTCATTCTTAAAAGTGGATACTTTTTTTACAAAGAAAGAAGCTTCCAATAAATAATTAATTCCTTTTAAATAAAAAACAGGATGCAAAACTATTAACTTGTTATTCTCTTTAAATAAACCAACCCATTTACTAGCATACTTATAACTCTGTAAAAAATCTTGAGTTAAAAAACTATGCCATAAATGTGCTTTATAAAGCCATAATTTTTCCCTAAAACCTAATTCTTGATAATCATATTTAGGCAATCTATCTTCAAAATATTTATTTACAAACTTTAATTCTTTTTCATTTTTCACATAACCACTTTGTAATAAATAACTATAAAGTTGTAATGATAAATTAGAGAGTTTACTGGCAACTACATTTTGCTGACTTAATTCTTTTGCCTGTATAGAAAGTTGGTCTGCTCTGTTGCTTAAACTTCTTGTAATGTATTGTGTTTCAATAACTTTTTCTAGTTCAACAATTTCGTAAGCAATATTTTTTTCTTCATTTTCTAACGCTAAATTTTTTGCTTTGTCTAATAGTTTTAAACTCTGTTTATACAACCCTTTTTGATATAAAACAGTAGCAAAATCTAATTGTTCTCTAATTTGAATTCTTATGTTTTTATGTGCAGGATTTAAACGAAGGCTAATTAAAATTTGTTTGTATAAATGTGCTTTTAAGTTTGATAACTGTTGTTTAGAAACAATTCCACTTCCAATAATTACCTTTTCATCATATACTTTTAACTTTTCTAAAAACTTAAATAAAGAGAAGAACTTTGCATCAATATTACCTCCTAACCGACCTACATAAAGGTTAAATTGTCTTTTTTCTGACTTGGTTAAAGATTTAATAAGTACAAAAAGAGCATCATTTTGTTGATTGGCGAATGTAATGAATTTACTCATAAACTATTATAAACCAATGTTTTGTATTGATTTGTTTTGATTTAGGAATCGTGACTTTTAATAAGTAATAGTATCGATTGAAAAGGCAAGATATATATTTGATTTATAATAAAGACAATCTTTACAGAAATTATGCTAGATAACAACGTACAAATATTTGACACTACATTAAGAGACGGAGAACAAGTCCCTGGATGTAAATTGGATACAAAACAAAAATTAGTAATTGCTGAAAGATTAGATTTATTGGGCGTAAACGTTATTGAAGCAGGTTTTCCTGTTTCTAGCCCAGGAGATTTTACATCAGTTTCTGAAATTGCAAAAATTGTAAAAAACGCAACAGTTTGTGGTTTAACCAGAGCAGTAGAAAATGATATAAAAATTGCAGCGGAAGCTTTAAAATATGCAAAACACCCTAGAATTCATACAGGTATTGGAACTAGTGATTCTCATATAAAGTTCAAATTTAATTCAACAAGAGAACAAGTTATAGAACGTGCTGTAAAAGCCGTTACTTATTCAAAATCTTTTGTAGAAGATGTAGAGTTTTATGCTGAAGATGCTGGTAGAACAGATAATGAATATCTAGCAAGAGTTTGTGAAGCTGTAATAAAAGCAGGAGCAACTGTATTAAACATACCAGATACAACTGGGTATTGTTTGCCAGAAGAATATGGAGCAAAAATGAAATATTTATGTGAAAACGTAAAAGGAATTGAAAATGTAATTCTTTCTTGTCATTGTCATAATGATTTAGGAATGGCAACTGCAAACTCAATTGCTGGAGTTATAAATGGAGCACGTCAAATAGAATGTACTATTAATGGTATCGGTGAACGTGCAGGAAATACAGCTTTAGAAGAAGTAGTTATGGTGTTAAAACAACATCCATATTTAAATTTAGAAACTTCTGTGAACACCAAACTATTGTACGATACAAGTATCTTAGTTCGTGAAAGTATGGGGATGCCAGTACAACCAAACAAAGCAATTGTTGGTGCAAATGCATTTGCACATAGTTCAGGTATTCACCAAGATGGTGTAATTAAAAACAGAGAAACATACGAAATTATGGATCCTGAAGAAGTTGGTGTTACAGAAAGTGCTATTGTATTAACAGCAAGAAGTGGTAGAGCAGCATTAGCATATAGAGCTAAAAAAATTGGTTATGAATTAACCAAAGTTCAATTAGATATTGCATACGAAGCTTTTTTACAAACTGCAGACAAACAAAAGGAAGTAAAAGATGAAGATATTCATGCAATAATGACCGAAGTAAATAAGAAATCAAAAATAGTAATCGTTTAAAAACATAACAATTTGTCTTCAATGGTAGCTATGTGCTTTTAAATATAAAAATTTAAAATTATAGCTACCTTTGTCAACTAAAAGAAACTCGTATGAAATATACAATCGCTGTAATTCCTGGAGATGGTATTGGACCAGAAGTAACCAATCAAGCAAAAAAAGCATTAGATGCTGTTGCAGAAATTTACGATCATGTTTTTTTATATAAAGAAGCACAAATGGGAGCCTGCGCAATAGATGCAACAGGTAATCCTTTACCCGAAGAAACCATTGAAATTTGTAAAAAAGCAGACGCTATTTTATTTGGTGCTATTGGTGATCCAAAGTATAACGATCCATCTTTAAAGATTAGACCAGAACAAGCTTTATTAAATTTAAGGCAAGAATTAGATCTTTTTTGTAATAGAAACCCTGTTAGAGCTTACGATCAGTTAATTAAAAACTCTCCTTTAAGAAGAGAGATTATTAAAGGAACAGACATTGTTATTTATAGAGAATTAACTGGCGGAATTTACTTTGGAAAAAAAGAATTAAGTAAAGATGGGTTGTCTGCTTATGATGTTTGTTCGTATACTGTAGCTCAAATTTCTAGAATTACACATTTAGCATTTAAAGATGCTCAAACTAGAAATAAAAAAGTGACACTAATAGATAAATCTAACGTTTTAGAAACATCGCGTTTATGGCGAAAAACTGTTACAGAAATTGCCAAAGAATATAAAGATGTAGAATTAGAACATTTGTATGTAGATAATGCAACAATGAAACTAATTTTAAATCCAAAAAAGTTTGATGTAATTCTTACAGAAAACTTATTCGGAGATATTATTTCTGACGAAGCCAGTGTAATTTCAGGTTCAATTGGTTTGTTAGCATCATCTTCTATTGGTAATGATAATGCTTTATTTGCTCCAGTTCATGGAACTTTTCCCGAGGCAAAAGGTAAAGATATTGCAAATCCTTTAGCATCAATTCTTTCTGCAGCATTAATGTTAGAGCATTTAGGTTTAAATGAAGAAGCAGATGCAATTGAGAGAGCAGTAGAAAAATCCTTAGATTTAAATATTACTACTGTAGATATAAAAGGGAAAAATAAATATGCAGCACCAACTTCTAAAGTAGGTGATTTTATTGCAGATTATATTCTAAATCAAGAAGATAGTAATCTTAACTTCATAAACATTCACGCAGGACAAAGTACAATTATTTAGAAGCTATTTCCAGCTTTACGCACTCGCTTTTTTTGCTAAAAAAACAAAAAAGAGCTCAAACATATGCTTCAATCTGGGCTAAACTTGTTTAATTTTAATAGTAATAAAAAATAAATTAGTTGCATTTTTAAATAAAAATTTACACCAATGAAAAAACAAGTATTAAATATTATTTCTATTATCAAAGTCATCGTAATTATTACGACATGATAAGGAAGTGCTATTTATATTTTTTATAAACGAACCTTCCACTAAAATGGAAGGTTTTTTTATGGTATTTTTTCAGTAGTTGAATATCATAATAAAAAACAAATAAAACACTGATTATTAATTTTTTACATTATTATTTTAACACATGAATTTAAGCATTGGTATTACATTTTATTCAACAAAAACAGAGAAACATAGTAATTTAGTCAACAATTTGAAGAAAACAGTAGATGGAATTGAATAAACACAGTAAAAGATTAACACAAGACGAATCTCAACCAGCATCGCAAGCAATGTTATATGCTGTTGGCTTGTCTGATGAAGATATGAGCAAGGCTCAAGTTGGTATTGCAAGTACTGGTTATGATGGTAACCCATGTAATATGCATTTAAATAATTTGGCTGCAGAAGTCAAAATAGAAAGTAATATTGCTGGCCTAGTCGGTTTAGGGTTCAATACAATTGGAGTTTCAGATGGTATTTCTATGGGAACTTCCGGTATGAATTACTCATTAGCTTCAAGAGATATTATTGCAGATTCTATAGAAACAGTAATGAATGCTCAAAGTTATGATGCTTTAATTTCTGTAGTTGGTTGTGATAAAAACATGCCAGGAGCAGTTATAGCAATGTTGCGTTTAAATCGCCCATCAATTATGATGTATGGTGGTACAATTGCATCAGGAAATTACAAAGGAAAAAAATTAAATATTGTTTCTGCTTTTGAAGCTTTAGGTCAGAAAATGGCTGGAGAGATAGAGGAAGAAGAATACAGAGAAATCATAAAAAGAGCAATTCCAGGAGCTGGAGCTTGTGGTGGTATGTATACTGCAAACACAATGGCTTCTGCTATTGAATGTATGGGCTTTGCATTGCCTTATAATTCATCTATTCCTGCGGAAAATTCTAATAAATTATCTGAAGCAGAAAGAACAGCTTTAGCAATTAAAAATTTATTAGAATTAGATTTAAAACCATTAGATATAATTTCTAAAAAATCGTTAGAAAATGCAATTGCGTTGGTAAATGCTTTAGGTGGATCAACAAATGCTGTTTTACACTTTTTAGCAATTGCACATGCAGCAGGTATTGAATTTACATTAGCAGATTTTCAAAAAGTTTCAGATAGAACGCCATTAATTGCAGATTTAAAACCATCTGGAAAATACTTAATGGAAGATGTTCATGGAGTTGGAGGTACGCCTGCGATAATGAAATATTTATTACAAGAAGGTTTTTTACATGGAGGTTGTATGACTGTTACTGGTAAAACGTTAGCTGAAAATTTAGCAAATGTTGAAGCAATGGAATTTGATGAGCAAGATGTTATTTATCCAAAAGATAAAGCATTAAAATCATCAGGAAATATTCAAATTATTTACGGAAACCTTGCTGCTGAAGGTGCTGTTGCAAAAATTTCAGGAAACGAAGGACTACTTTTTGAAGGAAAAGCTGTTGTTTATGATGGTGAACAAGCAGCAAATACAGGAATTGTAAATGGCGAAGTAGAAAAAGGAGACGTCGTCGTCATTAGGTATGTTGGACCTAAAGGTGGACCAGGAATGCCAGAAATGTTAAAACCAACTTCTTTAATTATGGGAGCAGGTTTAGGAAAATCTGTAGCTTTAATAACAGATGGTCGTTTTTCTGGAGGAACTCATGGTTTTGTGGTCGGACATATTACACCAGAAGCACAATCTGGAGGAACTATTGGAATTTTAGAAACTGGAGATAAAATTAGAATTAACGCAGAAGACAATTCAATTAATGTTTTACTTTCTGATGAAGTAATCGCAGAAAGAAAATCAAAATGGGTTGCACCAGCATTAAAACATTCAAAAGGAATTTTATACAAATACGCTAAAATGGTAGCATCAGCATCTAAAGGGTGTGTTACTGATTTATAATAAGAAACAAGAAGAAAGAGAAAAGAAGAAAGACAACATGAGTGGTCTTTATTCTCTCTTCTTTATTCTCTTTTCTCAAAAAAAAGAAATATGGAAACACAAACCATAAATAAAACACAAAATTCAACAAAAATTACAGAAAGAATTTCTGGAAGTGAAGCAATCGTAAGGTGTTTAATTGAAGAGGAAGTGAAAATAATTTACGGATATCCTGGAGGAGCAATTATGCCAGTTTACGACGAATTATACAAATATCAAGATAAAATTCATCACGTTTTAACACGTCATGAACAAGGAGCAACACATTCTGCACAAGGGTTTGCAAGAATTTCCGGAAAAGTAGGTGTGGCAATTGCTACTTCTGGCCCTGGAGCAACCAATTTAATTACGGGTATTGCAGATGCACAAATAGACTCTAATCCAATGGTGTGTATTACGGGCCAAGTTCCTTCTCACTTGTTAGGAAGTGATGCTTTTCAAGAAACAGATATCGTTGGTATTTCTACGCCAGTTACAAAATGGAATTGTCAAGTAACAAAAGCTGCAGACATTCCAGGAGCTTTAGCAAAAGCATTTTACATTGCAAGAAGTGGTAGACCAGGACCTGTTTTGGTTGATATTACCAAAGATGCACAATTTGAGGAGTTCGATTTTTCATATGAAAAATGTACAAAAGTAAGAAGTTATATTCCAGTTCCAAAAACAGTAGAAGGTTCTTTAGAAGCTGCTTCAAAATTGATAAATGAAGCAAAAAAACCATTTATAGTTTGGGGTCAAGGGGTTATTTTAAGTGAAGCTGAAGAGGTGTTTAAAGCGGTAATTGAAAAAGCAGGAATTCCTTCTGCGTGGACAATATTAGGCGCTTCAGCAATTCCAACTTCTCACCCTTTAAATGTAGGTATGGTTGGTATGCATGGTAATTATGCGCCAAATAAATTAACGAATGAGTGTGATTTATTAATCGCAATCGGAATGCGTTTTGACGATAGAGTTACAGGGAAATTAGATGAATATGCTACACAAGCAAAAGTGATTCATTTTGAAATTGACCCTGCAGAAATAGATAAAAATGTAAAGACAGATGTAGCTGTTTTGGGTGATGCAAAAGCAAGTTTAGAAGCTATTCTGCCATTAATAAATGAGAATTCTCATAAAGAATGGCATCAACAATTTAAAGATTTATATGCTATTGAGTATGAAAAAGTAATTAAAAACGACATTCATCCTACCAAAGAAAAATTAACAATGGGTGAAGTTATTAACGAAATTAATATTCAGAGTAAAGGTGAAGCTGCAATCGTAACAGATGTTGGTCAACATCAAATGATTGCTTGTAGATACGCAGAATTCAATAAAACAAAAAGTAATATTACTTCTGGTGGATTAGGAACGATGGGCTTTGGTTTACCAGCAGCAATTGGTGCAAAGATGGCTGCGCCAGAACGTGAGGTTGTTTCAATTTCTGGTGATGGAGGTTATCAAATGACAATTCAAGAACTGGGAACTATTTTTCAACAAAAAACGGCTGTAAAAATAGTGGTTTTAAATAATGAGTTTTTAGGAATGGTACGTCAATGGCAACAGCTATTTTTTGATAAACGTTATGCATCTACAGAAATGATAAACCCAAATTTTGTTGCCATAGCAGAAGGTTATTATTTAAAAGCTAGAAAGGTTACAAAAAGAGAAGATTTAAAAGAAGCAGTAGCAGAGATGATGGAGAGTAAAGAAGCTTATTTTCTAGAAGTTTGTGTAGAAAAGGAAGGAAATGTGTTTCCAATGGTTCCTTCTGGAGCAAGTGTTTCTGAAATAAGACTAGAGTAAAACAAGAAAATAGATAAAAGAACAAAGAATTAAGATTTTAGTTAATTAAAGACGTTGCAAGTCTATTTTCTATCATCTATTTTCTATCATCTTAAAAAAATATGAGTACAGAAAAACAATTATATACAGTATCAATTTATACTGAAAATAATATTGGCTTGTTGAATAGAATTTCAGCAATTTTCCAAAGAAGACACATTAATATAGAAAGTCTAAATATTTCTCCTTCAGAAATTGAAGGTGTTTCTAAATTTACTGTTGTAGTTAATATGACAGAAGTAAATATTAAGAAGATTATTGGCCAGATAGAAAAGCAGGTAGAGGTAATAAAAGCCTATTATCATACCCTTGATGATGTTATTTATCAAATTTCAGGGTTGTTTAAAATTAAATCTGAATTATTGTTTGAAGAACCACAAATTCAAAACATTATTAAAGAAAGTTATGCAAGAATTGTTACTGTGAATACAGATTTTTTTGTACTTGAAAAATCAGGAAGAAAAGAAGAAATAGAAGAGTTGCATAAACAGTTAAGTGTTTATGGAATTATGCAATATACGCGTTCAGGTTTAATTGCAATTACCAAAGAGGAAATGAAAATTTCAACATTATTAGAAACATACAACAACTAAATAAATTACAATGTCAAATTATTTTAACACATTAACATTAAGAGAGAAATTAGAGCAATTAGGAAAATGTAGATTTATGGACGCTTCAGAATTTGAAGACGGAGTAAATGCATTAAAAGGGAAGAAAATTGTTATTGTAGGTTGTGGAGCTCAAGGTTTAAATCAAGGTTTAAACATGAGAGATTCTGGTTTAGACATTTCTTATACATTAAGACAGGCTGCTATCGAGCAAAAAAGAGAATCTTATGTAAATGCTACTTCTAACGGATTTACAGTTGGAACGTATGAAGAATTATTACCTACTGCAGACTTAGTTATTAATTTAACTCCAGATAAACAGCATACAAATGTTGTAAAAACTGTAATGCCTTTAATGAAAAAAGGAGCAACATTATCGTACTCACATGGTTTTAATATTGTTGAAGAAGGAATGCAAATTCGTGAAGACTTAACAGTAATTATGGTAGCACCAAAGTGCCCTGGTTCTGAAGTTAGAGAAGAATATAAAAGAGGATTTGGAGTACCAACATTAACTGCTGTTCACCCAGAAAATGATCCAGAAGGAAAGGGTTGGGCACAAGCAAAAGCGTATGCTGTTGCAACAGGAGGTAACAGAGCAGGAGTTTTAGAATCTTCTTTTGTTGCTGAAGTAAAGTCGGATTTAATGGGAGAACAAACTATTTTATGTGGTTTGTTACAAACAGGTGCAATTTTATCTTTCGATAAAATGGTAGAAGAAGGAATCGAAGCCGGTTATGCAGCAAAATTAATTCAATATGGTTGGGAAACTGTAACGGAAGCTTTAAAACATGGTGGAATTACTAACATGATGGACCGATTGTCTAATCCTGCAAAAGTAGAAGCTTTTAGACTTTCTGAAGAATTAAAAGATATTATGCGCCCGTTGTTTCAAAAACACATGGATGATATTATGACTGGTCATTTCTCAAAAACCATGATGGAAGATTGGGCTAATGATGATAAAAACTTATTAACTTGGAGATCAGCAACAGGAGAAACTGCTTTTGAGAAACAAACAATTACAGAACAAGATATTCCAGAACAAGAATATTTTGATCACGGAACTTTATTAGTTGCTTTTGTTAGAGCTGGAGTAGAATTAGCTTTTGAAGCAATGACAGATTCTGGTATTATAGATGCTTCTGCATATTATGAGTCTTTACATGAAACGCCATTAATTGCAAATACAATTGCAAGAATGAAATTGGCAGAAATGAACCGTGTAATTTCTGATACTGCAGAATATGGTTGTTATTTATTTGACCATGCTTGTAAGCCTTTATTAACTGATTTTATGAAAGATGTTAAAACTGATATTATAGGAAAATCATTCAGTTCAGAAAATAGAGTTGATAACCAAGAATTGATTAGAATTAATGCTATTATTAGAAATCATCCAGTAGAAATTGTAGGAGCACAATTAAGAGCTTCTATGACCGCAATGAAAGTGGTAAAAACTGCTTAAATAAATAATAAAATATTTTTTAAGACCCTTCAGTTTTTATAGCTGAAGGGTCTCTTTATATCTTTGTATATGCAAAAAGAACACATTTATTTTCCGAGTTTAGAAAACGTAAAAACAGCCGCAGCAAACTTAAAAGGTGTTGCTATAGAAACTCCGTTGAATAAAAACTTCAATTTATCAAATGAGTTGGAAGCAACAGTTTTGTTTAAAAGAGAAGATTTACAGGTAGTACGTTCTTATAAAATTAGAGGTGCATTTAATAAAATGTCAACTTTAACTTCGGAAGAAAAACAACGAGGAATTGTTTGTGCAAGTGCAGGAAATCATGCACAAGGTGTTGCTTTATCTTGTAAATTATTACAGATAAAAGGAACTATTTTTATGCCATCTCCTACTCCAAACCAGAAAATTAATCAGGTAAAAATGTTTGGTGAAGATTTTATTGAAGTTGTAATTGAAGGAGATACTTTTGATGATGCTTTTAATGCAGCAAAGTTAGAATGTGATTCAAAACACAAAACATTTATTCATCCTTTTAATGATGAAAAAGTAATTGAAGGGCAAGCTACTGTTGGTTTAGAAATTCTGAATCAAACCGATAAAAAAATAGATTACGTTTTTGTTCCTATTGGTGGTGGTGGTTTATCCGCAGGGTTATCTTCTGTTTTTAAATATTTATCACCAAAAACAAAAATTATTGGAATTGAACCTGAAGGCGCACCTTCTATGTTAACACCTATCAGAAATAAAAAAAATACAGCTTTAGAAAAAATTGATGCACTTGTAGATGGAGCAGCAGTTAAGAGAGTAGGAGATTTAAATTTTGAAATTTGTAAGCAAAACTTAACAGAAGTAATTACGGTTCCAGAAGGTAAAATCTGTCAGACAATTTTAGACCTGTATAATAAAGACGCAATAGTAGTAGAACCTGCAGGAGCATTAAGTATAGCTGCATTAGATTTTTTTAAAAACGAAATTAAAGGTAAGAATGTTGTTTGTGTTGTAAGTGGATCTAATAATGATATTACAAGAACTGCTGAAATTAAAGAACGTGCATTGTTGTATGCCAACCTAAAACATTACTTTATTGTAAAATTTCCCCAAAGAGCAGGTGCTTTAAAAGAATTTGTTGCAGAAATTTTAGGTCCTAATGATGATATTACTCATTTTGAATATACCAAAAAGAACAACAGAACTAATGGATCTGCTGTTGTTGGTTTAGAGTTAAAATCTTCTGAAGATTTAGAGCCTTTAATCAATAGAATGAAAGAAAACAATTTCTTTGGCGACTATCTAAATGACAAACCTGATTTGTTTCAGTTTTTGGTATAAATTAAAAAAAATACCGAAAACCATTTCGTCTTTTAAAACAGAAATAGGGTACTTTACCGTTATTTTTATTTAATTTTGGGAAATAAATAATGGTTTTAAAGTCATTTACTTTTAGACAATTTATAAAATTAAATTTATGAAGAATACATTTAGAGAAATTCCGAACGAATATAAAATTACATCACTTTTAAATCAAAACACCTATTTGGTTGGTGGTGAATTAAAAGAATGGAAAGGAGAAACTGCAGAAGTTTATTCTACAATTTCATCTACCAAAGAATACAAACCAACATTATTAGGTACCGTTCCAAATTTAACTGGAGACGAAGCTATAGAAGCATTAAATGCTGCCTCTAAAGCATATGATAAAGGACAAGGTTTATGGCCAACTATGAAAGTAGAATGTAGAATTGCGGCTATGGAGAAGTTTGTAGTGCAAATGAAAACCAAAAGAGAAGAAATTGTAAAACTATTAATGTGGGAAATTGGTAAAGCTTTACCAGATTCAGAAAAAGAGTTTGATAGAACAATAGAATATATATACGATACTATTGAAGACTACAAACAAATGGATAGAGATTCTGCAAAGTTTGAAAAAAGCAGCGGAGTTCATGCACATATAAGACGTGGACCTTTAGGTGTGGTTTTGTGTTTAGGGCCTTATAACTATCCTTTAAACGAAACATTTGCATTGTTAATTCCTGCTTTAATTATGGGAAATACAACCATTTTTAAACCAGCTAAACATGGGGTTTTATTGTTATCGCCATTATTAGAAGCGTTTCAAAGTAGTTTTCCTGCAGGAGTTGTAAATATTATTTACGGTAGAGGTAGAACTTTAGCAACACCAATTATGAAAACTGGTTTGGTAGATATTTTAGCTTTAATAGGAAATAGTAAATCTGCAAATGCGATTCAAGAAAATCACCCAAAGAAAAATAGATTACGTTTAATTTTAGGTTTAGAAGCTAAAAACCCAGGAATTGTATTGCCAGATGCAGATTTAGATTTGGCAATTAATGAGTGTGTTTCTGGAGCAACTTCTTTTAATGGACAACGTTGTACTGCTTTAAAAATATTATATGTTCATGAACATATTGTAGATGAATTTAACAAGCGTTTTGCAGAAAAAGTAGATGCTTTAAAATTTGGAAATCCTTGGGAAAACGATGTAAAGTTAACACCTTTACCAGAACCAGGAAAATTAACATATATTCAAGAGTTAATTGATGATGCTAAAGAAAAAGGTGCAAAAGTGATTAATAAAAAAGGTGGAGAAACTTCTGAAAATTATATTTTTCCTGCAGTTTTATATCCGGTTTCTAAAGATTCTAGAGTTTTTGAAGAAGAGCAATTTGGGCCAGTTACACCAATTGTTTCTTTTAAGAACATTCAAGAGCCTTTAGATGATATGGCAGCTTCTAATTACGGGCAACAAGTAAGTGTTTTTGGTAGTGAAGTAAAAACGTTAGCGCCATTAATTGATTCTTTGGTAAACTTGGTTTGTAGAGTAAACTTAAACAGTGCTGCACAACGTGGACCAGATGTATATCCGTTTACGGGAAGAAAAGATTCTGCAGTAGCCACTTTAAGTGTACATGATGCTTTACGTTCTTTTTCAATAAGAACTTTTGTAGCAGCTAAAGACACCGATTATAACAATGCTATTTTACAAGAATTGTTAGATAAAAAAGCTTCTAATTTTATTAGTACAGATTATATTTTGTAAGAATATTAGATCTTATTGATATTAAAAAAACCTCCTTTTGGGAGGTTTTTTAATTAAGTGTTTACATAACTTTTAGGTTACTTCATTCTATTTACAATAAAGTAAGGGAATATAAGTTTTGATCTGTTCTACCTAAGTCAATTTAATTATCTGAAAAAGATTGAAAGTTAAATTCTTCGTTTAATTCAATATCATATAGCCTACTTATTTCATTATCAATCATCTTAATATTTTCAGAATTAAGCAAAACTGTTGTTTCGTATAGATATTCAGGTAAATTATTTTCATCATTGTGTTTTACGAACAGTAGCTTTCCTAATTTAATATTATCCGTAGTTCTAATGTGCTCAAAACTTGTTCCTAGTCTTTGATGAGCATGTGTTTTTAGATTTGTTTTAAAAATTCCATAATCGTTATAGTGACTTAATGTTTTAGTATTTATAATTAAATTTTCTTTTCCATATATATTCCATAATAAATAGCGGACTGGAAAAAAGAAAACTAAAAATCCGAAGATTAATATTGGAAATATAAAACTCGATACTTCTTCTTTTGGAATTGTAGAAGGGAAGTAAATTAATCCGCCAATTAAAAGTATAACAAATAAAGATAGAAGTGTTTTTCCGATGATATGTGAATTCACAATTAATGTCACATAAATATTGATTCCGTCATTATGTATTTCTAATTTATTTTTCATTTTAAACTGTTGAGTAGAATGTCAAATTGATAGATAAGTACCAACATTTTAATAAGTTCCTGAAACAAGTTCAGAACATGTAAGGAAATTATACTTTTTTAAGTTTAAAAATTAAAAGAATCTACAAAAATCTACTATACCAACTCTCTTCAATAGGAATTTCCCAGAAACTATCAAAGTCTTGTTTGCTGGTAACTAAATTATCGAAAATGATGGTTTTTGCAGTAACTGCTCTATTTTTTATTAACTTTTTAAAGTCTTTTAAATCTTTGTATTGTACAAATTCACCTTGTTTAAAACAAGCGTTCATTTTGTCTAAAAGTTCTACTTTATATTCGTTTTGTAAAGCAATAATAAAAGAAACGGAAGCATCAATATCAGTGTTATTTAATGCTGAATCTTCATCATCTGCAAACAAAACAATAAAACGGTTGTATAGAAATTTGTAAGAAGCTTTAAAACTCTCATCATCAGATTTCCAACTTTCTACAAAAGCTTTTACTTTCTCTTCAATTACCTCAATTTCATTGGGATAAAATTTTCTACTAGAAGGATAAATCCACACTTTAGAATTATCAGGAATTGAACTATAATCTACTAACATTTTTTTATTTTAGACTGCAAAGATAACCAATACCATTTCTACATTCATTTTCTAATAGTAAAATTTAAAAATCAAAGAAAAACCGCAAACTGAATTTCAATTTGCGGTTTTATAGAGTATTAAATTGTCTTTCATGCTTCTTTAAGAGAAGTATTTTTTACCAGTTTTATAAAATCGTCTGTACACTTTGTCCTTTATTTTTGTTGTACCAAACCTGTAAATCTTGTTTAAATTCAGCATCTAAACTTCCGTTTGCTGCTTTATAATCTGCAACCATATTAGTGGCAACTGTTGGTCTTGGGCCCCAAGTATTTAAAACGTTGTTGTCTGCATCTAAAGCAATTAATTTAGGAATAGATCTACCACCATTTGTTAAAAATGAATCCATTAATTCTAAATTGTCATCTCGTAAAACAATTTTTAAATCGATGTTTTCACTTAAATCAGCAATTTTATTAATTACAGGTAAGTTTTGTGCAGCATCTCCACACCAACCTTCAGTAATTACCAACCAAGTTTGTGGTTCTTGTGCTTTTTGAAATTCCTGAATTGTTTCATCAGAAATTTTTATAGTTTTATCTAAACGTTTCATACGTCTGTCATTTAACAAGCTATAATTTGTTAAAGCTTCCGATTGTTCGTGTCCTGTAGATTTATCTTCCGTTAATAAATGATTAACTAATGTTCTATATTCTGAATATGAGATGGTGTTTTTTAAACTTTTTTCTATACTATTTTTCATTATTAATACTTCTAAATTTAATGTTTTAGACGCTAAAAAATCAGAAACTTACATCTTTGAAGTTTCTTTGCTTTGTTGTGCTTTTAAATTTGAAAGAATGTGATCAGTCATTAATTTTAAATCAAATTTATGATTCCAATTCCAATCTTTTCTAGCTTCAGAATCGTCTATAGAAGATGGCCAAGAATCTGCAATTTGTTGCCTAAAATCGGGTTTATAAGAAATTGTAAAATCTGGAATATGCTTTTTAATTTCTAAAGCAATTTCTTCTGGTGTAAAATCGATTGCTGCCAAATTATAAGCCGTTCTAATTTTTACATCCTCTGGTTTTGCCTGCATTAATTTTATGGTTGCATTTACTGCGTCTTGCATATACATCATCGGCAAACGTGTATTTTTAGATAGAAAACATTCAAAATTACGTTCTTCAATGGCTTTAAAATAAATATCTACAGCATAATCAGTGGTTCCTCCACCAGGTTTTGTTTTATAAGAAATAATACCAGGATAACGCAAACTTCTAACATCTACACCATATTTCTCATGATAATAGTTACACCAAAACTCACCAGAAATTTTACTGATTCCGTAAACCGTAGATGGTTCCATAATCGTTTTTTGAAGCGTGTTTTCTTTAGGTGTTGTTGGCCCAAAAACAGCAATAGAACTTGGCCAATATACTTGTTTTATGTGTTTTTCTTTCGCTAAATCTAATACAGCTAATAAGGAACCCATATTTAAGTCCCATGCTTTTTTAGGAAATTGCTCTGCTGTAGCAGAAAGCATAGCTGCTAATAAGTAAACTTGAGTTACTTTATATTCTTTTATGGTTTTTAAAATGGTTTCTTTGTCAGTTGCATCAATGATTTCAAAAGGTCCAGAAGACATTAAATCTTTACTTCCTTCTCTAATGTCTGAAGCAATAACATTATTGTTTCCGTATAAAACACGTAGCTTTTGAGTAAGTTCGTTACCAATTTGACCACTTGCACCTAAAATTAAGATGGTTTCATTCATTCCTTAAAATTATATTTTTATCAAAAACAAAGGTACTTAATTTTGGTATTCGTAAAAAACAATAGTTAAACTAATTATTCAATAAATAACTAATTGAAACTATAGAACTAATAGTTAGCGTAAAAGATTAAAATCTAATGTCAATCTTTTAATTTTGTTACTGTAAAGTGTTACTATTTTCTTAAAATAAATGTTGATGCTTTTAAATTGTGTATTTTTACTTTTATAATATTAGTTGTGAAAAATATAGCCTACATTTTATTTTGTTTTATCCTTTTTTCTTGTGGAAATAAACAGCAAAAAACTACTGAAAAAACTCAAACAAAACCTGTTTTAGGTATTGTAAAGGAACATAAATCAGCAGAAAGTATTCAACCAATTTTTTTAAAGGAGGTAGAAACTTGGAAAGAGTTAAACGCTGTAAACTCTTTTCTTAAAAAATTTAAAAAAGTTTCTTCAAATGAAGCTTTAAGTAACGCACTAGAATTAAGAGATTTGGTTATAAGTTTAAGAGATAGTGTAAAACCAAGAATTTTTGACATTCCTTCTTTTAATGCCCGAATTAATATTCTAAATAATGAAGTTTTAAGGTTAGCAGACTTAACGTTTATACCAGCTATAAAAACTGAAGAAGTAAATAATCAAATAGATAAAACTATTACCGCATTTTCAGCAGTAAACACTAAAATTAATACAATTCTTTCTAAAAAAAGATTTGAAGATGCTATTGATATAAATTTAGATTTTATTGGAATCGATTCTACAAAAATTGATAGTATTTCTAAAAAATCGATAAATGATAGAAAGAGAGATGCTGCATTAAAAAAGAGAATAAAATACGAAGGTCCTCCTGTAGAATTAAAACCTATTAAAAAAAAGAATAAATAATGAAAAATCTCATTTTGGTATTTCTTATCGTTTTTACATTTTTGGGATGCGATCAAAAAAAAGAAACTTCCATAGATAAAGTTACAATAAAAGCTAGCGTAAATAAAGTCTTGAATGATTGGCACAAAGCTGCATCAGAAGCAGATTACAAAAAATATTTTAGTAAAATGGACAGCATATCTGTTTTTATTGGAACAGATGCAACAGAAAACTGGAACAAAGAACAATTTCAAAAATATAGTAAACCACATTTCGACAAAGGAAAAGCCTGGAGTTTTACAACTTTAGAACGCAATATTTTTGTTAGTAAAAGAGGAGGTTTTGTTTGGTTTGATGAACTACTAAATACCCAAATGGGAACTTGTAGAGGTTCTGGCGTTTTAGAGAAAACTAATAACAGTTGGGCAATTAAACACTATGTATTGTCTATTGAAATACCAAATGACAACATAAATGCAGTTATTGAAGCTAAAAAGAAAAACGATTCTATTTTCTTACAAAAGTTTCATAAATAATATTTTTTGAAGCTATTTCCAGATTTTCACTATATCCTTTTATGCTGAATTTAATTCAACATCTGTTAACATTTTAAGTGTATTCATTATTTAAATAATAAAATATTCTAAAAAAGTGTCCCTTTTTAATTCTGACAAACGTCTTACTAATATAAAACTTAAAATATTTAAATTATGAAACAATTTATGATGATTTTTATTGGTGCAGATTACACCGATTTAGGGCTTTCGCCAGAAGAAATGCAAAACAGAATGGGAAAATGGTTCGCTTGGGGAAACAAAATGGGTGAAGCAGGAATTTTAAAAGGAGGTGAAGCTTTACATCCGCAAATGAGAAGAGTTGTTGGTAAAGACAAAATTGTAACCGATATAACATCTGCAGAAGTTAAAGAAATTGTAGGTGGTTATTATACAGTAGAAGCCAAAGATTTTGATGAAGTACAAGAAATTGCTAAAGATTACCCAGACTACGATTTAGGTGGAACTGTAGAAATTAGAGAAATAATAGTTTTTGACAGATAATGGAAACAAAACTCATAGACCATCTTTTTCGCCATCATAGTGGAAAGATGGTTTCTGTTTTAACAAGAATTTTTGGACTCTCTAATCTAGAAATTATTGAAGATGCTGTACAAGATACTTTTTTAAAAGCCAGCATTACTTGGCGAAAACAACAACCAGAAAACCCAGAAGCTTGGTTAACAAAAGCTGCAAAAAATAGGGTTGTAGACATTTTTAGAAAACTAAAATCAGAACAAAAACACTTTCCAGAAATTAAAGCTGGAATGAGTTCTATTGCAATAAATGAACTTTTTTTAGATACAGAAATTGAAGATGCACAACTTCGAATGATTTTTACTGCATGTCATCCAAAATTAAATGCTAAAGACCAAATTGTATTTGCTTTAAAAACAATTTCTGGATTTAGTACAAAAGAAATTGCTTCTGCATTATTAAGTAAAGAAGAAACCATAAAAAAACGATTATTAAGAGCAAGAAAAACAATTAAAGGAAGAAATCTAGAGTTTAAAATACCAATTGGAATAGAACTTTCTGAACGGATTGAAAATGTTTTAAAAGTTATTTAACCCGTTGTGCATTTAAATAATACTAATTTTTAAGTTGTTAATATTTCTATCAAAAGTAAACTTATTAATGAATTGAATAATTGTTAATGAGGTTAATTTTGAGAGTATTCTAGTCTTAA
>NZ_JAZGGG010000051.1:0-10370 GCF_036480315.1 Polaribacter sp.
TTTAATACCTCTAAAATTTTCTCGTAATTTGCTCTAAAGCTGTTCATCTATTTAAATGTTTGAAATTCAATTAAATATACGATTCTCTTAATCAATGAACAGCTTTTTTATAATGCACAACAGGTATGTTAAATATGTTCTAAAATATTAAAAAACAGGTTCTAAGTTTTTTTAAGTAACAAATCTTGCAAAAAGAAAGGAGAGATTGCTTTACTACGTTCGCAATGACAACTGTTCTCTATACTAGTTTTTTTATTTCAATCAAAAAATTTACTCGAACTGATATTTTGAAAACTATTTCAACCCAAAATACTCAACGTATTCGTAAATTAAAAAGATTGGTTAAATGATTTTGAAAATTCTAAATCCGTATTATCGACCACTTGCCAACCAAAAGTTGCTGATAGTTGATAAATTTTAGAAAACTCTTCAAAAAGTCTTGTTTTTGCTTCGGATTTTAGCGTAGTAACGGCTATAGTTTTTTTAATTTTTTCGATACTTTTTTTATTGATTTTATTCAGCTCGTATTTAGAAAAAGTATTAAACTGACTTTGTTGTAAATCGAAATATTTAATATCTGGTGATATATTTATAGTCTCTTTTGGGATTTTATTAATGATGATTTTTTTACCAAGAGAATCAATTTGAATTTCTAGTTTAGACAAATCATACCCTACTTCTACTTTTGCATTGACAACCACCACTGCTTTTTTATCAAAAAAAAATAATCGTAAAAATATTTTTTAGAATCGGAATAATTATAAACTTCAGAGAAACTTCCTTTAGAAACCACCAATTTACTCATGTTTTTAATTGAGTTTACAACAACTTGTATTTCTTCTTTTTTGTTATTTTCAATTTTAGGTTTATACCAAAATTTGGCTATTAAAAAACCAAAAAAGAAAAACTACTAGGTATTTTAGAAAACGCATATTGTTTATAATTTTAGACTTTTTGATAATTTTAAAAAACTTCTCGATACAATTTCGCCAAAAAAAAGCAAAATAACTCGAAGTGACAGTGTATTAAAAATAGCTAGTAGTATATGCTGTCAGTTCGAGTGATTTTGAGGAACTAAAAATCGTATCGAGAACAACTTTGAAACTAAAACCTAATCTACAACTACTTTCTCTTCTTTAGGAAAAGCTTGTTTGCTAAAAATAAACAACAAAGCTACACCAACACTTATAAAAGCATCTGCCGGGTTAAATATATATTGAAAAAAAGTAAACATTTCTCCACCAACAAAAGGAATCCATTCTGGTAAAACACCTTCCCACATTGGAAAGTAAAACATATCTACTACTTTACCATGAAAAAAAGTACCAGTTGTAGTTTCTGGAAAAAGAGTAGCAACACTATGTTTTGGGTGATTAAAAATAACTCCGTAAAACACAGAATCTATAATATTACCAACAGCACCAGAAAAAATAAGTGAAATTGCAATTATAACCGCATTATGTACTTTTTGTTTAATATTTTGTGATAGCCAATAAATAATTGCAGTTATCGCCACTAATCTAAAAACTGTTAAAAACAGTTTCCCTGCTTTTCCGCCAAACTCAAAACCCATTGCCATTCCGTTATTTTCTACAAAATGGATTCTAAACCAATCAAAAAACACTACTTCTTCACCTAAAACAAAGTGTGTTTTTACATAGATTTTAATTACTTGATCTAAAATAATGGCTATTAATATAGTTAGAATTGCTAGTGTCTTTTTCGACATTATATTTTAAGTTTTGAATTCACAAAAATAACAATATTATTGTGTTTATTTAGTCGTTAAGAAAATATTCCCTTTTATTGTTGTTATTGATACTTTTTTGGCTGTAGAAATATCTTTATTTTGATATTCTTTTTGATAGAAATTATCATTAATTTTAATTTTACCAAATTTAGAAATCACTTTTAGATTGGTCTTTTTAAAAGACCCGAAAATGTTACCAGCATACATTTTTAATTCTAAATTTTGCTGAATTGTATCTAGTTTCACAATTCCATTTTCTATAAAAACACTAATGTTCCCATTATAACTTCTAGATGAAATATTAATATTTTCTCCATAAATAGAAATATCAATATTTTTAGGAATTTTAATAGTTGCTGTTGCTCTTTTTAATCTTTTTGTAATGTATTTTCTAAAAACTTCGTTTTCATTCTTAAAAACAGGAATCTTAAATTTTATTTGAGTTTCTTTATTTTTTTCTGAAACTATAATATGCTGTTCATTCGGATTTTCTGCATACAAGTAAATTTCAATAAATTTAGAATCAGAATTTTCTAAAAAAAAATCATCTAAACCTTCTGTAGAAATACTTATTTCTTTAGTAGAACTCGAAAATTTTTTAGTTACTTTTTTTTGAGAAAACCCAATAAAGCAAACTGAAAAAAAACAAATAAAGAAAAGATGTTTTTTCATTTATAAAATATGTTTTCGATATATTTTTAAGTAAAAAAAGCTTCCAAATGGAAGCTTTTTTTAAATTGTTATTGTTTACGTTTTGCTTCAATACTTAAAGTAGCATGAGGCACTAATTTTAAACGCTCTTTTTGAATTAGTTTTTTAGTAACTCTACAAACGCCATACGTTTTGTTTTCTATACGTAATAAAGCATTGTTTAAGTCCCTAATAAACTTTTCTTGTCTTATTGCTAATTGCACATTTGCTTCTTTAGCCATAGTATCTGCACCTTCGTCGTAAGACTTAAATGAAGATGAAGTATCATCAGTACCATTACCTGCATCATTTTTATATGCACTTTGTAAGAGCGTTAAATCTTCATTTGCTCTAACTATTTTTTTTTCTATAATTCCTTTAAACTCTTGTAAGTCTTCATCTGAATATTTTAGTTTTATGTCTACCATAATATTACATTTTTTCGATTAATATTCTACTTTTTATGGTATCAAACTCAATTTCTGTACCATTTTCTAAAACATCAACAAAAACTAATTCTTTTGTTAATGTTTCACTCATAATGTAGTCTTTGTTCTCGTTTATAGAATGCTGTAGGTTTTCGAAATTTAAAATCGTTAATTTAATTTTATCTGTAACTTCTAAACCAGTGTCTTTACGAGCATTTTGTATTCTGTTTACCAATTCTCTGGCAACTCCTTCTTTATGTAATTCTTCAGAAATTGTAACATCTAAAGCAACTGTTAACGAACCTTCATTTGCAACCAACCAACCTTCTATATCTTTCGATGATATTTCTACATCAGTAATATCTAAAGTTATATTTTTTCCATTAATTTCTAAAGAAATGTTTTTATCTTTCTCTATTTTGTTGATATCTTCTTGGTTAAATTTCTGAACTTCAGCAGCAATAAAACGCATATCTTTTCCAAACTTTGGACCTAATGTTTTAAAATTAGGCTTGATTTGTTTGATTAAAATATCTGAAGCATCATCTAAAATCTGAATTTCTTTAATATTTACTTCATTCTTAATTAAGTCTGCAACTGCTAGAATTTCTTCCTTTTGTTGTTCATTATCAACAGGAATCATAATTTTTTGTAACGGCTGACGCACTTTTATCTTTTCTTTTGCTCTTAATGATAAAACTAAAGAGGAAATAATTTGTGCATTTTCCATTTTACGTTCTAAACTCTTATCTACAAAGCTTGCATCGTATTTTGGAAAATCTGATAAATGAATACTTTCTGATGTTTCTTTACCAGTTACAGAATTTAAATCTTGATACAATCTGTCCATAAAAAACGGCGCAATTGGCGATGCTAATTTTGCAATCGTATTCATACAAGTGTACAAAGTTTGATATGCAGATATCTTATCTGTTTGATAATCTCCCTTCCAAAAACGTCTTCTACTTAAACGTACATACCAGTTACTTAAATAATCTTGTGTAAAATCTGATATTGCTCTTGCTGCCCTCGTTGGTTCATATTCTGCATAGAATTTATCAACTTTAGCAATTAAAGTATGTAATTCTGATAAAATCCAACGATCTATTTCTGGTCTTTCGTTTTGAGGAACATCTGCTTCTTCATAAGAAAAACCATCAATATTTGTATACAAAGTAAAGAACGAATAGGTGTTGTATAAAGTTCCAAAAAACTTACGTTTTACTTCTTCAATTCCTTCTAAATCAAATTTTAAATTGTCCCATGGGTTTGCATTTGCAATCATATACCAACGTGTTGCATCTGCACCATATTTATCTAACGTTGTAAAAGGATCTGTTGCATTTCCTAAACGTTTAGACATTTTATGTCCGTTTTTATCTAAAACTAAACCATTAGAAACTACATTTTTATAGGCTACAGAATCAAAAACCATTGTAGAAATTGCGTGTAAAGTATAAAACCAACCACGAGTTTGATCTACTCCTTCTGCAATAAAATCTGCCGGAAAAGATTCATTTTCATCAATCTTTTGTTTATTTTCAAACGGGTAGTGCCATTGTGCATAAGGCATAGAACCAGAATCGAACCAAACATCAATTAAATCGCTTTCACGTTTCATTGGTTGTCCAGTTGCTGAAACTAATACAATTTCATCAACAATGTTTTTATGTAAATCTATTTTTGCATAATTTTCTTCGGAATTGTTATCAACTTTAAAGTCTTCAAAAATATCTTTTACTAAAACGCCAGCTTCTACAGCTTTTGCCATTTCTTGTTTCAATTCTTTTACAGAACCAACACAAATTTCTTCTTTACCATCTTCTGTTCTCCAGATTGGTAATGGAATTCCCCAGTATCTAGAACGAGATAAATTCCAATCGTTTGCATTTGCCAACCAATTACCAAAACGACCAGTTCCAGTAGATTCCGGTTTCCAGTTAATAGTTTTGTTCAACTCGTGCATTCTATCTTTAACATCAGTTACTTTAATAAACCAAGAATCTAATGGATAATATAAAATTGGTTTATCTGTTCTCCAACAATTAGGATAACTGTGTTTGTATTTTTCAACCTTAAAGGCCTTATTTTCTATTTTTAATTTGATGGCAATTTCTACATCTACAGATTTTTCTGGCGCTTCACCATCTGCATAATATTCGTTCTTTACATATTTACCTGCAAATTCAGTAACTTCTGGTCTAAATTTTCCTTGTAAGTTTACTAAAGGAACTAAATTATCATTTTCATCTTTTACCAATAACGGTGGAATTGGTGGCACTGCTTGTTTTGCAACCAAAGCATCATCTTGTCCAAAAGTTGGAGCAGTATGTACAATTCCTGTTCCGTCTTCTGTAGTAACAAAATCTCCAGAAATTACTCTAAAAGCATCTTGAGGATTGTCGTTTGGCAAAACATAATCTAATAATTGTTCGTATTTAATATCAACTAAATCTTTACCAATAAATTCTTTAATTACATAAAAAAGAATCTTTTTATCACCAGAATTATAAGTATTTAATTCTTCAGAAGTTTCAACTTGAACATTATTTTTTCCTCCAAATTGCTTTCCAACTAATTTCTTTGCTAAAATTACTTTTGTTGGTTCAAATGTATATTGATTAAAAGTGTCGACTAAAACATATTCAATTTTTGGACCAACTGTTAATGCTGTATTACTTGGCAATGTCCAAGGAGTTGTTGTCCAAGCTATAAAGTAAATAGTTCCTTTGTTCTGTAAAAAATCTGGAAGTGTGTTTTCTATCGCTTTAAATTGTGCAACAACTGTTGTATCTGTAACATCTTGGTAGGTTCCTGGTTGATTTAATTCGTGAGAACTTAAACCTGTACCTGCTTTTGGTGAATACGGTTGAATTGTATAGCCTTTGTATATTAGTTTTTTGTTATAAATCTGTTTTAATAACCACCAAACAGATTCCATATATTTGGGTTCATAGGTTATATATGGATCATCCATATCTACCCAATAACCCATTTTCTGGGTTAGATCGTTCCAAATACCTGTGTAACGCATTACTGCTTTTCTACAGGCTGCATTATAATCTTCTACAGAAATGGTTTTACCAATATCTTCTTTGGTAATTCCTAATTCTTTTTCTACACCTAATTCAATAGGTAAACCATGCGTGTCCCAACCAGCTTTACGCTTTACTTGGAAACCTTTCATGGTTTTATAACGAGGAAAAATATCTTTAATCGCGCGTGCTAACACATGATGAACTCCTGGAAGTCCGTTTGCTGAAGGTGGTCCTTCAAAAAAAACATAAGGTTCTTTACCTTCTCTTGTAGTAACACTTTTTTCAAAAATGTTATTTTCTTGCCAATAGTTTAGAATTTCTTCTGCTACTTTTGGTAAGTCAAGGCCTTTATATTCAGGAAATTTCGCGCTCATTGTGTATCTTTTCTTATAAGAATGCGAAATTAAGGATTTTCTTGGAATTTTTTGAGTTTGTTTGTGAAGAAGTTACAAAGCATAAAAAAAGCTACAAAGTTGCAAAAAAATTGAAGAATAAACTTTGTAGCTCTGTAACCTTTAACCTTTGTAACTCTATTTACAAACCTCTTTCTTGTTTAATTTTTTCATAAGCAGATTGTATACTTTGAAACTTCTCCTTTGCTCCTTTTATATGTTCTGCACCTAAATCTTGTACTTTATCTGGATGGTATTTTTTAGCCATTTTTCTGTAAGCTTTTTTAACCTCATCATTAGAAGCAGATTTAGTGATTTCTAAAATCTTATATGCGTTGCCAGATTCATCATAAAACATTGCTTTTATAGACTCGTAATCATTTTGATTTATATATAAATAACCTGCTATTTTTCTAATCTCTTCTACTTCGCTTTTAGCTACAAAACCGTCTGATTTTGCAATACCAAACAGAAAATGTAATAATTGTAAACGAGATGCATGAGACATGTGCTCTCTAATTTGTATACAAACTTGTCTTGCAGAAATCTCCTTTTTTATAACGCCACTAAAAAGTTTAAACGCACTGTTTGCACGTTGTTTACCATACATGTTTACAAACTGACTTCTAACAAAGTCTAATTCTTTTTGGTCTACTTTTCCGTCGGACTTTATAACTATGGATGCTAAAACAAGTAAACTCATTTCAAAATCTCCAGATTGTGTATTAACACCACCTCTTCTTTGTCCTTTTCCTTTATAATCTATTTGCTCCTGGTTAAACTCATCAACAGAAAAACCATCTACAAAACTACCAACTGCAAAACCAATGGCTGCACCAATTGGGCCACCAAAAGTAAATCCTAATCCTGCTCCTAACCATTTTGTAAAATTTCCCATATCTTTTTTTTGAAGTAGCAAAGTTACAAAGTTTATAAGTTACAAAGACTACTATTTTAGAAGTTACTAATTTGCATGAAGGATTGTAGCATTTGTTTGAACTCTTTTTTGCTTTTTACAAAAAAATCGAGTGCGAAAAGCCTGACGATTTTTAAGCAAAAGTGCAGTAAAACGGAACTTTTATTTAAAAATGGACATGCCAAAAAAAGCGCTCATTATAGAGAATTTCATTGACATCAGTTTTATTGATGTTTCTATTGAAACAACCATTTTGTAATCATTGAATTTTGCCAAACTTATGCTTATATTTGCATTTTAAAATTATAAAATATGTATCCAGAAGAATTAGTAAAACCAATGCGTGATGAGTTAATTAACGCTGGTTTTGAAGCATTATATACAGGTGAAGACGTAGAAAAAGCATTAGCAAAAGAAGGTACAACTTTAGTTGTAGTAAATTCTGTTTGTGGTTGCGCTGCAGGTACTGCAAGACCAGGAGCTATTGCTTCTTTAGGTGCAGATAAAACACCAACAAATTTAACTACTGTTTTTGCAGGTGTAGAAAAAGAATCTACACAAAAAGCAAGAGAATTTATGATTCCTTTTCCTCCTTCTTCTCCAGCAATGGCGTTATTTAAGGACGGTAATTTAGTTCATATGTTAGAAAGACATCATATTGAAGGGCGTTCTGCACAGATGATTGCACAAAATTTAGCACAAGCTTATGATGAGTTTTGTTAATATAAACAACTCTTTAGAATAAATAATTTAGATGAAAACCCACGTTAGTTAACGTGGGTTTTTTATTTTTATAAAAAATTAAATATGGCTTCTACACTTTCTACCTATACACAAGAAGAATTAATAAAAAAACTAAAAACACAAAAAACGATATTATTTATACAAGTTTTTGTTGTTGTTTTAATGATTGTTTTTGCTGTTTTTTCTTCTATTGAAAATGGTATTTCTTTTCAGACTTTTTTACCTTTATTTTTTGCTCCTATGGGATTTGTAATGTTTTATGAAATGAAAAAGATTAAAAAAGAATTAACTTCTAGAAAATAAGATGAACAAAGAACTTATCATTGAAAATACGATAGAATTCGTGAAAACGGAATTAAAAAATGCTGAAGGAGGCCATGATTGGTTTCATATAGAACGTGTTTTTAAAAATTCTCTTTTAATTTCTAAAGAAGAAAATGTTGATATTTTTATAGTTTCTTTAGGTGCTTTATTACATGATATTGCAGATGCTAAATTTTATGATGGAGATGAAACTATTGGTCCTAAAAAAGCAACAGAATTTCTTGAAAATGAAAAAGTTGACACGGAAATTATTTTACATGTTGTAAATATTATCAATCATATTTCTTATAAAAACTCCCTTTCTACTGATGGAGAAAAATTTACTTCTAAAGAGCTCGAAGTAGTACAAGATGCAGACAGGTTAGATGCCATTGGTGCTACTGGTATTGCAAGGTGTTTTAATTATGGTGGCTTTAAAAACAGAGTCTTGTACGACCCAGAGATAGCTCCGAATTTAGAAATGACAAAAGCAGAATATAAAAAATCTGTCGCACCAACAATTAATCATTTTTATGAAAAACTATTATTATTAAAAGATAAAATGAACACTTCTACAGGGAAAAAAATAGCTAAAGAAAGACACCAATTTATGGAATTGTATCTAAAACAATTTTATAGTGAATGGAATGGTTTTAAATAATATTATTACTGAACAAGGTTCAACATTTCACTTCTATATTTAGAAGCAGATTTACCAGTAAACTCTTTAAATAATTTATTAAAGTGAGAAAAATTATTAAATCCACATTCAAAACAAATATCAGTAATACTCGTTTGACTTTCCGATAATAATTTAGTTGCATGTACAACCCTATATTCATTTACCAATTTTGTAAATGTTTTAGAAGTTGTCTTTTTAAAAAACCTACAAAATGCAGGAACCGTCATACTCACCAAATCAGAAACTCCCTCTAAAGAAATGTGTCTATTAAAGTTCTCGTTTATATGTTTAAAAATGATATCTATTTTACTACTATCTTGTGGTTGTGTTTCAAAAGCAAAACCATTTGCGTTTAAAATAGTATAATCATTTGTTCTTGCTAGCTCTTTTAAAATTTCTAAAAAAGAAATAATTCTGTCTGCACCTTCTAAATCTTCAAGTTCTTCGATCTTTGCTCCTATTCTTTTTTTAATTTCAATATTAAAACGAATGCCTTTTTTAGCACGCTCAAAAAGCTGATCTATTGCAGCCATTTCTGGTATTTTAAAAAATAAATCCCCTAAAAATTCGGGCTTAAATTGTATAAGTGTTTCAGATCCGTTTGTTGTTAAACGATCCATAAACCCTAAATGCGGTAAATTAGAACCAATTAATACCAATTGGCTATTATTAAAATAACTAATATGGTTACCAATATGCCTTTTCCCTTTCCCTTTATTAACATAAACTATTTCAATTTCGGGATGAAAGTGCCAAAAGGCTTTGTTCTTTTTTAAAAACTGAACGTGTTTTTTAACTAATAAAGAACTCCCAAAATTTGGTGTAATCTTTTCTAATGTTGGTTTTGTTTTCATCTATACTTATTAAAAAGCAAAGTTACAATACATTACAATATAAAAACGCATAGAATTAATTCAATTATATACTATTTTATCTTCAAATTAATTTTACATAATACAAATTGATAATATAGCATACAAACTTACCAATTCTGATGTTTTTGGAGCTAGAAAACAGCCATAAATTTGCAGTGTTATTAATATTTAAAAATGACAAAATTATGAAAACAATTTTATTAGTAGTAGCAATGTTAGGAACATTAGCAAAATACGCAAGTGACAAAAACACAGGTACTAAATTAGATTCTAAAAAAGTAAGAGTTGAATTTAAGTCTGTAAAGAAAAGACAAAACATTACTATAAAAAATGTAAGCGGTACAAAAATTTATAATAAAGAAAACGAAGGAAACTATTCTAGATTATTCAACTTTAGTTCTCTAATTAATGGATTTATACAATAGAAACCTGTTGTGCATTATAAAAAAGCTGTTCATTGATTAAGAGAATCGTATATTTAATTGAATTTCAAACATTTAAATAGATGAACAGCTTTAGAGCAAATTACGAGAAAATTTTAGAGGTATTAAA
>NZ_JAZGGG010000052.1:0-97239 GCF_036480315.1 Polaribacter sp.
TTAAGACTAGAATACTCTCAAAATTAACCTCATTAACAATTATTCAATTCATTAATAAGTTTACTTTTGATAGAAATATTAACAACTTAAAAATTAGTATTATTTAAATGCACAACGGGTAAAATAATATATTAATATTTGTTAAATGGATAAAAAAGAAAGACTAGTTTTAGAAGATTTAGTAAATGCAGGAACTTCAGAAATGGAGAAATTTCAGAATGAAGTAATTCGTCCTGTTATAAAAATGCAACATACTTTATTAATTGTTTCCTTTCAAAATTATCTTCAGAAAAGAAAAGTTGATTTTTCAAGTTTAGTAGACAAGAAAAAAAGAAGTAAAGTTTCATCAGTTTTTAAAACAGATAATAACTATAAAAACCTCACTTTAGGTTTTATTATTGGTCAGTTTTCTACAGAAGAATTTACGTTTTATAGCGCTAATTCATCAGAAATAAATAGAAGAATTTTACAGATTGTTACTCAAAGAATTAAAGATAGTATTGTCGAAATTCAATAAAAAAAGTTGCTGTAAATTAATACAACAACTTACTATATTTTATAACAGCTTTAAGGTAATATTGTTTTTACTTCTGCTTTTGCTCTGCCAATAATTTCTTTTGATAGCTTCCTTGTACAACATCTACAATTACTAAAATTGCCAAAACAAAGTAGAAAGTAGTTTTACTCATTGGTACAATTTCGTTTCCAAATAATTTTATATGTGCTAAATGACCACCTTCAGTAACTAGCATAATACCTACAATAAAAAGAATAAACAATCCTAAAACTTCATACATTCTATTTTTTGCTAAAAAAGTTGAAATTCTATCCGCTAAAAACAGCATTAATAATCCGCTAATTACAATAGCAATTGCCATTACAATAAATGCTGTTGTAGAATTCTCTATTTCGCTAGTAAGACCGATTGCTGCTAGAATAGAATCGAAAGAAAAAACTAAATTCATAAGTACAATACTTACAATTACTGCATTTGAAGATTTTTTTCCTTTTCCATTTGCATCTTCTGCATTTGTAGATAAGTCAGAATCACCAATCATATGCCAGATTTCTTTTATTGCTGTGTAGATAATAAAACCACCACCGAGTAAAACAATAATACTGTGTCCATTAAATGAAAATTTTACGATATCTTTTATCTCACCAGATAAAAAAGAAAATGGTTCTTTAAAATAACCAATTAAAGAAACTAAAACAAAGAGCAATATAATTCTTAAAATAATTGCAATTAAAATTCCTACTTTTCTAACTCTTTTTTGGTCGGCAAGCGGTGCTTTTTTAGATTCTAAAGAAATGTATAATAAATTGTCGAATCCTAAAACAGCTTGTAATAAGATTAACATTAATAGTGTAAAGATAATTCCTAACATAATTTTATTTACTTTTTTGAATTGTTCAAAGGTATTTAAAAAACTTAAAAACAATACCTATTATCAAAGAAGTATTTTTTAAAATTCGAGTAAAGTTGTAACTTAAACTTTTTAAAAGCATCATATATAAAATTAATCACCTTAAAACTTTCAGATGAAAACTCATTTACTCATAAAATCTACCATTTTATTTTTTCTTTATGCATTCTCCTTCAATACAAGTCAAGCACAAAGTTTAGAATCTAAGATAGACAATATATTAAGCAAACAATTTAAAAGTAACGAATCTGGGGCTTCTGCATTGGTTGCTAAAGATGGTGAAATTATTTACAGAAAAGCTTTCGGAAAAGCTAATTTAGAATTGAATGTAGACATGACTTCAGATAATGTTTTTCAAGTAGGTTCTATTACAAAACAATTTACTTCCGTTTCAATTCTAATGTTATTAGAAGAAGGTAAATTAAGTTTAGAAGACGAAATCACAAAATTTATCCCAGATTACCCAACTAGCGGAAAAAAAATTACTGTGCACCATTTATTAACGCATACTTCAGGTATTAAGAGTTATACTTCAATGCAAAGTTTTGGAAAAGTGATGACAATTGATGAATCTCCTTTAAAATTTATCGATTTTTTTAAAAATGAACCAATGGATTTTGATCCGGGTGAAAAGTATAAATATAACAATTCAGGATATTTTATATTAGGGTATATTATTGAAAAAGTTAGTGGTTTATCTTATCAGAAGTTTATTCAACAACGAATTTTTGATAAAATAAATATGAATTCTTCTTATTATGGAAGTCACTCAAAATTAATTAAAAACAGAGCTTCTGGTTATCAAAAAAAGAGGCGAATTTTCAAATGCGCAATATATTAGTTTAACACTTCCTTATGCTGCTGGTTCTATAATGTCGTCTGTAGATGACATGTTAAAATGGCAAACAGCAATTACTAAAGATGTTTTTGTAAAAGAAGAAACAATAGATAAAGCGTTTACCAATTACACATTAAACAACGGAGATAAAATAAACTACGGTTATGGTTGGAGTATTAACGAAAT
This sequence comes from Polaribacter sp., assembly GCF_036480315.1. Classification (GTDB taxonomy): domain Bacteria; phylum Bacteroidota; class Bacteroidia; order Flavobacteriales; family Flavobacteriaceae; genus Polaribacter. The sequence goes on from NZ_JAZGGG010000052.1 coordinate 2,452, forward strand.
AAATGCTGTATCAACAATTGAACATGGAGGTGCAATTCCTGGATATTTATCAATGGGAGTCTTTGTGCCAAGTAAAAATGTGTATGTGATTTTGTTTTCTAATTGTGGTTGTCAATCGCCAACAAATACTGCTTTAGAAATTGCAGCTTTAGCAATTGATCAGCCAAAAATTAATAATGAGAATTCAGTTAAATTATCAAAAAAACAATTAAGCAAATGGGTTGGAACTTATGAATTTGATAATGATGTGTTACGTTATATCACTTTAAAGGATAATCAACTATATAGTCAAAGAGAAGGAAGTTCGCAAGATCCTTTTAAAATTCATCCATCTTCCCCAAATTCGTTTTCTTTTGAAGAAGGATTTATTTCATATGATTTTTCAATAAAAGATGGAAAGAAAGTAACACTTTTTAAAAATAGAATTAACAAACGGAAAGGAATTTTTACAGATAAAAAAGCACCAAAAGAGAAGGGAGAATTTACTGTTTCTGTGGATGTATTAAAAACATATGAAGGTGTTTTTGAGATTCAACCTGGTTTTGATTTAACAATTTCTTCAAAAGAAAATCAATTATTTGCACAAGCAACTGGTCAGCAAAAAATTGAACTATTTGCAGAATCAAAAACCAAATTCTTTTTAAAAGTTGTAAAAGCATCAGTTAATTTCCATAAAAATGATAAAGGGCAAGTAATTGCATTAACTTTAAATCAAGGAGGAAGAGCAATGAAGGCGAAAAAGAAATAGTTAGAATAAATATTTTATTAAAATACGAATACTTACAAAGGCAATCAATATAGCGGTTGCCTTTTTTAATTGAATAGGTTTAAAAAATTTATTACTCATTCTACTTCCAATTTGACCGCCAATAAAAACAGTAATCAATAAAACAGAAGTTAAATTCCAATCAATTTCAAAATTTGGGTTAGAATATTGTCCTAACAAACCAGCAATGGAATTTACCAAAATAAAAAAGCTAGCAGTTGCAGCAATTTTCTTTGGAGTATCCCAATTTGTTAAGTGGAGCAATGGGGCTAAAAATATACCACCTCCAATTCCTACCATTCCAGAAATAAAGCCAATAACTCCACCATAACTAGCGTTTTTTGTGAGATTTAGTTTTGTTTCTTTTTCTTCCAATGAAACAATACGTTTAGATATCAACATAGTTATTGCTGCAAATAATAAAGTAAAACCTAAAAGGGTGAAAAAAAAAGTTTGATTTATCTTTAAAAAACCGCCTAAAAAAGCGAGCGGAATACTAAATAGTACTAATGGAGTTATCTTTTTCCAATCAAACCTTTTTTGATGATAAAAGAACCAAATATTGCCAGAAACTACCATAATATTACATAAAAGTGCTGTGGCTCTAATTTGCGTAAAAATAACTCCTGTTAAAGCTAAAATTGCTAAATAGCTAGAACCACCACCAAAACCAACTGAAGAGTACAAGATTGCAACCGTAAAAAAAAGCACAACGATATGCCAATTTTCAAAAAAAGTACCAAAAAATAATTGTAAATTCATTTTAAGCAAATATATTATTCTCTTAAGAATTAAAGATGTATTTATTTTAATTTTTGTATTTCATCTATCATTAAATGTTGTAAGTAGAAAAAGTAGGAAATAGAAACATTGTTTTTATACATTAGTAACTTAATAAAAAAGCACTCAAAATTAACCTATTAGCCCCTTAAAAATAAAACATTTTTTTATATTGTTATAAACTATTACAATCAACAAAATTAATTATGAGCAACTACCACATCAAACATTTAGAAGAATATTATCAAGTTTATAGAAAATCAATTCGTGAGCCAGAAAATTTTTGGGAAGAAATTGCTGAAGAACATTTTGTTTGGAGAAAAAAATGGGATAAAGTTTTAGAATGGGATTTCTCTAAACCAGAAGTAAAATGGTTTCAAGGAGCAAAATTAAACATTACAGAAAACTGTATTGATAGGCATTTAGCAACAAGAGGAAATAAAACCGCTATTTTATTTGAACCTAATGATCCAAAAGAAGCTGTTGAACATATTACTTATAAACAATTACACCAAAGAGTAAATCAATTTTCAAATGTTTTAAAAGAAAACGGAGTTAAAAAAGGAGACAGAGTTTGTATTTATGTTCCTATGATTCCAGAATTGGCAATTGCAACATTAGCTTGTGCAAGAATTGGTGCTATTCATTCTGTAGTTTTTGCAGGTTTTTCAGCGACAGCATTGTCAACAAGAATTAATGATTCCGATTGTAAAATGGTCATTACTTCTGATGGTTCTTACAGAGGGAAAAAATCAATAGATTTAAAAGGAATTGTAGATGAAGCTTTAGAATCTTGTCCTGGTGTAGAAACTGTTTTAGTTGCAAAAAGAATCAATTCTGATATAAATATGCAAGAAGGACGTGATCAATGGTTACAACCTTTATTAGATGATGCTTCAACAATTTGTGAAGCAGAAATTATGAATGCAGAAGATCCGTTATTTATTTTATATACTTCTGGTTCTACAGGAAAGCCAAAAGGAATGGTGCACACAACAGCTGGTTATATGGTTTATACGGCGTATACTTTTAAGAATGCATTTCAATATAAAGAAAATGATGTGTATTGGTGTACTGCAGATATTGGTTGGATTACTGGGCATTCATATATTGTTTATGGACCTTTAGCAAACGGAGCAACTACAGTTTTGTTTGAAGGAGTACCAAGTTATCCAGATTTTGGACGCTTTTGGGATATTATTGAAAAGCATAAAGTAAATCAATTTTATACAGCGCCAACTGCAATTAGAGCATTGGCAAAACACGGAACAAAATTAGTTGATAAATACGATTTATCATCTTTAAAAGTTTTAGGTTCTGTTGGAGAACCCATAAATGAAGAAGCTTGGCATTGGTATAATGAGAATATTGGTAAAAAGAAAAGCCCAATTATTGATACTTGGTGGCAAACAGAAACAGGAGGAATGATGATTACACCAATACCTTATGTAACACCAACAAAACCAACGTATGCAACTTTACCTTTTATTGGAATTCAGCCTGCTTTAATGGATGAGAAAGGTAATGAGTTAAAAGGAAATCAAGTAGACGGAAGATTGTGTATAAAATTCCCTTGGCCAAGTATGGCAAGAACAATTTGGGGAAATCATGAGCGTTATAAAGAAACTTATTTTTCTGCGTATGAGGGAATGTATTTTACTGGTGATGGCGCATTAAGAGATGAGGTTGGTTATTACAGAATAACGGGTAGAGTAGATGATGTAATTATTGTTTCTGGTCATAATTTAGGAACAGCACCAATTGAAGACGCAATTAATGAACATCCTGCAGTTGCAGAAAGTGCAATTGTTGGTTTTCCACATGATATAAAAGGAAGTGCTTTGTATGGTTATATTACTTTAAAAGATTCTGGAGAAAGCAGAAATCACAATAATTTAAGCAAAGAAATCAATCAGTTAATTTCTGATAGGATTGGTCCGATAGCAAAATTAGATAAAATTCAGTTTTCAGACGGGTTACCAAAAACACGTTCAGGGAAAATTATGAGACGTATTTTACGTAAAATAGCTTCCAACGAAATAGATAATTTAGGAGATACAAGTACACTTTTAAATCCAGAAGTTGTGCAAAGTATTATTGATAATCGATTGTAATGAAAGCTAAACTGAACTTGATTCAGTTTCTATCCATGCCTCATAGACTCTTAAATCTGTGAGGTATTTTTTTGGGCGTTTTTTTGTGAAAAACAAAAACTGTGCTATCCACTATATCTTTTTGTTATAAAAGCAAAAAGGATGTCGTTTCTATCGCTCACGCAAGCTTGTTTGTTAACTAAATTGATCTTTTCAAACCTTACAGTTTTTTTTAAACCTGTAAGGTCTTTTGCTTTATTGTAACTTTGTAAATATGTCAGATTTCTTTCAATGGCATATAAATTGACAATAGATATTTATGCAACATTTAATAGAATCAAATAAAAATAAAAAGAAGCCAAAAGTATCAATTGGTAAAGCTTTTAAAACAATTATATGGCCAAGAAGAAATCTAGTCTTTATTGGACTAATTCTAATTGTAATTAGAAGTTTGTCAGGTTTAATATTACCATGGCAAAGTAAAGTGTTATTAGATGAGGTTGTTCCAGACAAAAATTTCGATAAGTTATATTCTTTGATTTTATTTGTAATAGGAGCAATTATTTTACAATCAATTACGTCTTTTTTGTTAACTAGAATATTAAGTGTTCAAGCACAATATTTAATATCAGAATTAAGAGCACAAGTACAAAAGAAAGTATTGTCTTTACCAATTAGCTTTTTCGATAATACCAAATCTGGCGCCTTGGTCTCTAGAATTATGAGTGATGTAGAAGGTGTAAGAAACTTAATTGGTACAGGGTTAGTACAATTAGTTGGTGGAACTTTTACAGCAATTGTATCTTTAATTATTTTAATAGATTTAAATCCTTGGATGACTTTATTCGTTTTTCTACCGATTTCAATTTTTGGAGTTGTTGCTTTAAAAGCATTTAAATTTATTCGTCCAATTTTTAGAACTCGTGGTAAAATTAATGCAGAAGTAAAAGGAAGACTAACAGAAACTTTGGCAGGTGTACGAGTTATAAAAGCATTTAATGCTGAAGAACAAGAAAATTTAGTTTTTGAAAAAGGTGTTGATAAACTCTTTCAAAATGTAAAAAAGAGTTTAACAGCTACTGCAATTATGACGAGTTCATCAACATTTTTAATAGGTGTTGCAACCACAGGAATTATTGGAATTGGTGGTTATTACATGATGCAAGGAGAAATGACTACAGGTGAATTCTTGTTTTTTACTTTAATTCTTGGTTTTATGATTGCACCAATTGTACAAATGAGTAATATAGGAAGTCAATTAACAGAAGCTTTGGCAGGTTTAGACAGAACTGAAGAATTAATGAATATGCAAGCAGAAGAAGATGATGTGGATAGAACAATTGTTTTAGAAGATATTAAAGGAGAAATTATTTTTGAAGATGTTTCTTTTGCTTATGAAGAAGGAAAAGAAGTATTAAATAATATCAATTTTAAAGTTCCTTCTGGTTCTGTAACAGCTTTGGTTGGTAGTTCTGGTTCTGGTAAATCTACAATTGCTGGTTTGTCTGCAACATTTTTAAACCCTAATTCTGGTACAATTACAGTTGACAATCAAGATATATCTCAAGTAAAATTATCTAGTTTCAGAAAACATTTAGGTGTTGTTTTACAAGACGAATTTTTGTTTGAAGGAACCATTAGAGAAAATATTTTATTTCCAAGACCAAATGCAACAGAACAAGAATTACAAAATGCAGTAAAAGCTGCGTATGTTAATGAATTTACAGACCGTTTTGATGAAGGTTTAGATACTTTAATTGGAGAAAGAGGTGTGAAATTATCTGGCGGACAAAGACAAAGATTGGCAATTGCAAGAGCAATTTTAGCAAATCCTAAAATTATTATTTTAGATGAAGCAACTTCTAGTTTAGATACAGAAAGCGAATCTTTAATTCAGAAAAGTTTATCAGAATTAGTAAAAAATAGAACTACCATTGTAATTGCTCATAGATTGAGTACAATTAAACAAGCAGATCAAATTTTAGTGATAGAAGCTGGAAGTATTGCAGAAAGAGGTACGCATGATGAATTAATAGCATCAAAAGGAAGGTATTATGATTTGTATACCTACCAAGCAAAAATTTAATTAAAATTCGAAAAGTTTATTTATTTGTCATTTCGACTTTATGGAGAAATCTCTAACGATTAGGTTTTTTTTAACATCAGAAGATTTCTCTTAAAATGAAAAATTAAAATCCTTATTTTTGAAAGGATTTTTAAAACAAACGACAATAGTACATTATAATCAACAGACATTTAACTTATGAAAAAAACCATTTTATTACTATTGTTGAAGTGAAAAAAGAAAATTTTCCAGAAGAATTAGGGAGAATTTTCGAAAAACACGGAGGAATAAATATCTGGAGAAAAGCACAAATTCTTTCTTTTAACAAAGGAGAAGAAGTTCATACTGTAGATTTACAGTCAAGAAAATCAGTTATAAATACTCCGAAATTTTCTTTAGGTTTTGATGGAAAAGAGGTTTGGTTAGATGAAGACAAAGAAGGAGTTTATAAAGGAAATCCTACTTTTTATTATAATTTGTATTTCTATTTTTATGCAATGCCTTTTGTTTTAGCAGATGATGGAATTACTTATAGTAAAGAACATGATTTGGTTTTTGAAGGAGTAAGTTATCCAGGTTATAAAATTTCTTATGCTTCAGATAAAGGAGCTTCACCAGATGATAATTATATTGTGTATTACAACCCTAAAACTTATCAAATGGAATGGTTAGCATATACTGTTACTTTTAGATCTAAAAGTAACAGTGATAAGTATAACTTAATAAAATATAATAAATGGGAAAACGTAAACGGATTGGTTTTACCAAAAGAAATTACTTGGTATAAAAAAGATGAAAATGGTGTTCCAACAGAACCAGCAAAACCTGCAACTGAATTTACGTTACCTTTAGTAAGTCAAGCAAAATTAGCAGATTCATTTTTTGAGAAACCAGTTAAATAAACAATTCTGTTAAAAATTATTATAGGTATTTAATAATTTTATCATAAATAGAAACATAATAATCATGAAACCTCGGAAGCAATACGTTTTCGAGGTTTTTTGTGTTTTTAAGAATATCTAAATCAAACAACTTAATAGAATCAACTTCTTCCTCTTGAATTTTTAATTCAGAAACTGGAACTTTTAACTCAGCAATAAAAACATGATGATGTTCATTATCTATTATTCCGTTTTTATGAGAAACTTGATGAATTCTTGTCCCAATTTTGATGAGGTCTTTTTCTTTTAATTGTAATCCAATTTCTTCAAAAATTTCTCTTTTTGCTGATGTTAAAATGTCTTCGCCAGCAACAATATGTCCTGCAACAGAAATATCCCATAAACCAGGGAATACTTTTTTGGTAGCAGTTCTTTTTTGAAGTAGTATTTTTTCATCCGAAGTAAATAACCAAATATGCACAGTTGCATGAAACCAGCCATTTTTATGAGCTTCAGATTTTAAAGCCGTTTTCCCTGTTGATTTTCCTTCTGGAGTTAAAATGTTTATTAGTTCGTCCATTTATTTTTTTATAAGACCCTACAGGTTTTTAAAACCTGAAGGGTCTGGATAAGAGTCAGTTTGTCATTTCGAAGAATGAAAAATCTCATAATTCTGGTTATCAAATATGAGGTTTTTCAATCGCTAAAAAGCTCATTTCGAAAAGACAAAACTGAATGTTAAATTAATAGATTGCTTCGTTCCTCGCAATGAAGTCAATTTGCTATTCAAAGTAAGAAAACGTTTCACCATCTTTAATATTTAAAAGCGTTTCATAAATCATTTTAATAACGTTTTCAACATCATCTCTATGAACCATTTCTACTGTTGTGTGCATGTATCTTAAAGGTAGGGAAATCAATGCAGAAGCAACACCACCATTACTATACGCAAAAGCATCTGTATCTGTACCTGTTGCTCTAGAAAGTGCAGAACGCTGAAAAGGAATCTTTTTTGCTTCTGCTGTATCTGTAATTAAATCTCTTAATTTTTGTTGTACTGCAGGTGCAAAAGCAACAACAGGCCCCTTACCAATTTCTAAATGACCTGCTTTTTTCTTGTCGATCATTGGTGTAGTTGTATCGTGTGTAACATCAGTAACAATAGCAACATTTGGTTGTATTGTGTGTGTTATCATTTCTGCACCACGTAAACCAATTTCTTCTTGTACAGAGTTTGTAATGTACAATCCAAAAGGTAATTCTTTCTTATTTTCTTTTAATAAACGAGCAACTTCCGCAATCATAAAACCACCCATTCTGTTGTCTAAAGCTCTACAAACAAATTTATCTCCGTTTAAAATATGAAACTCATCTGGATACGTAATTACACAGCCAACATGAACACCTAACTCTTCTACTTCTTTTTTTGTTGAACAACCAGTATCAATAAAAATATTGTCTGGTTTTGGCGCTTCTTCATTCGCTCTATTTCTTGTGTGAATTGCTGGCCAACCAAAAACACCTTTTACAATTCCGTTTTTAGTATGAATATTTACAATTTTACTTGGCGCAATTTGATGATCAGAACCTCCGTTTCTAATGACATAAATCAAACCATTATCAGAAATATAATTTACATACCAAGAAATTTCATCTGCATGTCCTTCAATAACAACTTTGTATTTTGCATCCGGATTTATAACACCAACAGCTGTACCATAAGTGTCTGTAATAAAAGTATCTACATAGGGTTTTAGATAATCCATCCAAATTTTCTGACCTTCCCATTCATAACCAGTAGGAGCAGCGTTGTTTAAATATTTTTCTAAAAAAGTAAGCGATTTCTTATTTAAGATTGATTTTTTTGCCATTATATATAAGTTTATAAATATTGTGTTTCTTTGTTAATTGTAAAAATAAAACGAATTTTTATTAAAAGCACAAAAATAATCACAAAAAAATGTAACAAAAGTGCTTACTTTTACACTAATCACTGATTTCCGTTTTCACGGGAATTACAATTTTAAAGGAAACCTCTAGAATGAATCTAGATGGATTTTTTTCAAGTAAAAATCACTAAAACCAAGAATATGAAGTTAGTAATTGAAAATTTAACCAAGACTTACAAAAACGGTGTTAAAGCAATCGATAATTTAAGTATCGAAATAGGTACAGGAATGTTTGGTTTATTAGGGCCAAATGGTGCTGGTAAATCATCTTTAATGAGAACAATTGCAACATTGCAAAGTCCAGATTCTGGTTCAATTACTTTTGGAGATATTAATGTTTTAGAAGACAATATGTCTTTACGTAAAGTATTAGGTTATTTACCTCAATCTTTTGGTGTGTATCCAAAAATGTCAGCTGAAGATTTGTTAGATTATTTTGCAACTTTAAAAGGAGTTGCAAACAAATCCGAAAGAAAAGCAATTGTAAAAGAAGTTTTAGAAATCACTAATTTATACGATGTAAGACGCAAGTATGTTGCGGGTTATTCTGGCGGAATGAAACAACGTTTTGGAATTGCACAACTACTTCTAAATAATCCTAAATTAATAATTGTTGATGAACCAACTGCTGGTTTAGATCCTGCGGAAAGACATCGTTTTTTGAATGTTTTACGTGAAGTTGGTACAAATTGTACCGTTATTTTTTCTACACATATTGTTGAAGACGTAAAAGAATTGTGTAATGAAATGGCAATTTTAAATGGTGGAAAAATATTAAAACATACAACACCTTTACAGGCTACAAAAGAAATTGAAAATACAATTTGGACGAAAGTTATAGAGAGAGATGATTTAGAAGAAAATGAAAAAAACTTCAATATTTTATCATCAAACTACAATCAAGATAATACGTTAAATATTAGAGTGCATGCAACAGAAAAACCTTCTGAAGATTTTGTGGCATCAACTCCGCAGTTAGATGATGTGTATTTTATTGCTTTAAAACAAGATGAACCAGTTTTAACGAGTTAAGAGTTTTTAATTATGAGTTTTAAGTTAGGATTTAGTATAAATTTTAAATTAAACTCAAAAAACTAACCACTTAAAACTAAACACTCAAAACTTTTTTTATTATGTTTTCAACTATTTTCAAACAAGAATTAAAATATTGGTTTAACAAACCTGCATTTTACATTTATACATCCATATTTGTTTTACTAGCTTTTTTCTTATCAGCTAATTTTGCTGGCCTTTTCGATTCTGTAACAGCAACAGTAGGTTCATCAAGAATTGTAAATTCGCCGATTGGTGTGAACAACTTAATGGATGGTTTAACTACGTTTATATTTTTCTTGTTTCCCTCAATCATGGGAGTTTCAATCTATAGAGACTATAAGAGTGAAATGCACACCATTTTATATTCATATCCATTTACAAAAGCCAATTATTTATTTGCCAAATTTTTTAGCGCAATTGTGGTTGTTTCTATAATTGTACTCTCTATAGCATTGGGTATGATTATTGGTTTTCGATTTCCCGGAACAAATTCAGAAATTGTAGGAGCATTTAATGTTTTAACCTATTTACAAACCTACTTGGTGTTTATTTTGCCTAATATTTTGTTGTTTGGTGCTATTGTTTTTGCGGTGGTTACATACACAAGAAATATTGCTGCGGGTTTTATTGCAGTCATTATTTTATTTTTGATACAAGGAATTATAGCAAGTGTTTTATCTGATCCTGAACAAAGTTCATTGGCTGCTATTTTAGATCCTTTTGGTTCTTCAGCAGTAAATCATTACACAAAATATTGGACGCCTTCAGAGCAAAATGAATTGCAAATTCCTTTGAAAGAATTAATTGTTTATAACCGTTTATTATGGTTGGCAATTGCAGTATTCATTTTTGGAATGGTATATAAATTCTTTACATTTAGTCAGAATGCAATTTCTTTTTCGTTTAAAAAAACAAAAGGAGAAAGAATTATTAAATCTAACTTTAGCGGAATTACAAAAATTGTTTTACCAAAAGTTACTTATAATTTTTCGTTTCTACAGAACCTAAAAACAATGTGGAAACTGTCTAATATAGATTTTAAATACATTTTTAAAAGTTGGGCTTTTATTTCTATTGTTTTGGTTGGCTTTATTTTATTAATGGTAACATTATTTAATAGGGGAGAAGTTTTTGGAACTAAAACCTTGCCTGTAACTTGGCAAATGCTAATAGGAGGTAGAGTTTTTATAAGATTGGCAATTATTATTTGTACTTTCTTATATGCGGGTATGTTGGTGCATAGAGCTAATATTGCTCGTATTGATCATTTGGTAGATACAACTCCGGTACCTAATTGGACTTTGTTGTTCTCTAAAGTAATTGCAATTTTAAAAATGCAGTTGGTTTTATTAAGTGTTATTCTTATTTCAGGTATTGTTTTCCAAATTTATAAAGGATACTATAATTTTGAAGTCGGACATTATTTAAAAGAATTATTTTTTCTAGATGTTTTAAATCTTTTAGTTTGGACTCTTTTAGCAATCTTTATTCAAACGCTTATTAGAAATCCTTATTTAGGTTTGTTTATTCTTTTAGTCATTTCAATAGGAATGCCATTTTTATCATTAGCAGGTATTGAGCAATCTATTTTTAAATACAATGAAGGTCCTGGTTTTCGATTTTCAGATATGAATGGTTACGGTACTTTAGCGCCTTATTTATGGTATAAAATATATTGGATTTTATGCGGATTAATTTTACTGATAGTTTCTTTTTTATTCTGGGTTCGTGGAATTCCGAACTCGTTTTCAGAGAGAATTTCTATTGCAAAATCTCGTTTTAAAGGTTTTGCAGTAGTAAGTTTTACAGTTTTTCTACTTTTATTTTTAGTATTAGGATATTCAATTTATCAAGAAACTGGCACAAAATCGAAAAGAACTTCTTCTAAAGAAAGAGAGTTGCAAAGAGTGAATTGGGAAAAAACATACAAAAAGTATGAGAGTTATGCACAACCTAGAATTGTTGCTGTAAAAACGGATGTAGCTATTTTTCCGAAGAAAAAAACTTTTGAAGCATCAGCAGTTTTTACGATGATAAATAAAACGGATGAAGCAATTGATAGTATTTTCTTAAATCATAATTCGTTAAAAAGTACATTTGAATTTAGCAAAGCAAACAATCTAGTTTTAGAAGATACCATTAATCATTTTGATGTGTATCATTTTGAAAATAAAATACTTCCTGGCGATACTTTACAACTTTCAGTTACTGTAAAAAGCAATAAAAATTCTGCTTTTAGAACAAAATCACCAATTGTAGAGAACGGAACATTTATCAATAATTTCTCTATGTTTCCTACTTTAGGTTACTCTTCAGCAGGAGAGTTAACAGATAATAAAACGCGTAAAAAATACGATTTATCAAAAAATAATTTACGTCCACATCCATCAGACTCAACGGCTTTAGGAGATACTTATATTTCTAAAGATTCTGATTGGATTGATTTTGAAGCAACCGTTTCAACTTCTATAGATCAGATAGCTATTGCGCCAGGTTATCTACAAAAAGAATGGACAGAAAATGATAGAAGGTATTTTCACTATAAGATGGATAGTAAAATTTTAAATTTTTATGCATTTAATTCTGCTAAATATGAAGTGAAAAAGGACAAATGGAATGATGTTATTTTAGAGATTTATTATCATAAAGGACACGAATATAATTTAGAAAGAATGCTAAAAGGAATGAAGGCTTCTTTAGATTATAATTCGAAGAACTTTAGTCCATATCAACACAAGCAATTAAGAATTGTGGAGTTTCCAAGTGGCGCTTTTGCACAATCTTTTCCGAATACAATTCCGTTTGCAGGTGATGCAGGTTTTATTGCAGATGTGGTAGATGAAGCAGATGGTGGTGTAGATTATTCGTTTGCAATTACGGTGCATGAAGTAGCACATCAATGGTGGGCACATCAAGTAATTGGTGCAGATGTTTTAGGAGCAACCATGTTGTCTGAAAGTTTATCTGAATATGTTTCACTAAAAGTTTTGGAACATGAACATGGAAAAGAAAAAATGAGAATTTTCTTAAAAGAAGCTTTAGATGGTTATTTGTCTCAAAGAGCTTTCGAAACAAAACGTGAGAATCCATTAATGTATAATGATGGTCAAAGTTATATTCGTTATCAAAAAGGTTCTCTAGTATTTTATGCTTTAAGTGATTATATAGGTGAAGAAAAATTAAACGGAGCTTTAAAAGAATATGTAGAAAAAGTAAAGTTTCAAGAGCCTCCATACACCACTTCAATAGAATTGGTAGATTATATAAGAGAGGTTACACCAGATTCTTTACAATATGTAATTAAAGACATGTTTGAAACAATTACGTTATATAAAAATAGAATTGTTGATGTGAAATCTACCGAATTAGAAAACGGAAAATACCAAGTAGATATTGAGTTTGAAGTTTCAAAATATAGAAACGATAAAAAAGGAAAACGTTACTATGGTGAAAAAGTAGGTGATACTTTATCTTATAAAACTGATAAAATGAAGAAAGCTATTTTATCGGTTCCATTAGTCGATTATATAGATATTGGTGTTTTTACAGTAGAAGAAATTGATGATAAAAAGCAAGAAAAAATACTGTATCTAAATAAGCATAAAATAACAGCAATCAATAATAAAATTACAATTATAGTTGATGAAAAACCAACAGAAGTTGGTGTAGACCCTTTTAATAAATTAATAGATACACAATCTGAAGATAATAGAAGAAAATTATAATCATGACTAAACAAACCAGAGTAACTATCGCTTCATTATTTTTTTTAATTGTAGTAATTCTTCATGTTTATGGGCTTTTAAATCATGAAATGTTAGCGTTTTCTACAAAACCATTGTTAATGGTAACTTTGGTTTTGGTTTATTTATCTGCAGTTAAAAAACCAAATTTCTGGTATGTTTCTGCTTTATTTTTCTCTTTTTGGGGAGATGTTTTACTGCTTTTTAAAGAACAATTTTTTGTTTTTGGATTGGCTTCTTTTTTATTAGCTCATATTTTATACATTAAAATTACTGCAGGCTTTTTAAAGAAAATTAGTTTGCAAAAAGTAACTATGGTTTCTCTTCCGTTTGTAGTTTTCTTTTTTAGTTTATTGTATCTAATTAAAGGTAATTTAGGTGAAATGTTAGTGCCAGTAATTGTTTATGGTATTACTATATCTTCATTTGGAGCGGTTACTTTATTGAACTATGTACAAGAAAAATCTACTGAAAATTTATGGTTATTTTTGGGTGCAATTATTTTTATAACTTCAGACAGTTTAATTGCAATTAATAAGTTTTATGAGCCTAAAGCAATGTATAGTATATCTATTATGATTACTTACATTGTAGCTCAATATTTAATTTGTAAGGCTTTGATTGTTAAAGATTCTCAATAATTATTGATGTCTTTATGCTTTATAATGTGCTTTTAAAGCTCTTAATAAAATAAATGTTTGTTAAGTTATGCCATAATTGTTGCGGTAATTATGCCAAGTAAATCTGCGGCTAAATCTACAAAGCCAAATGTACGTGTAGGTAAAAAAAACTTGACTAAATTCTTCGCAGAAAACAAAAACCACATTATAGTAAATATTAAAACTGCCAAAACAAAAAGAACGAAACTTTAAAGCGAGAATTCCTATAAAAGTTAAATTTCCAAATAAAAAGAAGTGTCCTAATTTATATCCTAGAGGAATTGTTTAACTACATCGAGAAAATAACTACTCGATCCTGTATTTGCTAAATATATAATCTAAAGAATAAATATGAAAAAGAGAATACTAATTATTCTAATTAATTTTTGAATATGTTAATCGCTTAATATACTTACAAGTAGTGGTTTTTATTGCCGAAATTAAAGCCTTTAGAGCACAATTTAGAGGTGTTAGAAACATTGAATTCTTCTTCTTTAGATTCTCAAAATATTTATGGCTAATCCTAAAATCTCACAAGTTTATGACTTGATCCCTTTAAATTTAAGAAAAAATATAAAAATAATTGATAAGATTATAGCAAAAGAAAAAAGCAGCTACATATTGTAACTGCTTTTTTTAGTTCTAAATGAATAGATATATTTTTTTTTATTTTCTTGTCAATTATCAGCTATTTTAGGGGGACTAATAATTAGGGGTGACTCAAAATAATTTTATTTCATATATATTAATTTAGGGGATAATAGTAATCACATTTAATAACATTAAATATAATTACATGGCAATATTATAAATAAAAAGAATATAAAGCAAGAATAATTTACTTTTTTTTAATTTTTATTATTAAATGAATAATTAATCTTTTAAAGAGTGTTGTTTTCTTACTTACAAATATATAAAATGGATAACTTTGTTTAAAAAATATTAGATGAAAAACTGTGGTTACATTTTTTTAATAATTTCACTCATTTTTTCTTGTTCTTCAAAACAACAAACTGAACTAAAGTTTTTAGATGAATATGTTTTAGCAGATTCAGTCTCTTTTCAAAAATCTATTATTGGTGGACTTTCTGGTGTAGATTATTCAAACGGATATTATTACTTTATTGTAGATGACGCAAGAAACCCAAGGTTTTTAAAAGCTAAAATTAATGTTCTGCAAAGTGAAATTGTAAATGTAGATTTTAAAAACGTTGTTTATTTAAATGATACTGCTCAATTTTTTTATAAAGAAAACGCATTAGATTTAGAATCTATTTTTATTGATGAAAAAACTCAAGAAGTAAACCTTGTTAGTGAAGGTTCAATAAGAAAAGATAAAAAACCAACTGTTTTTAAAACTGATTTAAATGGAAAATTTATAGCATCATATAAACTTCCAAATAATCTGAAAAATAATGAAGTTATAAAACACAACGCAGTTTTTGAAGGTTCTTCAAAAAGTATAGATAATAAAGGTTTTTGGGTAACTATGGAAGCACCATTAAAAATAGATGGTTCAGAACCAACTTTCACTAAAAAATCTTCACCAATAAGAATTACTTATTTCGATAAACAAACCCAAAAAGCAACAAAGCAGTTTGCGTATCAATTAGAGCATATTACAAAACCTGCAAAAGGAAATATTAACTTAAATGGTGTAACGGCTATTTTAGAATATAAAGAAAATAATTTTTTTATTATTGAAAGAACCTACCAAAATGGGTATGGAGCTTATGGTAATATTGTAAGAATTTTTGATGCTGTTCTAGGTGATAAAACAACAAACATTTTAGATGTTGAATCTTTAAAGGAAACTTCATTTATTCCACTAAAAAAACGTTTGTTAATAAATTTTGAAGATGTTAAAAATCAATTAACAGAAGGAATTATAGATAATGTTGAAGGAATTACATTTGGGCCAAAATTAGAAAATGGTAATCAATCTCTACTACTTGTTACTGATGATAATTTTCAAATTTATGGAAAACAGCTAAATCAGTTTATTCTATTAGAAGTAGAAGAAAAGTAATTCTAAAAAAAATGTTTTTATGTTTTGGTTTAAAACTTATGCCCAATAAAAGGTATGTTTTTTCTTTCAGAAAACAATACAATTATACCAATTACAAATATAAGAATAGCAGACCCAAAAAGTATCCCCCCATCATTATTGTGTTCAATTCCAATTTTTGTTAAATGAGACATAATTGCACCACCCATTAAACCAGCAGTTAAAATTGCGCCAAACACTGTTTTCTTTGATGTAAATAATAAAATTGAAGCAATTAGTTCTAGAACACCAGTTCCAACCCTCATAAAAGCTTCTTTTTCTCCAGCCAATTTTGTAAATAAGTCAATACTTTCTTGTGCACCAGTAAATTTGTAGAATAAAGTTTGTAGCATAGTTATTGCAGCAACTACTTTTAATATAAATAGTATTTTTTTGTTCATTTTGTTTTATTTAAAAATTTAGACGAATAATTTATTTTATAATTACAAAAAAAATAATTATCAGTAAGTACCCTTTTTTGAATACATTTTTGCTGAAATTCTAAACTAATGAACTTTATAATTTTATTCAATTCTTTTTCTAAAGATAATACAATAGAAACATTTGGTTTTCAGTTGATAATATTAAAGTTTAAGAAGAACAAATAAATCAGTTTGTTTTGCTTTAAATAACAAACAAATAATTACTATTTTTACAAAGTTAAAACCAGTAAAACTATAAATGTTTAGTAATTTAAAACACTCCATAATTAAAAAAAGATTTGAAAAATCTTTATCAAAATCAATAGAAAATAGAATTGTTTCTCAAAAGGAAGTTTTATCCGTTGGAGTTTTAAGTACAGAAGATATTTCTTCAAAACTTGATCTTCAAAAAGAAATAGAAACTGTTTTGAATTTAAGAAATGTTAAATTATACAGTTATAGAAAATACAACAAGTTAGATGAGGATTCATTTAAACACTTTTCAGAAAACGATATAAATTGGAGTGGAGAATTTACACATCAAAATTTTGAAAGCTTTTTAGAGCAACCATTCGATTTGTTAATAGGTTATTTCAATACAAATAATTTGTATTTAAAAAGTGCCGTTTTACAATCTAAAGCTGTGTTTAAAGCCGGTTTTTCAGATGTTAATTCACAATTATATGAATTAGAGATTTCAGAAAAATTAGAAAATGTACCTCAATTTACTTCAGAATTAAAAAAGTACCTACAGATTTTAGAAAAGTTGAAAAATTAAACTTTAAATATAAAGTTGTGTATTCTTTTTAAGATTTAATAATTTCAGTTTATAATCTAATTGAATATTGTAATTTTACGGCATTCTAAAAATAACAGAAAATGCAAGAATTTATTGGTATAGGAGTTGCGTTAATTACACCTTTTAAAGAAGATTTAAGTGTAGATTTTGATGCGCTAATAAAATTAGTGAATTTCAATATAGAAAACGGAACAAACTATTTGGTTATCAATGGTACCACTGGCGAAAGTGGGACAATTACTGAAGAAGAAAAACAAGAAATTATAAATGTTATTGTTAAAACAAATAACAAACGTTTACCATTAGTTTTAGGAATTGGTGGAAATAATACATTAAAGGTTGTTGAAGAAATTAAAACAAGAGACCTATCTAATATAGATGGTATTCTTTCTGTAGCACCTTATTATAGTAAACCAACTCAAGAAGGGTTTTATCAGCATTTTAAAGCAATTGCAGAAGCAACAGAAAAACCAATTATTTTGTATAATGTTCCTGGTAGAACAGCAAAAAACATGGAGCCAGCAACTACAATTCGTTTGGCAAAAGATTTTAATAATATAGTAGGAGTAAAGGAAGCTGGAAATAATACACAACAATATTATGCTTTGTTAAAAGACAAACCAGCAGATTTTTTAATTATTTCTGGTGATGATGATTTAGCTTTTGGTGTAACTTTAGCTGGTGGTTCTGGTGTAATTTCTGTTATAGGACAAGCATTTCCTAAAGAATTCTCAACAATGATAAACCATGGATTAGCAGGGAATAATAAAGAAGGATATGATATTCACTTTAAAATGATGGATATAGTAGATTATATTTTTGAAGAAAATAATCCTGCAGGAATTAAAACAGTTTTACAAGAATTAAATATTTGTAAAAATGAAGTTCGTTTGCCTTTAGTAAAAGCAAGTACAGAACTTCAGTTAAAAATCGCTAATTTTGTAACAAGTTTTAATTAAAATATTTTTCCTAAAATTCCAATAAAGATGTTATCAGCAAAAATACAAGACGCATTAAATGAGCAAGTAACCATAGAAGCGCAATCTTCACAAGTATATTTAGCAATGGCTTCCTGGGCAGAAACACAGGGTTTTGAGGGCGTTTCTCAATTTATGTATGCACATTCAGATGAAGAAAGAATGCATATGTTAAAATTGGTAAAGTTTATAAATGAACGTGGTGGACATGCAAAGGTTTCGGAACTATCTGCACCTCCAATCGAATTTGGTTCTTTTAAAGAAGTATTTCAAACGCTGTTTGAGCATGAAGTTGCTGTTTCAAAGTCAATAAACGATTTAGTTCATATTACATTAGAAGAAAGAGATTATGCAACACATAATTTTCTACAATGGTATGTGTCTGAACAAATTGAAGAAGAAGCGTTAGCAAGAAACATATTAGATAAAATTAATTTAATTGGTGATGATAAAAGTGGTTTTTACTTATTTGATAATGATATTAAACAATTAATTGTACCAGCACCAACACAGCCATAATATTAACATACTTTTAGTATCAATTTGCACATTTTTTTGTTGTTTTGTGATAATTATTTCACAGCACAATTAACTGTGTAAAAAATCGTTTTATTTATCCATAATTAATCACTAATTTTGCCCGATGCAAAAAATTAAAAATTTAGCGTATTTATTGATGTTCTCACTTCTCTTGTTTTCATGTGGTGAGTATCAAAAAGTATTAAACAAAGGTACTACAGAAGAGCAGTATAAGATGGCTGTAAAGATGTACGAAAGTAATAAGTATAGTAAAGCTTTACGTTTATTCGAGAAAATTACACCTTCTTATAGAGGAAAACCACAAATGGAAAGAATTTCATTTATGATTTCTCAATCTAATTTTAACGAGAAAAATTACAGTATTTCTGGTTATTATTTTGATCGTTTTTCTAAAAATTATCCTAAAAGCTCTAAAAGAGAAGAAGCTGCATACTTATCAGCTTACAGTTATAAATTAGCTTCACCTAACTTTAGTTTAGATCCAACAGATACTTATAAAGCTTTAGAAGCATTCCAAAGCTTTATAAATGCATATCCTGATTCAGATAAAATTCCAGAAGCAAATAAACACTATAAAGACTTGCGTTATAAATTACAAAAGAAATCTTTTGAAATAGCAAAAACATATTATAGAACTGCAGATTATGATTTAAGAAATTACAAAGCTGCAATACAAGCTTTCGATAATTTGTTGTCAGATTATTTGGGGTCAGAATTTAAAGAAGAAGCATTATACTTCAGATTAAAAGCTGCACATGATTTTGTTTTAAAAAGTTATGACAGAAGAAAACCTGAACGTATTAAAGATGCAATTGAGGCATACGAAAAATTAAAAAGAAATTTCCCGGAATCTCAGTTTATGGAAGATTCTAACAGTATGTTAGCAACTTTACAAAAAGAAAAAACAAGAGTTGATGCTTTGGAAGCAAAGCAAAAAGAATATGCAAATTCACTAAAGAAATAATTATTATTATGGATTATAAAGACACAACAGCTGCATTAAGTACTATTACTTATGATAAAAATATAGTTGAAGCACCAACTGAAAATATTTACAAGGCAATTTCTATCATTTCTAAAAGAGCAGAGCAAATTAATTCTGATTTAAAGAGAGAATTAGTTGATAAATTAGAAGAGTTTGCTACTTACAATGATAGTTTAGAAGAAGTTTTTGAAAACAAAGAACAAATAGAAGTATCTAAATTTTACGAAAGATTACCAAAGCCAACTGCACTTGCAATGGACGAATGGTTAAATGATAAAGTTTACTTTAGAACTCCAGACGCTGAATAATGTCTGTTTTAAGTGGTAAAAAAGTTTTATTAGGCATTACTGCCGGAATTGCTGCTTACAAAACGGCTAGTTTAGTTCGTTTATTTATAAAATTAGGCGCAGAAGTCAAAGTTATTATGACTCCTGCGTCTAAAGATTTTATTACACCTCTTACACTTTCTACACTTTCTAAAAATCCTGTTCATACTACTTTTTATGATAAGGAAGAAGAAAATGAATTGTGGAACAATCATGTAGATTTAGGCCTTTGGGCAGATTATATGTTAGTTGCACCTGCAACTGCAAATACATTATCTAAAATGTCTAATGGAACTTGCGATAATTTGCTGTTAGCAACTTATCTATCTGCAAAATGTCCTGTTTACTTTGCACCAGCAATGGATTTAGACATGTATATTCATCCATCTACAAAAGAAAGTTTAAACAAATTACAAAGTTTTGGTAATGTTTTAATTCCTGCAACTTCTGGCGAACTCGCAAGTGGTTTAGTTGGTGAAGGAAGAATGGCAGAACCAGAAGATATTGTATCATTTATTGAAAGTGATATCTTATCTAGATTACCTTTAAAAGGTAAAAAAGTTTTAATTACTGCTGGACCAACTTATGAAGCTATAGATCCTGTTCGTTTTATAGGAAATCATTCTTCTGGTAAAATGGGATTTGCAATTGCAAATGCTGCTGCCAATTTAGGGGCAGAAGTGTTTTTAATTTCGGGCCCAAGTCATCAAAAAATAAAACATTCTTTAATACATAGAATAGATGTAGTTTCTGCAGATGAAATGTATGAAGCTTCGCACACTTATTTTAATGATGTTGATATTGCTATACTTTCTGCAGCCGTTGCAGATTATAAGCCAAAAAATATTGCTCATCAGAAAATAAAAAAGAAAGATTCATCGTTAGAGATTGAGTTAACACCAACAAAAGATATTTTAGCTTCTTTAGGAGAAATAAAAAAGCATCAGTTTTTAGTTGGTTTTGCTTTAGAAACTAATAATGAATTAGAAAATGCAAAAGGCAAACTAAAAAGAAAAAATTTAGATGCTATTGTATTAAACTCTTTACAAGATAAAGGTGCAGGTTTTGCAACAGACACAAATAAAATCACTATTATTGATAAAGAATTCAATGAGAAATCTTTTAAATTAAAGTCTAAGGTAGCTGTTGCAGAAGATATTATAAATGAAATTGTTTTAAGAACAAAGAAATAAGGTTTATTTGGCTTACCTAAAATAGTTTTGCTCTTGATTCTAAAAATCTAAACTTGAATATGCATAAATATATTTCCTTTTTTTTAGTATTATTCTTCATATCAAGTATTAATTCTCAAGAATTAAATTGTTTAGTTACTGTAAATTCAGCACAAGTTGCAGGTTCTAATAAACAAGTTTTTACTACGCTACAAAAGTCTTTGAATGAATATTTGAATCAAACAAAGTGGACGAATAAAACAGTAAAAACAGAAGAACGTATTGATTGTGCAATGACAATTATTATTACTTCTAGAGATGCAAATAACTTTACAGCAACTTTACAAGTGCAATCTACAAGGCCTGTTTATGATTCTAGTTATGCATCACCTGTTTTAAACATTAAAGACAATCAATTCAATTTTAAATACAATGAATTTGATCCTTTAATTTACAATAAAAACTCATTTGATAGTAATTTAGTTTCTACCATTGTTTTTTATGTAAATATTATTTTAGGTGCAGATGCAGATACATTTTCTAAATACGGCGGAGAAACTTATTTAAAAGAAGCACAAAATGTAATGTTACAAGCACAACAAAGTGGTTTATCTTCTTGGCAAAATGTAGTTGGTAAGCAAAATCGTTTTTTATTGATAGATAATATGTTATCTCCAAAATTAAAAAACTATAGAGATGTAATGTATAACTACCATAGAAATGGGTTAGATGAATTTGCATCCAATAGAAATATAGCAAAAGAAAGTTTAGAGAATTCAGTTTTATCTATCGAAAATATTTACAATAAAACCGTAGGTAACTATTTAATTAGACTTTTCTTTGATGCAAAAGCAGATGAGATTGTAAACATCTATTCAGATGGGCCACAAACTAGAAATACTTCTAAAGTAATTGAAGTTTTAAGAAAAATTTCTCCGAACAATAGTAGCAAATGGAAAAAAATTAATTAATATTTTCCAGCTTTTTTTTAAAATTAAATTTCTAGAAAATAACTAGCATTTACTTCTAATACAATAGCCAATCTAAAAAGTATTTCTACTTTTAATTGAGATTTTCCATTTTCTAAACGGTGATACGTTTTTTGACTGACACCCAATTTTTGGCCAACATAATCTTGTGTGAATTCTTTTTCTAATCTAGTACTTCTAATTCTCTTTCTAACTTTTTCTGCTTTTTCCTCTAACAACATATTATTATTATTATTATTATTGGGTGATTTAATAAAGGCAATACAATTTTTTGTAAAGGTACATGTTGTATTTTCATTCTACAATAGCCAGTTTTTGGGTCACTGAAAACCGTGAGTTTTCTCACGGTTTTCAGTGAGATTAAAAAGGTATAATTTATCCATTTTTAGGCATTGATAAGTTGTTTTTTCTGTTATATGTTTGCGGTATCATTGCAATGGTAGTCATAATGCTATGAGTGACATAAAATAATTCATACTTCATTAAACTAAAATTACAAACATGAAAAAAGCAATTTATTTATTATTAAGTATTATTTTTTTTAGTTGTTCTCAAGAACAATTAAATGAAACTAAACTTGAAACTGAACCTGAAGAGGTATTAAGTGAAAGGTTTGCAGGCCCAGGATTAACTTTTGGAAAAGATGACATAAAGTTAAAAATGTATTTTAATGTAGAGAATAGGGTTAATGACGTAGATCTTGCGGGTATTAGACTTACATCTATAAATCTACATGATCAAGACATAAATATTATGGTTGGTTATTTTTACGGAGGAAATCAAATGGTTTTTGTTCCTCAATTGTTTACAATTAAGGCAGGAGAAAAGTATTCTAATAAATTATACAATGTTAGTGCTTGGAGTATGTTCCCTTATTGTCAAAATGTAAATGGTAATAGAACAATTACAATGAAAATTATTAAAGTATACTATGGAGCTGTTATGAATACCCTGTCTGAAGTTTCTAATTTTGAATCTGCGCCTACTTCTGGAAATTTGGCATGTACTTTAAATACTCATTGCCTTTGGAACCCTCTACTTTGGTCTAACCCATTTGGAGATAATGATTTTGATGGAGTTTTAAATAATGATGATGCTTGTCCTGGGCAATATGGAAGTAATTCTAATGGATGTTAAACATAATAAATACTATTATCTTACTAATAAATTTATTAACATACCCAATAAAAACTTATTTATGGGGTATGTTAATTATAATTCACTAATTTTATCTTCCAAAAATTAGTCAACTTGTTAACGCAACTTTCCATAAATAACTACGCATTAATCAATCAATTATCTATTGATTTTTCTTCAGGTTTATCCATAATAACAGGAGAAACAGGAGCAGGAAAATCCATACTTTTAGGCGCTTTAGGTTTAGTTTTAGGTAATAGAGCAGATCTATCTTCTTTAAAAGATACTTCAAGAAAATGTATTGTAGAAGCAAAAGTTGCAATTTCTAATTATAACTTAGAAGATTTTTTTAAAAAAGTAGATTTAGATTACGAATCTGAAACCATAATTAGAAGAGAAATTCTTCCTTCAGGAAAATCCCGCGCTTTCGTAAATGACACACCAGTAACTTTATCTGTTTTAAACGAATTAAGAAATAAATTGTTTGATGTGCATTCGCAACATCAAACAATGGAATTATCAGATAACGCTTTTCAATTTTCTATAATTGATGCTTTAGCTAATAATAAAAAGAAAATTGATTCTTATAAACGTGGTTATTTACAATTACAATTCCTAGAAAAAGAACTCAAAGAATTAGAGCGAATTCAGCGTGAAGCAAATCAGCAATATGATTATAATTTACATTTGTTTAAAGAATTAGAAGAAGCAAACGTAAAATTAGATGAGCAAGAAATTTTAGAAGAAAAGCTAGAGAAACTCAACAATATAGAAGATATAAAAAGTAATTTATCTGAAGCACTAGAAATCACAATCAATGAAGAAGTAGGAATTCAGAATTTACTAAACATTTTAGAAAATAAAATATCTAAAGTTGCTTCTTTTTCTAAAGAATATAATGAGTTGTCAGAAAGAATTACTAGCGTAAAAATTGAAATTGATGATATTGTTTCAGAATTAGAAAATGTTAATGAAACCGTAGATTTTAATCCGAATGAAACAGAAGAAATTAATGATAGATTGCAACTTATTTATAATTTGCAAAAGAAACATTATGCAAATTCTAATAAAGAGTTATTAGCAGTTTTTGAAGAATTATCTGATAAAGTAATGCAAGTTGAATCTGCAGAAGATGTAATTAATAAGAAAAAAGCAGAAATACATTCAGTTTCAGAAAAATTAGATAAAGTTGCCGATTTAATTTCTAAAGCAAGAAATACATCAATCCCAAAATTAACAAAAAAATTAGAACATTTATTGGCAGATTTAGGAATGCAAAACGCACGTTTCTCAATAAAAATAAAACCGACTATCATCTATTTTCCAAACGGAAAAGATAATTTAGAGTTTCTATTTTCAGCAAATAAAGGCGGTAACTTTGGTGAGTTGAAAAAAGTTGCTTCTGGTGGAGAATTGTCTAGAATAATGTTGGCTGTAAAAACAGTTTTATCAGAAAACACAAAGTTACCAACCATTATTTTTGATGAAATAGATACTGGAGTTTCTGGTGAAGTTTCCAACAAAATTGCAGCAATTATGCAACAAATGAGTAATCATATGCAGGTAATCGCAATTACACATTTACCACAAATTGCGGCAAAAGGAAACAATCATTACAAAGTGTATAAAGAAGAGGTAAACGGTGTAACTACCACAAATTTAAAACAATTATCTAAAGAAGAGAGAGTTGTAGAAATTGCAGAAATGTTAAGTGGTAAAGATATTTCTGATTCTGCTCTTAGACATGCAAAAGAATTGTTGAATTAAATTATTATGGGAGATATAAAAGCAGAAGATTTATTTTTAGAAGCAGATCAACTTTCTGATGATAATAAAAATATTGAAGCAAGAAATATATTGCTGGAGTTATTGAGTGATTTTCCTGACTATGGAAGAGCTCATAATCTTTTAGGGTGGTTATATCAAAATAAGTTTTCTAATAATACGAAAGCTAAACTTCATTACGAAATGGCTATTAAATATGCGTCAGATTTTGGAGGAGGATATAATAATTACGCCTATTTACTGGTTGAAACAAATAAATATGATGAGATGTTAAGTTTTGGTTTAGAGAATATTAATAATAATTCAGTAGATAAAGCTGTTATTTATAATAAACTTGGTCAAGCTTATGAATTAAAGGGAGATTTATTGAATGCTTTAGAGTGTTATAATTTATCTATAAAAGACACATTAAGCCTGCAAACTTTAGAAAGTATGTATTCTGCAAAATCAAGAGTAAAGAAGAAAATGAGTTTCTTTCAAAAAATTAAAACACTTAATAAGTAACTACTTAATAAAAAACACCAATACAGTTTGAAACTCAGTTTCTCCATAATAATACCTGTTTATAATCGTCCTAATGAAATAGACGAGTTGTTAGAAAGTCTTACAAAACAAGATTTCTTTAATGATTTTGAGGTATTAATAATAGAAGATGGTTCAACCCAAAAAAGCGAATTCATTGTTGAGAAATATAAAAGTCAACTTAATTTAAAATATTTTTTTAAAGCCAATAGTGGAGCAGGAGCAAGCCGTAATTTTGGTATGGAAAAAGCTTCTGGAAACTATTTTATCATTTTAGATTCAGATGTAATTGTACCAAATCAATATTTATCTGAAGTTAAAAAAGGTTTAGAGCATAATTTTACAGCTGCTTTTGGTGGGCCAGACGCAGCACATAAAAGTTTTACATCAT
This sequence comes from Polaribacter sp., assembly GCF_036480315.1. Classification (GTDB taxonomy): domain Bacteria; phylum Bacteroidota; class Bacteroidia; order Flavobacteriales; family Flavobacteriaceae; genus Polaribacter. Next base: position 28,536 of record NZ_JAZGGG010000052.1, read on the forward strand.
TACAGAAAGCAATTAATTATTCTATGACTTCTGTGTTAACAACTGGCGGAATTCGTGGAAAAAAGCAAGCCGTTGGTAAGTTTCAACCAAGAAGTTTTAATCTCGGACTATCTAAAGAAGCATTTCTAAAAACACACGGGTTTACAGATTTAAAAACAGGAGAAGATATCGATTTAACTTTTCGTCTTTGGCAAAACGAATTTAAAACACAATTGATAGAAAAAGCTTTTGTGTATCATAAAAGAAGAAGTACTATTCAGCAATTTTTTAAACAAACATTTAGTTTTGGTACAGCAAGACCAAAATTAAATAAACGTTATCCAGAAACAGCAAAAATCACCTATTGGTTTCCTAGTTTGTTTATTATTGGGTTAGATGTTAGTATTATTCTTGTAGTTTTTAGTTTCAACGAATTTATGTATTTCTACGGATTTTATTTTTTGTTAATCTTCCTAGATTCTTTGTTTCAAAATAAAAACTTGTACGTTGCCTTTTTGAGTATTTTTACTTCATTAACCCAGTTTTTAGGATATGGATTAGGCTTTTTGGAATCGCAATTCTATCCGAAGAAATAATAATTATTTAAAGAATTCTTTCGATTTCTCCCAATACACGTCCATTTCAGTTAAAGACATATCAGAAAGTTCTTTGCCTTCTTTCTTGGCTGCTTTTTCTAAATACTGAAAACGATTTATAAATTTCTTGTTGGTTTTCTCTAACGCATTTTCTGGGTTTACGCCAATAAAGCGAGCGTAGTTAATCATAGAAAATAAAACATCACCAAATTCTTTTTCGGTATTTTCTTTATTTCCGGCTTTAACTTCTTCGTTAAATTCTATTAATTCTTCTTGCACTTTCGCCCAAACTTGTTGGGGCTCTTCCCAATCGAAACCAACTCCAGCAACTTTTTCTTGAATTCTACTAGCTTTAACAACAGCTGGTAAACTTTTAGGTACGCCTTCTAAAACAGATTCTTTGCCTTCTTTTAGCTTTAATTGTTCCCAATTTCGTTTTACTTCAGCTTCATCTTTAACAGTAACATCTCCATAAATATGAGGATGTCTGTGAATTAGTTTATCCGAAATTGAATTGGCAACATCTGCAATATCAAAAGCTTTATTTTCACTTCCTATTTTTGCATAAAAAACGATGTGCAGCAACACATCGCCTAATTCTTTCTTTATTTCTTGTAAATCGTTGTCTAGAATAGCATCTGCAAGTTCATACGTTTCTTCAATAGTTAAATGACGTAGACTTTCTAAAGTTTGTTTTTTATCCCAAGGACACTTCTCACGAAGCTCATCCATAATATCTAACAAACGATTAAAAGCGGCTAACTGTTCTTTTCTAGAGTTCATATTTTGAGTTACATAGTTTTTAGAGTTACAAAGCAGCAAATTAGCAGAGTTTGAATGTTACATAGGTTCCGCACAAACTGAAAACTGCGACTGCAAACTGTATATTAAAAATATAAACTTACTTTCTTACTTACTCTGTTTCAGTTATTTCAGAAGTATCTTCTGCGGAAACTTCAACTTTAGAAAAGTCCATTCCTGCTTTTACCAAAAGATTAAACCACTGAATTACTTTTTTAATGTTAGAAGAATATACTCTTTCTACATCATAATCTGGTAAGATTGTAGCAAAAAAAGCAGCTAATTTCTTTCCGCTTTCTTTATGAGAAAGTGCTTCTTTACCTGCTGTTTTTTCAAACATAGCAGTAAAAACCTCTAATAAAGGTTTGTCTTCTTCATAAGTATAAATGGCAATGTTTTCTAACAAACTTACATTTTGTGTAGTATTAATTGCTAATCTTTTTTTATCAGCTAAAGCTTCAACTATAATTGCATTTTTAGATTGAGAAACTACTTGGTATAAACCTGGTTTACCTGTAACTGAAATAATTTTATTAAATTCCATATTATATATTTTGTGTCTTTTTAAGACTATTTACCTTTTTTTAAATTTGGAAAGCGCATTCTGTAATCTGAATTTATTTTTCCTCTAGAAATATTTTCTAATTTCTTTTTTATTAATCTTTTCTTTAATGTTGAAAGCTTATCTGTAAACAAAATTCCTTCAATATGATCATACTCATGTTGAAAAACTCTTGCCGCCAAACCATCTAAAACTTCGGTATGCTTTTTAAATTCTTCATCTTGATATTCAATAGTAATTATTGGTTGGCGAACAACATCTTCTCTAACGTCAGGAATACTTAAACAACCTTCGTTAAAAACCCATTCGTCACCTTCTTCTTTTACAATTTGTGCATTAATAAAAACTTTATTAAAATCTTTTAAGACTTCTTTGTCTTTCTCAGAGATATCTTCATCTTCTGCAAATGGCGAAGCATCAATAATAAACAAACGAATTGCCTTACCAATTTGTGGAGCTGCCAAACCAACACCAGAAGCGTTGTACATGGTTTGCTTCATATCAGAAATCAATTTTTCTAAATTAGGATAATCTGCATTAATATCTGTTGCTAATTTTCTTAAAACAGGGTCTCCGTAGGCAACAATTGGTAATATCATTTAATTTGAATTTAAAAACGAGTGCAAAAATACAATTTTGAATTATGAATTACGAATTTTTGAAATAGGAATTTATAAAACGATTTTTTTTACTGTGATTTATTTATTTCGCAAAATGTCACTTCGAGTGATTTCGCTTTTAGGGGAATTGTATCGAGAAGTTTTTAATTTGTTTACAAAATGTTCTCGATACAATTTTTCTTCCTTCGTCAAAAAAATCACTCGAACTGACAGTGCCTATAATTTTAGAAGATATATTAATGTTGATTGTATAAGTAAGACTGCAAAATAATTGTAGCGCTAATTTCGTCAACTAAAGCCTTATTTCTTCTTTGTTTTTTCTTAACTCCACCATCAATCATTGTTTGAAATGCCATTTTAGAAGTAAAACGTTCATCAACTCTTTTCATTGGTGTTTTGGGAAAAAATTTTTCTAATTTTTTTAAGAAAGGAAGAATTAGTACTTCACTTTCACTATCAGAATTATTCATCTGTTTAGGTTTTCCAACTAAAAATAATTCTACTTTTTCTTTGGCTGTGTATTCTTTTAGAAAAACTAGTAGATCAGCGGTATTTACAGTAGTTAAACCAGAAGCAATTATTTGTAGTTCATCTGTAACTGCTATACCTGTTCTTTTTTTTCCAAAATCTATTGATAAAATTCTTCCCAAATTATATACTTTTCTGCAAAAATAAACGTTAAATTTTAAAAACGAAGTATTAACTTAAATATTATCAATTGATTATAATAAATAGTTTATGCTTCGTTTTTTGAATTTAAACAAGGATGAGTAATATGTTTAAAAAAGGTATATTCGCTTACCGTTTTTACAGATAGATTTATATTTGCAGAAAAGTATACAATTAGAATGAAAAATATTAGAGAAATTATAGAAACTGCTTGGGAAAATCGTGATTTGTTAAAAGAACAAAATACGATTGATACCATCCGAAAAGTGATTGATTTATTAGATAAAGGAGAATTAAGAGTTGCAGAACCAATAAATGGTGGATGGCAAGTAAATGAATGGGTAAAAAAAGCAGTTGTTTTATATTTTCCTATTCAAAAAATGGAAACTCTAGAGGCAGGTATTTTTGAATATCATGATAAAATTCCACTAAAAAGAAATTTTGCTGAAAGAGGAATTAGAGTTGTACCAAATGCAGTTGCAAGACATGGTGCTTATATTTCTGCCGGAACTATTTTAATGCCAAGTTATGTGAATATTGGTGCTTATGTAGACGAAGGAACAATGGTAGATACTTGGGCAACAGTTGGTTCTTGTGCACAAATTGGTAAAAATGTACACCTCTCCGGTGGCGTAGGTATTGGTGGTGTTTTAGAACCATTACAAGCTGCACCAGTAATTATAGAAGATGGCGCTTTTATTGGTTCTAGATGTATTGTTGTTGAAGGTGTACGAGTTGAAAAAGAAGCAGTTTTAGGTGCAAATGTTGTATTAACAATGAGTACTAAAATTATAGATGTAACTGGTGATGAACCTATAGAAATGAAAGGAAGAGTTCCTGCAAGATCTGTAGTAATTCCTGGAAGTTACACAAAGAAATTTGCAGCTGGAGAGTACAATGTACCTTGTGCATTAATTATTGGAAAAAGAAAAGAGAGTACCAACAAAAAAACATCTTTAAACGATGCTTTACGTGAATATGACGTAGCCGTTTAAGATTTAGAAATACTATGACAAAAATATCGGCAATTATACCCACATTAAATGAAGAAATTCATATAGCTGATGCAATAAAATCTGTAAGTTTTGCAGATGAAATTATAGTTATAGATTCTTATAGTACAGACCAGACGCTAGAAATAGCAGGAAAATATAATGTAAAAATCATCAAACGAAAGTTTGATGATTTTTCTACACACAAAAACTTCGCTATAGATCAAGCTAAATACGATTGGATCTACATTTTAGATGCAGACGAACGAGTTACTCCAGAAGTAGAAAAAGAGATTTTAGAAGCTGTTAAAAATCCAAAAGACTTTGTTGGTTTTTATGTGAGAAGGACTTTTTACTTTGTGGGTGAAAAAATAAATTACTCTGGTTGGCAAAGAGATAAAGTAGTGCGTTTATTTTTAAAAGAACATTGCAAGTATCAAGGAGTTGTTCACGAAACTATATTTACAGAAGGAGAATTGGGTTTTTTTAAACATAAAATTGATCATTTTGGGTATAAAAATTACAATCATTTTATTTCTAAAATACATCATTATGGAGAATTAAAAGCAAAAGAGTTACATTCAAAAGGTAAAACTGTAAATGCTTATCATGTTTTAATAAAACCACCTTTTAGAATTTTTTCTCATTTTATATTAAGAAAAGGTTTTTTAGACGGTTATGCTGGTTTAATACTTTCAATTACCCAAGGTTATGCAGTTTTAACTAGATATATTAAACTTTGGCTATTAAACAAGGGGTTAAAAGAAAATTAATTCTTTTTATAAAAGATGTAATTTCTAACACATCTATTTAACTTATAAGTAAATAGTGTAATAATTTGCCAAAAAGGACGAAGAATTTCTCTAATTGCTTTTTTCCAAACAATCATATTATTTTGCTGAATCGTACTTCCTCCCATTTGTTTATCAAAACTTTTTACATATTGTTTATTTGTAGAATACAATCGAACTTTATGTTTGTAAATATCTTGCTTCATTACATCAATAGGAGCGTAGTAGTTGCTTAAATTATCAGTTAATTTTTTAGCAGCGTTTCTTCCAATAATTTGCCCAATCATTAAAACTGGTGGCATTAAAAAGGTATTAACTAACTCATTTTTTTCTAATGAATAAAAACCTTTTTTACCGGAAATATCTAAAAAATCCTCAACAGTTAGTTGTTCTAAAAGTTGTTTTAAATCCTTAAAAAAAACTTCTTGCACCAAAGCATCGTCCTCTAAAACAATTGAGAAATCTTCGGGTTGTTTAGATAAAAAATCCCAAAGCTTAAAATGCGTTAAACAGATGCCAATTTCACCATCATTTGGTAAAGGAAAATGTGCCAAAATATTATGTTTACTTTTCTCTTTTTTTAAAAATGATTTGTCTAGTTCTTTTCCGTAAACAGCAGAAATTCTAGTTATTGGAATCTTCAATTCTTTAAATTGATTTTCCATGAAGTTTCTACGTTCCTTACTTTTATCTAAATTGATATAATATATTTTGTAAGACATCATATTTTTATCCAATTAGAACAAGCAATTTCATTTTCTTTATCTACAAACCATTGTTTTGGCGCAATTACAGTTTTGTTTTTATTTGTGTTTAACCAAGCTCCCCACCAAGAAAAACTACTATTTGCAGTAATGTTGTGTTTACATAAACTCATTAAATACATATCTTCATGAGGTATGGTTTTATGATCTATATACATAGCATTTTCAATTTTTAAGTTTTCTTTTGCCCAATTAATGTCATCAGAAAAAACAAAAAAATGTGTATTTTTATCTTTTTTAAGAATAATTTCGATGGCTTTTTTATAATATTCTAAACTACAAGTTCCATGAACACTATTTGCTTTTTCATCAGAAATGTAATCTCCTCGTCTTATATGTAGAGAACATGTGTTTTTAAAAGAAGAAATGTTTGTAGCAAAACTTTTTGTTGATTCTGCTATTTCTTTTTTAATTGTAAAGTCTTTTAGTAAAATTTCTCTTATTTCTGAAAAATATTTTTCAGTTTGAAAATATCCTTTTATATACTCGTTTCCTTTTAAAGATAATAAGTTTTTATCAAACAATAAACTCTTTTCTTTTACCGATTTTTTGATGCCTAGTTTTCCTAAAGTTGAAGAAAGTGCATCTGCATATTGTATATTGATAGTGTATTTATCTAATTGATAACCACCATGTAATTTGTATTTTTTGAATTTAGAAAGATCTAATTTTACATTAAAACCTTCGTGTTCTAATGCTTTTGCATATGCATATTGAAACATTTGATTTCCTAAACCGCCAAGAATTCTAACAACAATCATTTAAGGTTTTTCTATAATAATATGGTATTTTTGTACTCGTTGTAAAAATACGATTTAATTGTTACAATAAAAGAAATTCTAAAAGTTTGGAAATTAAATGTTGACAGAAATTTTAAAAACAAATCAGATTTTAATTCAAGGTAAAACAATTTTATACCCAACAGATACTGTTTGGGGAATAGGTTGTGATGCGACAAATTCTGAAGCTGTTTCAAAGATTTATCGACTTAAAAACAGAGAAGAAAGTAAAAGTTTAATTGTACTAGTAAGTTCTATAAACATGTTAAAAAAATATGTTTCTGTACCAAAAACTGTTCTTCAAATTTTAAAGAAAACAACGCATCCAACAACAATTATTTATGAAAATCCAATTGGGTTTGCAAAAAACACTGTTGCTAAAGACAAAACGATAGCAATAAGAATCGTACAAGATGATTTTTGCAGAAAATTGATTAAAAAAATTGGAAAGCCAATTGTTTCCACATCTGCGAATGTTAGCGGAAATAAAACACCAAAATCATTTCAAGAAATTAACCAACCAATTTTGGATGGCGTAGATTATATAGTAAATTTGCATCAAAATAAAGTAAACAAAAAATCATCTACAATTTTAAAAATTATTGGAGATGATGTTAAAGTATTAAGAGCGTAGATTTTATGCCACTAATTCACGAATTTAAGACCATATAGAATGTCAAATATTATTTACAAAGAAGAAAGTTACCAAATTATTGGTGTTTTGTTTGAGGTTTATAATAATTTAGGTAGTGGTTTTTCTGAAATAGTTTATAAAGATGCAATTGAGTATGAATTTAAAAATTTAGAAATTCCATATACAAGAGAAAAAGAGTATTATGTTAATTATAAAGATGTTATTTTAGCACATAAATTGTATGCAGATTTTGTGGTTTTTGATAAAATTATATTAGAATTAAAATGCGTTGATAGTTTTCATAATAAGCACATATCTCAATGCCTTAATTATTAAAAGTATCTGAATGCAAATTAGCTATTTTGGAAAATTTTCATAAAGACTCATTACAACATAAAAGAATTGTATTATAAAAAAATTGTGAATTCGTGGCAAAAATAAAAATGAACTTCAAAGAAGCAATTTCATCAGAAATTTTTAGTATTATATCAAAAGCATCTCAACAACTACAGGTTGAAAGCTATGTAATTGGTGGTTTTGTACGAGACTTTTTTTTAAAAAGAGGTACCGCAAAAGACATAGATGTTGTTGCAGTAGGTAGCGGAATTGAACTAGCTCAAAAAGTAGCAAGTTTATTGCCAAATAAGCCCAAAGTTCAGGTTTTTAAAACGTATGGTACCGCAATGTTGCGTTATAAAGATGTGGATATTGAGTTTGTAGGTGCAAGAAAAGAATCATATACAAAAGAAAGTAGAAACCCAGAAGTTACTGTTGGTACTTTAAATGACGACCAAAATAGGAGAGATTTTACAATTAACGCATTGGCATTAAGTTTATGTGAAGATAACTTTGGCGAATTATTAGATCCGTTTAATGGAATTGAAGATTTAGAGAATAAAGTTATAAAAACACCTTTAGAGCCAGATATTACATATTCTGATGATCCTTTAAGAATGATGCGTGCTATTCGTTTTGCAACACAATTAAATTTTAAAATTGAGGAGAATTCTTTAGCTGCAATAGCAAAGAACTCTAGTCGATTAAAAATTATTACTAGAGAAAGAATTGTAGATGAGTTAAATAAAATTTTATCTTCTTCAAAACCTTCAATTGGTTTTTTGTTGTTAGAAGAAACTGATTTATTACCACAAATTCTTCCTGAATTAGTAGCTTTAAAAGGAGTAGAAGAAGTAGAAGGTCAGTTACACAAAGATAATTTTTATCATTCTTTAGAAGTTGTAGATAATATTAGTGAAAATACAGAAGACGTTTGGTTACGTTGGGCTGCATTATTACATGATATTGGAAAAGCACCAACCAAAAAATTTAGTAAAAAAGTTGGTTGGACTTTCCATTCTCACGAATTTGTAGGATCAAAAATGGTTTACAAATTATTTAAAAGGTTAAAAATGCCTTTAAATAATAAAATGAAATTTGTTCAAAAAATAGTAATGTTAAGTTCTAGACCAATTGTTTTAGCAACAAATGTTACTGATTCTGCTGTTAGAAGACTGGTTTTTGATGCTGGCGAAGACATAGATTCTTTAATGACACTTTGTGAAGCAGATATTACTACTAAAAATCCAAAGAAATTTAAACGTTATCATCAAAACTTTGAGGTTGTTCGTGCAAAAATTAAAGAAGTAGAAGAAAGAGATAATGTTAGAAATTTTCAACCTCCAGTTACAGGAGAAGAAATTATAAAAGCATTCAATTTAAAACCTTGTAGAGAAATAGGGCAAATAAAAGAAGCCATAAAAGAAGCTATTTTAGATGGTAAAATACCAAATGAGCACAAGGCTTCTTATGATTTTATGATTGAAAAAGGAAAATCGTTAGGGTTAAAATTATAAAAATAACCACCATTAAATATTTCTAATTAAAATATTTAATGGTGGTTATAAGTTTAAATAAGGTTTTCTATACTTTAGAAAGACATAATAATATTTGCCGAAACACCTGTACTTTCTGGTACAAATCTACAAACACCACCAACACAAACTAAACCACCTCTTTGTCTACCATAGTTTAAAGCAAATCTATGAGCACCAATAGAATAACTTCCACCAGCATTGTAATAGTGTATTTGTTTAGCTGCAACATCATTACCGTAATTATAAATGTCGTTTACATAAAAGGCTAATTTAGAAGTAGCATTAAACTCTAAAGTACCACCAACCCAATTTTTTTTATCATCATTTGTAGATAAATGTTGTGCTTCAAATCTTAAAGATTTTCCGCTTCCCATTTTATAAGTTGCTTCACCAACAATAATATTGGCATTTATTTGTCCGTTTGTTTCTTCAATATATCTTTTATTGTAAGATTGGTTAACAAAGTAAAAAATAGAATTCCAGTTTTTATTCCATTTTTTTCGAATTTCTAAACTAATATCTGAAAAATACTTTTCTCCAAAACCAAGAATCTCATTTGAAAATTCAAAATTTTGAAAATCATTTTCACCTTTTAAACCGTACCAAAATGAAGTGTTCACCGCTAGTTTTGTTCCGTATTTACCTCCCAAAGTTGTCCCTTTTTTAATTTTATAAAAGACATCTAATTGCCCACCAATTTCTCCTGATTTAATTAAAGTCGGATCTTGAAAAGAAACTTGAGGCTGCGCCTGATATACATAAATATTAGTTAACAAATAATCGTGTTGTTTTGTTAAAGCTGGTAAATAGTTTACAATAGCCTCATTATAAACATTACCTGACGCTTCTCTTTCTGAATAGATATTCATATTTTCCATTCTTCTAAAAGTAGCATCAATACCTAAACCTTTTTTTGAATAGCCGAAATTTAATAAAAAGGCATTCCCTTTTTTTGCATTTTTAATTTGATTGTTTAGAATAACAGCATCTTTCCCTTTAGTAACTAATTCAGCATTGGCATAAAAATTATTTTTTGAATACTCAACTCTGCTAGACACTAAATTAGTTAATTTGTTATACTCAAGATTTGAAGTTTCTTTTTCTTGAGATCTACCAACATAACTAAAACCTACATTTAAAGTAGCGTTTTCGGATTTTATAAATGAAGTTAAATCTATATCTGAATTAAAACCAAAAAGATCTCCATTAGATACCCCAAATCCTATTCTTTGTTTACCATACAAAGCTGTTAAATGGATAAAGTCTTTTGGGCTATATTTAATTCTTGCACCTCTTAAAGCATTGTTTATACCAATTTGTCGGTCTTCCCAAGATCTTAAAATCAATCCATTCCCAAATTGGTCATAAAAGTGACCTAAAGTAATGTCTAACTTTTTAGTTTTGTAACCAGTATAAAATAAACCTAGATTTGTTTTGTCAAATTCGGGTGAGTAATTAAGTAATGCCATAGGTGCATAACTTTCAACTTGTACACCAAAATAGAAGTTTTTAATAGCGTAATCTATTTTTAAATAATTATTTGACCTAAACCTATCAGAAAGCAAGAAGTCTCCTGTTTTTTCATCATCTAAATAATATTGAGAATTAGATTCAAAGCCTACAGAAAAATAACTATTTTCTTGAGCAAAAGATATCACAGAAAATAAGATTGTAGTAAAAAATAATATTTTTTTCATAATTTAAGTTTAAGGGTATTATTTTGAAAATTCTTTAATTTTTTTATAAAGTTCTTCTTCTGCACCAGGCGAATAACCTGTATGTCTATATAAAATTTTTGAACCTTTTAAAACAATTACATGTGGTATTACAGATATATTTAACGCTCTTTTTAATTCTTGATTTTTATCTATTAAAACTTTATAATTCCAATCTTTTCCATTGATTAAAGGTTTAACTCTTTTTTGTGTTCTAGAGTCATCAATAGAAATAGCTATTATTTCTATTTCAGTTTCATCTTGCCAATCTTGGTAAACTTCACTAATAGCATCTAGTTCATTTATACAAGGAACACACCAGGTAGCCCAAAAACTCAATACAGTTACTTTGTCTTTAGAAATTTCATTTTCGATACTTACAGTTTTTCCATTTAAACTGGTTAAACTAACATTTGGTATTGTTTTTTGTGAAAAAATAGAAGTACAAATTAAAAGAAAAAGAATAGTGAAAGAATTTTTCATGTTTTTTGATTTTTTGTTAAAATATTGGAGCAAATATATACTATTCAATAAAAAAAATGGGTTTTAATGAAAATAAATATATTATCTTTAACAAAATTTTTTTTTAAAACCCTATAAATATTTCTTTATGAAAACAACAAAATTTTACAAATTTATTACCTTTTTTGCTTTATTACTTATCATGTCTTGTTCTTCTCCTGAAGGAGAACCTACTGGTTCGGGTACTGGAAGTGGTTCAGGATCGGGTAGTGGAGAAACTCCACCAACTTCAATTACATTAACATCTGATAAAAATAATTTTGATTCAGGAGGAACGGCTAATTTTACTGTTAAAACAAATCAAAATACAAATGTTACTTCTCAAGCTGCAATAAAAGTAAATGGTGCTGCAATTACAGGAAGTACTTATACGCCTTCTACACATGGTGTGTTTAAAGTAAGTGCTACATTTAGTAGTTTAACAAGTAATGAATTAACAATTACTGTTAATGAAGTTATAACTGTAACTTCGGTAGCTATAACTGCTGATGTTTCTTCTGCAAAAACAGGAGATATTATAACTTTTAGTTCAGAAGTAACTTTAAGTGATGGCTCTAAAGTAGATAAAACTAGTGATAGTGAGTTTTCTGTTGACGGAACAGTTTTAACAGGAAATAAATATATTGCTGATAAAGTAGGTGATGTAAAAGCAAAATCGGTCTATAATAATGTAACTAGTAATGAAATTATTATATCAATATCTGAAGTTTCTACACCAACTACATACACCAAAAAAGCGGTTATAGAAGATTATACAGGAACTTGGTGCGGATGGTGTCCTAGAGTTTCTTACGCTATTGGTTTAGTTGAAGCACAAACTGATAAAGTCTTTGCTATAGCTGCTCACGTTGCAAATAGTGAACCAATGGAAAATGATGCGTCTAAAGCGTTAAGAAGTGCTTTTGGAGTTTCTAGTTTTCCAACAGCTTATGTTAATAGAGCATCTGAATGGTCTTATCCAGAACCAAGTAACGTGGATCAGGCAGTAAACCAAGCAAAGGGAAATACGAATGCAGGTTTAGCAATAAGTTCTTTGTTATCTGGTACTACCTTAGACATAGTTATAAGTACAGGTTTTACTCAAAATTTAGCAGGAACTAAATTGGTTGTTTTTATTTTAGAAGATAAAGTCATTTATAATCAGTCTAATTATACAAGTTATTACGCAGGTGCAGATCCAATTGTTGGTTTTGAACACAATCACGTTTTAAGATATGCAACAACTGATGTTTTAGGAGATCCAACTTCTGCAACCACAGGAATTCATCATAAATCTTTTAGTACTAATTTAGGTCTAGTTGGTATTGCTAATGTTAATAATACTGCAGTAATTGCTATGTTAGTAGATGCTTCTGGAAAAGTAGTATTGAATGCTCAATATGCTAAAGTTAATATTAGAAAAGATTTTGACTAACTGTTAGAGGTCTTACTTTTTTAAAGAAAAACTCAAAGGTTCTATAATCTTTGAGTTTTTTTTAAAATTATAACTAGCAACTGTTTGTGTCAAATAAAATAATAATTAGACTTTAGTTGGTTATTTATAAATAAATAATGTGTCTAATAATTCTTTTTAACAAGAAGTTTTAGACACATTTATACTATTTCTAGAAGCGTTTTTTATTTGATTAAACTCTGCATTGTTACCAGTTTATAGTATTCACCTTTTTTTGTAAGCAATTCATCATGTTTTCCTTGTTCTACTATCTTACCTTTTTTCATTACTACAATTTTGTCTGCATTTTGAATAGTAGATAATCGATGTGCAATTACTAAAGAAGTTCTCTTTTGCATCATTTTTTCTAATGCAAGTTGTACCAGTTGTTCAGACTCTGTGTCTAAAGCAGAAGTTGCTTCGTCTAAAATCATAATCGGAGGGTTCTTTAAAACCGCTCTAGCAATAGATAAACGTTGTTTTTGTCCGCCAGATAGTGTACCACCTGCATCACCAATGTTAGTATCGAATTTTTCTGGTAAATTTTGAATAAACTCATTTGCGTTAGCAATTTTTGCGGCTTCTAAAATAGCTTTATCTGTTGCATTTTGAGTTCCTAACTTAATATTGTTAGCAATTGTATCATTAAAAAGAATAGAATCTTGGGAAACAATGCCCATTAAATCACGTAAAGATTTTTTTGTTATGTCTTTAATGTTATTATCATCTATAATTACATCCCCTTTATTAACATCGTAAAAACGAGTAATTAAGTTTGCTAAAGTTGATTTTCCGCTTCCAGATTGTCCAACCAAAGCAACAGTTTCTCCTTTATTAATCGTCAAAGAAAAATCTTTTAAAACATAATCATCTTTATATTTAAATGAAATATTTTTAAATTCAATTTTATTATTGAAACCTTCTTTTACAGTTGCGTTTGTTTTGTCTTTAATACTATTTTCAGTATTTAAAATAGTCATAATTCTTTCTGCAGAAGCTTCTCCTCTCTGAATGTTATAAAATGTTGTTGTAATTAATTTTATTGGGTTTAAAACGGTGTAAAATAGAAGTATATAGCCTAAGAATTTACTTGAATCTAAAGCACTTGTTTTATTTAAAACATCTGTTCCGCCATACCAAAGAATCGCAATAATAGTTACAGATCCTAAAAACTCACTCATTGGAGACGCTAATGTTTGTCTATGAAAAACACTGGTCATTAATTTTCTAAAACTTAATGTAGAATCATTAAATTTTTTCGCAATTACGTTTTCAGCATTAAAACCTTTAATAATTCTTAAACCTGTTAAAGTCTCTTCAATAAAAGAAAGAAAGTTACCGGTTTCTTTTTGAGCTTTAACAGAAGTAGATTTTAATTTTTTACTAATTGATGAAATTATAAAACCAGAAACAGGTAATAAAACAAAAACAAAAAGTGTTAATTTTAAACTTATAAAAAGCATAATAGTAATAGAGATAATTACTGTAAGAGGTTCTCTTACCAATGCTTCTATAGAGGTTAAAATAGAGTTTTCTACTTCTTGCACATCAGAAGTCATTCGAGCAATAATATCTCCTTTTCTTTTTTCTGAAAAATAAGCAATTGGTAATTCTACTATTTTATTATATAATTTATCTCGTAAATCTTTTACAATTCCGGTTCTTAAAAAAGTAATTACATAAGAAGCTAAATATCTAAATAGGTTCTTGAAAAAGAATAATGAAAGCGATAATAAACAAATGAATAGTAACACATTAATTTCTCCATCATCTATGATTTTTTGATAGATAAAATGGTTAAAACTATTTTCTAGGTAACTACCAATATTAGTAATTCCGTCATAAATAGGTTTTGTAATTACTTTTTTTTCTGTTCCGAATAAAATATTTAAAACAGGAATAAAAGCCAATACAGAAAGCACGTTAAAAATTGCGTAAAGTATATTAAATATAATATTAAGAATTGTAAATTTTCGATACTTTTTCTCGTATTTTAAAATGTCCTTAAAATAGCTCATTAATTCAGTTTCATTTCTTTAATAATTCGTTGAATTTTAGCATCTAATTCCGCTTCAACCTTATCTGTATTTTTCACATTATCTAAAGAAGTATTTACGCTAAAGTAGAATTTAATTTTAGGTTCTGTACCACTTGGTCTTGCAGCAATTCTTGTTCCTGATGCTGTTTGGTAAATTAAAACATTAGATTTTGGTAAATCTATGTTTGTTATAGCACCAGTAATTAAATTTTTTCTTGTTGATGCATCATAATCAGAAAGCGATTCTATTTTTTCTCCATCAATTTCTGTAATAGGGTTGTTACGCATATCGCTTAACATTTGCTGAATTTCTGCAGCACCATCCATTCCTTTTTTTGTAATAGAAATTAAATGTTCTTTATAAAAATTATTTCTGATATAAATATTTAGTAATTCTTCATAAAAAGAACTTCCGTTTTGTTTTGCTAAAGCAGCAACTTCACAAGCTAAAAGTGTAGCCGTAACAGCATCTTTATCTCTAACAAAGTCACCAACCATATAACCAAAACTTTCTTCACCACCACCAATAAAATCTTTATTAGGGTTGTCTCTTATCATTTTAGCAATCCATTTAAAACCAGTTAAAGAAACATTAGTATCTACACCATAACCAGCAGCAACTTCATTAACTAATTCAGTAGAAACTATTGTAGAGCCTACAAATTGATTTCCATTAATTTTTCCTTCTTTTTTCCATTTTCTCATTAAGAAATCGGTCATAACAACCATTGTTTGGTTACCGTTCATTAATTTCATGTTTCCATCTGCATCTCTAACTGCTACACCTAAACGATCACAATCTGGATCTGTACCAATAACAATATCTGCTCCAATTTTATAGGCCAAATCAGTTGCCATTTTTAAAGCTTCTGGTTCTTCTGGATTTGGCGATTTTACTGTTGGAAAATCCCCGTTAGGTTCTCTTTGTTCTTCTACAATATGTACATCTGTATAACCTGCTTTTGCTAAAGCATCTGGTACAGAAACAATAGAAGTTCCATGTAAAGAAGTAAAAACTACTTTTAAATTTTTTCTATCAATTTTTTCTGATAACTTTCCGTTTACTACAGATTTTGCTACAAAAACATCATCAACCTCTTTACCAATAGTTTCTATTAAACTTTCGTTTGCATTAAATTTAATTTCAGTAAAATCTAATCCATTTACATTACCAATTATACCGCCATCATGTGGAGGAACAATTTGTCCACCATCTGACCAATACACTTTGTAACCATTGTATTCTGGTGGATTGTGAGAAGCTGTTAAAACAATACCTGCATCACAATCTAAATGCCTTACAGCAAATGATAACTCTGGTGTTGCTCTTAAATCTTCAAAAAGGAAAACTTTTATATTATTTGCAGAAAAAACATCTGCAACCAATTTTGCGAACTTTTTGCTATTATGTCTACAATCATAAGCAATAACTACTTTTAATTGTTCTTTTTTTACGTTTTCTATTAAGTAATTAGACAAACCTTGTGTAGCTCTACCTAAAGTATATTTATTAATTCTGTTAGTTCCTGCGCCCATTATTCCACGCATTCCACCAGTACCAAATTCCATATTTTTATAGAACCTGTCTTCTAAATCTGAAGAATTAGTGTCTATTAATTGTTGAATTTCTTGTTGAGTTTCAGCATCAAAAGTTGAAGTTAACCATTGCTTAGCTTTGTCTAAAATTTTACTCATTTAGGTTTGGTTTTTTGTTAATTTAGAAATACAAATATACAGATTAGAAATTGAGTTTTTCTTTTATAGTATAGTGTTTTTCGTTGCTTTTGGTCTTAATTATTAATTCGCCAATAAAACCTGCTAAAAATAATAAAGTTCCTAAAGTCATAGAAGTTAGAGCAATATAAAACCAAGGATTATCAGTAACTAAAATTGATTTAACACCTTTGTATACTTTGTAAAGCTTTATAATGCCAATATAAAATGCAGAAGTGGTACCGAATAAGAACATTAAAGTTCCCCAAAGGCCAAAAAAATGCATTGGTCTTTTTCCGAATTTAGATAAAAATGAAATAGTAATTAAATCTAAAAAACCATTTATAAAACGATCCATTCCAAATTTAGTTTCTCCGTATTTTCTTGCCTGATGTTGCACAACTTTTTCTCCAATTTTATTAAAACCTTCATTTTTGGCTAAAACAGGAATGTATCTATGCATTTCTCCGCTAACTTTTACGGTTTTAATTACCTCGTTTTTGTAAGCTTTTAAACCACAGTTAAAGTCGTGTAATTTTAAACCAGAAGTTTTTCTGGCTGCAGCATTAAATAGTTTTGAAGGAATGTTTTTAGTTACAACATTGTCATAACGTTTCTTTTTCCAGCCAGAAATAAGGTCGAAATCTTC
Source organism: Polaribacter sp. (assembly GCF_036480315.1). Taxonomy (GTDB): domain Bacteria; phylum Bacteroidota; class Bacteroidia; order Flavobacteriales; family Flavobacteriaceae; genus Polaribacter. The sequence continues at coordinate 45,666 of NZ_JAZGGG010000052.1, forward strand.
TTTTATAATTAAGTCGTATAATTCAGGAATTTCATCAGGATTGTCTTGTAAATCTGCGTCCATAGTAATAACTACCTTACCTTTTGCTAGTTCAAAACCAGCATCTAAAGCTTGCGATTTTCCAAAATTCCTTTTAAAACGAATTCCTTTTACTGCATTATCTTTTTTAGATAGTTTTTCAATTACTTCCCAAGAAGTATCTGTACTACCGTCATCAATAAAAATAATTTCATATAAATAACGATTGGATTGCATAACTTTTGCAATCCAATCGTGTAATTCTTGTAAAGATTCTGCTTCGTTAAGAAGTGGTATTACTACCGAAATATCCATAATTTTTGCTCTAAAGTTGAAAGTTGTAAAGTTAAAAGTTTAAAAATAATTATTGTTAAAACTATTAAACTTTATAAACTAATTAACTTTTAAACGATACTAATAGTTTTCTTCTTCGGTTTTTTTCATAATTGCAGAAGTAATTGCCGCAACAATAAAACCACCAATAGCATAACCAATAATTCCCATTGCAGCCATAACTCCTGGAGATTGAAAAGATTTCCCCATTTCATTAGCGGCATCAATTTGTTCTTCAGTCATTCCTTGGTCTAAAAACTTTTGATTTTGAATTTCCATAACCTGGCTCATAAAGTCAGGCTCTATAAAGTTCATAAAGATATAATTGTAAATAACTACTATTAACCCTGCAAGAACCGCAATTCCAACACCAATTTTAACTCCTTGCCCCCAAGACATAAAACCACCATTTGCTTCTTTAAATTTTTTAGTTCCAAGAATAATTATACCAATAAATAAAGCTGCAGATACTACCGAACTAGACCAATGTGGATCTAAATGACTACCTGTTGCGTACATTACAAGCGATAAAAGTATGCTTGCTACACCTAATATTACTCCGTTATTTACTATAAAACCTTTACTGTTTGCTTGATTTTCCATTTGTGTTTAAATTTAGTTAGTTATACAAATATATTCATTTCATTTAGATAGTTTTTAATTTTAATAAAGTTAGAAAAATTATCTAAACAATTAATTAGTAATCAAAGTATTAAAAATGTTACAAAAATTTTCATATTTTTTTTGTTGATTAAATAAAAATCTATTGTAAATTTGCAGCGGCAAGTCCTACACAACTAGCTCCCTTTGAATCCTCCAGGGCGGGAACGCAGCAAAGGTATTAGGTTGTAGCGGTGTGATGTAGATAGCTTGCCATTTTTTTTACCCTTAATTTAATTCTGAATCTTTTCAGAATTTTTATTTTTATAACAGTTATTAACTTTCTCCTTTTTAGTTTCATTCATTAACTTTTAAGATATTTGCCTTTCTATTAAATTCTTAAATATTTTAATACACTATGTCTAAAGTTGTTTTAATTACTGGCGCTTCCTCTGGAATCGGGAAATCGATTGCAACTTTTTTATATCAAAAAGGATATAAAGTATATGGTACAAGTAGAAATCCTAAAAATATTGAGAACTTTTCTTTTGAACTCATTGCTTTAGATGTTTTAAAAGTTGAAACAATTAATACAGCAATTGATTTTATCATCAAAAAAGAAGGAAGGTTAGATGTTTTGGTGAATAATGCAGGAATGGGAATTACTGGCCCGATTGAAGATACACCAACCGATGAAATGCGTGCTGTTTTTAATACCAACTTATTTGGTGCAATAGATGTCATGAAAACAGTTTTACCACAAATGCGAAAACAAAATTCTGGTACAATTATTAATGTAACTTCTATTGCTGGTTATATGGGTTTGCCTTTTAGAGGTTTATATTCTGCAACAAAAGGCGCTTTAGAAACGATTACTGAATCTACAAGTATGGAGGTAAAACCTTTTGGAATTAATGTTGTGAATGTTGCTCCAGGAGATTTTGCTACCAATATTGCTGCAGCAAGATATCATACACCTGTTTTTGAAAACTCTGCTTATAAAGAGAATTATCAAGCGAATTTAGATTTAATGGATACACATGTTAACGGAGGGATGAATCCTGTAGAAATGGCAAAAGTGGTTCATAAAATTATAAATACCAAGAGTCCTAAAATTCATTATAAAGTTGGCGGGTTTATGGAAAAATTCTCTATAGTCTTAAAACGAATTTTGCCAGATAGAATGTATGAGAAAATCTTAATGAATCATTACAAATTATAATTAGAAAGGTGTTTTTTTATTGTTTATAAGTGATAGAAAAATACTTTTATTTCACTTCCTAAATTTACAAGCAAGTAACTATCTTTGCGTTAGGGATTGAAGTGGAAATCCTTTTTATTGTCAGTTCGAGTGAGTTTGTGAAGAATGAACAAATTTGTATCGAGAACAAAATAAAAAGATTGGAACGTAAAGCCCTACCTTTTTAAGGAACGCCCAAAAACAGAAATCACAACTAATATTTATATAGAATGAAATTTTTTATTGACACAGCAAATTTAGCCCAAATTGAAGAAGCGCAAGCTATGGGTATTTTAGATGGCGTAACTACAAACCCGTCTTTAATGGCAAAAGAAGGAATTACTGGTGAAGCGAATATTATTAATCATTACAAAGAAATTTGTGAGTTGGTTGAAGGTGATGTTTCTGCGGAAGTTATTTCTACCGATTTTGAAGGAATGGTTAGAGAAGGTGAAGCTTTAGCTGCTTTAAACCCTCAAATTGTGGTAAAATTACCAATGATAAAAGACGGTGTAAAAGCATGTAAATACTTTTCATCTAAAGGAATTAAAACAAATGTAACGTTAGTGTTTTCTGCAGGTCAAGCTTTATTAGCAGCAAAAGCAGGAGCAACATATGTTTCTCCATTTATTGGTCGTTTAGACGATATTTCTACAGACGGAATGAACTTAATTAAAGAAATTCGTTTAATCTATGATAATTATGGTTTTGAAACTCAAATTTTAGCTGCATCTGTACGTAATACAATGCACATTATTAACTGTGCTAAATTAGGATCGGACGTTATGACTGGACCTTTAAGTGCTATTGAAGGTTTATTAAAACACCCCTTAACAGATAGTGGTTTGGCTAAATTTTTAGCAGATTACCAAAAAGGAAACTAGAAAATAGTTTTTAGTTGTTGGTTTTTAATTTTTAGTACTCACTCTTAATTAAAAATCAACAATTTATTATATAATAAGAAGCTATTTCCTGCTTTCGCTACTCGCTTTTTTTTCCGAAAAGGCAAAAAAGAGCTCAAACAAGTCGCTCAATCAGGGCTAAACTTGTTTAGTAACTAATAGTTTAATAGATTGGTTTTTGTATGTTTATTTTTGGTTTTCAGTCTTCACTAATAACTAAAAGTCAACAACTAAAAACTTTTAAATCTTAAAAAGGATTTAAAAAATGTATCCAAAAAAAGAACTCGCACAAATTGTAATTTCAGCTTGTTATCAATTTAAGATTGATACCGTTGTTATTTCTCCAGGTTCACGTAATGCTCCTTTAACGGTTGGTTTTTCTAATCACCCAGAAATTGAAACATTAAGTGTGGTTGATGAGCGTTGTGCTGCTTTTTTTGCTTTAGGAATTGCGCAACAAACGCAAAAACCAGTTGCAATTGTTTGTACTTCTGGTTCTGCTTTGTTAAATTATTATCCTGCAATTGCAGAAGCTTTTTACAGTAATATCCCGTTAGTTGTAATTTCTGCAGACAGACCAAAACATTTAATAGATATTGGCGACGGGCAAACGATTCGTCAAGAAAATGTGTTTGAAAACCACATATTATTTTCTGCAAATTTGATTGAAAATGAGAAATATAAAACACGCAATTCTCAATTAATTGGGGAAGCGCTACAAATATCAGTTTCACAAAAAGGACCTGTGCATATAAATGTTCCCTTTGATGAGCCTTTGTACGAAACAGTTTTTGGTTTAGAAGAATTTAAATTTCCGCATATTTCTTTAAGTTCTTTAGATAATTTTCATATAGATTATGATGATTTATCTAAAATTTGGAACGCAGCTGAAAAGAAAATGATTTTAGTAGGTGTAAATTATCCTGATGAAGCTTTACATAAACTAATGGATTTGTATGCTGATGATGATTCTGTGTTAGTATTAACAGAAACAACGTCTAATTTGCATCAAGAAAAAGCGATTAATTCTATAGATCAATTGATTTTTTCTTTGAACGAAAATCAGTTTCAAGATTTAAAACCAGAAGTGTTAATCACTTTTGGAGGAATGATTGTATCTAAAAAAATAAAACAATTTTTAAGAAAATATCAACCAAAACACCATTGGAGTATTGATGAGAAAAAAGCAACAAACACGTTTTTTTGCTTATCAGAATTTATACAAATAAACCCTCTTAATTTTTTTACTGAATTTAATACCTCAATAGTGAAAAAAGATAGCGATTATCAATCAAAATGGCTAGAAATTCGTGATGAAAAACGAGTTAAACATGCTGAATATTTATCAAAAACGACACATTCAGATTTTAAGGTTTTTGAGCAAGTTTTAGAAAGTGTTCCTAACAATTGTCAGTTGCAAATTAGTAATAGTTCAATTATTAGATATGCGCAATTGTTTAGCATTCATAAAACAAATAATGTGTTCTGTAATAGAGGAACTAGTGGAATTGATGGTAGTACTTCTACAGCAATTGGAGCTGCTTTTTCGAATAAGAATCAAACTATTTTTATTACAGGAGATTTAAGTTTTTTCTATGATAGTAACGCATTGTGGAATGCTAATATTCCTGCAAGTTTTAGAATTATTGTAATTAATAATTCTGGTGGTGGAATTTTTAAAATTATTCCTGGACCAAAATCTACAAATGCTGCAAAGTATTTTGAAACCCCACATTCTTTAACTGCAGAACATTTATGTAAAATGTATGAACTTGATTATTTAAAAGCAAACTCAACAGAAACAGTACGAGAACAACTAGAAGGTTTTTATGAAACATCAGAAAAACCAAAAATATTAGAAATCTTTACGCCAAGTGAAGAAAATGATTTAATTTTAAAAGAATATTTTAAATATATACAGTAATGGATTTACAAGAAGGTTTATACGACGAAGAAGAGAACTTACAAGACGAAGAAAATAGTTCTGAAGAACAAGAAATGTACTTGAAAGAAGGTGATAAGGTGAATTTGGTAATTGAAACTGAAACCGGTTTGGGTTATACTGTTTTAATTAATGAAGAATTTGATGGTTTACTTTTTAGAAGTGAAGTTTTTCAGGAGTTAGAAGAGAATATGGAAGTTACTGGTTATATCAAAAATATTCGTGAAGATGGTAAGATAGACGTTTCTTTAAGGCCACAAGGTTTTAGAAATGTGATTGATTCTGACGTTGAGAAAGTACTTGCTAGATTAAAAGATAGTAGAGAGGGTTTTATTTTAATTACTGATAAAAGCTCGCCAGATTCTATTCGTTTTCATATGAAAATGAGTAAGAAGGCATTTAAAAAAGCAGTTGGTAACTTGTACAAACAAAAACTAATTGTAATTAAAGAAGACAGAATAGAGTTGGTAAAGTAGTATTCAGTCTTCAGTAGGCAGTATTCAGGCAGAAACTTACCTCCAACTGAAGACTAAAATACTGCCAACTTTTTACATTCCACCAAGTCTTAAAATATTTTCATAAAAAGCATCAGAATTTGGGTCTGTAGGATCCATTTTTCCATAGCCAATTTTGTACTGTTTTAAGGCTTTTTTTATCTGTTTTCCACTTTCGTAGTATCTACCAATGTAATAATCGCCTAAAGGAGATGTAGGGAATAATTTTAAAATCATTCTACCAAATTCTCGTAAATGATCTCCATTTTCTTTTTCGATTACAATTTTTTCTACAGCATAAATATCACGCTCTCTTATTCCTAAATTACTTCCAAAAAGGAATTCAATTTCTAGATATTTATTTTCTAAATAAGCGATGGCATCAATTGGTGATAAGTCTTTTATGTTTTTATTAAATTCATCTTTTGATATTGCAGAATAAATTTCAAATACATTTGTTAAAGCTCTTGGTATTGCCTCACTAATTGCAGAAACACTACTAGAGGTTTTAATTGTATCGTTTATTACATTAAAGTTTTTTAATTCTAAAGAAGCAAGACCGTTTTGTAGTTCGCTAATCTTTGTCTGTTTTTTTGAAGAAAAAGAACTGGCATTGTTTGTATATAAATAAAAAGTATTGTCTTCTTTTAAAAACTTCTGTAAATTATAAGATTGAAATTGTTGACCAACAAAATCTGAAAAAGTTGGGTTAATGCAAATGTATGAATTTATAAAAGGTTTATTTTCACTTAAATAGTGTGTAATTAAATTTGCAGAAGTTCCTTCGCCAACTAAAGAAATAAATGGAGAAGTTCTAAAATTACTCTCCATATAAAAGATAACTTCATCCTTAACAAATTGATAAAAAGCAATATTGTCTGCAGTTAAATTACCTGTATTTACATCAAAATAAGTGTCTTTTTTTCTAGTTTTACTCATAGAAATACCTACAATTATCTGTTTAGGTGCTTTGTCTTTTGCTGCAAATAATACAGAATTACCTATATAAGCATCTAAAAGATATTCAGCGTCAAAAACTACAGCTAAAGGATAATTTTTAATACTATCTTTCTCATAACCTTGTGGAAGATAAATCTTTACATTTCTTGTTGTTTCTAATATTTCAGATTCAATGTTCTTATTAATTATTTTTTGTGAAAACCCGAAGAAACAAAAAAATATAAATATTACTGTCACTGATTTCTTAATCATCATATAGAATGTTTATTTTTGTAAGCAAATTGTTTTAGTTCTCTAAAAAGAACGCCTAAAATACAAAATTATGATACAACCCGAGTGGAAAGTTGCCAAAGAATATGAAGACATTACGTATAAAAAATGTAATGGAGTTGCTAGAATTGCTTTTAATAGACCTAATGTTAGAAATGCATTTCGTCCCAAGACAACAAAAGAATTATACGATGCTTTTTATGATGCAGGTGAAGATACTTCGATAGGTGTAGTATTACTTTCGGCCGAAGGACCAAGTACAAAAGATGGTGTTTATTCTTTCTGTTCTGGTGGAGATCAAAAGGCCAGAGGACACCAAGGTTATGTTGGCGAAGATGGTTATCACAGGTTAAATATATTAGAAGTTCAAAGGTTAATTCGTTTTATGCCAAAAGCAGTTATTGCTGTTGTTCCTGGTTGGGCAGTTGGTGGCGGGCATAGTTTACATGTTGTTTGTGATTTAACTTTGGCGTCTAAAGAACATGCTATTTTTAAACAAACTGATGCAGATGTAACTTCGTTTGATGGTGGTTATGGTTCAGCATATTTGGCAAAAATGGTTGGTCAGAAAAGAGCAAGAGAAATTTTCTTTTTAGGAAGAAATTACTCTGCGCAAGAAGCCTTTGAAATGGGAATGGTAAATGCTGTAATTCCTCATGAAGAATTAGAAGATACAGCTTTTGAATGGGCGCAAGAAATTTTAGAAAAATCTCCAACATCAATTAAAATGTTAAAATTCGCAATGAACTTAACCGATGATGGAATGGTTGGGCAACAAGTTTTTGCAGGTGAAGCAACAAGACTTGCTTATATGACAGATGAAGCAAAAGAAGGTAGAGATGCTTTTTTAGAAAAACGTAAACCTAATTTTCCAAAAGTTTGGATTCCGTAGATTCCGTAGATTTCAGTTATCAGTTATCAGTTATCAGTTATCAGTTATCAGTTTGTCAGTTATCAGTTTGTCAGTTTGTCAGTTCGAGTGAATTTATGAAGAATGAATAAATTTGTATCTAGAACTTTTTAATTTTTCAATAAATAAAAATGAAAATAATTTGTATTGGGCGTAATTATGCCAAACATATAGAAGAACTAGCAAATGAAAGACCAGAAAATCCTGTTGTTTTTTTAAAACCAGATTCTGCTATTTTACCAAGAAAAAACCCATTTTTTATCCCACCTTTTTCTGACGATGTTCATTATGAAGTAGAAGTTTTGGTAAAAATTAATAAAGTTGGTAAACATATAGATGCAAAGTTTGCGCATAAATATTACGATGAAATCGGACTAGGAATCGATTTTACTGCAAGAGATGTACAAGCAAAATGCAAGGAAAAAGGTTTGCCTTGGGAAAAAGCAAAAGCGTTTGACGGAAGTGCTGTTATTGGAGAATTTTATCCAAAGGAACAATTCGATTTAGAAAACTTAAAATTTCAATTGTATAAAAATGATGAAATAGTACAAGATGGAAACACAAACGCTATGTTGTGGACAACAGATGAGTTAATTTCTTATGTTTCTCAATATTTTACATTAAAAAAAGGAGATGTTATTTTTACAGGAACACCAGCAGGAGTTGGAAAAGTTGTAGAAAATGATGTTTTAAAAGGAGTTGTAGAAGGAAAAGAAGCTTTTAATATTAGAGTTAAATAGAAAAAAAAAGCAACAAAGTTAAAAAGAGTTACAAAGTTACAAAGTTACAAAGTTGCAAAGATTCAAAGTCAAACTTTGTGACTCTTTTTAACTTTGTTACTTTGCAACAAAAAAAATATGAATGCAGAAATTATAACAATAGGAGATGAAATTTTAATCGGTCAAATTGTAGATACAAATTCGCAATGGATTGGTCAACAATTAAATAAAATTGGCGTTTCTGTATATCAAATAACATCTATCCAAGATGATGAACTACATATTTTAAACGCTTTAAAAGAAGCGCAAAAAAGAGTAGATATTATTATTCTTACTGGCGGGTTAGGGCCAACAAAAGACGATATCACAAAAAAAACAATTGCAAAGTATTTTAATGATGATAAACTTATTGAGTATCCAGAAGTTGTGGCGCATATAAAAGAATTGTTCAAGAAGATAAATCATCCATTTAAAGAAATTCAAAGAGCACAAGCGCAATTACCTTCAAAAGCAACTTATTTGCAAAACAGTTTTGGTACAGCGCCAGGAATGTGGTTTTATGAAAACGAAACTGTTTTTGTGTCACTTCCCGGAGTTCCTTATGAAATGAAGGGTTTAATTACCAATCAAGTTTTACCAAGAATTCAAAAGCAATTTAAACTACCTTTTATAATTCATAAAACAATTATGACTTATGGAGCAGGAGAAAGTATGATTGCTGAAAGAATTGAAGATTTCGAAAACAATTTGCCAACCTATATAAAATTAGCGTATTTACCATCATTTGGTAAAGTCCGTTTACGTTTATCCGCCAAAGGAGAAAATAAAGAAATTCTAGAAAAAGAATTGAATGAAGAGGTTGCAAAGGTTTATCAATTAATACCAGAAATTATTACAGGTTTAGATGATGATGCTTCTTTAGAAAAAAGAGTAGGAGAGATTTTAAAAAGGAATAATAAGACTATTTGCACGGCAGAAAGTCTAACTGGAGGAAAAATTGCAGCCAATTTGGTTTCTGTTGTAGGATCATCTGCTTATTATAAAGGTAGTTTTATAACCTATTCAGCAGAAACAAAAATAAGTTTGTTAGGAGTGTCCAAAAAAACAATAGAAAAGTACTCTGTTGTAAGTAAAGAAGTAGCAATTGAGATGGCAAAAGGAGCAAAAGAAAAATTAAATACAAATTATGCAATTGCAGTTACTGGTAATGCTGGCCCAACGACAGACCATAATGATAAAAGTGTTGGCGTTGTTTTTATAGCGTTAGCAACAGATAATGAGGTGTTTGTAGAAGAGTTTAATTTTGGTCAACCAAGAGAAAAAGTAATTAACAGAACGGTAAGTAAATCATTAGAAATTTTACAGAAAGAAATTCTTTAAAAATATGTAAAATTGTTTTGCTCAATATTGTAATTAGTTGTAGATTTGCACCTCGTTTAGAGATAACACTATAAATACTGTCGAAAAGATGTCTAGAGTTTGTGAATTAACAGGAAAAAAAGCAATGGTTGGGAACAATGTTTCTCATGCTATGAATAGAACTAAGAGAAAGTTTGACGCTAATCTAATGACCAAGCGTTTTTTCATACCAGAAGAAGATAAATGGATTACTTTAAAAGTATCAGCTTCTGCATTAAAGAATATTAACAAGAAAGGAATTTCTGCAGTTATAAAAGAAGCGAGAGCTAACGGATTTTTAACTAAATAAGCTTAAGCGATTTAAAATTTTATACAGATGGCAAAAAAAGGAAACAGAGTTCAGGTAATTTTAGAATGTACAGAGCATAAAGCTTCAGGAGAAAGAGGTACTTCTAGATATATTACAACAAAGAACAAGAAGAACACTCCAGATAGAATGGAAATTAAAAAATTCAATTCTATCTTAAAGAAAATGACTGTTCACAAAGAAATTAAATAATTAAAATATCTAGAACTCAGAACAGAGCATATAGATTTTAAAAACTAACACAATGGCAAAGAAAACAGTAGCATCGTTACAAACATCTTCAAAAAGATTAAGTAAAGCTATAAAAATGGTAAAATCTCCAAAATCAGGAGCTTACACTTTTGTAGAATCAATTATGGATCCTTCTAAAGTAGATGCTTTTTTAGCAAAAAAGTAATTTTTACCACATAAAATATTTAAAACTACTTTCTATTTTAGAAAGTAGTTTTTTTTGCGCCTTATAATTACGTATTTTTGGGCGTTAACTAAAGGTCGGGCTTTCCGCTATATCTTTTTATGCTGAATTTATTTCAGTATCTTTTATACTTATAAGTAATTTAAGTGTTTAGTAGAGATACTAAATCGAGTTAAGTATAAAAAGGATGTCGCTTCAATCCCTAACGCAGGCAACTTTAATAACAATTTAACCCAACCAGATAAATGGCATACTTTTTAGAGTATTTCCATTAGATTATAAAAAAAGGATATGAGTTTTTTCAAAAATATATTTTCGAAAGAAAAAAAAGAAACATTAGATAAAGGTTTAGAGAAAACCAAAGAAAGTTTCTTTGGTAAATTATCTAAAGCAGTAGCAGGTAAATCTAAAGTAGATGAAGATGTTTTAGATAATTTAGAAGAGGTTTTAGTGGCTTCGGATGTTGGTGTAGATACCACTTTAAAAATTATTGATAGAATAGAAGCAAGAGTTGCTAAAGATAAGTATGTAGGTACAGATGAATTAAATGCAATTCTTAGAGAAGAAATTGCAGGCCTTTTATCAGAAACTAATATTGGCAATGAAACCGAATTTACAATTCCTAAATTACCTTTAGACAAAGACGGAAACAAAACACCTTACGTTCTTATGGTAGTTGGTGTAAACGGAGTTGGTAAAACAACAACAATTGGTAAGTTGGCAAGTCAATTTAAAAAACAAGGCTTAAAAGTTGTTTTAGGTGCGGCAGATACATTTAGAGCAGCGGCAATAGATCAATTACAAGTTTGGGCGAACAGAACTGATACGCCAATTGTAAGGCAAGAAATGGGGTCTGATCCTGCTTCTGTAGCTTTTGATACCTTAAAATCTGCAGTAAACCAAAATGCAGATGTTGTAATTATTGATACTGCAGGTCGTTTACATAACAAAGTTAACTTAATGAATGAGTTAACAAAGATTAAACGTGTAATGCAAAAGGTAGTTGATAACTCTCCACACGATGTTTTATTAGTTTTAGATGGTTCTACAGGGCAAAATGCATTTGAGCAAGCAAAACAGTTTACATTGGCAACAGAAGTAACTTCTTTGGCAGTTACTAAATTAGATGGTACAGCAAAAGGCGGAGTTGTAATTGGTATTTCAGATCAATTTAAAATTCCTGTAAAATATATTGGAATTGGAGAAGGAATAGACGATTTACAAGTGTTTAATAAACATGAATTTGTTGATTCTTTTTTTAAGTAAAAAACTCTTATAGTTATAAATTAAAAACTCCTTAAAAGGAGTTTTTTTGTGCTTTAAAACGAAATTTTTCTTTTTTCAAAAATATTGTGATACTGTTTTAGTGGCTTATATAGATAGCTTTTAGGTTACAAACCAAACTACAATTCCAACAAACGTTTAGCTGCATTAAAAGGAGTAGTTTTTCCGTTTTCTAAATTTACGATTTCTTCAGATAAAGAATTCTTAACTTTTGGGTTATTATAAAAGTTGTCCTTTAACTGTTGCTCAATAGTTGCTAAAAGCCAGTATTTATTTTGGTTATTTCTTTTGTTACTGAAATAGTTATTTTCTTTGGTTAGCGAAATATATTCAACAATCATTGAATCAATTTCTGAAATTCCATAATTATGCAATGCACTTGCAGTTAATACTTTTGGCTGCCATTTACTTTCTTTTAATGGATATAAATGTAAAGCTCTATTAAACGCTACTTTGGCAATTTTTGCATTTTTCTCGTTATCACCATCCGTTTTGTTAATTACAATTGCGTCTGCCATTTCTATAATTCCGCGTTTAATTCCTTGTAGTTCGTCACCCGCACCAGCCAATTTTAATAGCAAAAAGAAATCTACCATAGAATGAACAACGGTTTCCGATTGGCCTACACCAACAGTTTCAATAATAATGGTATTAAAACCAGCAGCTTCACAGAGAATAATACTTTCGCGTGTTTTTTGAGCGACGCCACCTAAAGATGTTCCAGAAGGTGAAGGTCTAATAAAGGCGTTTTTATCCGTTACCAATTCTTCCATTCTTGTTTTATCACCTAAAATAGAACCTTTGTTTACAGAACTACTTGGGTCTACGGCTAAAACTGCTACTTTTTTTCCTTGAGAAGTTAAATGTTTTCCAAAAGATTCTATAAATGTGCTTTTTCCAACACCTGGAACACCTGTAATTCCTATTCTTACGGAATTATTTGCATGTGGTAAACAACGTTCTAAAATCTCATTTGCTTTTTGTTGATGTTTTTTATTGGTACTTTCGACTAAAGTTATTGCACGACTTAAAAAAGTAATATTTCCTTCAAGAATTTTAGTAACAAACTCATCTACAGAATTTTGTTTTGCTCTACTTAATTTTATTTTTTCAGCAGCAGATTTACTGGTAGTTTCTGGTTTAGAAACTCCATCTTTTTCATGTAAAGCAGAAGGTTTTTTATCGGTCAAAAAAAGTAATTTAAAGTAAAAATAATCTATTAATGAATAATTGGAAGAATTTTTGGACCTAAAAACTGCATCCAAAGAAAAAAACTTCCATAAAATCCTAAAATTCCAAAAATGATTGCCTGTAATCTTTCTTTAAAATTAAATATTTTAAAGAAAATAAATGCACCTATTGATAAAAAAACAAAGACAGTTGGTAGTAACCTTAATATTTGTTCTGATGAGTAATTGTCAAAATAAAACAATAAAGAAATCAGGTCATTTAATGAAGTGAGAATACTAAAACAAGCTATTATAATCAGAAACCAGTCTAAATTTTTAAAATAATTATCTTTTTTCCATCTTTTAAAAAGAAATATAAAAGCAAATAAAGAAGGTAGAAACTTTATCCAATAAATTCCATGTTTTTGAAACCAATTAAAATATAAGTTAGCTTTTACAATTTCCTTAATTTTTTCACATCCAGTAAAAGTTCCTGTGTAATTGTAATTAAAAACAGCTGAAGTAATTCCATTTCTAAAAAGTAAATCAAAAACAAGCATTAACCCATTATCTAGTTGTGTTTTTAAAGGAAAGAAGAATAAAAACCAACAAATAATATAAATATTTTGTTTGCTTTTAATAACATTAATAATGTCCTTTTTCATCTAACTTGTTTGTCTTTTTGTAAAAATAGTCAAAACTTAAAATATATTACCATTCCATGGTTTTTAATGTTTGATGAAGTATAAAATAAGATATTCTATTAGAAATTAGTAAATTACAAAATGTTAATCAACTAGAAATTCTTTATTATGAAAGCCAACCAAATTCTTCTTTCTATTATTTTATGTTTCTTTACTATGAAAGGAATAGCTCAAGAGACATATCAACAAAAGTTAGAAAACCTTCATGAGAAAATTGTTAGAACACAATATTCAACTTTAGATTCTATGTTTTCTAATATTGAAAAATTTAAAATGAATATAAAAACCAAAGATTCTTTTTGGATTGCCAGATATCATGAAGCTTTAGGTGTTTATCATCAACAAAAAGGAGATTATGATAAAGCAATAGGTGAACAGTTAAAATCTTTAGTAATTGCAGAAAACTTAAAGAACCCATTATTAATTGCAAAAGCAAATAAAAACATAGGGGTAGTTTATTCATTAAGGGGAGATTTTGAAATTTCTACTGATTATTTATTTAAAGCAAGAGATCTTTCTTATGCGAATAAAGATACCGTAACAGGCGTTTTAGCAGATCTTAAAATTGGTCAAACTTTTTGGCAATTAAAAGAGTACAAGAAAGCAATGGAACAAGTTGATAAATGTATTGAAATCGCAGAAACAAGAAAATTGAATAATGATGTTTTATCTGATATTTATCTTGAAAAAGGGAATATGCTTTTAATGTATGGCAAATTGGATAGTTCTTTAGCATTTTATAAAAAAGCAGAAAAATTAATATATTCTACTGGTCATTTAGAAGGTATTGCTACAGTATATTCTAATATAGGAGCAATTTATTTCTATAAAAACGATTTTAATAAAGCTATAGAATATTATAAAAAATCTTTAGTTAAAGCAGAAGAATTTAAAGATAAAATTAGTATTGGTATTGCAAAAATGAATATTGGAGAAGCTTATTACAATATAAATCAATTTCAAAAATCTGAAAAAGAGCTAAAAGAGAGTTTAAGTTTATTTAAGGGATTAAAAGATAAATTAAAGTTGATGGATAATTATTATTATCTCTATGAATTGGAATCAAAAAGAAATAACTCTAAAAAAGCGTTAGAATATTTTAAATTAAGAATAATTTACAAAGATTCGGTTATAAATGAAAATAATTTAAATAAGATTTCTTCACTACAAGTAAAGTATGAAACTGTAGAAAAAGAAAAACAAATTGCCCAACAAGATTTAGAATTACAAACTCAAAATGCCACAATATCATCACAAAGAAATAACCAACTATTGTTACTTGGTGGTTTAGGTTTTTTAATTTTAGGCGGTTTATTATTTTATAATAAAAATAAAGCAAAACAAAAAGTAGCACTACAGAAAGCGGTTATAAAGGAAAAAGAAAAAGGATTTTCATCTCTGTTAAAGGCATCTGAAGATGAAAGAAAACGAATAAGTAAAGATTTGCATGATGGAATTGGACAAGAAATGGCAGCTTTAAAAATGGCTATTGGTCACGTAAAAAATAAAGAAGAAGATATTGTTAAGAAAGAAGAACTGTCTAAAATATTAAATAATTGTGCAAGATCTGCGGATGAAATTAGAAATATTTCTCATCAAATGATGCCAAGAACCTTGTTAGAAAATGGTTTAATTGATGCTATAGATGATCTACTGAAAGGTGCTTTTATGTATTCTAAAATTGAACAGAAATTCGAATATTTTAATATTAGCGAGCGGTTTAATGAACAAATTGAAATAAGTTTATATAGAGTTGTGCAAGAGTTAATCAGCAATATTATAAAACACGCAAATGCATCTGAAGTTAATGTACTCTTATATAAACAAGAAGGTCAATTAATTTTATTGGTAGAAGATAATGGAATTGGCATGCAAAATAAAAGCAAAAAAGGACATGGTGTTTTAAATATTAAAAGTAGAATAGATATGATAAAAGGAACCATAAACTACGAGCCAAGTACAAATGCAGGAACTTCTGCAACCATTGTTGTACCTCTATAATAAATTTATAAATAAAATTTCACTCATTTTGCAACACTTCTAAAAATGTGTCGTCTATAGAGTAAGAAAGAAGTAATGAAACCAACCAAACAGTTACATCAACCTATTATAAACCTATGCAAAAATAATTGTGCAAAGTCGCAAATGCAATTGTATAATTTGTATTGCAAGGCAATGTTATTGGTTGCTCACAGATATGTTAAAGATAGATTTGTAGCAGAAGATGTTATGCAAGATGCTTTTATAAAAGCGTTTAAATATATTGATAATTACAAGAATGAAGTAGCATTTGGAGCTTGGTTAAAAAAAATTGTAATCAACCAAAGTATCGATTATTTAAAGAAAAACAAATTAGAATTGATTGCTATTAATGAAGAAGTAATTGCAAAACCAGAAGAAGAAGATTGGAAGGTTGATTATAGTATTTCAGTTAATGAAATTGTAGAAACAATTGACAATTTAAAAGATAAGTACAGATTGGTTTTAAGTATGTATTTATTAGAAGGTTATGATCATCAAGAAATAGCTGAAGTATTAAATATTACAGAAAACACTTCTAGAACACATTTGTTAAGAGGGAAGAAAATATTGAAAGAACAATTAAAAAACACGAGTTATGCAGAAGGATATTAGAGAGTTTATAAAAGATTATAAAGAAGAAAATATAGAATTATCTGCAAATCATGCAAATAAGTTTGAAGCTTTGTTACAAAAAGAAATGCAACAGACAAAACCCAAAAAGAAGAATTACAAATGGTTGTCTATTGCAGCTTCAGTTGTTTTGTTAATTAGTTTGGCAATTAAATTTTATCCTACAGAAAGAATAGAAATAAAACTTACTCAACCAAAAGAAATTACTTTAGGTAATATTTCTCCAGAATTTGAAACCATAGAGAAATATTATAAGAATAGTATCAATTTAGAAATTAGTCAATTAGAGTTAAATGACGAGAACAAAGAAATTATTGATGGTTATTTATTAAAGATTGCAGAACTCACCAAAGAATACAAATCATTAACCAAAGAGCTCAATACAAACGGAGTTAATGATTCTACTATAGATGCATTGATCAGCAATCTACAATTACGCTTACAGCTGTTGCAACGTTTGAAAAAACAATTAAAACAACTTAAAAATTTAAAAAATACACAAAATGAAACGCAAATTATATAAACAAATAAGTACTCTTTTAGCAATCTGTTTTATAGGAACAGGCTTTGCTCAAAAATTTGATAAAAAGTTTACTGAAAACTTTAAGGTAAATAAAGATGTTGAGGTAGCAATTAACGCTTCAAATACAGATATAAATGTAACAACTTGGTCTAAAAAGGAAGTACAAATAGAAGCTTTTATAGAAGTAGAAGGTTTATCTAAGGAAGAAGCAGAAAAGTATTTTAAAAACTGGAACTTTGAAGCTTTAGGTAACAAGAAGAAGGTTAAAATTACTTCTAAAGGAAATAATTCTTTCCGATTAAATAATGATATTACTTTCTTTAATAACATGGATTTCGATTTTGAGATGCCAGAAATTCAAATGCCAGATATGGATGCTATTGTAATGCCAGATATGGATTTCGACTTCGACTTTGACTTCGATTTAGATGATTTAGAAGAAGACATGAAAAAAGATGGGAAATATTCTTTTGAATATCATAATGATGATAAACATATTGTGATTAAATCTAAAAAAGAATGGGAGAAATTTAAAAAAAGCAAGAAATATAAAGAATTAAAGAAGGAGCTAAAAAATACGGGTACTAAAGTGAAATTAGCACTTCAAAACTCAAAACATAAAATAAAAGCTATTGATAAAAAAAGGTTAAAAGAATCTTTAGAAGAAGCAAGATTGCAAATTAAAAACATTGATAAAGAACAAATTAGAATTGGTCTATTAAAAGCAAAAGAGGCTTTAAAGAATATGAACTTTAATTTTTCTTCCAATTCAGATGATTTAACGATCAACGGTAAAAAAGTAAAAATTAAAAAGAGGTTAGAAATTAAAGTCCCAAAAGGTGCAACATTCGATTTAAATACAAGACACTGCAAAGTAAAACTACCAAACACAGTAGCTTCTGGTAATGTAAAGTATGGTGTTTTTGATGTAGAAAATTTAATTGGAGGTAAATTAACGGTAGATTACTCTAAAGTTTCTATAAACGATTTAAATGGATGTAACTTATTCTTAAACAATGTAACTGATGCTAAAATAGCATCAGTTACTAATACAACATTATCAAACAATTCATCTGGGGTAAATATTACAAGAATCAATGAAAATGTAAACCTGTCAGATAAATTTGGCGAACTATTAATTAATAGCTTCAATCCTAATTTTGGGGAATTTGTTTTAAATTTAAGTCATTCAGACGCAACCCTTAATTTTGGAGATGTACATGCGGCTTTTAAATACAATGTAAATCGCGTAAAATTAGAAAACAAACGTGTAAGTTTAAAGAATAAAACAACCAATAATAATTCATCAAAGAATAATTTAATTGTGAATGGTGAGTATAGTAGTATCGTAATCAAGTAGTTTAAATCTTTCCTTTTTATTAACAAACTTCACTCAATTTCCATTTCGCTATTCTCTTTAAAGTGCCTATCTTTATCAACTGTAATTAGTCACTTTTTTTAATGGAACGCTACAAAGAAAATCAATTAAAAGTATACAATTCTCTATCTAAAAAGAAAGAGGACTTTAAACCCATAGCAGAAGGTTACGTTGGCATGTATGTTTGCGGACCAACTGTATATAGCAACGCACATTTAGGAAACGTAAGAACTTTTATGTTTTTTGATGTGGTCTATCGTTACTTATTGCATTTAGGATATAAAGTACGTTATGTACGTAATATTACAGATGCTGGTCATTTAGAAAATGATGCCGAAGAAGGCGAAGATAAAATTGCTAAAAAAGCACGTTTAGAACAAATTGAGCCTATGGAAGTTGTACAGCGTTACACTGTAGATTTTCATGATGTTTTAAAAAACTACAACTTTTTACCACCAAGTATAGAACCTACTGCAACAGGTCATATTGTTGAGCAAATAGAAATGATTAAGGAAATCATAGAAAAAGGTTTTGCTTATGAAGTAAATGGTTCTGTTTATTTTGATGTTTTAGAATATAATAATAAAGAAAACTATGGAATCCTTTCTGGGAGAAAAGTAGAAGATTTATTACACAATACTAGAACTTTAGACGGGCAATCAGATAAGAAAAATCCACAAGATTTTGCACTTTGGAAAAAAGCAGATGAAAGACATATTATGCGTTGGCCTTCTCCTTGGAGCGATGGTTTTCCTGGTTGGCATTTAGAATGTTCTGTAATGAGTACAAAATATTTAGGAGACAGTTTCGATATTCATGGTGGCGGAATGGATTTAAAATTCCCGCATCACGAATGCGAAATAGCACAGTCTAAAACGTGTAGCGGTGTTACTCCTGTAAATTATTGGATGCATACAAACATGCTTTCTTTAAACGGACAAAGAATGGCAAAATCTACAGGAAATTTCATTTTACCAAATGAAATTTTATCAGGAGAAAATGACATTTTACCAAAAGCATTTTCTGCAAGTGTGGTTCGTTTCTTTAATATGCAAGCAAGTTATAGAAGTATTTTAGATTTTTCTGGTGAAGCTTTAGAAGCATCAGAAAAAGGGCATTCTAAATTGATGGAAGCCGTTAATTTTGTAGATAAAATTGAAGTTAGTAAAACATCAACATTTAATGTGCAAAATTGGAAAGACAATTGTTATGCTGCGATGAATGATGATTTTAATACACCTATTTTAATTTCTCATTTATTTGAAGCTGTAAAATTGATCTATCAAATAAAAGAAAATAAAGCAAGTTTAACTGCTGTAGATTTAGCTGATTTTAAAGAAACTTTAAACGCTATGGTTTTTGATGTTTTAGGTTTGATGAATGAAAATTCTCAAGACAATTCAGAAAAAATTAATGGAGTAGTGGAGTTGTTGATTAAATTAAGAAAAGAAGCAAGAGAAAATAAAGATTGGGCATTGTCTGATCAAATTAGAGATGAGTTAATTGAATTAGGAATTCAATTAAAAGATGGTAAAGAAGGCACAACTTTTTTAGTAAATTAAGTTGAAAAAAATACTTTCATACCCATTTGTTTTGTTGGTTCGTTTTTATCAAACCGCAATTTCACCATTTACACCAGCAACCTGTAGATACAGTCCTACGTGTTCTCATTACACTATAGAAGCTTTACAAAAACATGGTTTATTTTCTGGTGGTTGGTTAGCACTAAAAAGAATATTTAGTTGTCATCCTTGGGGCGGAAGCGGTTATGATCCTGTACCAGAAAAGAAAGAATAATAAATAATTTTTGAATCATTTAATTTTTCAATAAAATATATGAGTTTTTTAGCAATAGAGTGGAATCCTTCATTAGGAATAGATTTAGGTTTTTTTGTAATACGTTGGTACAGCTTAATGTTTGTAGCGGCATTTTTATTAGGTTTAAGATTAATGAAAAAAATCTATATAGAAGATAAAATTCCTTTAGAAAAATTGGATGTAATTTTTATGTATGTTTTTATTTCTATGTTAATTGGTATGCGTTTAGGAGACGTTTTCTTTTATAGTTGGGATTATTATCAAGATCATTTATTAGAAATTTTCTTACCAATAAAAGAGAGTGTCAACGATTCTTTATTAGGTATAATAAAGGGTTGGAAATTTACAGGTTTCACAGGTTTTGCAAGCCATGGTGCAGCAATTGGTATTCCAATTGCTATGTATTTCTATGCTAAAAAACATTTAAACAAACCTTGGTTATTTATTTTAGATAGATTGGCAATTATGGTTGCTCTAGCTGGATTCTTCATCCGTTTAGGAAATTTTTTCAATTCAGAAATTTATGGAAAACCAACAGGAAGTAATTTTGGAGTTATTTTTAAAGCTGCAGGAGAAACTGTACCAAGACATCCAACTCAATTATATGAAGCATTTAGTTACTTAATATTGTTTTTTGTAATGTGGCATTTGTTTTGGAAAACAGAAAAAAGACAACAAACAGGTTTTCTTTTTGGTTTGTTTTTAGTAGTTCTTTGGTCTTTACGTTTCTTTATTGAATTCTTAAAAGAAGCACAAGTAGAAGGTAGAGAAGATTGGGTTTTAAACTCTTTAAATACAGGGCAAATATTAAGTATTCCGTTAATTTTAATTGGTTTTTGGTTAATGTTTAAGAAAAATAAGACGTCTTAATAACTTTTTCTTAATCTAAATTTCTTATATTTAGATTCTAATTATTTTCATCCCCCGAAAATTATAATTAGCTATGAAACGAAGAATCATTTCCCTATTTCTATTTTTTGCATTTTTGCAGATATCTTTTTATGCGCAAAGTTTAGCATATTCTGGTGCAAATTCTTTTGATATTTCATCACCTACTCATATTGGTGAGTATGTAATACCTAGACAAGAAACAAGACCAACCGGTATGATTTACGGTGATTCTGGTAACAAATTCTATATGTTGGGTTCTGATAGAGACTATGTAGTTCAATATTCATTAAGTACTCCTTACGATATAACTACCAAAAGTGTTATTGAGAGTTCTTTTAGAGTTAAAAATGAAGAAGGCAATCCACAAGACGTTATTTTTAATACTGCTGGAACAAGAATGTATATTTTAGGTGGTGCTGGAGATGATGTTACTGAGTATGTTGTAAATACAGCTTGGGACCTATCTAGTATTGATACAGTAATGGATGTGCCAGTTATCTTTAATGCCGAAGCAGCAATAGATGCATATTTAGGACCAAATAATCATGGTGATGATCTTACAGGTTTTAGATTTAATACTAATGGAACAAAATTGTTCATTGTAGATAGAAGTTCAGACAAGGTTTTTGAGTTCAGTTTAACAGCTTATGATTTATCTACTGCATCTTTAGATAGAGATATTGATATTGCTGGAGAAGAAAATAATGCCAGAGCAATAGAGTTTAATGATGATGGTAAAGAATTATATATTATTGGTCATCAAAGTGATGCTATAAATACTTATAATTTAAGTACCGGTTATGATTTATCAACTCTAGGTACAAAAACCGTAACTGCTGCATTAACTGAAGGAGAACCTAATGCTCTTTTAATAAATAATGATGGTACAAAGGTTTATGTAGCAGGTTTTATAGATCAAGAAATAAAACATTATACTTTAACTCCAGGGTATGATTTTACATCTATTTCATTAGATGATTCGAGTATATTTGTAACATTATTTGAATCAAACCCTCAAGGAATGGTTTTTA
This sequence comes from Polaribacter sp., assembly GCF_036480315.1. GTDB lineage: Bacteria > Bacteroidota > Bacteroidia > Flavobacteriales > Flavobacteriaceae > Polaribacter. The sequence continues at coordinate 67,645 of NZ_JAZGGG010000052.1, forward strand.
ATAATGATGGTACAAAACTTTTTGTTGCGGGAGCTACTTCAGATTCGATATTAGAAATTAACCTTTCTACTCCTTATGATATTGGTACTGGTTCTCTAGAAAACGTTTTATCGATTACTAACGAAGAAACAACACCTTTAGGCTTGGCTTTTAATAGTGATGGTTCAACATTATTTGTAATTGGTAATGATGATGATGGCATTAACCAATATGCACTTTCCTCTAATTTCGATTTATCTTCAACGGTAACACATTCTGGTCCATTTTCAGTTGATATTACTGAAACGAACAACGAACAGAGTCCAAGAGATATGGTTTTTAATGGAGATGGATCCAAATTATTTGTTCTTGGTAATAGAAGAGATAGGGTTTTTCAATTTTCTTTATCTTCTAATTATGATTTAACAACACTTGCAGCTGATTATGATGGCAATTATAATGTAAAACCGGTAGATAATTCTCCACAAGGACTTGCTTTTAATAGTGATGGAAGTAAATTTTATATTGCTGGTAAACAAGGAGGTGATATAAATGAATTTACGTTGACTAATAATTTTGATGTAACTACTGGTACAATAACAAATACAAATACGTACTCTATAGCTACTGAAGAAAGTGCTATTCTAGATATTGTTTTTAATGGTGATGGTTCTAAATTTTATATTTGTGGTAATAATGGAGATGATATGAATCAATATTATACAAAATTATTATTACCAGAAACCCCAAATGATGGTACTATAGATGATACAACAAATCCTGTAATTATAACTTTAACAGGAGATACTTTTTTTGCTAGTTCAGGTGTGTTTTCAGCTTCAGAGGTTACTATTAGTAATGTTCCAGAAGGATTGACAGCAGTTTTAACACTTAACTCAAATACAGAAGCTCAATTAAGTTTTACAGGAAAAGCCAATAGTCATTTAAATAGCGATGAAGCCACAGCAAATTTAGAGTTTACATTTTTAGATGCTGCTTTTACAACTTCAAATGCTGCAGATGTACTATATGCTGTTGCAAAAACAAATGTAACAGGTTTTGATTATATTGAATGTGCAGATAATGAAATTGTTTATAATAGCGGTTGGACAGGAGGAAACAATGCTGGAGAACCAGATGATAGTGCTGCAGATTTACTTTTAGGAATTAGAACACAAGGAGATATTACCATTACGGCAAATACTAACTGTGATTGTTTGCATGTAGAAAGTGGACAAACATTAACAATTGCAGACGGAGTTAATTTAACGGTTACAAATGCTTTAGAGCTTGATGGAGATTTACGATTATTAGGAACTTCACAATTAATACAAACACATTCTGGTGTTAAAAACGCATCTGGTAAAGGTAAATTGTATAAAGATGTTACAGGAACTTTAGTAAATGTTTATCAAAGCGGTTATTGGACGTCTCCTGTAACCACAGACGGCTTAACATATAATATTGCAGGAGTTTTAAAAGATGGGTCTACAGCTTTAACAGCATCAAATACACCTTTAGATATTGCTTTTTCTGGAGCTTTTGATGGAGATAATTCAATTTCTCCAATTAGTTTAAGTAGAAAGTGGTTAGCTAAACTTACAAATGCCGGAGATTGGACAAGAGAAATTAGTGAAACTTTAGCTATAAACCCTACAGAAGGGTTTAATAAAAAAAGTACAGGAAATGCTAGTGGACAAAATTATACTTTTGTAGGTAGACCCAATGATGGTGAATATACAAGTGATATAACTACAGGAAATTATAGTTTGTTAGGAAATCCTTATCCTTCACCAATTGATATAGATATTTTTACTTCAGAAAACTCTACTGCTATTACTGGAACTATCTATTTTTATGAAGCAGGAATTGATGTAGATCATTATAGGGCAACATACGTTGGTGGTTATGCAACTCGGGTTGCTAGTATGGGAAATTCGACTTCTTCTTTAGGTGATGGTACAGGAACAAAAATACCAGGACAATTTGTTGGTATTGGTCAAGGTTTTTTTGTAGAAGCTTCAGGAACAGGTGGAACTATTACTTTTAATAATAACACACAAAGAGCTTTGAATACACCAAATGTTTTTTTTAGTAAAAAACAATCAAAGATAGAAACAACAAGTTTCCCAATTTTAAGAATCGGGTTTGAGTTTTTATATAATGAAGAAATATATCATAGACCTGTTTCTGTAGGATTTAGAGGATTAACAAATCAATTTGATGCTGGTTATGAAGCAGAAATGTGGGATTACAACCCTACAGATATGGCTTTAAAAATTAAAGGAAATAATTTACCTTATGCTATTACTGGAATAAATGATTTTAATACAAACCTTGTAATTCCGTTAAAAGTTAAAAGTGATGTAAATAGAGATGTTACATTTAAAATTGATGAAATTATAAATATAGACAGTAATGTTTTTTTATATGATAGTTTTACTCAAAACTATTATAATATTATATCAGAAAACGCTATAATTACTCTAAATTCGGGTGTTTATGATGATCGCTTTTATATAACTTTTAATGAGAAAATTTTAGGTGTTGATAATTATGAATTAAATGAAATTACTATTAGAAATAACAATAACGAATTAATTATTTCATCAGAAAATTTAATAGATGAGGTATTTATTTATAATTTACTGGGTCAAAGTATTATAACTAAAAACAATTATTTTAAAAAATCTAAAATAAACATAAATACCACCCATTTTAAGAAAGGTATTTATGTTATAAAAGCTAAAAACTCAAAAGGTAGTTTTAGTCAAAAAATTAGTATCAACTAAATTTTCTTTATTGGTTTCCTAATTGTAATTTTGTCAAATATGGAGAAACTTAAACTACGTTGGGGAATAGAAAGTAATTGGACTATTGTAGCAATATTTATTGTGTTTGCTCTAAATGGATCTTTTGCAACTTGGGTAGCAAAACCTGTAACTAGTTTTTTTGGATTAGATCCTGAAACTATTTCTGGTTGGATTTATTATCCTTTAAGAATTTTACTAATATTTCCTATCTATCAGTTAACCTTACCAATTGTTGGTTGGTTTTTTGGTCAATTTAAATTTTTTTGGGCTTTTGAAAAGAAATTTTTAAGTAGATTAGGTTTAGGTTTCTTGTTTAAAGATAATAATTAAACCTCAATAATAGAATCCTCTTTTTTCTTATTTATTACGTAGGTGTAAATCCACATAATTGTAAAAGTTGGTATAATATCTAACGGAAGAATCTCTTCTAAAAAAGAAACAATACCTGCTATTTTACCAGTTTTTCCTTTGTACATTTTTGTCATTATATAACCAGAAACAGGTGCCCAAAGTAAATCTAAAAAAGGAACAGGAATAAAACCAATAGCATCTAAAACAATACTAGCAGCTAGTTTTTTGTATTTGTTATTCATACTTTATTATATTCAAAATTCTTGCCAAAAAATGTGCGCTTTCTAAAGAATTCAATAATTTAGCTAAAAACAGGTATTTAAAGTGAAAATAAATCAATTTAAAAATAAAATAGTATCCTTAAAGACTTTAGAATTAGGCGGTTTAGAAGCACAATTTAAAATGGCACCTGAACTTCGTTTGCGTTATAATGCCGATAAAATAAAAGCGAATAATCCAAGAAAAGCTGCAGTTTTGGCATTATTTTATCCGAATGAAAATAATGAAATTACTTTTTTACTCACGCAAAGAGCAAGTTATAAAGGAACACATTCTGCTCAAATAAGTTTTCCAGGCGGGAAATTTGATAAAACAGATACTAATTTACAAGAAACAGCTTTAAGAGAAACCTTTGAAGAAGTTGGTGTTTCAGCGAGTTCTATTACAGTTATTAGAGAATTGACAGATGTGTATATTCCACCAAGTAATTTTTTAGCAACCCCTTTTATTGGTTTTATTGATAGAAGACCAGTTTTTGATACCAATTACGAAGTAGCACAAACTATTGAAGTTTTGGTATCAGATCTTTTAAACGAAGCATCATTAACTACTGTAAATTTAACTACTTCATATATGAAAAATATAGATGTACCTTGTTTTAAATTGAACAATTACATTGTTTGGGGAGCAACGGCAATGATGCTTTCGGAAATTAAAGAACTTTTAAAATCTTAAACTTTGTAATTAGTTTTGTAAGTTTGCTTTTAACCAAGTATTAAAAAAAATTAACAATGCCTTTATTTAAAAGAAATCCTTTTGGTCATATTTTATTTTTGAAAAAAATGATTATTAGAATTTTTGGATTGGTTTCTCATGGACGTTACCGTAAATTCAATAATTTACAGATAGAAGGTTCAGAAATTTTAAGAAACTTACCTGATGAAAATGTTTTATTCATTTCTAATCACCAAACATATTTTGCAGATGTTGCAGCCATGTTTCATGTATTTAATGCTTCTTTAAGTGGAAGAGATGATACTATTAAAAATGTTGGTTATATTTGGCATCCAAAATTAAATCTATATTTTGTTGCTGCTGGAGAAACCATGAAATCTGGTATTTTACCTAAAATATTTGCGTATGCAGGTTCTGTTTCTATAGATAGAACTTGGCGTAGTGACGGTAAAGATGTAAAAAGACAAGTTAAAAATTCTGATATCTCTAATATTGGTAAAGCCATAAAAGATGGTTGGGTTATTACATTTCCGCAAGGAACAACAACACCTTTTAAGCCAATTAGACGAGGAACTGCACATATTATAAAAACCTGTAAACCAATTGTTGTACCTATTGTTATTGATGGTTTTAGACGTTCTTTTGATAAAAAAGGACTGAACATTAAAAAACGTAATGTATTACAATCTATGGTAATTAAAGAACCTTTAGATATAGATTACGATAATGAAAGCATTGCAGATATTGTAACAAAAATTGAATACGCAATTGAGCAACATCCTTCATTCTTAAAAGTTTTATCTGTTAAAGAAATAGAAGAATTAACGAAAGAGGAAAAAGCATTAAACAAAAAACGTAAATTCTGGAGTTAATAAACTCGTTGGAATTGATTATATTATTTTAAGCATCTAATTATACTGAATTTAATCAGGAAATTAGATGCTTTTTTTTGCCCTTTAATTCAATATAATTTCTAGCTAAACAAATAGCGAATCAATTGATTTTCTACGGTTTGTGAAAATTAGATTTAATGTATTCTGTTTACTTATTAGAAATAGTAACCATAATTATTTTTCTCATGGGTTTCTGTTTGCTTGTTAATTAATAAAGAAGTGCTGAATTTAACAGTAAAACCAGCAGTTTTAAACAAAAAAAAGCCCCACAATATTGTGAGGCTTTTAGTATAATAAGAATTACTTTTTAAATTAATTCTTTACTTTCTTTTTAAATTCATCAAATTTATCAGCTTTTGGTTTTGGCCAGCTGTTATTAGAAGTATCTACATCTGCAGTCTCAAAATCTGGATCAACCACAATACTCTTAATTTCTTTAGAAGAAGCAAATACTCTCTTAGCAGTAGTATCACTTCTCATCCAGATTTGAGCAGGAAAAGTTTCTCTTTTTGTTGTACCATCTGCGTAAGTCAATTCAACAATAATTGGCATAATTAAACCACCTGGCTTTTCAAATTCAACAGAATAAATATATGCAGGAACTTCTTTTCCGTCAGCATACTTATTCATTGCGCTAGAATTAGCATCTTCTTTTTTATCCGTTATGTAAACTAAATCACCTAAACTTTCGAAGTAAGATTTGTATTGTTCTTTTAATTTGATTACTCTTTCACTTTCTTTATCAGTTAAATATAAAGGTTTTACATTTTTAATACCAATATCATTTACGTCTGTTGTATAGAACCAACCTCTAAAGAACCAATCTAAATCCATACCAGATGCATCTTGCATAGATCTAAAGAAATCTTCTGGAGTTGGGTGTTTAAACATCCAACGTTTAGAATATGTTCTAAAAGCATGGTCAAATAATTCTGGACCCATAATTGTTTTTCTCAAAATATATAAACCAGCAGCTGGTTTAGAATATGCATTTGGACCAAATTGTTTTACATAATCTCCTTGAGACATAATAGGAGAGATGTTAGATTGATCTCCACCCATATATCTAGTAATATCTTTTGCAGGGTTTGAAGCAAATAATTCTGGATCATACACATCTTCAGCTAAAATTTCAACAAAAGAGTTTAAACCTTCATCCATCCAAGTCCATTGTCTTTCATCAGAATTTACAATCATTGGAAAAAAGTTATGTCCAACTTCATGAATAATTACACCTAACATTCCTTTTTTAGTTCTGTCTGAATACGTTCCGTCTGCTTTTGGTCTACCAAAATTGAAACAAATCATTGGGTATTCCATTCCTTGTCTTTCTGAATGTACAGAAACAGCTTTAGGATAAGGGTAATCGAAAGTTATTTTAGAATATTCGATAAGTGTAGTCGCAATTGCTCTTGTAGAATGCTCTTCCCATAAAGGGTTTCCTTCTTTAGGATATAAAGAAGTAGCCATAATTGTTTTACCATTTACGTTAACTGCCATTGCATCCCAAATGTATTTTCTTGAAGTTGCAAAAGCATAATCACGTACGTTTTTTGCTTTATATTTCCAAGTTTTTGTACCTGTTGCGCGTCCTTTTTCAGTTTTTTCTGCTTCTTTTTGAGTTACAATTAAAACAGGATTGTCAAAAGTTTTTCTAGCTTTCGCTAAACGTTTGCGTTGTGTTCTTGTAAGAACCTCTTTTTCATTTTGTAAAGAACCAGTAGCTTCTACAATATGATCAGAAGGTACTGTTAAGTTTACTTCGTAATCTCCAAATTCTAAAGCGAATTCCGAACGACCCCAGAATTGCATGTTTTGCCATCCTTCAACATTATTGTAAACCGCTAATCTTGGAAAGAATTGTGCAATTGTATAATTGTTGTTACCGTCTTTAAAAGTTTCTAAACCAGAACGACCACCATCTTTGTTGATGTCATTAATTAAGTAATTCCATTGAATTCTAAATTCGAATGTTTTACCAGGAGCTAATGCTGTTGGTAAATTAATACGCATCATGGTTCTATTAATAAAATGAGATAACGGAGAACCATTACTTTCTACTTTTGTAATGTTGTAACCAAAACCTTTCTTTTGTTCCATATAAGAACTTTTAAAGTTATCTGGCGTTACAAACGGAGAAGCACTATTAGATTTAGCTAACGGAGATTTAGAATCGTCTGCTCTCATGTTTTGGTCTAACTGAACCCATAAATATTCTAAATGGTCTTTAGAATTATTATGATAAGTAATATTTTCATCACCATAAATTTTGTTTGCACTTTCGTCTAAACGAATGTCCATAACATAATCTACTTTTTGTTGAGTGTATTGATGCCCTGGTGCACCAGAAGCAGCATGTTGATCATTTGGCGTAGCAAAAACATCCTTCATTTGTCTGAATTTGTTTTGATCTGTGTGCCCTTGTTGTGTTTCCTTTTTTTCTTTAGTTTTTTCTTGCGCTATTGCTGTAAAACTGATAAAGAAAAGTGAAAACACTAATAAAGAAAGTTTTTTCATAATTATCTATATTGATTTAAATATGTCGTCTAAATTAAGCATATATGAGCAGATTAGTTAAATGTTGTTAAAATTTTAACAAATCTTTATAAAAAAAGCGAGTAGAAAATGAATTCAACTCGCTTTTTAATGATTTAATTGAAAGGATTAACCTTTTATTTTGTTTTTAAATTTTTCAAATTTATTTTTACTCTTTTTTGGCCAACTGTTATTAGATGTATCTACATCTGCAGTTTCTAAATCTGGGTCAATAGTAATATTTTTAATTTCTTTTGATGAAGAAAATACTTTAGTTACCTCATTATCATTATACCTCCAAATTTGTGCTGGATATGTTTTCTTTTCTTTTGTACCATCATTATAAGTAAATTCAACAATAATCGGCATTACTAAACCACCTGGTTTGTTGTAAGTAATTTCATAATGATATTTACTATGTTTACTAGAAAAACCTAAACCATTAGATGTATCTTCAATAAATTCAACAGATCCTTCGCTTTTTTTAGTAGCGTATTTTTTAACACCTGTTATACCAATATCTGTAACATCTGTTGTGTAAAACCATCCTCTCCAGAACCAATCTAAATCTATACCAGAAGCATCTTCCATAGATCTAAAGAAATCTGCAGGAGTTGGGTGTTTAAACATCCATCTTTGAGAATAAGATCTAAATGCATGATCAAATAACTCTTTACCCATAATTGTTTCACGAAGAATCCATAAAGCAGTTGCAGGTTTACCATATGCATTGTTACCAAAACTATACACATTATCTCCTTTAGACATAATTGGTGCAATTTTAGATTGATCTCCTGCCATATACTTTACAATATTTTTTGGGTAACCTCTAACAATAGGAAAGTCTTTGTCGTAGTCTAATTCTGCTTGCATTTCCATGTAAGAATTTAAACCTTCATCCATCCAAGTCCATTGCCTTTCATCAGAATTTACAATCATTGGAAAGAAATTATGACCAACTTCATGAATGGTAACTTTTATCATTCTATATTTAGTTCTATCAGAATAAGTTCCGTCTGCATTTGGTCTTCCTGGGTTAAAACAAATTTGAGGATATTCCATTCCCATTTGCCCATCTACAGAAATTGCTTTGTGATAAGGGTAATCAAATGTAAATTTAGAATACGTTTTTAATGTTTGTGCAACAGCTCTTGTAGAGTGTTCTCCGTATAAAGGATTTGCTTCTTTAGAATATAAAGAATATGCCATTACCGTTTTACCATTTATATCTACTGCTTGAGCGTCCCAAATAAATTTTCTAGAAGTTGCAAAAGCGTAATCTCTTACGTTTTTAGCAATAAATTTCCAAGTTTTTGTTTTTTTAGATTTACTTTTTTCAATTTTAGTAGCTTCCTCTTGAGTACGAATAATTACTGGGTTGTCAAACGTTTTTTTAGCTGTAGCTAATCTTTTTAATTCAGTTTTTGATAAAACCTCACGATCATTTTGTAAAACACCAGTTGCACCTAGCATGTGATCTGCTGGTGTTGTAATATTTACTGTATAATCTCCAAATTCTAAAGCGAATTCACTTTTTCCCCAAAATTGCTCATTTTGCCAACCTTCTACATTATCATACACACAAAGTCTTGGAAAAAATTGCGCAATTACATAATTGTTATTTCCATTTTCAATAAAATGTTCGAAACCAGATCTTCCACCTTGCGTTCTATGATTGTTAATGTTGTACCACCATTTAATTTTAAATCTAAAAGTTTCACCAGAAGTCAATGGTTTTGTTAAGTTAATTCGCATCATTGTTTGATTAATAGTGTGCGATAAATTACTACCATCCATGTTGGTAACACTTGTAATTTTAAATCCACCATCGAAAGGTTTTTCAGGGAAGTTTCTATTAAATCTAGCTTCGCTTACTTTTTTAGGAACTTTACCAGATTGAATATCTGGAGTTTTAGAATCTAAAGCACGCATATTTTGGTCTAATTGCAACCATAAATAAGATAATTCGTCTACAGAATTATTGTGATATGTAATAATTTCATTTCCAGAAATTTTTTGATTATCGTCATCTAAAACGATATCCATAACATAATCTACCTTTTGTTGCGTGTAATTTTTACCTGGCGCACCAGAAGCAGTTCTTCGACTATTCGGGGTTGCCAAAACGTCTTTTAACTGTTTAAATTTATTTTGATTGGTATGCCCTTGTTTTGTAATCGATTGTTCTTGCGCAAAAGACGCAGTTGCTACAAAAAGTAAAGAGAATAGAAGTAAAGTAACTTTTTTCATTTGTACATTAATTATATTAATAGCGTACAAATTAAGAAAACCTTAATTGAAAAGTTAAAAAGAGTTAAAACTTTAACAAACCTTTATCACTTTCAGCAGTTAGTAAAATACTTTTATGCTTTTTACCCACTTTAGATTTTATTAAGTTTTGTTGTTTAGGAAAATGAGTTGTTAAGATTTTATTACTAACATCAATAGTTTTTAGACTTTCGATGTTTTCAATTTCAAGGTAAAAATAGACCAAATCGCCTTCATATTCTTTACCAATATAGTTGAAGTCTTTAGCACTACCATCTATTTTAAAGTGTAATTTTTTGTTTAAATACTTTTTAAAATAAACATCATTATCTTTTAGTTCTTTACCTGTAGTTAACTGTAAGTCAATGTCATAGTCTTTGTTTAAAGCAAATTCAATATCGTCCATAAAAACATTTATAATTATTTGAACTGATTTAGTTTCGCTCTTAAAATTAATCTGTGTTAAACTTAGATAATATTTATGTGCAGTAAAAGAAAGTGCAGGAATTATAACTAGAAGTAAAAGTGTTTTTTTAATTTTCATAAACTATAGAAATCAATTATTGCGCCAAATTACTCTTTTTCAATGATTTTTAAATAAGAAATACTTTCTGTTTGCAAAACTTTAATGAGTTCTAAAATTTTACCTTCTTTATGTAAGTTTTCAATACCTAAAGGATTACAATATTCTAAAAAATGAAAATAATTATCTACAGGAATCTTTAATTTGTCAAAGAAAAAGGAATCACCTAATTCTGATAAAATTTTATAAGGAAACGCTTTATTGAGAGCTAGTTTTTTACGTAAAGCCCATAAACGTTCAGAATATTTAAAAGGCATACTTACAAAGCCACCAGCACCTACAAATTTTTTGGTTGGATCTGTGTTGACTATTTGTGGTCTCACTCTTTTGTCTATATAATCATCTGCTTCTACAATTTTCATGTTTATGTTAGAAAAATCCATAACATCACTTAATAAAGAATCTTTTTTATTAGTAGGAACGCTTTTAGAGTCAATACCTAATCTGCCTGTTAAATTGTGTCTTTTTAAGTCGAACTCATCTAAAATATAGGTATTTGCTTTTAATGTAATCGTTATATTCTTATTTTTTAAATTATTTTTTGTGATGACAATTTTCTTGGTTATATGTTGTACAGAAGAAATTCTTAAAGAATCTCCTTCTGAAACAAAGATTCTAAAACTACCAATATCTGAAGAAAATGTACCTTGATTGGTTTTTAAGTTGATGATATTTGCATTTTTTACAACACCTAAAGAATCTAATACTTTTCCGTTAAGTATTGTTTTTCTTTCTTGTGAAAAAGATGAAAATGACAATAAAATTAATAAGAATGTTAGAAGTAATTTTTTTGCCATATAGTTTTGTTTATTTTTTAGTTAAAAATAAATCTTCATTTAATATTTTATGAGGATAAATTTTTCCTTCTCTTATTAACAAAGTTGTTAATTTAATGCTATTATCACTTTTAAAGATATTAATTATGTTTTTATCTATACAGTAATTTAAAAATTGATTGATATATTCTTTCTTAATTTTTAGATCAGTTATAAAAAAATCATCAGTATATTTTTTTCTTATTTTTAAAAGATCATCATCTTCTGCAACTAATTTTTTAAGTAGTTTCTCTCTTCTTTTATTTCCGTTAATTGAATTTATGAGATTATCTAAACTAATAACGCCACCAGATTTAAATTTTATAATTGAATTGTCTTTTTTTGGTTGTGTATTTACATACGGTAAATTTAAAGTTGTTGCATTAACAACCGGACCTTGGTACGTTGTAATATCTTTATCTTGATAAAAAATACTTCTCGGTTTTTCTAATGTAAATTCATTTAAAGTATATGTTTTTTCGTTTAATGAAATTGTAAAATTAATGTCAGATAAAATTTTATTTGTAATTAAAATAAACTTCTCTTGCAGATTAACATGAGAAACTAATATACTATCACCAAGTTTTACAGGGATTTCAAAAAAACCATTGTCATTGGTAATTGTGCCAATATTTGTGTTTGTATTTAGAACATGAACGTCTGAAATAGACAAACTATTAAGAATAGTTTTTCCTTTTAGAATTGTTCTTTTTTCTTGTGCATTAACTATTGTAATCACAAAAAACGAACTAAATAAAAAAAGCAGTTTTCTCATCGCTACAAAGAAAGTAGGTGAGGGTCTTAAAAGTGTATTAAAGGAATTGTAAACTTATGTTAAATAAAAAAAAGTGCCATATTAATGTGGCACTTTTAAGAGTTAAAAAATAAATACTATTTTTCTAATTCGATGTATATAGTCGCTTTTAAGTGAACAGATTCACCATTATCCGTTTCAGTTTGATCAACTTCTCCTTTTAATTTTAAGTAGTTTGTAGAAAATTCTTCAACATTTAAAACTGTAGGTAAATTTCCATTTTCTGTTATTGTAATTGCGTTGCCGTTTAAAGCCCAATCAATAGAAGTAATAGGAACTAAATCGGTATCTATTTCTTGTTCTTCAACTTGATTTTGACCTAAAAAAGAAGCAGTCGTTACAAACGTGTATTTTCCATTTAAATTTAATTTAGTTGGATTGTCAGAAAATATAAATCTAAAATCTATGTTTTTAGCTTCTGCAGAATAATTGGCCGTTAAAGTTTGTCCTTGGGTTGTTATTGCTAAACTACCATCTTCAATAATTTGACTTTTAAGATTCCACGTACCAATTAAATCAGCACTTGTAATATTTAATGCAGCATTATTGTTTGTTTCACAAGATGATAAAAAAGTAACTAATGTAAGTATTAATAAAATTTTCGTTTTCATAATTTCGTAGTTTATTTTAAACAAAAATACGTAAAAAAATATTTGTATAAAATTGCTATTTTTGAAGTATGAAAAAAATGATTATAGCAAGTACATCAACAATTCACGGAAGTGGTTATTTAGAATATTTATTACCAACCTTAAATATTTTTTTTAATGATGTAAACACATTGGTATTTATACCGTTTGCAAGACCTGGAGGCATTTCTTATAATGGTTATACAGAAGTTGTAAAAAAAGCATTTGCTACTATTAATATAAAAGTTAAAGGACTTCATGAGTTTAATGATTTAAACGAAGCGGTTTTAAATGCTGAAGCTATTTTTACTGGTGGAGGAAATACTTTTGAATTAGTAAATCAGCTTTATAAAAATAATATTTTTGAAGATTTAAAGATTGCTATTAATAATGGTACACCTTATTTAGGAACAAGTGCAGGAAGTAATATTTGTGGACTAACAATGATGAATACCAATGATATGCCAATTGTATACCCACCAAGTTTTGTTACTTTATGCTGTATTCCTTTTAATATAAATGCACATTATTTAGATCCGATTAGTGGTTCTAAACATATGGGTGAAACCAGAGAAACTCGTATTAAAGAGTACCATGTTTTTAATGAAACACCTGTTTTAGGTTTACGTGAAGGAAGTTGGCTTTCTGTTGAAGGAACATCAATTCTACTTAAAGGTGAACATACTGCAAGGTTATTTCAACAAAATGAAAAACCTGTTGAGTTAAAAAGTGGAGTAGTGGTTGGTATTTAGTGACAAAGTTTTCATTTTTGCTAAAAGCTAATACTGAACGTAATCTACAATCTCTAAACCGTAACCTATCATTCCTACACGTTTTGTTTGTTGTGTGTTTGTTAGTAATTTCAATTTACTAATATTTAGGTCATGTAAAATTTGTGCTCCAATTCCAAAATCTCTATTATCCATGGCAATTGCTGGCGCTTTCATTTCGCCTTTTGCTTGGTTTTCTTTTAAAATTGATAATCTATTTAGCAAATTTTTAGACTGATTTTGTTGGTTGATAAACAAAATTGCTCCTTTCCCTTCTTCGTTTAAAGCACGAAACATTTGATCTAATTTCTTATCAACATTATTGGTTAATGTTCCTAAAATATCATTATTTATTAAAGTTGAATTGATTCTTGTAAGAACAGGTTCTTCTTTATGCCAAGATCCTTTAGATAAAGCAATATGAACTTGACTATTAGTAGTTTGTTGATATGCGCGCATTCTAAATTTACCAAAACGAGTTTCAATATCAAAATCCTCTTTCTTTTCAATTAAAGAATCATGCTCCATTCTATAAGCAACCAAATCTTCAATAGAAACAATTTTAATATCAAACTTTTCTGCAACTTTTAAAAGTTGTGGTAAACGTGCCATTGATCCGTCTTCATTCATTATTTCAACAATAACCCCTGCAGGTTCTAAACCAGCTAAACGTGCAAAATCTATTGCCGCTTCTGTATGACCGGTTCTACGTAAAACACCACCTTCTTTAGCTTTTAAAGGAAAAATATGACCTGGTCTTGCTAAATCAAAAGGTTTTGTTACAGAATCAACTAATGCTTGTATAGTTAATGCACGGTCAGATGCAGAAATACCTGTTGTAACACCTTTACCTCGTAAATCTACAGATACTGTAAAGCCAGTTTCCATTGGGTCAGTGTTATTGTTCACCATCATGTTTAACTCAAGTTCTTTACAACGGTTTTCTGTTAAAGGAGCGCAAATTAATCCACGCCCATGAGTTGCCATAAAGTTGATCATTTCTGGTGTTGTCTTTTCTGCTGCAGCTAAAAAATCACCTTCATTTTCTCTGTTTTCATCATCAACAACAATAATAACCTTACCATCTCTAATGTCTTGTATTGCATCTTGTATAGTGTTCAGCTTTGTGTTTTTTTGAGTTGGTTGTGGTGTCATATTTTAAGAGTCTTTTTTAGACGTTATTTTTTTAAAGAAATTAATGATAGGTATAAGAAAGGTGTCTGAATTAAAAATTCCTTTATCTTTTGTAGCTCTTCTTGTTAATAAAATACCTAATGGAACCATTATAATTGCAGCAATCCATGAACCTAATGCAGCTGTAATAGAACTTTCTTCGGCCAAATTTTTCCCGAATGTATTTCCAAAGAAATAAATTACATAAATGGCAATAGCTAGAATCATTGGTAAACCAAAACCTCCTTTTCTAATAATAGAACCTAAAGGAGCGCCAATAAAAAAGAGAATTAAGCAGGATAATGAAAAAGCGATTCTATTATAATATTCCGTGTCATAGAAGTTTAATGCTTTTCTTTTCCATTTTATGGTTTGCATATTGTTCTTTAGAGAACTTAAAACTCTGCCTGTTTTGGTTGTTGCGGAGTTTAAAATAGAAATTTGTTCTTGTATTGCAAAATTGTCAAAAACAATGGGATTAACATTTTTATTCTTTAAGGAATCTGGATATTTATATAAGTCTTTTGCAGTAACGCTTGTGTATATGTTTTTAGCTCTTAACGCTAAAGTTTCATCATAACCTTTTTTTAAGTCTGGTATGGTGTCGCTTAATTGGTTTAAACTTAACATGTTGTAACTTTTTTTGTATTTTTCACCATCTAAACCTTTATCTCCGCTTAAGGAAGAAATATCAATATTGAATTCATATTCTTCAAATGTTGCGCTAGAAGCTGGCATTTTTTTTCGTTTTGCTAACGTTGTATTCGATTTTACATGTTCTTCATAATAATACCCATCGTATAAAATAAAGGTCATATAACGACTTCCTTCTTCAGAAAGGATCTTTCCTCTTTCTGCTGTTATTACTTTTTGATTTCCTCTATTACCAGATAAATCATAAATTAAAACGTTTTTTAATAGGTTTTCTTCTTCGCCATATTTTTCATCAAATTTTATTTGATATCCAGGAATATCACTATTAAAACTACCCGGAACTAAAGCCATTGCTGGTTTTTTCTTTTTAATATTTAGGTAAAGATTTTTTTGTTTTAAAATTGCATACGGATAGATATTATTCAGAAATAAAAAGTTAATTCCACTTAGAATTATGGTTAAAAAAACGAGTGGTCTAACTAAACGTTGTAATGAGATTCCTGCAGATTTGGCAGCAGCAAATTCATAATTTTCACCCAAATTACCTAGCGCCATTATCGATGATAAAAGAACGCCGATTGGTAATGCTTGTGGGGTAATAATTAGTGTAGTGTAGTATAAGAATTTTAAAATAAAAGGCAAGCTAATTCCTTTACCAGCAATGTTTTCGAAGGTTTGCCACAACACTTGCATCACTAAAACAAAAAGCACAATAAGAAACGTTGCAACAAATGGTGTTATAAACGTTTTTAAAATGTATTTGTCTAAAATTTTCATTTATTTGTTTTCAAAACAAAAACCCAAATTTGATTTTGGGTTTTGCAAAAATAGTTTCTTAATTATAAAGAACCTACTAAATTTCTGTTAATTGAAATTAATCTATGGTATAATTTTGACTTAAATATTTAGCTTTATCAAATTTAAAAAAGTTTTCTGATAATTCTTGATTGCTCTTAAATTGAGTAATTGTAAACGTAGTTTTAGAACTGTTAGAACCAGTTTGAATTAATTTGTAAATATGTTTTGTCTTTGCATCTATACCTAATTCAACCTTTACGATGTCAGAATCACTATCAATAGGGTTTAGTGTTACAAACTGAATTTTCCTTCCGTTTATATTTTTTAATTTTCCCATTTCAAAATTATAACCTTCTTTATAAAAAGTTAATAATTTTGATGGATAAATAAAACCATCATCTCCGCCCATATCTCCTTCGGTAATATTGATTTCTTTTTCATCTGTATTAATTACGTATAAACTTTTACCATTATATAAAAATTTATTACCTAAATAATTTAAGCTATATTTTTCTCCTTTTAAGTTGATATCACCTCTAATTGGAGGTTCATCTCCTTCTTTTATTCCAGCATCTTCATTACTTAATGTTTGGCTAAAACCAATATACATATTATTGTATGCTCCCATTTTTACAGAAACTTCATCCAATAAAGATTTTGCTTTTTCTGCATTTTGAGAAAATGCTATAGTTGTTATAAATAAACTTAAAAATAAGGTTCTTATTTTTTTCATAATTTTAATTCTTAATATATTTTTAAAGATTATATGTTTTTTTCGTTTTCTAATAATTGATCTAGAGCTACAAAATCTGCTACTAATACTTGCCTTGCTTTACTTCCTTCAAAACCACCAACAATACCCGCAGCTTCTAATTGATCTATGATTCTACCAGCTCTATTGTAACCTAATTTTAATTTTCTTTGTAAAAGAGAAGCAGATCCTTGCTGTGCTGTTACTATAATTTCTGCAGCATCTCTAAACAGTTTATCTCTATCTGCTATATCTATATCAATACTTGTGCCACTTTCATCATCTACATATTCTGGTAAAAGATGTGCTTCTGCATAGGCTTTTTGTGAGCCAATAAAGTCTGTAATCTTTTCTACCTCTGGCGTGTCTACAAATGCACATTGTATTCTATTAAGATTGTTCCCTGCGGTATATAATAAATCTCCACGGCCAATTAATTGATCTGCTCCACCTGCATCTAAAATGGTTCTAGAATCAATCTTTGATGTAACTCTAAACGCTATTCTAGCAGGGAAATTTGCTTTTATTATACCTGTAATTACATTTACAGAAGGTCTTTGTGTAGCTACAATTAAATGGATTCCAATTGCTCTTGCCAACTGAGCTAAACGTGCAATTGGTGTTTCTACTTCTTTACCAGCTGTCATAATTAAATCAGCAAATTCATCAATAACCAAAACAATGTAAGGTAAAAATTGATGACCATCATTAGGATTCAATTTACGTTGTTTAAACTTGGTATTGTATTCTTTTATATTACGTACCATTGCGTTTTTTAACAAGTCGTAACGATTGTCCATTTCTATACAAAGTGAGTTTAGTGTATGTACAACTTTGGTAGTATCAGTAATAATTGCTTCTTCTACGTCTGGTAATTTTGCTAAATAATGACGTTCAATTTTATTAAATAATGTTAGTTCAACTTTCTTTGGATCAACTAAAATAAATTTAACTTCAGCAGGATGTTTTTTATACAAAAGTGATGTTAAAACGGCATTTAAACCAACCGATTTTCCTTGCCCTGTTGCACCAGCCATTAGTAAGTGAGGCATTTTAGCTAAATCAACTACAAAAGTTTCGTTTGATATTGTTTTACCTAAAGCAATTGGCAATTCCATTTGAGATTCTTGAAATTTCTTTGATGAAATTACAGAATGCATAGAAACTATGGTCGATTTTTTATTCGGTACTTCAATACCAATAGTTCCTTTTCCAGGAATAGGAGCAATAATTCTAATTCCTAAAGCAGATAGAGACAATGCGATATCATCTTCTAAATTTTTAATTTTTGAAATTCTAATTCCTGCTTCTGGTACAATTTCGTATAATGTAATTGTTGGTCCAACTGTTGCTTTTATTTCAGCAATACCAATTTTGTAATTTTTTAAAGTATCTACAATTCTATCTTTGTTTGCTTCTAATTCTTCTGGATCAATAGAGATAGTTTCATTGTATTGTTTTAGTAAATTAAAAGTAGGAAATTTAAAGTTTGATAATTCTAAAGTCGGGTCAAATTCACCAAAATCTTTTACTAATTTATCTGATAAATTTTCAGTAGAATGTTCTTCTTCTCTTCCAATAGCAACATCTATTTCTACTTCCATTTCTGATTCTTGTTCAATCACTTTTTCTTCTTCTTGAATTGGAGTAGTTGTTTTTAAAACAGGTTCTAAATTGTCTTCAATTTTTAAAGTAAGTCCTTCTTTTTTATTAATAACATCAGAATGTTTAGAAATTGTAGGTTTTAAATCTATTACAGACTTTTCAAACGCAGATTTTTCTTTTTTATCCGAAGTTAAAGAAATACTTTCTGATTTTTTTTTATCTAAATCTTCTGCTTCGTTAAAAACTTTTTCTATTGCAGAATGTTCATATTCTTCTAACTCATCTTGTTTTCTTTTTTCTCTTTTTTGCTTCATTTTTTCAATAAAAGCATCAAAAGTAAGCTTATAACGAACCACTAAATAAGCAATTAAGAAGAAAGTTAATACTATAAATAAACCCGTTTCACCAATAAAAGCTTGTAAGTATTCATTTATTTCAAAACCTACAATACCAGATAATAATGCATATTTTTTATGAAGAAAGCCTAATGTTATTGAAACCCATAACATGGCAATTAAACCCCAATTCCAAGAAATAATAATTTTAGATAATTTCTTTTTAAAGATAATATATATACCACTTAAAAAAACTTGAAAAGCAATTATAAATGCACCAAGACCAAAACCTTTATAGATAAAAAAGTGACTTAAATTTGCACCAATTTTACCTAGTAGGTTTTTACTTCTAACGGTTTTGTCTGTAAGTTGTGAAAGTGTACTTTGATCTTCTTGCCAACTAAAGAAAAAAGAAATAAATGCGATTGCTAAAAATAATGAAAACAATATTAGAAATGAACCTAAAATAGTTTGCGCTTGTCTTGTTTTTAAAAAGGCGAAAATACTCGGTTTTCTCTCCGAAGTAGGTGTTGTAGTTTTTGTTGTAATTCTTTTTTTCGCCATTTAAAAGTTGATAGATTTAAAAAAGTGACATATTATACTTTGCTAAAATAGCAAAATGATTTTTGGAATGTAAATAAAGCCTGCTACAATTAAAGATGTAAAAGCAGCAAAACTTGGTGCGCCTGCAGCAATATCTTTAATAAAACCAATTTTTTCATGATATTCTGGGTGTATAAAATCGGCTACTTTTTCTACAGCAGTATTTAAAGCTTCCGCTACTAAAACCATACCAATTACAATAAATTGCAACATCCATTCAATATTAGAAATATCAAAATAAAACCCAAGAATAGTTGCAATTAAAGCAAAAAATAATTGCGCTTTTATACTGTCTTCAGTAGTTGTTAAAAGCCACATTCCTCTAATTGCAAACTTTACACTACGCAGTCTTCCTCTTAAAAAACCATCGTTAGGATTCTTCATTAAATAAATATTTTTTTAATAATCAATTTATTATCCTTGAGTTATCTATTTCTATTCAGATGTTTGGTTTTACATTTGTATTAAAACCTAAAAATCTTTATTTCAGTTTCCCATTTTCATGGGAATGACAATTGTTATCGGAATCTTTTAGGCAGAGCCTAAAAGGACTCTTTTCAATTAAATTGCTTTTAAAGCAGCTTTGTAATTTGGTTCGTCTACAATTTCAGAAACTTGTTCTGTATAAGCAATATTTCCTTTTTCATCAACAATAACAATTGCTCTAGAATGTAAATGTGCTAATGGTCCATCAGTAATTTCTAGGTTGTAATCTTTACCAAAATTTCCATTTGCAAAATCTGATAACATAATTACGTTTTCTATCCCTTCTGCGCCACAAAAACGTGCTTGAGCAAATGGTAAATCTTTAGAGATGCATAATACTACAGTGTTTTCTAAAGTAGCAGCTTTTTTATTAAATTCTCTAACAGAAGTAGCACAAGTACCAGTATCTATACTCGGAAAGATATTTAAAATAACTTTTTTACCTGTAAAGTTAGATAAATTTTTATGTGATAAATCTACAGCTGTTAATGTGAAATTAGAAGCTTTTGTGCCAACTTTAGGTAAATTACCTAATGTATTTATTGCGTTTCCTTTTAAAGTGATATTTGCCATTTTTTGTGTGTTTTTAGAATACCAAAAGTAACTATTTTTATTGAAAAAGTTTTGCTAAAAAGTGATAAGTTCCTACAATAATTTTAGCGCTTAATATGTATCTTCGCAGTCTGAAAAATGAATTTTTATAGTGAATATTACTCAATATACATCAGAATTTAAATACAATTGGAAACTAGCTGCACCTGTAATGTTGGGTATGTTAGGGCATACTTTTGTTAGTTTTGTAGATAATATAATGGTTGGCCAAATAGGAACTGCAGAACTGGCAGCAGTTTCTTTAGGGAACAGCTTTATGTTTATTGCCATGTCTATTGGTATTGGTTTTTCTACCGCTATAACGCCTTTAATTGCAGAAGCAGATTCTTCAAATAATTTACAACAAGCAAGATCTACTTATAAAAACGGTTTATTTTTGTGTACGGCTTTAGGTATTTTACTTTTTTTATTGGTTTTCTTTTCGAAACCATTAATGCATTTAATGCAACAACCAGATGAAGTAGTAGCGTTGGCAATTCCGTATTTAGATTTAGTAGCTTTTTCTTTAATTCCATTGGTTATTTTTCAAGCTATTAAACAATTTAGTGACGGAATGTCTATGACAAAATATCCAATGTATGCAACGCTAATTGCCAATATTGTAAACGTGTTTTTAAATTATATTTTAATTTTTGGAAAATTAGGTTTTCCTGAAATGGGAATAGTTGGAGCAGCTTATGGAACATTGATTTCTAGAGTTATTATGGTTATTTATTTGTGGTTATTATTGCGTTATAAAAAACGCTCTGCACAAATTGTAAAAAACATAAAATTCTTTGTTTTAGATACTTTAATGATTAAAAAAATTGTGAATTTAGGTTCTTTAAGTGCTATGCAAATGTTCTTTGAAGTTGCCATTTTTACAGCAGCAATTTGGTTAAGTGGTTTATTAGGTAAAAATCCACAAGCAGCAAATCAAATAGCGTTAAACTTGTCTTCTATGACGTTTATGGTTGCTATGGGATTAAGTGTAGCTTCTATGATTAGAGTAGGAAACCAAAAGGGATTACAGAATTATAAAGAGTTGCGTAGAATTGCTTTTTCTATCTTTTTACTAGGTATTATTTTAGCCGTTTTCTTTGCACTGTTGTTCTTTATTTTTCATAAAAGCTTACCAAATATTTATATGGATTTAGGTGATGCAGAAAATTATGTAGATAATATGGAGGTGATTTCTATTGCATCTAATTTGTTATTAGCTGCTGCTTTTTTCCAAATTTCTGATAGCATACAAGTAGTTGTACTTGGTGCTTTACGTGGTTTACAAGATGTTAAAATACCAACGATTCTAACTTTTATTTCTTATTGGGTGGTAGGTTTTCCTGTTTCTTACTTTTTAGGAAAAGAAGAAATGTATGGTAGTTTTGGTATTTGGTTAGGCTTGCTAGCAGGTTTAACAACAGCATCTATATTATTATTTATCCGTTTTAATTCGTTAACTTTAAAATTGATAAAAGATAAAGAAGATAATCGCCACGAATTCACGAATTAAAAACGAATAAAAAAACCACATATTTATGAACTTTAAAATTAAAATTCGTGGCAAAAAAAAATCAAAAAATTAAAAACTAAAAAATGAATTTACCTAAATTTTTACTTGCAGATAATAGTAAATTTCCAGAAGATATATTTGTATTACACACAGAATTTCCTCGTTTTATGATTAATTTAAAAGACGATGAAATAGAATGGTTTGAAGACTTAACAGGAGAAAATGAAGAAGATATTGCAACAGAATTAGCTGATTTAATGGATAAAGCTGGCGCTTTTTATGATGATGAAATGAAAGAATTTGAGTAAGGTTTGCTAACGTTATTCTGAATATGCGTCGTTTTAATGACTTATATTCAACGTTAGCGAAGTTATTGTTTTTTTAGCAGAAAATCAATAGGGAAAAACACCTGTTTTAAGCAAAAAAAACCAAAACAATTAAGTTTTGGTTTTATAATTATTTAAAGGCATTGCCTTTTATTTTTTTCCTTTTTTCTTTTGTTCTTGTTGATCTTGTGCCTGCTTCATAGCAGTGTCAATTTTCTGACGGAATTTACTCTTCGCTTTTTCCGGCTTCTTTTTGTTTTCTTCTATTTGTGCATGAATTTTATCTTCATCAATTACATAGTTTTTAATTACTAACATAATTATAATGGTTAACAAGTTAGAAACAAAGTAGTATAAACTTAAACTACTTGCGTAGTTGTTAAAGAAGAACAACATCATAATAGGAGAGAAGTAAATCATATACTTCATCATTTTACCCATGTCTGGCATTCCTTCTTGTGCTGGCGCTTGCATATTTGCTTGTTGACTCTGGTTCATTTTCATGTAAAAGAAAATAGCAACAGAAGC
This sequence comes from Polaribacter sp., assembly GCF_036480315.1. Taxonomy (GTDB): domain Bacteria; phylum Bacteroidota; class Bacteroidia; order Flavobacteriales; family Flavobacteriaceae; genus Polaribacter. The sequence goes on from NZ_JAZGGG010000052.1 coordinate 90,412, forward strand.
TAAGATTGGAAATAAACTAACGTGATCTCCATAAAAAGGAATTGAAAAAGGCAATTGATAAATCATATCATATGATGATAAATCATTGGCCCATAAGAAGTTTTCTTGTCTTAAAGATAAGTTTGTAGGAAAGAACTTAAATAATGCAAAGAAAACTGGCATTTGTAATAATGCGGGTATACAACCAGACATCATACTTACACCAGCTTTACGTTGTATTGCCATGGTTTCTTGTTGACGTTTCATTGCATTTTCCTTTCCAGGATATTTCTCGTTTAATGCAGTTAATTCTGGTCTAATTACCTTCATTTTTGCACTCGATAAATAAGATTTATATACTAAAGGAGACATAATAATTCTAACAACAATAGTCATTAGAATAATAATTAACCCGAAGTTAGATAAAAATCCTTTTAAGAAATTAAATACAGGATAAAATACGGTTCTGTTTAAGAAACCAAAAATTCCCCAACCTAAATCTGCAGTTTGGTCTAAATCGGTTCCTTCAAAAGTCTTTAATAGATTATAATCACTTGGTCCGTAGAACCATTTCATGTTATAATTTAATTCTCCGTTTGTTAAAGCTAAAGGAGTTTTTAATTCAAAACGTTTAGTAAAAACAGTATCTATCTCTTCGTTTTTAACCAAATCAGTAGAAGTAACAGTAGCATTATTAAATGGCGTATCTGTTAATAAATTAGAAGTAAAAAAGTGTTGTTTATAAGCAACCCAATCTACATCATTTACAACATCAGATTTACCAGCATTTAAATAATCTACTTCATCATCTGTTTTAAAATAGTAATAAGAATACATTGTATTCTCTGTTTTTAAACTTTTTTCATGTCTAAATCCATCTAAAGACCAATCTAAATTAATAGGATTAGAAGAGTTGATAACATTGCTTAACCCTTGAGAACGAACAGCGAAATTCACCATATATTCATTGGGCTTAATTTCGTATCTATATTCTAAAAATTCAGAATCAGATACTTTTAATTTCATAGAAACGATTGTGTTTGCACCGTTTTTAGAAATTGTAGGTTCAAAGAATAAATCTTTTGTGTTTAAAGTTCTATTATCTGTGGTTCCAAAATTGATGTTAAAAGACGCATTATTGTCTTTAATCATATATAAAGGAAGAGAATCATAAGTTTTATAATTCTTTATAAGTGCTTCTTTAATTTGACCACCTTTATTATTGATGGTTAATTTTACCAATTCATTTTCTAAAACAGAAGTTCCTTCAGTTCCATTAATAGCACTTTGTGCAAATGCACCTAGTTTATTTGTAGCAGCTAATTGTTTTAAAGAATCATTTGCAAAAGTTGGTGTTGCTACTGTAAAAGTATCTTGTTTGTTTGCAGCATTTGTAGAATCTACAATTTGTTGATTGGTTGTTGTAGTTTCTGGAGCTATTTCTTCTGGTTGATTTGTATTCATCCACCAAATAATAATTCCTCCTAAAAGTAACATTCCTATAAAGGAATTAATGTCAAATTTTTTTTCTTCCATGTTCTGTTTTAAATGTCAATTTGTCATTTATGTATTTTTCTATTTAGAAAAAACCGACAAATGCAGTAAAAAGGTGTTTTTTTAACACTGTTTTACTATAGTTATTGTTAATATGGTTAGTAGTTCAAATTACGTTCCGTTTTTTTTGAACTTACTTTTTTGATTGTTTTAAAGCCGCTTTAATAAAATCTACGAATAAAGGATGTGGTTTTAACACCGTACTTTTGTATTCTGGGTGGTATTGTACACCCACAAACCAAGGATGTTCAGCAATTTCAATAACTTCTACCAAACCAGTTTTTGGGTTTATACCAGCAGCTTTCATTCCTGAAGCTTCAATTTGTTCTAAATAAGCGTTATTAAATTCATAACGGTGTCTGTGACGCTCGCTAATTAATTCAGAATTATACGCTTTATAAGCTTTAGAATTTTTATTTAATTCACAATCCCAAGCACCTAAACGCATTGTACCACCTTTTTCAGTCACTTTTTCTTGACTTTCCATTAAATTAATAACAGGATGTTTTGTGCTTTTGCTCATTTCTGTAGAACTCGCACTTTCTAAATTTAATACATTTCTAGCAAATTCAATTACTGCCATTTGCATTCCTAAACAAATACCAAAGAAAGGAATGTTGTTTTCTCTTGCGTATTTTACAGCACTAATTTTTCCTTCAATTCCACGATCTCCAAAACCAGGTGCAACTAAAATTCCATTAACTCCTTGTAATTTACTTTCGGCATTTTTAGATGTTAAGTTTTCTGAATGTATCCAACGTACTTTTACTTTAGTTTCATTAGAAGAACCTGCATGTATAAAAGCTTCGGTAATAGATTTATAAGAATCGTGTAATTCTACATATTTACCAATTAAAGCAATTTCTACTTCGTGCTTTGGGTTTTTATGTTTCTTTAAAAAAGCATTCCAAACTTTTAATTCTGGTTCACCTTTAGAAGAAAGTTTCAATTTATTTAAAACAACAGTATCTAAACCTTGTTCTAACATTAAATTAGGTACATCATAAATGGTTTCAGCATCTATAGATTGTATTACATCTTCTTTCTTTACGTTACAGAATAAAGCTAGTTTACGTTTTATGTCATCAGAAATTTCATGTTCTGTTCTACACACTAAAATATCTGGACTCACACCACTTTGCATCAACATTTTTACTGAATGTTGTGTAGGTTTTGTTTTTAATTCACCAGCAGCAGCTAAATAAGGAACTAATGTTAAATGAATAACAATTGCATTCTCTGAACCTTTTTCCCATAGTAATTGACGAACAGATTCTACATAAGGTAAAGATTCTATATCACCAACAGTTCCACCAATCTCTGTAATTACAATATCATAATCGCCAGTTTCACCTAAAATTTGAACTCTACGTTTAATTTCATCTGTAATATGAGGAATTACTTGTACTGTTTTTCCTAAAAATTCCCCTTTACGTTCTTTATTAATTACAGATTGATAAATTCTACCTGTAGTAACATTGTTTGCTTGAGAAGTTGGTATGTTTAAATAACGCTCATAATGCCCAAGATCTAAATCTGTCTCTGCACCATCATCCGTTACATAACATTCGCCGTGTTCATACGGGTTTAGTGTTCCTGGATCTATATTAATATAAGGGTCTAGTTTTTGGATAGTTACAGAAAAGCCTCTTTCTTGTAATAATTTGGCTAAAGATGCTGCGATAATTCCTTTTCCAAGTGATGAAGTTACGCCTCCTGTTACAAAAACGTATTTAGTATTACTCATGGTTATTTTAGGTTTGCACAAAAGTACTAACTCTTTAATTTATCTCAAATAAAAAAGGTAAAAACATTTAGAATATTTGTAGTTTTGCAGCAATATAAATTATTTTCATTTTTTTTTCAAATAGTGTTTGTCAAAAATAAAAACAGTTGTATATTTGCCCACGCTTTAAATGAGGTGAAATTCATTAAGCAGTAAATAATTAAAGCAGACATTTAAAAATACATATAATGCCGAAAAGAACTTACCAGCCATCAAAAAGAAAGAGAAGAAACAAACACGGTTTCAGAGAAAGAATGGCTTCAGCAAATGGAAGAAAAGTATTAGCTAGAAGAAGAGCTAAAGGAAGAAAGAAAGTTTCTGTTTCTTCTGAAACTAGACATAAAAGATAAAATGATTAACAATTGTTAATATATTAGGTGTTACTTTTTTAAGTAACACCTTTTTTTATACCCAAGCACTAACTATTTTTGTAAAACAAAACAACACAACAACTTACAATGCCAAAAAGAAAAGACCTTAAATCAATTTTAATTATTGGATCTGGACCAATTGTTATTGGGCAAGCTTGTGAATTCGATTACTCTGGTTCACAATCTTTACGTTCTTTAAGAGAGGATGGAATAGAAACAATTTTAATTAACTCTAATCCTGCAACAATTATGACTGACCCTTCTATGGCAGATCATATCTATTTGTTGCCTTTGACTACAAAGTCTATCATTCAAATTTTAAAAGAACATCCACAAATTGATGCTGTTTTACCAACAATGGGTGGTCAAACTGCATTAAACCTTTGTATTGAAGCTGATGATAAAGGTATTTGGAAAGATTTTGATGTAAAATTAATTGGTGTAGATATAGATGCTATTAATGTTACTGAAGATAGAGAACAATTTAGAGAGTTAATGATTAAGATTGGTGTGCCAATGGCGCCTCAAGCAACTGCAACTTCATTTTTAAAAGGTAAAGAAATTGCACAAGAATTCGGTTTTCCTTTAGTTATCCGCTCTTCATATACTTTAGGTGGAGCAGGAGCTTCAATTGTTTACAAAGCAGAAGATTTTGATCAATTATTAAGTTTTGGTTTAGAAGCATCACCAATACATGAGGTGATGATTGATAAAGCAATGATGGGTTGGAAAGAATACGAATTAGAATTATTGAGAGATAAAAACGATAATGTAGTAATTATCTGTTCTATCGAGAATATGGATCCTATGGGAATTCATACAGGTGATTCTATTACAGTTGCACCAGCAATGACACTTTCTGATAAAACATATCAGAAAATGCGTGATATGGCAATTCATATGATGCGTTCTATTGGAGATTTTGAAGGTGGATGTAACGTACAGTTTGCAGTTTCACCAGACGAAAAAGAAGATATTATTGCTATTGAAATTAACCCACGTGTTTCTCGTTCTTCCGCTTTAGCGTCTAAAGCAACAGGATATCCTATTGCAAAGGTTGCTACAAAGTTAGCAATTGGCTATACATTAGATGAATTAGAAAACGGAATTACAAAATCTACATCTGCTTTATTTGAGCCAACATTAGATTATGTAATTGTAAAAATACCTCGTTGGAATTTTGATAAATTCGAAGGCTCAGACAGAACTTTAGGTTTACAAATGAAATCTGTTGGAGAAGTAATGGGAATTGGACGTTCTTTTCAAGAAGCATTACACAAAGCAACACAATCTTTAGAGATTAAAAGAAATGGTTTAGGTGCAGATGGAAAAGGCTACACAGATTACAACCAAATTATAGATAAATTAACCAATGCAAGTTGGGATCGTGTTTTTGCTATTTATGATGCAATTGCAATGGGAATTCCATTATCTCAAATTCATGATATCACAAAAATTGACATGTGGTATTTGAAGCAATATGAAGAATTATTTCAACTTCAAAAAGAAATTTCTAAATATAAAATTGATACTTTAGGTAGAGATTTATTATTAGAAGCGAAGCAAAAAGGATACGGAGATAGACAAATAGCACACATGTTGGGGTGTTTAGAAAGTGAAGTATATACAAAAAGAGAAGAATTAAAAGTGCAACGTGTTTTTAAATTAGTTGATACTTGTGCTGCAGAATTTAAAGCAAAAACGCCTTATTATTATTCAACGTTCGAAAACGAAATTGAAACTGCAGATGGCGAAACTATTATTGCCAACGAAAGTATTGTTACTTCAAAGAAAAAAATAGTTGTTTTAGGCTCTGGACCCAATAGAATTGGTCAAGGAATTGAGTTTGATTACTGTTGTGTACATGGTGTTTTAGCAGCTGCAGAATGTGGTTATGAAACAATTATGATTAACTGTAATCCAGAAACAGTTTCTACAGATTTTGATACAGCAGATAAATTATACTTCGAACCTGTTTTTTGGGAACATATTTATGATATTATTCGTCATGAAAAACCAGAAGGAGTTATTGTACAATTAGGAGGACAAACTGCATTAAAGTTAGCTGAAAAATTAACGAAATACGGAATTAAAATTATAGGAACTTCTTTTGAAGCGTTAGATTTAGCAGAAGATAGAGGACTTTTCTCTGAATTATTAAAGAAAAATAAAATTCCTTATCCAGAATTTGGTATTGCAGAAACTGCGGATGAAGCTTTAGCTTTGGCAGATGAATTAGATTTCCCTATTCTAGTAAGACCTTCTTATGTTTTAGGTGGACAAGGAATGAAAATTGTCATCAACAAAGAAGAATTGGTAAAACATGTAGTTGATTTATTAGGTAGAATGCCTGGTAATAAATTATTGTTAGATCATTATTTAGATGGAGCAATAGAGGCAGAGGCAGATGCAATTTGTGATGCTGACGGAAACGTTTACATTATTGGTATCATGGAGCATATTGAACCTTGTGGAATTCACTCTGGTGATTCTAATTCAATGTTACCTGTCTTTAATTTAGGTGAATTTGTAATGCAACAAATTAAAGATCATACGCATACAATTGCAAGAGAATTAAAAACTGTAGGTTTAATAAATGTTCAGTTTGCAGTAAAAAATGATGTTGTTTATATTATCGAAGCAAATCCTAGAGCTTCTAGAACTGTACCTTTTATAGCAAAAGCATACAAAGAACCGTATGTAAATTATGCAACAAAAGTAATGTTGGGTGTAAATAAAGTTACAGACTTTAAATTTAACCCTCAATTAGAAGGGTATGCAATTAAACAACCTGTTTTTTCTTTTAACAAATTCCCGAATGTAGATAAGAAATTAGGACCAGAAATGAAATCTACTGGTGAAAGTATCTTATTTATAGATAGTTTAAAAGATGATGCCTTTTATGATTTATATTCTAGACGTAAAATGTACTTGAATAAGTAATACAAGTTATTTATATATTATAAAGCATCCAATTCTTATTTAGAGTTTTGGATGCTTTTTTATTAATAATTACCTGTTGTGCATTATAAAAAAGCTGTTCATTGATTAAGAGAATCGTATATTTAATTGAATTTCAAACATTTAAATAGATGAACAGCTTTAGAGCAAATTACGAGAAAATTTTAGAGGTATTAA
>NZ_JAZGGG010000053.1:0-6299 GCF_036480315.1 Polaribacter sp.
GTTTTAAGACTAGAATACTCTCAAAATTAACCTCATTAACAATTATTCAATTCATTAATAAGTTTACTTTTGATAGAAATATTAACAACTTAAAAATTAGTATTATTTAAATGCACAACGGGTTTAAAGAATATTTTTTATGTTACAAGTCTTATATATTTTTACCAAAAGTTTGAAACAACAAAGAAATTTAAATTATATAATTATAGCAATCGCAAAAAAAAAATTAAAAAGTAAACCAGTTTGTAAAGTAACTTTTACAGTACCTGCTGAAAACGCAAATACTGTAGCAGTAGTTGCTAGTTTTAATGAATGGAATGCTGAAGCAACTCCATTAAAAAAATTAAAAAACGGCTCTTTTAAAGGAACTGTAGATTTAGAATCTAATAATTCTTATGAATTTAAATATTTAGTTGATGGGTCTTATACGAACGAAGTAGAAGCAGATTCTTTTGCTTGGAATGATTATGCTGGTGCAGAAAATAGTGTTTTAATATAAATGCTATGAAAAGGAAAAAAGAGCTTTCAATAATTTGAAAGCTCTTTTTTTTATTCTTCTATTTTATTAAACTGCAACCTTTCCTTTTATATGTGGATGTGGATTGTAATCTACTAATTCAAAATCTTCAAAAGTAAAATCTTCAATATCTTTAATATTCGGATTCATTTTCATTTTTGGAAGCGCTCTAACATCTCTAGACAATTGTAATTCTAATTGTTCTACATGGTTGTTATAAATATGTGCATCTCCAAAAGTGTGAATAAATTCGCCAGCTTCATAACCACAAACTTGTGCAATCATCATTGTAAATAATGCATAAGAAGCAATATTAAAAGGAACTCCTAAAAAGATATCTGCACTTCTTTGATATAACTGACATGATAATTTTCCGTCAGAAACATAAAACTGAAAAAAAGCATGGCAAGGCGGCAAAGCAGCTTTTCCATTTGCTACATTTTCTGAAAAAGAAACTGAAGTATCTGGTAAAACTGATGGATTCCAAGCAGAAACTAACATTCTTCTAGAATTAGGATTACTTTTTAAAGTTGAAATAACTTCTTTTAACTGATCTACTTCATCGCTATTCCAATTACGCCATTGATGACCATAAACCGGGCCTAAATCGCCTTTTTCATCAGCCCAAGAATTCCAAATTTTAACTCCGTTTTCTTGTAAGTAATTAATATTAGTATCGCCTTTTATAAACCATAATAATTCATAAATAATTGATTTTAAATGTAGTTTTTTTGTAGTTACCATTGGAAAACCTTCACTTAAGTCAAAACGCATTTGATGCCCAAAAACACTTTTTGTTCCTGTTCCTGTTCTATCTCCTTTTTCGTTTCCGTTTTCTAAAACGTGTTTTACTAAATCGTGATATTGTTTCATTAGGCTATATATTCATTTAGAAATTATAAATAAACTGATGTAAAAATAAAAAAAGCTTCAGTAATTTTCACCAAAGCTTTTTGTATAATATTTAAAAGTTATTAACGATTTGAAGATAACATTTTTAAATTATCTGTGGCAATTCGCCACTATCCAATAATCATACCTGCAATTGTAGCTGACATTAAAGAAGCAATTGTACCACCAATTAAGGCTTTTATCCCAAATTCTGACAATGTTTTTCTTTGCCCTGGTGCTAAAGAACCAATTCCTCCAATTTGTATTCCTATAGATGCAAAATTTGCAAAACCACATAACATATAAGTTGCCATAATTATAGACTTATTAAAGGTTAAATGTGTTGCGTTTGCTACATTTTTCAATTCTGTTAACTGTATATAACCTACAAATTCACTTGCTGCTAATTTAATTCCTAATAATTGCCCCATTAAAGCCATATCTTCTTTTGCAACACCAATTAACCACATTAAAGGAGCAAAAAGATATCCTAAAAGAAATTCTAAAGAAAGATTACTATATGCTGTATTTGCTGCAATAATCTCATTTAAGTTAGTTAGTCTTCCAACTAAATCTAATCCTCCATTTAACATTGCTATAAATGCAATAAATACTAATAACATAGCGGCAACATTCATTGCTAACTGAAGCCCTTCTGTTGTTCCATTTGCAATAGCATCTAAAATATTAGAACCTATTTTTTCTGATGAAACTTTTACATCTGTATTTACTTTTTCCGTTTGTGGATATAAAATTTTTGAAATAACTATTGCTCCTGGCGCCGCCATAACGGAAGCTGCCAATAAATGCTTTGCATAGATTAATCTTAATGCTTCATCATCTCCACCAAGAAAACCAATATAAGCCGCTAACACAGCTCCTGCAACAGTTGCCATACCACCAATCATTACTAAAAGCATTTCAGATTTGTTCATCTTTTCTAAATATGCTTTAATTAAAAGTGGTGCTTCTGTTTGTCCTAAAAAAATGTTTCCTGCAACAGATAAACTTTCTGCTCCAGATATTTTTAAAATTTTTGATAACAAAATCGCCAACGCTTTTACTAAAAATTGAATAACTCCTAAATAGAATAATAAAGATGTTAATGCTGAAAAGAAAATAATTGTTGGTAATACTTGAAATGCAAATATGAAACCAAATGAATCCATATCTCCAACCAAACCACTAAACAAGAATTCGCTTCCTGCTCTTGTGAAATTTAAGATTTCTATAAATAAGCTTCCTACTAATTCGAATGCTTTTTGTACAAATGGTACTTTTAAAACTCCTATTGCTATAATTAATTGAAATGCAATACCTAAACCTACAGTTTTCCAGTCGATTCCCTTTCTGTTTGCGCTAAATAAAAATGCGATGACTAATAAAGAAAACATTCCTAAAACTCCACGCCATAAACTTCCTCCAGAAAAACCTTGACTTGGCAAAATTTTGTCTGATGATACATTTGTTTCTGTTACTTTCTCTTCTACAATTATTTTTACTTCCTCTATTGGTGTAATAATTTTAGCATATTCTGGTGATGAAAGTTTATAAATAACATCGTTTTCTGACAAAACCAAACTAGCATCATCAAAAGAAACAATATTAAAATATCTAACAGTGTCTTTTGGTTGTTTAAAGTTAAAAATTATTAAATTATTCTGACGAATATAATTCCCTGAAGCTTCTTTTTTTTCTGAAGAAAGAGCATATTTAAACTTACCGTCTTCTAAAGAAAAAGTATCGTTTTCAGTTAATTCAAAAACAGGAGTTCCATCTGATTTCTCTATAGATGAGAAGTTCCAGTTTTGTTCTAAATCTTGTGAAAAAATAGCGACAGAAATAAAGCAAAAAGCAATAAAAAATATTTTTTTCATAATGTAAGTTTATTAAGAGCGCTTGCTAATTTCGTCTCTAATTTTGGCTGCTAGTTCATAATTTTCATCAGAAACTGCAGTACCTAATTGATTGTTTAATTCTTGTAAAGACGAACTTGAAAAACTAGATGTTACTTGAGGTTGAATTTCCTCTAATTCTAAATCTTCTTCTGATGACAATGTTGCATCTAGTGAGAGTTCATCTTCTAATTTAAGATACACACCTGCTTTGTCTAAAATATTTTCATACGTATAGATAGGTGCTTGAAAACGAACTGCAATAGCAATTGCGTCTGAAGTTCTAGTATCAATCGTTTCTTCTATTCCGTCTCTTTCGCAAATTAAACTAGAAAAGAAAACTCCGTCTACCAATTTATGGATAATTACTTCTTTTATATTAATTGAAAAACGGTCTGAAAATGTTTTAAATAAATCGTGTGTAAGTGGTCTTGGCGGTTTTATTTCTTTTTCTAAAGCGATCGCTATAGATTGTGCCTCAAACGCGCCAATAATAATTGGGAGTGTTCTTGAACCATCCATTTCACTTAATACTAATGCATAAGCTCCTGTTTGTGTTTGGCTGTAAGAAATACCTTTGATGGTTAGTTTTATTAAACTCATATATCTTTCTGCATATTACAAAAAAGTTTTTTATTAAATTTCTAACAACTTTTTAGTGGGCACAATTTACTAAAAATTATATAGTGAAATTGGTTATTTTTTCTGAATTTACTATTTTACATAAACGAAAGCCTGCGTGAAGGATTGAAGCATTTGTTTGAGCTCTTTTCTTTTGGTTCTTTTTGCCAAAGAAAAAGCGAGTGCGAAAAGCCTGACGAAATTATTTGAAATTAATTTTAAGTATTGATTTAAAAAAACCTATCAAAATTTAATCTTGATAGGTTTCTAATTTTGTGATTACTCCAAATAATTTGGGCACGCCCAAAAAACTACGAAGCTTTAAATGCTTTTAGTTTTTCGATAAGCTTTGGAACTACTTCAAATGCATCACCAACAATACCATAATCGGCAGCTTTAAAGAAAGGTGCTTCTGGGTCTGTATTAATAACAACTTTTACTTTAGAGGCGTTAATTCCTGCTAAATGCTGAATTGCTCCAGAAATTCCGATTGCAATATATAAATTAGATGCAACTGGTTTACCGGTTTGCCCAACATGTTCTCCATGAGGTCTCCATCCTAAATCTGAAACTGGTTTTGAACAAGCGGTTGCAGCTCCTAAAACTTCTGCAAGTTCTTCAATCATTCCCCAGTTTTCTGGTCCTTTTAAACCTCTACCTGCAGAAACAACAATATCTGCATCTGCAATTGTAATTTTACCAGTTACTTTTTCTACTTTTTCTGATTTTACTCCAGAGTCTGTAATTGTTGCATCAAAACCTTCTGATGTTCCTGCAACTGGATTTTCGTGAACTCCAAAAGAATTTTTAGCAACTCCAATTACTTTTTTTGTTGTAGAAATTACAGTATTTGAAAATGCTTTGTTAGAAAAAGCTTTTCTTTTTACTGTAAAAGGGCTTGTACTTGAAGGTGCATCTACAACGTTAGAAGCATAACCTGCCTCTAAGCTTACTGCAACTATTGGTGCAAGATATAAACCATCTATACTAGAATCTATAATTACAACATCTGCATTTTGTGCAGTTGCTGCTTGGCTTAAAACTGATGCGTAACTTTTTGCATTAAAAATATTTAAAGCATCATTAGATACATTAATTACTTTTTCTGCTCCGTATGTATATAATTCTGAAGCATCACTTGTATTTATGGTTAAAACAACAACATTGCTACCTAACTGTTCTGCTACTTTTTTACCGTAAGAAACGACTTCAAAAGCACTTTTTTTAAATTTTCCTTCCGAAGAATCGGCAAAAACTAAAACTGACATATTTTTTAGATTTAGATTTTTTGAAAAACTTTTTGTTTTCAAAAAATGAATTCTTAATTATTTTTTAGATTCCGAATCAAGTTCGGATTGATTTAAATTTCAATAGAAATTTAAATCACTTTTGCTTCATTATGTAACAAGCTAATTAACTCATCTACATTATCTGCATCTACTAATTTAACAGCTCCCTTTGGTGCCGGCTTTTCAAATGATTGAATTGTTGTAGTATTTTCTACTGCTACAGGCTCAACTACACTTAAAGGTTTTTTACGTGCCATCATGATTCCTCTCATGTTTGGTATACGTAAATCTGATTCTTCTACAATTCCTTTTTGTCCTGCAATTACTATTGGTAATGTAGCGCTTAAAGTTTCGCTTCCACCATCAATTTCTCTTGCTGCAGTAACACTTTCTCCATCAATTTCTAAACTTACACAACCATTAACAAAATTAAAATCTGTTAAAGAAGCTAACATTCCAGGAACCATGCCTCCATTATAATCTATAGATTCTCTTCCTGCTAAAACTAAATCGTAACCTCCGTTTTTTACAACTTCTGCTAATTGTTTAGCAACAAAAAAACCATCTGTTGCTTCTGTATTTACACGAATTGCATCATCTGCTCCTATTGCCAAAGCTTTACGTAAAGTTGTTTCTGTTGTAGCATTACCTACATTTACAACAGTTACTGATGCTCCCTGCTTTTCCTTAAACCACATAGCTCTTGTTAAGCTAAACTCATCATAAGGATTAATTACAAATTGTACTCCATTTGTATCAAACGTTGTATCATTATCTGTAAAATTAATTTTTGAAGTGGTATCAGGCACATGACTAATACATACCAATATTTTCATAAATTCTATTTTTATTCGTTTTATTATGTTACAAAATTACGTCTTTTTTTTCAAAAAATACTATGCGTGCATAGTATTTTTATTTATTTAACAATTCGCGAAAACGATTGAATTTTACTCTTTGAACCTGTTGTGCATTATAAAAAAGCTGTTCATTGATTAAGAGAATCGTATATTTAATTGAATTTCAAACATTTAAATAGATGAACAGCTTTAGAGCAAATTACGAGAAAATTTTAGAGGTATTAAA
>NZ_JAZGGG010000054.1:0-37781 GCF_036480315.1 Polaribacter sp.
TTTAATACCTCTAAAATTTTCTCGTAATTTGCTCTAAAGCTGTTCATCTATTTAAATGTTTGAAATTCAATTAAATATACGATTCTCTTAATCAATGAACAGCTTTTTTATAATGCACAACAGGTTACTTACATATCATTTTATTTTTTTTCTGTGTAAACTTGTATGCACAAAAACCATTACGTTTTACAACAAAACAAGGTTTACCATCTAACCATATTTATGATATACAAGAAGATGCAGATGGTTTTATGTGGTTTGCAACTAATAGAGGTTTGGTAAAATATGATGGCGAAACATTTAAGACTTTTACTATAAAAGATGGTTTACCAAATAACGATACTTGGCTATTAGAAACAGATTACCAAGACAGATTATGGTATTTCTCTAAAAGCAACTACCAAGGTTTTATTAAACATGACAGCATTTATAAATACCCAATAATAAATAACAAGGTTATTAGTCCAAGATTCATATATAAAAGCAATAAAAATCTATGGATGCATTCTGGTTTAGGCTTTTCTAATTTGATAAATGACACCATACAAGGTGAAGGTATTTACAAAAATAATAATATAAAAAAACTTCTTACTATATTAAAAAAAGCAAATGCAAAGTTAAATTTAAGGTATCCAAAAAATTTTATCGTACATAACCCAGAAATTAATGAATTTTTATCAAAAAAAAAGAATGATTTCATTTTTTTTGATAAAGAAATTAACCTTCTTAAAAAGATACCTTTAAAATTAAAATCAGATTATAATAGTAAAGAGTTACATAATTTTGGACTCATATTTAATAATATATTTTATTATGTAACAAAAACAGATTTAATCTTTATCAATTTTAAGGATAAGACTGTAAAACGCATTTTGTTTAAAGATTTAGTTGGTAGAGAAAACATTAAATATTTTAGATGTAAAGGCTTAAAGAACGAAATACAAATAAGTATTCCTGGACATTTAGTGACTTTTGATTATGATTTACAAGTAAAAGAAAAACATAGTTTTGATAAAACGTTAGGTAGGCAGAGTTATAAGGACACAAAAGGGAATATATGGTTGATAGATTTTACAAACGGAGTTTCTTTATTATCAAATAGACAAACAGAAACTACTTATTTTTTAAAAAACAAGAAGGTTCAAAAAATAAGTAGAATTGATACTGAATTGTATGCTGGTGTTAATGATGATGGCTTTTATCAATTAGATGAAAAAGATAGTTTTTTCAATAAAATTACATCAATAAAAAATCAAAATGGAGAGATTTATCAAATAGGAAAAGATAGTTTAAATAGTGTTTTTTTTGTTTCATCTATGTCTTCATTTTTTAAGATAGAAAATAAAATTAAAAAGTTAGAAGTCTTTAATGTTTTTGATAATTGGATGACTGCATCAAGCTTTAAAAATGTAGTTTATCATCAAAATAAATACTATTTTTTATCTGGAGGTTATTTATATAAAACAGATGTAAACTATCATTTTGAAAAGCATATTTCAAATGAATCGGGTATTCTTTTCAGTTCAGTTTTTAAAGATAAATTGTATTATGGAGGTTCTAATGGTATGCATATAATAGAGAAAGACACTTTAGTTAAAGTAAAAAGAGTTCATAAATTATTAAACGTTTCTGTTAGTAACCTATTAGCAACAAAAAAGCAGTTGTTTGTTGGTACAGATGGTAGAGGTGTTTATAGATATGATGAAAGTAAGATAGTTCATCTAAAAAATACTGATGGTTATAGTATTCAGAAAATTATAAAAAAAGAAGATAAACTTTGGCTTGCAACCAATAATGGAGTGCATGAAATCTCTTTAAATAATAACGATTTAGAAAACTCTAAAATCACCAATAGTTTTTATGAGTCAGATGGATTGTTACAAAATAATACTAATGACATTTATTTAGAAAAAGACACTTTATTTGCCGCTTCAGATATTGGAATTGCAAAGTTAAATGTAGAAAACAACATCTATAAGCAACAACCAAAACTGTTTTTTAAAACGAAGAATGATACGTTACGTTTTGCTAACGGAGCAAGAAATAATATAGCTATTACGTTTGGTTTGCAAGATTTTGTAAATCAGGAGTATGTAAAGTATCAATATAGAATCTTACCAACTCAAAAAGAATGGATAACTACAATTACAAAAACACTAAATTTTTCAAATCTTTCTCCAAAATTATATCAATTAGAGATTAAAGTAACCGATCAGCATTTTAATGAAACTATTATACAACAATATTTACATGTTATTCCAGCTTGGTGGCAAACAATCGTTGCTAAAATTGGTTTTGGCTTTTTAGCCTTTTTGGGCTTTTGGTTATTTGTGAAAATTTTAAAACAAAGAATTCAACAAAAAGAAACTGCAAAAGCAGATTTAGATAAAAAAATTGCAGGTTTAGAGTTGCAAGCGTTGCGTAGCCAAATGAATCCGCATTTTGTGCATAATTCTTTAAACTCAATTCAATATTATATCCAACGAAACGAAGTAGAACAATCTGAAAATTATTTAGTAAAGTTTTCTAAATTGGTTCGCATGTTTTTCGAGTATTCTCGTAAGCAAAATATCTCAATAAAAGAAGAGGTAACCTAATTAGAAAACTATTTGCAAATAGAAAAATTACGTTTCGAAGAGAAGCTTTCTTATGCCATAGAAGTTGATAAAAATATAGATGTTGATGAACAAATTATTCCTTCTATGATGTTGCAACCTATTGTGGAGAATGCCGTAAATCATGGTTTATTTCATAAAAAAGAGAATGGTTTGGTTCGTATTACTTTTAATCAAATTAATGAAGATTCTTTTAAAGTAATTGTAGAAGATGATGGAATTGGAATTAAAAAAGCAAAAGAAATGTATAAAAATTCTTCTAAAAATTATCAATCTAGATCATCTGCTGTTTTAGAAGAGCGTTTAGAGTTGTTGCAACAAAGTAACGATTGGGAAATAGAATATACAATTGAAGATGCATCAGAAATAAGTAATGCAACCGGAACCAGAGTTACATTAATTTTTAATCAACCAACCTAATGAAAATAACTGCTGTATTAGTAGATGACGAACCAAAGGCGTTAGCCATTTTAAAGAATAAAATAGAACGATTTTGTTCAAATATTATTGTTATTGGAGAAACTAAAAATCCACAAAAAGCTATTGAGTTAATCGAAAAAAAGAAACCACAATTAGTGTTTTTAGATATTGCCATGCCAGAGATGAGTGGTTTTGATTTATTATCAAATATAGAAAACCCAAACTTTGAAGTTATTTTTGTCACCGCTTTTGATCAATATGCTTTAGAGGCGATAAACCATTGTGCAATTGGATATTTAGTAAAACCGGTTGATAATCAAGATTTAATAACGGCAGTAATTAAAGCAACACAAAACATTGAAGATAAAACAGCTTTAGAAAAAAATAAATTATTGATTGAAAACTTGGGAGTACAAACTTTTCAAAAAAAGAAAATTGTAATTCCTTCTCAAGAAGGTTTAGAGTTTGTTGAGGTAAACAAAATTATTTTTTGTGAAGGAACAGAGGGGTATACAAGGATTTATATAAAAAATGAAAAACCAATCTTAAGTTCTTATAGTATTGGGCATTTTAATAAATTATTACAAAATCAAGATTTTTATTTAATTCATAAGTCGTATTTAATCAATATCAATTATATAGAAAAGTATTTAAACGAAGGTTATGTTGTTTTAGATGAAAATAACAAACTTCCAGTTTCTAGAAATCGACGTAGTGATTTCTTAAATAGTTTAAAAAACAAATAGCTTTTATTGGTTTAATTGCCATTTCCAAGCAGCAGTTAAAGCTTCATCAAGATTTTTCTCTGTTTTCCAGTTTAATTCTTGATTAGCAATAGTAGTATCTGCATAAGCTGCAGTAATATCACCTTCTCTTCTGTCAACAATTTTGTAGTTTAATAGTTTTCCAGATGCTTTTTCAAAAGCTTTAATTACTTGTAAAACAGAACTTCCTGTTCCTGTACCAACATTAAAAAACTCAAAATTTTGTTTATTATTTTTATTGATTAACCTTTGTAAAGCTGCAATATGTGCTTTTGCTAAATCAACAACATGTATATAGTCTCTTACAGCTGTTCCGTCAATTGTAGGGTAATCATCACCAAATACAGAAAGCTCTTTTCTTATTCCTGCCGCGGTTTGAGTTACAAACGGGATTAAGTTTTGAGGAACACCTATAGGTAGTTCTCCAATTTTTACACTATCGTGAGCGCCAATAGGATTAAAATAACGCAAAGCAATTGCATTTAAATTATGTGCTTTACATGTTTCTTTTATAATTTCTTCACCAATTTGTTTGGTGTTTCCGTAGGTAGATTCTGCTGTTTTTACAGGCGCATTTTCTGTAATTGGCAATTCATCTGCTTGACCATAAACTGTACAAGATGAGGAGAATATAAAATTATCTAATTTTCTATCCCTCATTTCTTGTAATAAGTATACAAGAGTACCTAAATTATTTTCATAATAATCTAAAGGATTTTGTACACTTTCTCCAACTGCTTTAAAAGCTGCAAAATGTATGATTCCATCAACTTTATTAGTGTCAAAAAAGGTTTTTACATCTTTTTTAATACGTAAGTCGATGTTGTAGTATGCTGGTTTTTGACCAGTAATTTCTGTAATTTTATCTAAAACAGAAATTCTTGTGTTCGATAAGTCATCAATAATTACAACTTCAAAACCTGCGTTTTGTAATTCTACTACGGTATGAGAACCAATAAAACCTAAACCACCAGTTACTAAAATTTTTTTCATAGTTTTTAGTTGATAAAATTGTTAATAGTATTTGTAATAAATTCTAATTGTTCGTTGTCTAACTCTGTATGCATTGGCAAAGAAATAACAGTTTTTATCAATTCATTGGTTACTGGAAAATCACTTTCTTTATAACGGCTATCTTGATATGCTTTTTGAGCATGTAAAGAAACTGGGTAATAAATTGCATTCGGAATCCCTTGATTTAACAAATGTTTGTGTAGCTCATCTCGTTTTCCATTCGTTATTTGTAATGTATATTGATGAAAAACATGTGTTGTAAAATCGCTAATTTTTGGAGTGACAATATTTACATTATCCGCTAAAGCGTTTGTGTAGTAATTGGCTGCACTTCTTCTAGCATCGCAATACGCGTCTAATAAAGGTAGTTTTGCTTTTAAAACTCCAGCTTGAATAGAATCTAAACGAGAATTTACACCAACAACATCATGGTAATAACGGGTGTACATTCCGTGATTTACAATTCCACGAAGTGTATGTGCAAGTTCATTATCATTTGTAAAGATTGCTCCACCATCTCCATAACAACCTAAATTTTTAGAAGGAAAGAAAGATGTTGTCCCCACATCTCCCATAGTTCCAGCTTTCTTTTTTGTTCCATCTTTAAAAGTGTAATCTGCACCAATTGCTTGCGCATTGTCTTCAATTACAAAAAGATTATGTTCTTTGGCAATTTCTAAAACAGCTTCCATATTTGCTACTTGTCCGAATAAATGAACAGGAACAATTGCTTTTGTTTTTTGGGTAATAGCTCTTTTTAAAGCTTCAATATCTATGTTATAAGTATCTGGTTCTACATCAACCAAAACAGGTGTTAACTTTAAAAGTGCAATTACTTCAACAGTTGCAGCAAAAGTAAAATCTGCTGTAATTACTTCATCACCTTGTTCTAAACCTAAACCCATCATTGCAATTTGCAAAGCGTCTGTGCCATTTGCACAAGGAATTACATGTTTAACATCTAGATATTTTTCTAAATCTGCTTGAAATTCATGAACTAAAGGGCCGTTTATATAAGAAGAAGAGTTTAATACCTCTTGTATAGAAGTGTTTACTGTTTCTTTTATTTCCTGATATTGGCCTTGAAGGTCTACCATTTGAATTTTTTTCATAAAAATAATTTTGAATTTCAAAAATACAAACTAACTTTCACTTCTTTTGTGTTTATCTCTGAATTATATTTCTGCTATCTTTGAAAAAAAATCAATTTTATGAAGTTTTTGAAACGTTTTGTAAGAATTATAATAATTCTTATTGTTTTGGTGTTTGTTTCAGTTTGGTTGTATTCTAAAACATATAAGCCAAATTACTCGGGAGAAATAGAATTAAAAAACATTTCTGAAGAAGTTATAATTCATTTTGATGATATTGGTGTTCCGCATATAAATGCAAAAAACCAACAAGATGCTTATGTAGCTTTAGGTTATGTGCATGCGCAAGATAGATTGTGGCAAATGGAATTGATTCGAAGAATTGCCGCAGGAAGATTGTCGGAAATTTTTGGAGAAAAACTAATAAGAACAGATAAACTTTTTTCTGGTTTAGGTATTGAGGAAGCATCAGTAAAAACGATACAAAATTTAGATAAAAATTCTCCTTCGTACAAAATGGCAACTGCTTATTTAAATGGTGTAAATCAATATATTGAAGAAGGTAAAACGCCAATAGAATTTACTTTAGTTGGTGTTAATAAAGAGAAATATACATTAAAAGATATGTATAACGTTTTTGGGTATATGGCTTTTAGTTTTGCAATTGCTCATAAAACAGATCCAATGTTAAATGAAGTAAAAGAAAAATTAGGAGATGCTTATTTTAAGGAATTAATTGGTGCGGAAAATCAAAATTTAACCTTAATTAAAAACGAGAAAAACCCAGAAATTACTGGAGCATTCTCGCAAGCAATGAATAATTTAATGGAAGTTTTACCAATTTCACCATTTATAGGAAGTAATTCTTGGGTAATTGGTGCTGATAAAACCAAAAACGGAAAAGTGATTTTTGCAAACGATCCTCATATTGGGTTTTCACAACCGTCAGTTTGGTATCAAGCCCATATAAAAACACTAAATTATGAATTATACGGTTTTCATTTGGCGTTGGTTCCTTTTCCTCTTTTAGGACATAATAAAGACTATGCTTATGGTTTAACGATGTTTGAAAATGATGATATTGATTTTTATGTGGAAGAAAATAATCCTGATAATGAAAATCAATATAGAATTAAAGAAGATTATTTTGATTATAAAACGATAGAAAAACGATTAAAAATAAAAGAAGCTAAAGATTCTGTTTACACTATTAAAGTGAGTAAACATGGTCCTTTAATGAACGGGATTGTAGAAGGTTTGTCTGATGAAAAACCAGTTGCAATGCAGTGGATTTATACCAAGTTAAATAATGAAATTTTAGATGTTGCCTACGAAATTTCACATGCTAAAAATCTAACAGATTTTAAAAAAGGAGCAAGTAAATTGCATGCACCAGGTTTAAATATGATGTATGGAGATTCAAAAAATAATATTGCTTGGTTTGCATCTGGGAAACTTTATAAATATAGAGATTCTTTATACACAAAGACGTTCTTAAATGGTGCTTCTGGTGAAGACGAAATTGTAGAATATTTAGATTTTGAAGATAATCCCCAAGCAATAAACCCGAAAGAGAATTATGTGTATTCTGCAAACAATCAACCAGATTCAATTGCAAATATTTTGTATCCGGGTTATTATTTATCAGAAGACAGGGCAAGCAGAATTGTGGAATTAGTTGCGCCAAAAAATGATTGGACAAAAGGGAATGTTGCAAAAATGATGATGGATATTACTTCGCCTACTGCACCAAAAGTTATTGATAGTTTTATAAAATCTATTGATAAAAGTGATTTGTCTGTAAGTGAGAAAAAAGCAATCAATATTTTAAAAGAATGGAAAGGTGATTTTGATAAAAGTGAAGTTGGTCCAGTAATTTACAATCGATTTGTTTATGAATTTCAGAAAAACACTTTTGCAGATGAAATGGGAAAAGGATACAATCAATTTGTAAACACTCCTTTTGTAGAGAAGGTTTTACCGGTTCAAGTTAAAAGAGAAAAATCAGTTTGGTGGGATGATGTTTCAACAAAAAATAAAGTTGAAACAAAACAAGAAATTGTAACGACCTCATTTAGAAAAGCTTTTTCATTTTTAGAAAATCAGTTAGGTGCAAATGTGGAAGATTGGAAATGGGAAAGAGTAATTACTGTGGAATACAAACATGCGGTTGGTGAAGTTGCTGTGTTAAGAAAATACTTTAACGTTGGTCCTTTTATAACTTCTGGTGGAGATCAAGTAATTAATAATCAAATTTATGATATTGATTCTACTGGAGTTTATAAAGTGAAAGCTGGGCCATCAACAAGGAGGATTGTAGATTTTTCTGATGTAGAAAATAGTTTATCAATTTTACCGACAGGTCAATCCGGACGTGTTTTTAGTAAACATTATAAAGATCAGGCAGAGAAGTATTTAAAAGGAGATTTTGTAAAGATGAAATTAAATCAGTCAGAAATTATACAAAGCAAAAATGTATTGATTTTAAAACCTATGTAATTATTATGGATGAAAAATATGCATTTTTATATCTTTGCTTGAGTTATGTTCCTATTTGGTTATATATTTTTTTTAAGAGAAAAGATTTAAGAAAAAAACTAATTAGAACTACAATTGCTGGAGGAGTTGTAGCGCCATTTACAGACTATTTTCATTTTAGAGATTATTGGATTCCGCCATCCATTTTAAATACCCAATATGCGTATTTTGAAGATGTTATTATGGGTGCAATGATTATTAGTGTAGTTGCAACAATTTACGAAACTGTTTTTAATTTAAAGTTGATTCCTTACAAGAGAGACAATAAAATAAGATATACGTTTTACACAATGTTTGTTTTAAGTTTTGTGTTGGTTTATGTTTTTACGGGCTTGTTAGAAATTAATTCAATCTTTGTATATAGTAGTATTTTTATTCTTTACGGAATTATTATGTTGTCTATTAGACCAAATTTGTTAAAAGCATCTTTAATATCTAGTCTGTTAAGTTTGGGGATTCAATTAATAATTTATATACCTCTCTTTACTTTTTTTGCCCCAACTTTTTGGAAAAAATATTATTTGCTTGCAAATACAAAATACGATGTTACTTTTTTAAATATTCCAATAACAGAAATGTTGTATTTTATAACAATAGGTTTTACCGTAGGTATTTTTTATGAGTTTGTTGCGGGAAGGAAAAGAGTCTCTTTTTAAATAAAAATTATTTTAAACTTCTTTATAAACTTCCTCAAAAGGAATTCTAAAACGTTCTCCGTAAACTCCTTTTTTAGTTCTAATTCCACAAGAAACAATCATATTTATTTCAGAACCAAATGGTAGGTTAAGTAGTTTTTTAACTCGCAATGTGTCAGAACCTTCCATTGGGCAAGTATCGTAACCTTCTGCTGCCATAGAAATCATAAAGTTTTGGGCTGCTAAACCGCAAGTTTTATGCGTTACAATTCTCATGTCACTATTTTTAACTTGTCTGTACATTGGTTTAAAAAGTCCAATAACAGAAACCATAATGTATTTTAGAAAACCAAGAATTCCCAAAAAGTCAGCATATGCAAACGGAATAATTTTCCCATAATAATTTCTTGCAACCTTTTCTCTACTACTTTGTGTAGATTTCGGATTGTCTTTTCCAAAAGTTGTATCCATAAAAGCTAAATTAGCTTTTGCTCTTTTTCTCCATAAATCTTTTCTAGAAACAAAAACAACTAATTGTTGAGCTGTTTTTGCTGCATTTTGATTGAAACAAAAAGGCGCGATTTTAGCAATGGTTTCTCTAGAAGTAATATGATAAAACTCCCACAACTGCATATTGCTACTATTTGGAGCTAATGCAGCTTGTTCTAAGCACTTTTTTACAATGTTCCTGTCAATTGGTTTTTCTGCATCGTAAACTCTTACTGAACGCCTATAATGTATTGCTTCAGAAACTGTTTTTTCTTTTGGAATCATTTTTTTTATAAAATTAAGTCCACTTTAATAAGGTGCGTAAATTTTTTAATTTATCAGTATAAGGAGCGTATCTAATTGTTAAATCTAACCAATTTCCTCTGGTAACAATACCTTTGCTATGAGAAAAAGTATCAAAAGTTTTTTTACCATGATAACCACCAACACCACTTTCTCCAACACCACCAAAAGGCAATCTATGGTTTACAAAATGTACAGTTGTATCGTTAATTGTTCCTCCACCAAATGAATGTTTTGCAATCATTTCTTTTGCAAAATTTTTGTTATTAGAAAAGATATAAAATGCTAAAGGTTTATCATATTTAGACAGTGTTTTTTCTATTTCCCCTTCATTTTCATAAGAAATTAAAGGAAGTATTGGACCAAAAATTTCACCTTTCATAACTTCACTATCTAAAGAAGGTTCATTAATTAAAGTAGGGGAAATGTAATTGTCTTCTTGGTTGGTTTTTCCGCCCGTTAAAAATTGTTCGTTCTCTAACATAAGAGCCAATCTTTTAAAGTTTTTAGAGTTTACAATTCTTGGAAAATCGATTGATTTTTCAGGGTTTTCTCCATATGCTTTTACTAACTCTTCTTTAAAATAAGAAACAAATTCTTTTTTAACAGAATTATGAATTAGTAAATAATCTGGAGCAATACAGGTTTGTCCACCATTTATATACTTTCCCCAAACAATACGTTTTGCAGCTAATTTTATATTGGCAGTTTTATCAACAATACAAGGACTTTTTCCACCTAATTCTAAAGTTACAGGAGTTATAAATTCTGCAGCAGCTTTTGCTACAATTTTCCCTACCGGAACACTTCCTGTAAAGAAAATATAATCCCAACGTTGGGCTAGTAATTCTTTAGAAACATCAACGCCTCCTTCAATTACGGAAACATGTTTTTTGTCAAAAACCGCTTCTATTATTTCTTTTGTAACCGTACTTGTATGTGGTGTTAATTCTGAAGGTTTTAAAACAACGGTGTTTCCTGCTGCAATTGCGCCAATTAATGGTGCAAAAGCTAATTGATACGGGTAATTCCAAGGAGAAATTATTAAAACTGCACCATAAGGTTCTTTGTGGATTTTTGCTGAAGAAGGAAAATTTAAAAGAGAAGGTAAAACTCGTTTTGATTTTGCCCAAGAATTTAGTTTATTGATTGTCATTTTTAATTCAGACAAAACAATGGAAGTTTCTGTTAAAACGGCTTCATATTCAGATTTTTTAAAATCATTATGTAGCGCTTTTATAATATCAGTCTCTCTTTTAATTAATTCATTTTGAAGCTTTTTTAAGTATTCTTTTCGAAATGAAATATCTTTTGTTTGTTGTGTTATAAAGAATTTTTTTTGCGATTGCAAAGTGTCAATTATATTCATAAATTTAGACTCTTGTTGTTTTTTATATCTTCAGAAAAAAACTAATTTTTCTAAAGATACTGATTACTTACAAGCGTTCCAAATAACATCGTTTGGTGTAGGTGCAGAAATTAAAATATTTTCTTTAGAAACAGGGTGTATAAATTCTATTTTTCTAGCGTGTAAACTAATACTTCCATCTTTGTTACTTCTACTAAATCCGTATTTTAAATCACCTTTTATAGGACTACCAATATGAGATAATTGTGTTCTAATTTGATGGTGTCTACCCGTTTCTAAATCAATTTCTAAAAGAGAATAGTTCTCTAATTTTTTAAGAATTTTATAGTGAAGTGTTGCTTTCTTACTTCCTTCAATTTCTTTCTTGTAGACAAAAGACTTATTTTTTTTGGTATCTTTTTTTAGAAAATTGATTAAAGTATCTGATGTTTTTTTTGGTTGACTCCTTACAATCGCCCAATAAGTTTTGTTGATTGTTTTATCACGTAGCATTTTATTTAAACGCTCTAGAGCTTTAGATGTTCTTGCAAAAATTACAATCCCAGAAGTTGGTCTGTCTAAACGGTGAACTGTGCCAATAAAAACATTACCAGGTTTATTGTATTTGTTTTTTACGTACTCTTTTATAACTTCATTTAGAGGTTTGTCTCCAGTTTTATCACCTTGCGTAATATCACCAGCTCTTTTATTTACAATAATGATGTGATTATCTTCAAATAAAATTTGTAAATTTTCTTTGGTAGATTGCATGGGTTTCTATTGAAAATCTTTGGCTACAGCTTCGTTTACGCCATCAATATAATCTAGAAATTCTTTACGTCCAAGACTGTTCGAAGAAGAGGTTATAAAAGATGTTGGTAAAGTTTCCCAAGTATTTAATAATTTCTTTTTGTATGAGGAAATTTGTTTATCTAATTTGGTGCTACTTAATTTGTCTGCTTTTGTAAATGCAATGCAAAACGGAATTTGATTTTCGCCTAAAAACTGCATAAACTCTAAATCAATTTTTTGAGGGTCATGTCTAGAATCTATCAAAATAAAAGTACAAACTAGTTGTTCTCTTTCTTTAAAATAGTTCTCTATAAAAAATTGAAAAATAGTTCTTTTCTTTTTAGAGATTTGAGCATAACCATAACCAGGTAAATCGACTAAAAACCATTCTTTATTTATCTTAAAATGATTGATTAGCTGTGTCTTTCCAGGTTTTCCAGAAGTCTTGGCTAAATCTTTGCGTTCCATTAACATGTTAATTAATGAAGATTTGCCAACATTAGAACGTCCAATAAATGCATATTCTGGTATTCTTTCTGGTGGTGCTTTGGTAACATTACTGTTACTCATTATAAACTCTGCAGATCTAATTTTCATTGTAGTGTGTTCTTTTTTATTGAAGTATTCTCTGCGAGAGTTATATATTTCTAGTAGTAAACCAGTCTGAAAGAATTTTATTAAATTCTTTAGGTTTTTCCATCATTGCTGCATGTCCACATTTATCAATCCAAAATAAATCTGAATTTGGTAATAATTTGTGAAAGTCAGTTGCAACTTCAGGAGGCGTTACTGCATCTTGTTTTCCCCAAATAAGGCAAATTGGCTGTTTCATTTCTGGCAAATCATTTGCCATATTGTGTCTAATTGCACTTTTTGCAATTGCTAAAGTTCTAATTACTGAACTTCTGTCGTTTACAATTTTAAAAACATCATCAACCATTTCTTTTGTTCCAATTTCTGGGTCATAAAAAACAGCTCTCGTTTTTTCTTTAATATATTCGTAGTTTCCTCTTTTAGGAAAACTATCTCCCATTGCTTTTTCATAAAGACCAGAACTACCTGTTAAAACAAGTGCGCCAACTTTTTCTGGATAATGCTTTGTAAAGTATAAGCCAATATGTCCTCCAAGAGAATTTCCTAAAAGAATAACTTTTTCTAATTTTTTGTGTTCTATAAAATCATACAAAAATTTAGCCATGTTTTTAACATTGGTCTTTAAAAGCGGTAAAGAATATAAAGGTAATTCAGGAATTAAGACGTTGTAACCTTTGTTTGAAAAGTAATCAAAAGTTTCACCAAAATTACTTAAAGCACCCATTAACCCGTGTAAAATAATGATTGCAGGTCCTTCTCCAGCCTCTGCATATGTAAATTCTCCTTCAGTTATTAACTTGTCAGTCATTGATTTTTGTTTGATTTCACTCAACGCAAATGTAATTCTTTTTTATGAGAAAAATATTGTTTTCGTAAATCGGAACATTTTTGCTTTTTTGTCTTAAAAACCAAAACAAATTGTTAATAAAGACGTTAGTTATTAACAAAGTGGTAAAAAGTGGTAGAAAGTGGTAGAATTTATATATTTTTGATACCTTAAACAAATTAACTGTAGAAGTGATAAACCTAATTGGTACATATGAGTGTAAAGCAGATGCTAAAGGAAGGGTGATGTTTTCATCAGCTTTCAAAAAGCAACTGTCTTCTGTGTTGGATGAAGGTTTTGTAATTAAAAGAGCTGTTTTTCAATCTTGTTTGGAGTTGTATCCAATGAAAGAGTGGGGTTTGATGATGGAGAAAATTAACAAGTTAAATAAGTTTAAGAAGAAAAATAACGATTTTATTAGAAGGTTTACTGCAGGTGTAAAAATAGTAGAGTTAGATGCTTCTGGGCGAATTTTAATTCCCAAAGATTTATGTGCTTTTGCAGGAATAGAGAAACAAATTGTAATGTCTTCATCTGTAAATATTATTGAAATTTGGGATAAAGATAGGTACGAAAAGGTAATAGATGCTGCTGCTTTAGATTTTGCTGAACTAGCTGAGGAAGTAATGGGAAATACAGACGAAGATGAGTTATCATGATCCAGTTTTATTAAAAGAAAGTGTAGATGCATTAGCTATTAAAGAAGATGGTGTTTATGTAGATGTAACTTTTGGTGGTGGAGGTCATTCAAGAGAGATTTTGAATAGATTAGGGAAGAACGGAAAATTGTTTGGGTTTGATCAAGATCCAGATGCATTAGATAATTTAATAGATGATGAGCGTTTTGTTTTAATTCCAGAGAATTTTAGGTTTATCTCTCGTTTTTTAAGATTTCATAGAATAAAAAAAGTAGACGGAGTGTTGGCTGATTTAGGAGTTTCTTCACATCAATTTGATGAGGCTGAAAGAGGTTTTTCTATTCGCTTTGATGGTGATTTAGATATGAGAATGAATCAGAAATCTAAAGTTTCGGCAAAAGAAATTATCAACAAATATCCTGAAGAGAAATTAGCAGAAATATTGTTTCTGTATGGCGAATTGAGGAATTCTAGAAATATAGCAAAAACAATTGTAGAATCTAGGCAAAATGAAAAAATAGAAACTAGCTTTCAATTGAAAGAAGTTTTACAAAAATATTTACCAAAAGCAAAAGAGCATAAAATATTAGCACAAATATTTCAAGCAATTAGAATTGAAGTAAACGAAGAATTAGATGTGTTGAGAGAGTTTTTACTACAGATGCCAAACTTATTGAAAGAGGAAGGAAGGTTAAGTGTAATCTCTTATCATTCATTAGAAGATAGATTGGTGAAAAGATTTATTAGAACAGGTTTGTTTAGTGGTGAGCCAGAAAAAGATGTGTTTGGAAATAGTGATGTTCCATTACAGAAAGTAGGTAAATTGATTGTACCAAATGCCGATGAGATTAAGGTGAATAATAGAGCTAGGAGTGCAAAATTAAGAATAGCAACGTTAAAAGTATAAGGTTGTAGAATGTAGAACATGTGTTTTCTAAATCAAAATAGATAATGTCAAAAGTTAAAAAAGGAATTTACGATTTTCTGCGAGGAAGTTTCCTTACAGATGAATCTGCTTTTAAAAACTGGCGAATCATCATTTTTGTAGTTGCACTGTTGTTAATTATGATTTCTAGTGCGCATAGAGCTGATAAGAAAGTAATTAAAATATCAGAATTAAATAAAAAGAAAAGAGAATTACGAGCAGAATCTCTAGATACAGAAACAATTCTAACACGAATGGAAATGGAATCTAGCATCAGGGAAAAAGCAAAAAAACGAGGTTTAAAACCTTCCGAAACCCCACCAAAAAAAATTAAAGTAACCTATAAAAAACAATAAATTGGCAACTCATAAAAAAAGCATACTTACAAAATTCTACTTGGTAGCTGCTTTTATGACGATTTTTTTGTTAGCAGTTATTGTTAGGGTTATTAATATTCAATATTCTCAAGGAGAAAAATACAGAAAACTTTCTACAGAGTTAACTATTAGACAAGATACTATTTATGCAAATAGAGGTAACGTCTATGGTTCAGACGGTAATTTGTTAGCTACGTCGATGTCTAAATTTACAATTAGAATGGATGTAGTTGCTGTTAAAGACGTTGTTTTTGAAAAGAACATTGCTGGCTTATCTAAAGAGCTTTCTAGAATGTTTGGGAATACTGCAAATTATTATCAGCAAAAATTAAGAACAGCAAAAAAGAGAAAAAACAGGTATTTACTAATTGCAAGAAACATTGGGTACAATGATTACTTGAAAATAAAAAAATTTCCAATTTTCAATTTAGGAGTTTATAAAGGTGGTTTTATTGCAGAACATAGAACTGTGCGTGCGCATCCCATAGGTAAAATTGCAGAACGTACAATTGGTTACGATGATTATAGAGGTGAAGCAGGTATTGAAGGTGCTTTTGCAGATTATATGCAAGGCGAAAACGGTTTACGTTGGAAACAAAAAATTGCAAAAAATCAATGGAAACCTATTAATGATGTAAATGAAAAAGAACCTATAGATGGTCATGATATTATTACAACAATTGATGTTAATATTCAAGATATTACGCACCATGCATTGCTTCGTCAATTAGAATACTTTGAAGCTGAACATGGTTGTGCAGTTGTTATGGAAACTGCAACAGGAGAAATTAAAGCGATTTCTAACTTAGGAAGAACCACAAAAGGGAAGTATTACGAGAAAAGAAATTATGCGGTTTGGGAAAGTCATGAGCCGGGTTCTACATTTAAGTTGGCAAGTTTAATGGCAGCTTTAGATGATAAATTAATTGATACTTCTACTGTTGTAGATACTGAAAAAGGAAGAATTTATATTCATGGTAAAAAAGTAGAGGATTCTAAAAGAGGGGGATATGGAAAAATATCAGCAGCGAGAGTTTTTGAAGTTTCTTCGAACGTTGGTATTGTAAAATTGATCAAAAAACATTATGATGAAAAACCGCAAAAATTTATTGATAAATTAGAGAAATACGGATTTACAAAACCAATTGGTTTTCAAATTAAAGGAGAGGGAAAACCTTACATACCAAAACCAACCGATAAAGCTTGGAGTAAAATATCTTTAGAATGGATGTCTTGGGGATATGGAGTTTCTGTAACACCAATGCAAACGTTAATGTTTTATAATGCTGTAGCTAATAATGGAGTTATGGTGAAGCCACGTTTTATTAAAGAGTTAAGAAGGCAAGAAAAAACTGAAAAGCTTTTTGAAACAGAAATAGTAAATGAAAAAATAGCATCTGATGAAACGCTAAAGAAGATTAGGAAAGTGATGGAAAATGTGGTTATTAAAGGAACTGCAGATAATATTTATTCTCCTAATTTTTCGATGGCAGGTAAGACAGGAACCGCAAAAAAATACATTCCAAGACATAAAAATGAAAAAGGAGAAACTATCTCTGGTCATTATTCTACAAAACATTATGTAGCATCATTTGCAGGCTTTTTTCCAGCAGATAAACCAAGGTATTCTTGCATTGTTGTTATTCATGATCCAAAGAAAGAAAAAGGATATTATGGAGCTACTGTTGCAGCCCCAGTTTTTAAAAAAATAGCACAAAAAATTTATACAACAACTCCAATTGATAATCAATCTGTAGATGATAAAACGGAGTTTGCTTCTATAGAGAAGCAATATTTAAAATTTAATGGACAATTAAGTAAAGAATATTCAAAAGTGCCAAACGTAAAAGGTATGTCTGGCATGGATGCTTTGTCGTTATTAGAAAATATAGGCTTAAAAGTAAAATTCTCTGGTGTTGGAAAGGTGGAATCTCAATCACTAAAAAAAGGAGAGAAATTAATAAAGGGAGCAACAATTATTTTAAAACTTTCATAAACTGAAAAATTTAAAAGACATATTATATCAGGTTTCAATTCAACAAGTTTTTGGTAGTACAAATATTGATGTAAAAAATCTTGTTTTCGATTCTAGAAAAATTGAACAGAATGATGTTTTTATAGCCCTAAAAGGAGTTTCAGTAGATGGTCATTTATATATTGAAAAAGCAATTGATTTAGATGCAGCTGTTATTATTTGTGAAGATTTCCCTTCGAATAAAAAAGACGGAATTACTTATATTAAAGTTGAAGATGCAAATGTTGCTTTGGCAGTTATGGCTTCTAATTTTTATGATAATCCATCATCTAAATTACCACTAATTGGTGTTACTGGTACAAACGGAAAAACAACAATAGCATCTCTTTTATATCAATTATTTAAAAAAGCAGGTTACAAAGTTGGTTTGCTTTCTACAGTTAAAATTTTAGTTGATGAAACTGAATTTAAAGCAACACATACAACTCCAGATTCTGTAACAGTCAATTGTTATTTAGATAAAATGATTGATGAGGGAGTCGATTTCTGTTTTATGGAAGTAAGTTCTCATGGAATTCATCAAAAAAGAACAGAAGGTTTGGTTTTTGCTGGCGGAATTTTCACAAACCTTTCTCATGATCATTTAGATTATCATTCAACTTTTGCAGAATATAGAGATGTCAAAAAACAATTTTTTGATTCGTTGCCAAAATCAGCATTTGCATTAACAAATGTAGATGATAAAAATGGTGGCTTCATGTTGCAAAATACAAAAGCAAAAAAGCAAACGTATGCTTTAAAAACTTTGGCCGATTTTAAAGTTAAGATTTTAGAAAAACAACTTTCTGGAACTTTAATTTCTGTTGATGGAACTGAAGTATGGACAAAATTAATAGGCGTTTTTAATATTTACAATTTAAATGCAATTATTGCCACTGCAGAGTTATTAGGATTAGAGAAACTTGAAATTTTAACAATTGTTAGCGAATTAGAAAGTGTTAGTGGAAGATTCGAATATGTAGTTTCCGAAGATGGAATTACTGCAATTGTAGATTATGCACATACGCCAGATGCACTAAAAAATGTATTAGAAACCATTAATGATATTAGAACAGGAAACGAGCAAGTAGTTACTGTTATTGGTTGTGGAGGTGATAGAGATAAAACGAAAAGACCAAAAATGGCGCATATTGCTTCGCAATTAAGCAATCAAGTAATTTTTACATCAGACAATCCTAGAACAGAAAATTCGCAAACTATTTTAGATGAAATGGAAGTTGGTGTTGCGTCGGAAAATTATAGAAAAACAATTACAGTTTTAGATAGAAAACAAGCAATTAAAGCAGCATGTAAGTTTTCTAAAACAGGAGATATCATATTGATTGCAGGTAAAGGGCATGAAAAATATCAAGAAATTAACGGAGTTAGAAGCCATTTTGATGATTTAGAAGAAGTTAAAAATTGTTTCAATCAACTAAAAAACTAATAAGAATGCTGTATTATTTATTCGAATATTTAGAAAATCAGTTTCATTTTCCTGGAGCAGGTTTATTTCAGTTTATCACATTTAGAGCTGCAGCTGCTTTTATTTTGTCATTGTTGATTTCTTCCATTTATGGAAAAAGGATTATCAACTTTTTACAAAAACAACAAGTTGGCGAATCTATAAGGGATTTGGGTTTAGATGGCCAAATTCAGAAAGCAGGAACTCCAACAATGGGTGGAATTATTATCATTCTGGCAACTTTAATTCCAGTGTTTTTATTAGCTAAATTAGATAATATTTACATTATTATTATGCTAATCACCACAGTTTGGATGGGTTTAATTGGCTTTTTAGATGATTATATAAAAGTATTTAAAAAAGACAAAGCAGGTTTAAGTGGTAAGTTTAAGGTTTTAGGTCAAGTTGGTTTAGGAATCATTGTAGGTTCTATGCTTTATTTTAATGATGGCGTAACTATAAAAGAACAATTACCAAAAGAACAACAAGTTGTAAAAGAAAATGGGAGAAGAATTGTTTTTGGTGAAGCTCATAAGTCTACCAAGACTACGGTTCCATTTTTAAAAAATAACGAATTAGATTACTCAAAGGTATTAAGTTTTCTTGGTGATGGTTATGAAAAATATGGATGGATAGTTTTCATATTCATTGTAGTTTTTATTGTTACAGGAATTTCAAATGGAGCAAATTTAACAGATGGTATTGATGGTTTAGCTGCAGGTTCGTCTGCAATTATAGTTATAACACTGGCGCTTTTTGCATGGATTTCTGGGAATATTATTTTCGCAGACTATTTGGATGTCATGTACATTCCAAATTCTGGAGAAATGACGGTTTTTATACTAGCATTTGCTGGTGCATTAATTGGGTTTCTTTGGTATAATACATATCCTGCACAAGTGTTTATGGGAGATACAGGAAGTTTAACGATTGGAGGAATTATTGCAGTTATCGCAATTTCAATTCGTAAAGAATTGTTACTTCCAATTTTAGCAGGAATTTTTGTGATAGAAAACCTCTCTGTAATAATGCAAGTTTCTTGGTTTAAATATACACGAAAAAAACACGGTGAAGGAAGGCGAATTTTTAGAATGGCGCCTTTACATCATCATTATCAAAAATTAAGTTATCACGAAAGTAAGATTGTAGTTCGCTTTTGGATTATAGGAATTTTATTAGCTGTATTCACTATTGTAACATTGAAGTTAAGATAAAAGCCCATCATAATCTTCCCGAAGGGAAGAAACTTGGATGGAAATAGGGTATAGAAAAATATAGAAATAAAAAATGAAAAACCAAGATAAACATAAGAGTGAGAAAAAGTCCTCCTTAGGAGGATTTAGGAGGCTTGTCATTCTTGGTGGAGGTGAAAGTGGTGTTGGTGCAGCTCTTTTAGGTAAACAAAAAGGGCACGAGGTTTTTGTTTCAGACAAAGGAGAAATTTCAAAAAAATATAAAGAAGTTCTTTTAAATAACGAGATAGATTTTGAAGAGAAAAATCATACAGAAAGCAAAATTTTAAATGCTGATGTTGTGATGAAAAGTCCAGGTATACCAGATACAGTTCCTTTGATTTTAAAGTTGAAGGAAAATGGAGTGCAGGTGATTTCTGAAATTGAATTTGCAGCAAAGTATACTGAAGCTTCAATTGTAGGTATTACTGGTTCAAACGGAAAAACAACAACAACATTATTGTTGCATCATATTTTAAAAAATGCAGGTTTAAACGTAGGAGTTGCTGGAAATATTGGAGACAGTTTTGCGCAACAAGTTGCAGAACAAGATTATAATAATTATGTGCTAGAGTTAAGTAGTTTTCAATTGGATGGAATCGAAAAATTCGCACCACATATTGCAATTTTAACCAATATTACACCAGATCATTTAGATAGATATGAGTATGATTTTAATAAATATATAGCATCAAAATTTAGAATAACAAAAAATCAATCATCGGCCGATTATTTAATTTATGATGTAGATGATGAAGCAATTAATAACTGGTTAAAAGTAAATAAAATACAAGCGAAATTAGTTCCGTTTTCACTTGAAAAAGAATTAGAATACGGAGCATTTATTAGAGAAAACAACATTATTATCAATATTACTAAAGATACAATCAATATGCCAATATCAGCTTTATCAATTAAAGGGAAACACAATACTAAAAATGCAATGGCCGCAACAATGGCTGCGCAATTATTAAAGGCAAGAAAACAGGTAATAAAAGAAAGTTTAGAAGATTTTGAAGGTGCAGAACATCGTTTAGAGAACGTAGCTAAGGTTAGAGACGTAGTTTATATCAATGATTCTAAAGCGACCAATATAAATGCAACTTATTATGCATTAGAATGTATGGATAATACCACGGTTTGGATTGTTGGAGGTGTAGATAAAGGAAATGATTATAATGACTTATTACCGTTGGTAAGAGAAAAAGTGAAAGCAATTGTTTGTTTAGGTGTTGATAATGAAAAAATAAAAAATACGTTTGGTAATGTAGTTGATATTATTGTTGAAACCGCAGGTGCAGAAGAAGCTGTAAAAGTTTCTCATAAATTGGCAGAAAGAGGAGAAACTGTTTTATTGTCACCAGCTTGTGCAAGTTTCGATTTATTTGATAACTATGAAGATAGAGGACGTCAATTTAAAGCAGCTGTTAGAAGCCTTTAAAAGTTTATCTCAACCTTCCCAAATGGAAAGAATTAACAGATTTGAAGTAAAATAAAAATTAGAATAAATAAAAAGCATAGATAAACACGATAGTGTTTCCCTCTTTAGGAGAGAATAGGAAGGCTTATGAAAACCATTTTTCAACATATAAAAGGAGATAAAACCATTTGGGCAATCGTTGCCATTTTGGCGATATTCTCATTTATGCCCGTGTATAGCGCAAGTACAAATTTGGTGTATGTTGTTGGTAATGGATCTACTTTAGGACATTTAGTAAAACATGCGGTTTTGCTAATTATGGGTTTTGCAATTATTTATGGAGTTCATAAAGTGCCCTATAGATATTTTTCTGGCGGTTCTGTAATTATGTTACCAGTAGTAATTGTTTTGTTGGCAGTTACATTAGCGCAAGGAACCACAATTGGCGGCGCAAATGCAAGTAGATGGATTCGAATTGGAGGTATCGGTTTTCAAACTTCTACTTTAGCTGGTTTGGTTTTAATGGTTTATGTAGCAAGGTATTTGGCTCGAAATAAAGAAAAGAAAATTAGATTTAAAGAAAGTTTATTACAGCTTTGGTTACCAGTTTCGTTGGTTTTAATTTTGATATTACCTGCAAATTTTTCTACAACAGCTATCATTTTTACAATGATTTTAGTAATTGTGTTTATAGGTGGTTATCCATTAAAATATATAGGTTTTGTATTAGGAGCAGGACTTTTAGCATTGATGTTTTTTGTGTTAATTGCTAAAGCTTTTCCAGATGCAATGCCAAATAGAGTACAAACTTGGCAAAATAGAATAGAGAGTTTCTCACAAGAAGGTGGTAAAGAAGCGTATCAAGTTGAAAAAGCAAAAATAGCAATAGCAACTGGTGGCTCATTTGGGGTTGGTCCTGGAAAAAGTGTTCAAAAAAACTTTTTACCACAATCATCTTCTGATTTTATTTATGCAATAATTATTGAAGAATATGGAATGTTTGGTGGTTTTATAATTTTGTCAATTTACTTTTTATTGCTTTTCAGGATTTTTGTTGTTATAAGAAAAACGACCACAATTTTCGGAACATTATTAGTGCTTGGTGTAGGTCTTCCAATAATTTTTCAAGCCACTATTAATATGGCTGTAGCCAGTAATTTATTTCCTGTAACTGGGCAAACCTTACCGCTAATTAGTAGTGGAGGAACTTCCATTTGGATGACCTGTTTTGCACTAGGAATGATATTAAGTGTAAGTGCCACAAAAACAGTTACAGAAGAAGAAATTTTAGATGATAATCCTTTAGATATTTTACATGAAACAATCGATTAACATACTAATTTCCGGTGGTGGAACTGGCGGACATATTTATCCAGCAATTGCAATTGCAAACGAATTAAAGTTGCGTTTTCCGGATGCAAATTTTTTGTTTGTTGGCGCAAAAGATAAAATGGAAATGGAGAAAGTTCCGCAAGCGGGATATGAAATAAAAGGATTGTGGATTTCTGGAATTCAACGAAAATTAACGGTAGATAATTTATCGTTTCCATTTAAGTTGATGAGTAGTTTATGGAATGCATCAAAAATAATAAGAAAGTTTAAACCAGATGTAGCAATTGGTACAGGTGGTTTTGCAAGTGGCCCAACTTTAATGATGGCTAATAGAAAAGGAATTCCGAATTTAATACAAGAGCAGAATTCTTTTCCAGGAATTACTAACAAATTATTGAGTAAAAAAGCAAACAAGGTTTGTGTTGCTTATGATAATTTAGAAAGGTTTTTTCCAGTTGATAAAATTATAAAGACAGGGAATCCTGTTCGTCAAGATTTGTTGTCTATTCATTCAAAAACAGATGATGGAAAAATGTTTTTCAAACTAGATAAAGAAAAGAAAACGGTCTTAATTTTAGGAGGAAGTTTAGGGGCACGGAGAATAAATCAGTTAATAGAAAGTAATTTAGAGTTCTTTAAAAAACAAGGAATTCAAATTATTTGGCAATGTGGAAAACTATATTTTGAAGAATACAAAAAATACAATGGGTTAGAAAATGTACAAGTACATCAATTTATAAATAGAATGGATTTTGCATATGCATCTTCAGATATTATTATCTCTAGAGCAGGTGCAAGTTCTGTTTCAGAATTATGTATTGTAGGTAAGCCAGTTGTGTTTATTCCATCACCTAATGTTGCTGAAGATCATCAAACTAAAAACGCAAAATCTGTTGCAGATAAACATGCAGCAATTTTGTTAAGAGAAAGTGAGTTAGAAACCTTTCCAGTCGTTTTTGAAACATTATTAAAAGATAAAGGTAAACAGCAAAGTTTAGCTGAAAATATAAAAGAATTAGCGTTGCCAAGCGCAACAACAGATATTGTAAACGAAATAGAAAAGTTGTTAAAAAGCCCATCTTAATCTTCCCGGAAGGAAGAAGCACTCATGCGAAGAAAAGATAGGGTTTAAGGAATTGAAAGAATAATGAACATTAAAAATAAAGATATAAGCAACAATGAGAAAGTCCTCCCCAATGGGAAGAATTTAGGATGGGCTTATATTTATTTTATCGGAATTGGTGGTATAGGAATGAGCGCAATTGCTCGTTATTTTGCTGTGAATGGAAAACAAGTTGCTGGTTATGATAAAACTGCTACTAAAATTACAAATTCTTTAGAAGATCTCGATGTTGAAATTCATTTTGAAGATGCTGTGAAAAATATTCCAATTTCTTTTTTAGAAAAAAGTAAAACGTTGGTTGTTTATACGCCAGCTGTTCCTGAAAATCATACAGAATTAAATTATTTTATAGACAATAAGTTTACGGTTTTAAAAAGGTCTGAAATTTTAGGAAAAATTACTGAAACGACCTTCTGTTTAGCGGTAGCAGGAACTCACGGAAAAACAACTACTTCGTCTATTTTAGGCCATATAATGGCAGAAGTAAAAGCTACTTCGTTTTTAGGTGGAATTGCAGAGAATTATAATACCAATCTAATTTTAGGGGAAGATAAAATTTCTGTTGTAGAAGCAGATGAGTTTGATAGATCTTTTCTAAAGTTGAGCCCTAATATTGCAAGTATAACCTCTATGGATGCAGATCATTTAGATATTTATGGAGATTCTGATACGTTACAAGAATCATTTATAGATTTTTCTAATAAAGTTTCAGATACATTAATTGTAGCAAAAGGTTTGCCTTTAAAAGGATTAACTTATGCTGTAAATGAAGATGCGGATTATAAGGCATATAATTTAAAAATAGAAAGCGGGAAATATATTTTTGATGTGCAAACTCCTACTTCAGAAATTAAAAATATTGAGTTTAATTTACCAGGAAAACATAATGTTATGAATGCTTTAGCAGCATTGGCAATGGCAGATGTTTATGGAATTTCATTAGAAAACATTAAAGATAGTTTATCAACTTTTAAAGGAGTAAAACGTAGGTTTTCTTATAAAATTAAAACAAACGATTTTGTGTTGATTGATGATTATGCACATCATCCTACAGAAATAAATGCTGTTGAAAATTCGGTTAGAGAAATGTATCCGAATGAGAAAGTATTGGTTGTTTTTCAGCCACATTTGTTTTCTAGAACAAGAGATTTTATTGAAGATTTTGCATCTGCTTTATCAAAATTTGATGAAGTATTGTTATTAGACATTTATCCAGCAAGAGAAGAGCCAATTGCTGGTGTGAATTCTGATTGGTTATTGAGTAAAATTGATAACGAACATAAAAAACTGACAAATAAAAATAATTTACTAAAAGATATTAAGAATTCATCTGCAAAAGTAGTTACAATGTTAGGTGCTGGTGATATTGGGATATTGATTGAAGAAGTAACAAATAAACTTTTAAAAACGGAAGATAATGGAGTTTAAAAAGTTCTTGAAATACCTGTTATTCCT
This sequence comes from Polaribacter sp., assembly GCF_036480315.1. GTDB lineage: Bacteria > Bacteroidota > Bacteroidia > Flavobacteriales > Flavobacteriaceae > Polaribacter. Next base: position 25,411 of record NZ_JAZGGG010000054.1, read on the forward strand.
TACTATTATTGTAAGTGTGGGGTTTTTGTATAGTTTTTCTTCAAAAAGAAATTCTGCAAAAATAATAGACGAACCTGTTGTGGAATTTGAGGCTGGAGACAATAGTTTTCTAACACATTCTATGGTTAATAAATTGTTAATACAAAATGGTGAAACAGTTAGTAATAAAGCAAAATCTACATTAGATTTATATGGTTTAGAGAATACGGTTTTAAATAACCCATATGTAGAAAAAGCTACTGTTTTTTTTACAATAGGTGGTGTGCTAAAAACGGTGATAAAACAGCGTAAACCAATTGCAAGAATTATTTCAGAAAATGATTCTTATTACATTGATAAACAAGGTGTAAAAGTTCCTTTGTCTGAAAACTATTCAACAAGAGTTCTTTTAATTTCAGGTATTAAAAATGAAGTGGATGTTGATGAAATATTACCTTTAATTGATGTTATTTTGAAAGATAATTTTCTTCAAAAAGAAGTTGTTGGAATTCAGAAATTTGATGATGATGAGTATCAATTTTCCGTTAGAAGTGGAAATTATAAAATCTATTTTGGAAAATTAACCAATGTTGATGTAAAATTTAAGAAGTTAAAAGCGTTTTATAATAAAACATTTTTAGATAAAACGATTCAGAATTATAAAACGATTAATGTAAAATATCACAACCAAGTTGTGTGCACAAAATAAATCAAAAATGGAAGACAATAAAATAGCAGTTGGTTTAGATATTGGTACAACCAAAATTGTTGCCATGATTGGTCGTAAAAATGAGTACGACAAAATTGAAGTTATTGGTATTGGCAAAGCGAAGAGTTTAGGTGTAAAGCGTGGTGTAGTTAGTAATATTACACAAACAATACAATCTATTCAACAAGCTGTAGATGAAGCAGAAAGTGTTTCTGGCCTTAAAATAGAAGATGTAGTTGTAGGTATTGCAGGTCAACATATTAGAAGTTTACACCATAGTGATTATATCACAAGAAATAATGCAGATGAAGTTATTGATGATGTAGATATTGAGAATTTGGTAAATCAAGTTCACAAATTGGTAATGTTACCTGGAGAAGAAATTATCCATGTGTTACCACAAGAATTTAAAGTAGATTCTCAAGCAGATATCAAAGAACCAATTGGTATGTATGGTGGACGTTTAGAAGCTAATTTTCATGTAGTTGTTGGGCAAGTTTCATCAATAAGAAATATAGGACGTTGTGTAAAAAGTGCAGGTTTAGATTTAAGTGATATTACATTGGAACCTTTAGCATCTGCATCTGCAGTTTTAAGTCAAGAAGAAAAAGAAGCAGGAGTTGCTTTAATTGATATTGGTGGTGGAACAACTGATTTAGCAATTTTTAAAGACGGAATAATTAGACACACAGCTGTAATTCCTTTTGGAGGAAATGTAATAACAGACGACATAAAAGAAGGTTGTTCTATTATAGAGAAACAAGCAGAGTTATTAAAAATAAAATTTGGTTCTGCTTGGCCTGGCGAAAATAAAGAAACAGAAATAGTTTCAATTCCTGGTTTAAGAGGAAGAGAGCCTAAAGAAATTACGTTAAAAAATTTATCTAAAATTATACACGCAAGAGTTCAAGAAATTATTGAGCACGTGTATTTAGAGATTAAAAATTACGGGCATGAAACTGCAAAAGGAAAATTAATTGCAGGTATTGTTTTAACTGGTGGTGGTGCACAATTAAAGCATTTACGTCAGTTAGTAGAATATATTACAGGTATGGATGCTAGAATTGGTTTTCCTAATGAACATTTAGCGGGTGATTCTGATGATGCTTTATCTAGTCCTGCTTATGCAACCGCTGTTGGTTTGCTAATGGAAGGTTTAGAAAAAGATAATAAAGAAGAAACTGTTGAAGAAGTTGTAGAAGAAGTAATTGTAACAACAGAAAACGAAGTTGAAGAAGTACAACAAATTGTAGAGGAAAGACCAAAATCAAAAAAGAAAAAATCGTTTTTTGAAAAATTTACAGAAGGATTAAAAGACTTTTTAGACAACGCAGAATAAAATAAGTAGATAGTTTTCAGTTGCATTAAGCAGTTGTTAGTTTGCTTTTATGAATTTGAGAATTAAGAAAGAAAATAAAAAATTAAAATATAAAGTAACGTTATTATGAGCGCAGAATTTGATAACATTTCATTTGACATGCCAAAAACACAATCCAACACCATTAAGGTAATTGGAGTTGGTGGTGGTGGTAGCAACGCGGTAAATCACATGTTTACCCAAAACATTAAAGGAGTAGATTTTGTAATCTGTAATACAGATGCACAAGCTTTAGAAAATAGTTCTGTTCCTAATAAAATTCAGTTAGGAGCAAATCTAACATCTGGTTTAGGTGCTGGTGCAAATCCAGAAGTTGGTGCACAAGCTGCAAAGGAAAGTATGCAAGAAATTCAGCAAATGTTAAATACCCAGACTAAAATGGTATTTATAACTGCTGGAATGGGTGGTGGAACTGGTACAGGAGCAGCACCAATTATTGCAAAAATAGCTAAAGATATGGACATTCTTACTGTTGGTATTGTTACAATGCCATTTCAGTTTGAAGGTAGAAGACGCTCAAAACAAGCTCAAATAGGAATCGACCAACTGCGCCAAAATGTAGATTCTTTAATTGTGATTAATAATAATAAACTTCGTGAAGTATATGGAAACCTAGGTTTTAAAGCTGGTTTTTCTAAAGCAGATGAAGTGCTTTCTACTGCGTCTAAAGGAATTGCTGAAGTAATTACGCATCACTATAAACAAAATATTGATTTACACGATGCAAAAACAGTACTTTCTAATAGTGGAACTGCAATTATGGGTTCTGCAAAAGAAGAAGGTACAAACAGAGCAAAAAATGCCATTGTAAAAGCATTAGATTCTCCTTTATTGAACGATAATAAAATTACTGGAGCAAAGAATGTTTTACTTTTAATTGTTTCTGGAACCAACGAAGTTACTTTAGATGAAATCGGAGAAATTAACGATTACATTCAAAATGAAGCTGGTTACGACGCTAATATTATTATGGGTGTTGGTGAAGATGAAAAATTAGGTGATGCTATTGCGGTTACTATCGTTGCAACAGGTTTTGCTGCTGATCAACAAGGTGAAATTACAAACACGGAAGTTAAGAAGATTGTTCATACTTTAGAAGAAGAACAAAAAGCAACTTATAATTTTGGTGAAAAAACAATTACAAAAGCACCAACATTAGACCAACCAATTTCTAATAAATCTGACCAAAAAATTGTACATACTTTAGAAGATGATACAGATACATTAGATGCGCCGCATAGTCCAAAGATGGATTTGATTCAAACTTCTGAAATCATTGCAAGTATGCCTGTTTCTTATGATGAAATTCACACAGAAGCAATTGCAGATGAAGATTTTATCATTACAGATATTACGCCAGTTGTTGAAGAAATAATTGAAGAAGAGCCACAACAATTACAAGCGGATCTAATATTTGATTTACCTTTAAATCTTAATGTTGAAGAAAAAGAAGATGTTGAAATTAAATTTAATTTAAATGAAGAAAAAGTATCAAATATAATTGAAATTGATGTTATAGATACACAAGAAATTGTTTTTGAAAGAAAAGAAAAAGAAACTCGTTATGTTTTAGAAGAATTTGATGCACAACCAACAATTGGTAAAAGTTCTCATATCATCGAAAATAAAGTTGAAGAAGAGGAAGAAGAAATTCAGTTTGAATTAAAAACGGCAACGCCACAAGCAGTAGTTAATAAGATTGAAACTACTAGTGAAGAAGTTTCTCCTTTAGATTTAACAATTTCTGAATTACAACAAAGAGCTGAAGAAAGACGTAAAAAAATGAAAGGTTTCAACTATAAATTTAACGATCAGTTAAATAAAAAGGTTGATGAAATTTCTCGTCAGCCAGCTTATAAAAGACAAGGTCTAGATTTAAGTTTAGATGCACCAATAAGTAAATCTCAAACAGCAATTAATAAAGATGATGACGGTGTTAATTTTAAATCTAACAATTCTTTTTTACATGATAATGTAGATTAAGAGCAAAATAGCATACTAATTATCTAAAAACCACATCTGTAAAAGATGTGGTTTTTTGCTTTTTTACAAATTATTTTCATTTTTTTTTCTGATTGTCGTAAACCATGAATGCTATAAAAACCTTTATTCTAGGTGTTTTGATGATTTTTTTTGTGTAACATTTTTTTTTTGCAGTCGTCTCTATTATATAAATCAATTAAACTAAACACCATGAAATATTTACAAACTACAACAGTATTAGAAAGAGGAATTTTAACTTCAGCTTACAAACAAGAAATAAAAAAAGATATTAGAAATGCAAAATCTAAATCATTATCTAGCGTAAAATCTATGATTATTAATCATGGACAAATAGAAAGCCAAACTGGTACTATTTTAAGAGTATCTCTTTTTGTGATTGCTATTGTTATGATTTCTTTTTAATAAACTTAATACTTCAATAAGAACTTACCTTTATAAACAAGCTCGCGTAGGCGATTGAAACGGCATCCTTTTTAAATGTCAGTTCGAGTGAATTTGCGATGAAAGAGCAAATTTGTATCGAGAACAAATTTAAAAAGATATAGTGGAAAGCGCGGTTTTTTGATTTTCTCAAAAACACGTCAAAAAAAATCCATCTAAAAAAAGATGGATTTATAATTTATAGCGTAAAAGTTATTTCTAACTTAATACTTTTTTAATTCTCTTAATTGCTTCTCTAATTTGTAATTCAGATGCTGCATAAGATATTCTAATACAATTTGGTGCACCAAAAGCGTCACCTGTTACAGTAGCTACATTTGCTTTTTCTAAAATATATAATGCAAAGTCACTTGCATTCTCAATTTTTACATCGTTAATTGTTTTACCAAAAAAGGCAGAAACATCTGGAAAAACATAAAAAGCGCCTTCTGGTACATTTACTTTAAAACCATCTATTTCTCTTAATAAACCAATAATGATATCTCTACGAGTTTTAAACTCATCTACCATAAATTGAATTTTAGAAACAGGAGCTAAAACTGCAGTAATTGCGGCTCTTTGTGCAATACAATTAGTACCAGAAGTAATTTGACCTTGCATTTTTGTACAAGCCTTTGCAATCCATTCTGGAGCACCAATATAACCAATTCGCCAACCTGTCATAGCAAATGCTTTTGCTAAACCGTTTACGGTAATGGTTCTATCGAACATGCTTTCTATTTGTGCAAAACTAAATGGTTTGCAATCGTAATTTACGTGTTCGTAAATTTCGTCTGATAAAATATAAATATTTGGGTGTTTTTCTAAAATTACTGCTAATGCTCTGTATTCTGCTTCGCTATAAATAGTACCACTTGGGTTATTTGGCGAGTTAAAGAAAATCATTTTTGTTTTAGGCGTAATTGCTGCTTCTAATTGTGTAGGAGTGATTTTAAAATCATTCTCAATAGAAGAAGGAATTTCTACATATTTTGCTTCACATAAAGTTGCAATTGCAGAATAACTTACCCAATAAGGTGCTGGTAATAAAACCTCGTCTCCTGGGTTTAACAATACTTGTGCAATATTTGCAATAGATTGTTTTGCGCCAGTAGAAACTACTACCTGACTAGGTTTGTATACTAAATTATTATCTCTTTTGAACTTTACACAGATTGCTTCTTTTAATTCTGCATAACCATCTACAGGAGAATACGAATTGTAATTTTGATTGATAGCTTCTATTGCAGCATCTTTAATAAAATCTGGTGTATTAAAATCTGGTTCCCCTAAACTTAAACCAATAATATCTTTACCTGCTTTTTTTAATTCTCTTGCTTTTGCTGCCATTGCTAATGTTGCAGAAACAGGTAAACTGTTAATTCTGTCCGATAATGGATGTTTCATCTTACTGTTTGTTGTGTGTTGTTTGTTTATGCTAATTCGGGATTTTGTCCTAAAACTCCTAAATGTCTAAAATGTTCTATAACGGCTTTACGCATTGTGTCGTATTCATTATATGGCAAATTAAATTCTTTTGCAGTTTCTTTTACAATTTTAGCTAAACTATTATAATGCACATGAGAAATATGCGGAAAAATATGATGTTCAACTTGATGGTTTAATCCACCTGTATAGAAGTTTACCAACCAATTGCTAGGTGCAAAGTTAGAAGTTGTATATAATTGATGGACTGCCCAAGTATGCTCTAAATTACCTTCTTTATCTGGTAAAGGCATTTTTGTATTTGGTACAATATGCGCTAATTGAAAAACCAAACTTAAAATCATACCTGCAGTATAATGCATTACAATAAAACCAATAACTATTTTCCACCATGCAACATCTAAAACCAATAAAGGTAAAACAATCCAAAGTGCATAATAAACAACTTTAGAAATCACTAATTTTGTCCATTCTGTTGCTGGGTTCGGGAATTTACCGTAAGATAATTTACGTTTTAAATAACGGTGCATTTGCTTAATATCTGTAGTAATTGCCCAATTAATTGTTAATAATCCGTATAAGAATATCGAATAATATTTTTGAAGTTTATGAATTTTAAACCATTTAGAGTGTTGAGAAAAACGAATAATTCTACCGGCATCTATATCTTCATCATGTCCTTCTACGTTTGTAAAGGTATGATGTAAAACATTGTGTTGTACTTTCCAATTATACACATTCCCAGCAAGTATATAAATACTGCTACCCATTAATTTATTTACCCATTTTCTTTTAGAAAAAGATTCATGATTAGCATCGTGCATTACATTCATACCAACACCAGCCATTCCTATTCCAGTTACAACCATCAACAATGCCATGGTCCATTGTGGCATAGAAACTGTAAGTATTAATATAAAAGGAATTAAAAATAAAGAAAACATAATAATTGCTTTTGTATACAATTTCCAGTTTCCTGTTCTTTTAATATCGTTTTCTTTAAAATATGTATTAACTCTTTTGTTAAGAATTCTAAAGAATTTAGCTTTATCTACTCTTGAGAAGTTTATAGTTTTCATTCAGTATTTTAATATTGATTTACAAAAATAATCTTTTTGAACTTGCTTTATATGATAAACGTCAGCTTTTGTTACTAATTGTTTGTAAACAATAACTATTTTTGCAATTCAAACATTATTTAGATGGATATTATTCAGAAATATTTTAAAAATTTATCAGAAACACAAATCGAACAATTTTCTAAACTTCAGGAATTGTACCAAGATTGGAACTTAAAAATTAATGTGGTTTCTAGAAAAGATATAGACGAATTGTATTTACGTCATGTTTTACATTCTTTAGGAATTGCTAAAGTTGTACAGTTTAAACCAGGTTCTAAAATATTAGATGTTGGTACAGGTGGTGGTTTTCCAGGGATTCCATTGGCTATTTTGTTTCCAGAAACACAATTTCATTTAGTAGATTCTATTGGTAAAAAGATAAAAGTAGTAAATGAAGTTGCAGAAGGTTTGGGTTTAGAAAACGTAAAAACTACCAATGGTAGAGTAGAAGAAGTTAAAGATACCTACGATTTTATTGTAAGTAGAGCCGTTGCGCAAATGGAAACTTTTGTTGGTTGGACTAAAGGAAGAATAGCTAAAAAGCAGAATCATGATCTTAAAAACGGAATTTTATACTTAAAGGGTGGTGATTTATCTGAAGAGTTAAAACTTTACACTTCTGCTACAATCTATAATTTACCAGATTATTTTGAAGAAGATTTTTATGAAACAAAGAAAGTAGTACATTTAGGAATGAAGTTTAAAGGGTAAATGTTAGTTACCAATTTATATTTTCTTCAATAAAATTAATTAAACTTTTTGCCATTAATTCTTGCTCTTTCATAGACGGATGTGTTCCACTTTTTTTACACGGCATAAAGTTGTGTGTAGATTGTAGAGTCACTTAAACGTTCAACAGTTTTTGTAATATAATTAATCCATATAGAACCTTTTTTCCTAGCATCTATAGATCCTAGAGTACATCTAATATTAGCTTTAGGGTACTGTTTTCTTATTTTTGATACAAATTGTTGATATGCGTTTGTAATATCTTCTTCATCAGGATTTTTAGTACCAAACCTTGCTTTAAATTCATCATGTTTTGGCATATTTAATAACCAAGAATCTATTCTGCCAGAATATTCTATTTGAAAATTGGTATAATCTATGATTTTCTCTTTTTTAAAAGAACACGCAAAAACAAAAGATAAAGCTATAAATAAAAGGATTTTTCTCAACACGATTGATTTTTTTTATAAGTAAAATAATTTTACATGTTTAATAACTAAAGTAGCAATATGTTTTTTGTTGAATTAAGAAATATTTGAAACAAGGTAAACAAATCTTACTTATAATTAACAGATCATTAATAACCTGGGTTCTCCTTTTTTTTCTTTAGGTGCTCTATGAATACATGGTAATACTTTGCTTTCTGGGTGATCTATGGCTAACTTCCATAAATTCCCGTTTCCTAAATTAATTATGTTTGCATCTGGTTTTGGTTGATAATGTAAATCAAAGAAAAATTCAGTTAAAAAGGCTTCAAAATCATTATCAGAGCCATCGTATAATTTTTTTAATTCCGTTCGTATTTCAGGAATTAGAATTTTTTGTGTTGCTTCTAAATTATTTATTATTTCACTTGGTTCACCAAAATAAGTGCATAAATAAGTATCTGTTGCTATTGGAGAGCGATCTACATGAAAAGAATACACATCTGTTGGAAGGTAGGGATAACTATCATCTTTGTCATAATTTTTTATAATATTTAAAACAGGAGATGTTCCATAGTTTTTTAATAACTTTAAGTCATTTATAAGAATGTTTCTGGCTAATTGACCTTGTTTACTTAATTTTAGTGTTAGTAATTGCTCAGTATTTAACTCTGTTATATTTTCGCTAACGCTTACTTTATTAATGATTTCAGAAAAATCGCCAATTAAATTACGGTTCCAAGACATTGCATTTATCTCGTTATAAAAAGGTGTCGAAATAAGTTCTTTAAAATTTGTAACGCTTTTAATTTGATTTTTTAAAGAAGGTAAATTGTTCATTTGTGTTTTTAGTGTTTTTTTAGAATAAATTAGAACTAAATCTAAAAAATTGAAGAAGCGGTTTTTGAAGTAAACTTTTCTAAAAACAACATTCCTTTAAATGAGTTTCCTTTTTTGTTTAATTTTGGACTCCAGACTGCAATACAGTATTTATTTGGATGAACTGCAATAATACCACCACCAACACCACTTTTTCCGGGTAAGCCAACTCTAAAGGCAAACTCACCAGATTCATCATAAAACCCACAGGTTAGCATAATTGCATTTATTCTTTTTGCCTGGCTAATAGTAAGAACGGGTGTGTTTTTTGTTGTTGTAAAATTATCGTTTGCTAAAAAAAGAAATGTATTAGAAAGTTCTTTACAGCTCATTTCTATAGAACAGGTATAGAAGTAAAAGTCTAACACATCGTTAACATCGTTTTTAATATTACCAAAAGATTTTATAAAGTTACATAATGCTATATTTCTAAAACCAGTTTTTTTCTCTGATTGTGCTACTTTTTCTGAATACTTTAAATTTTGACTGTTAGAAACTTCTTTATAGAAATTTAGAAAGTCTTCTTTTGGGTTTTTTAAATGGCTTATTAAAATATCACAAATAACAATTGCACCTGCATTAATAAAAGGATTTCTGGGTTTCCCTTGGTCAGATTCTAATTGTAAAAGTGAATTAAAAGGGTTTCCAGAAGGTTCTACATCAACTCTATCCCACAATTTTTCTCCTTTTAATTTGTACGCTAAAGTTAGGGTTAGAATTTTAGAAATACTTTGAATTGAAAATTTCTTATAAACGTTTCCAAAACCAATTTGTTGGTTTTTTATTGTAGAAAGATGCACACCAAAATTATTAGCGTCCACAAAAGCTAACTCTGGAATATAACTAGCAACTGTACCAATATCATCCATGTTTTTAACATCAGAATATATCTGTTCAATTATTTTAGAATAATTTTCCATTACTAATTTTAGTTTTTCAAATCTATTAGAAATTTTTTTAAGAAACAAAATAAAAAAAGGAACTACATTTAAGCAATTCCTTTTACAATTTTATTTAATAAGATTCTGAAACGAGTTCAGAATTATAAATTGCTATGCAATTTCTACAAACAAGCCTTCTTCTGTTTTAGAAACCTTTGCAACCTCTTTTTTAGTTAAACCTTTAATGGCTTTGTCCCACTTTTTGTTAGACAAACCAGATTGTACTTTTAAAGTATTTAAGTCTATTTTTTCAGCTTTAGTAATAATTGCTAAAACAGCTTTCTCTTCATCGTTTAATTCAATAGAAGGCGCTTTCTTTTCAGGACGCATTTGAGGAAAGAAAAGAACTTCTTGTATCGATTGGTTGTTTGTTAAGAACATGATTAAACGGTCCATTCCAATTCCCATTCCAGAAGTTGGTGGCATACCGTATTCTAAAGCACGTAAGAAATCTTCATCGATAAACTCGGTAGCTTCATCATCACCTTTTTGTGCTAATTTTAATTGATGCTCAAAACGCTCACGTTGATCAATTGGGTCATTCAATTCAGAATATGCATTTGCAACTTCTTTACCACAAACCATTAACTCAAAACGCTCTGTTAATTCTGGGTTGTCTCTGTGTTCTTTACAAAGAGGAGACATTTCTTTAGGATAATCTGTAATAAAAGTTGGCTGAATGTAATTTGCTTCACATTTTTCACCAAAAATTTCATCAATTAACTTTCCTTTCCCCATTGTTTCATCAACAGGTATATTCATTCCTTTTGCAGCAGTTCTAATTTCACCTTCTGTTTTTCCAGTAATGTCAAAACCAGTAAAATGTTTTATAGAATCTGCCATGGTTACTCTTGCATATGGCGCTTTAAAGTTAATTTGGTGTTCACCAAAAGTAGCTTCCGAAGTTCCATTTACAGCAATTGCACAATGTTCTAAAAGTTGCTCACAAAAATCCATCATCCAATTGTAATCTTTGTAAGAAACATAGATTTCCATGGCTGTAAATTCAGGATTATGAGTTCTGTCCATTCCTTCATTTCTAAAGTTTTTAGAGAATTCATAAACACCATCAAAACCACCAACAATTAATCTTTTAAGATATAATTCGTTCGCAATTCTCATGTATAAAGGTATATCTAAAGAATTATGATGTGTAATAAAAGGTCTTGCTGCTGCGCCACCAGGAATTGGTTGTAAAACCGGAGTTTCAACCTCAAAATAACCAGCATCATTAAAGAAAGAACGCATTGCGTTAAACATTTTTGTTCTCTTAATAAATACTTCTTTCACATTAGGGTTTACAACTAAATCTACATAACGCTGTCTGTAACGCATCTCTGGATCTGTAAACGCATCAAAAGTAACACCATCTTTTACCTTTGGCATTGGTAAAGGCTTAAGTGCTTTACTCAATAATTTAAAAGACTTAACTTTTACAGTTTTTTCGCCAACTTTGGTCGTGAATAATTCACCTTCAATACCAATAAAATCACCTAAATCTAATAACTTCTTAAAAACATCATTATATAAAGATTTGTCTTCGCCAGTACAGATTTCATCTCTATTAAAATACACTTGTATTCTACCTTCACCATCTTGTAACTGCGCAAAAGAAGCTTTTCCTTGTATGTTTATAGACATTAAACGTCCAGCAATTATAACCTTTTTGCCATCTGTAAAATTTTCTTTTATTTCTTTAGAGTTAGAATCTAACGGAAATAAATCTGCTGGATAAGGATTAATACCCATATCTCTTAATTTTACTAGCTTTTCTCTACGTACAACTTCTTGTTCTGATAATTGCATTTCTTATATATTAATGATAAATTTTTAAAGACTACAAAGATACAACGTTTCAAGAATTTTACAATTACAGAATTCGATAAAATACATATTAATTGTTGTGGATATTATAAAACGTTGTATATTTGTCCGCTACTTTTTGTTGAAGTAGCATTTAGTTGTGTTGTTTGGCACTTTATAAAAAGTGTCTTGGTTTTGTTAACCAATGGAAAGCTTCCCTTAAATGGGACGCTTTTTTTTTTGCTTTAAATTTACTTTAAGAGTTGTTTTTGAAGCTACTTCCTGCTTTTCGCACTCGCTTTTTTTATTCAGAAAAAGAATAAAAAAGAGCTCAAACAAATGCTACAATCAGGGCTAGAATTGTTTGCAGGCTTCATTGAATACTTAAAAATTTGTGTTATTAAAGTAACCAAACCTGTTGTGCATTATAAAAAAGCTGTTCATTGATTAAGAGAATCGTATATTTAATTGAATTTCAAACATTTAAATAGATGAACAGCTTTAGAGCAAATTACGAGAAAATTTTAGAGGTATTAA
>NZ_JAZGGG010000055.1:0-158078 GCF_036480315.1 Polaribacter sp.
TTAATACCTCTAAAATTTTCTCGTAATTTGCTCTAAAGCTGTTCATCTATTTAAATGTTTGAAATTCAATTAAATATACGATTCTCTTAATCAATGAACAGCTTTTTTATAATGCACAACAGGTTAAGGTAATATGCTTTTTAGAATTTTAATACTTTGTTTCTTATTTATTTCTTGTTCGAAAAAACCAACATATAAAATACCAAGTCATATTTCTTTTAAATTTGAAAAAGATTCTACTTATGTTATTTTAAAGAACAATGTACTTTCAACATCATTCTTGAAAATTGAAAATTTAATTGACAAAAAAACAACTTATATCGACTTCAAGAAACCTGATATATTAACAGTTTTAAAATTTCATCAATTAGAAAATGATTCACTTTCTATTTTAAAAAATTATCGATTTTATTTTAATTATGGAAACTCGTTTACTAAAAACTATGATACTTTACACAACTATGGGCTTCCTTTTTTAAAGGAAAAAAAACACAAAATTCTACAAGGAAATAATGGAAATTTTAGTCATAACAAACCAACATCTAAATATGCAATCGATTTTAAAATGAATATTGGTCAAAAAATTTGTGCAATTAGAGAAGGTATAGTTGTTAATGTAAAAAGTAATTCAAATGAAGGTGGGGGCGGTGAAGAATATTTTAAAAAAGCAAATATCATTTTCATTTTTCATGCTGATGGCACTTTTTCTCAATATGGTCATTTAAAAAAAGATGGTGTTTTAGTTAAAGTTGGTGATACTGTAAAAAAAGGCCAGGTTATTGGTTATTCTGGCAACACAGGCATGTCTACAGAACCACACTTGCATTTGGTAGTTTACAAATCGACAAAAAACGGTTTAATTTCTATCCCCTATATTTTAGATTCAATACCAACAGAAAAATATAAAAGAGGAAAATATGCCATTAACAACTAAACCAGAACTGTATTTTAAAAGTGATATCGAATGGCGAAAATGGTTGTCTGAAAACTATTTTTTATCCGGAGGAATTTATCTTATTTTTTATAAAGTAGAAAATGAAGAAGAATCTATGCGTTGGGAAGAAGCTGTAAAAGTAGCATTATGCTTTGGTTGGATTGATTCTACTGTAAAGAGTTTAGGTAATGGTAAACGCAGACAGTATTTTTGTAAACGAAATCCTAAAAGTGTTTGGAGTGCTTTAAACAAAAAATACATTAAAGAGTTAACTTCCAATAAATTGATGCACAAAAACGGATTAGAAATTATAAGAATTGGTAAGAAAAATGGTTCTTGGACTGCATTAGATGAAGTTGAGAAAGGGATAATTCCTGAAGATTTACAAATTGAATTTGATAAAAATAAAACTGCTTTTTCAAATTATAAAAACTTTGCATCAAGTTATAGAAAGAGTTATTTGTATTGGTTAAACCAAGCAAAAAGAGAGTCTACAAGACAAAAACGAATTACAGAAATTATTCGGTTGTGTAATGAAAATATTAAATCTAGAGAAGCTCGTTAATTAGAAAAGCCATCTAAATTTAGAATTAGATAGCTTTTCGTTAAAAAAATTAAACAATATTATTCAAAACTTTTTTCTCCGATGTTTGGATTATATATATAATTAAAAGTATAATATCTCGAATCACTAGAAGTGTCTAAATCTTTATAATAACTCAAAATTTCCATTTTGGCATAATGACCATCATTAGTTTTTACTACAATTACTTTTCCCGCAATTGGGTTAATTAAATGAGTTGGTGGACCAGCATAAGTATACCAACCATTTCCACTTCCTGTTGTTAATGCATAAACACTAGAAGCATCTTGTTTAAAATTAGTATCAACTGGCGCTTCCAAAACAGAAGTAAAAGTTCCTGTTTCTATAGATAAAGCTGCTTCTCCTGCTCTTATTGGTTCATCTATTAATCCTCCAATCTGCGTTCCTCCATTTACTAAAATTGATGTTCCTCTAAAAGCAATATCCCAACTATTATCTGTAACTACTGTACCAGTTTTAAAACTAAATTTTGTAAACTCTCCTGATGTTGCTGGTGGGCTTACAGTATAATCGGTTGTTACTGGAGCGTGAATATTTGTTGCTGTTTTTGATTCAACAGGCGCTAAATCGGGTTCATTATTCTTTTCACAAGACGTGATTACTAAACTCACAAATACTACTACTAAAATTGATTTTAAATTTCTCATTACTATTAATTAAATTGATTATTATTTATGTTTATATTAAAAATTGAATTGAACTCTTGTATAAAAATTTCTTCCTAATAATAAAACTGCATCATTGTTAGAAAAGGTGTTTTTGTTTTCTAACCCTTTTTCATCAAAGAGATTATCAACACCTAATAGTACATTCATTAAATTGAAAAAAGTTTTCTCAATTGCTATATTTATTTGCATATTTCCAATTACAAAATCATCATATATATCTATAATGTTCTGACTGTTGTTTGTGTCAAATAAGGCATATCTACTTCTATAAATGGTTCTAATGTTTGCAGAAAAATCGTATTCTAAATTTTGATAGAAAAATTTTGCGTTTGCAGTATGTTTAGACCTGTTTGGTAATCCAAAATAATCTGATTTCTTTAAAATTTCTGATGAAGAATTTGGTGTTCTTCTAAAGAATATCTCGCCAGCTTTTATTTTATTTATATCTTCTTTGTCTTTTGCTTGTAAGTATTGATAACCACCAATAAATCTTAAATTATCTGATATTTTATAATTCACATCCAACTCTATTCCTTGCGTAAACACTTGATCTCTATTTTCATAATAAAAAACAGAAGTTGATGAGTTTAATTCTGGTAAAACAGGGGTTCCATCTGGAGAATTTATAGGTTTTTGTAAAGAAACTGTATTAATTAAGTCATTAATATCATTTCTAAACAAATTAATATTTATTTTAAGATTTGAAATTGGTCTCACTTCAAAACCAAAATTATAGCCAATAGAATTTTCTGGATTCAAATCTTTATCAAGAATACTAACATTCCCTTCATTTCCATATAATTCGTGCAAAGTTCTTGTTCCTAAAACAACATAACCTCCTGCAGAATTATTAAAATTGAAGAATAATTGTCTAAAATCTGGTGCTTTAAAACCATAACCAACAGAACCTTTTACTTTTAAGCAATCGTTAATTTTATAGATTGATGAAATTTTAGGACTAAATGCAGATTTGTATTTGTTATGCGCATCAAATCTTGCACCTACAACTGTATTCATTTTTTCTATTGGATGAAAATCGTACTGAACAAAAACATATTTTGAATTGAAAATTTCTTTTTTATCGAAAAAAGTTCGATCTAAAGCATCAAAATTAATCCCTATACCAGCATTTAAAGTGCTATTTTCAAAATTCGTGGTTGCTCTAATTTCTGGTCGAACTAATGTCTGATTGAATAGAGAAATATCTTCATTAAAAACACTTTCGGTTTTAAATTTTGTAGCATAAAATGTATAGTTTAAATTCCATTTATCATTTATTTTATGTCGTAATTCAATATTTGAATTCCAATCACTTTGAATATTGTCTTCTGTTTGTTCTTCCTTAAAATATCTTTGAGAAATCAACAAATTCAATGCATTAGAAAAATCATAAGTTAATTGTAAATTTCCTGTATAATTTTGATACGCTTGTGTTGTTTTAAATACCGTTTCTGGGCTTAAATCAAAGCCACCACTTGAATTTAAATTGATGCCAGCAACAACTCCAAATTTTTCTTTTTTGTATAAAAAATTGGTATTGATGTCTAATTCGTTTCTTGAACCACCTCTTACAAAATAACCAACATCTCCTTTTAAAGTATTCTTTTTTGGTTTTTCTGTGATAATGTTTATAACGCCTCCTAAAGCTTCAGAACCATATAAAGAAGAAGATGGTCCTTTTACAATTTCTATCTGCTTTATATTGTTTACTGTAATTCTATTCAAATCTAAATTACCAGAACTTCTTCCTACTAATGGAACTCCATCAATAAGTATCATTGTATATTCTGCTGATAAACCTTGCATTTGCACACCAGTAAATCCACTTTGGTCAGTTACAAAATTAATACCTGTTTGTTCTAAAAGAATATTACTTAATCTTGTGGTTCCTGCTTGTTGAATTTGTTTTTTAGAAATTAATGTAACTGGCATTGGTAAAGAAGATAATTGCCTAACAGTTCTTGTTGCAGTTATAACTACTTCATCTAATTCATTCACTTTTACAGAATCTTTTTTTACGGTTGTTACTTGACCAATTACAACTGTATTTATCAATAAAAGAATAACTACAAAAACTCTATTTAGAAACATTCTTAATAATTTTCGACAAACATATGCTATTATTTTTATTCAATCTAAATAAAAGTTATATTTTTGTCAAAAATTAATTATCATCCAAATAAATAATAGAATGAAAAAATTAGTATTAGGAAGTTTGTTACTTATAGTTGCTATTTCCGTAAACGCTCAAAGTAAAAAAACAAAAGATAAAAATGCCATCAAAGAAATGTGTGGTTGTTTTGAAGTAACTTTTAATTTCGCAGAAACCTTTAATTATAGTAGAGATTCTACCTACAGAGCATCAAAAAACAAGGTTAGTAAAGGTTTAGAATGGGCTGGCTTGGTTACAGATAGTAAAAATAAAATTTCTATTCAGCATATCTTACAAGTTGGGAATCCTTCTAAACCAATGACTGTTAAACATTGGAGGCAAGATTGGTTGTATCAAAACACAGATTTCTATATGTATAATGGAGATAACAATTGGACATTTACTCAAAAAGACAAAAAAGATGTAAAAAAACAATGGACACAAAAAGTATATCAAGTAGATGATAGTCCACGTTATGAAGGTTCAGGAACTTGGGTTCATGTTGATGAAAAAAGTTATTGGGAAAATACAACAACTGCGCCTTTACCAAGAAGAGAATACACAAAAAGAAGCGATTACAATATTACTTTAAGAGGTAATAGGCATGAAATTACAAATTATGGTTGGGTTCATGATCAAGACAATAGTAAAGTTGTGCGTAAAAATGGAAAAGAAGATGTAATTATTGCGAATGAAAAAGGCTATAATATTTACAAAAGAGTTGCAGATAGTAGATGCAAAGTTGCACAAGATTGGTGGATTGCTAATAATGCAAAATGGCAATTGGTAAGAAATAAATGGGATGAAGTTTTTAATAGAAATACTAATTTAACACTTGAAACTAAAGTCGAAAACAAACCTTTGTACAAGTATTTATTCTCTAATAAAATTTATAAAGAAAGAGAAATGAATGAAATTATTGAATCTTTTGTAAAAAAATAAATAAGATGAAAAGGTTACAAATACTAATCATTTTTGCACTTATTATAAATAGTTCATTAATTGCACAAAAATCAAATATTTTTCATAATAGAAATTTTTGGAAAGCAAATCCATCTATAGAAACAATTGATAAAAAAATTACTGAAGGAAATGATATTTCTCAATTAAATAGTAATGCTTTTGATGCAGTTGTGTATGCTATTTTAGAGAAAACAGACAACAAAACCATAAAATATTTATTGTCTAAAGCAGGAAATAATGTGAATAAAAAAACACATGATGGAAGAACCTATATTTTTTGGGCAGCATATAAAAATAATTTAGAAATTATAAAATATGTAATTTCTAAAGGCGCAAAAACAGATATTATTGATACACATGGAAATACGTTTTTAAATTTTGCAGCTGCTACAGGTCAAACAGATTTAGATTTGTATAAATACAGTTTTAATATTGGTTCAGATATTAAACATGAGAAAAATCATGATGGTGCAAATGCTCTTTTATTGGTAGCACCTTATCTTAAAGATTTTATATTGGTCGATTTATTTTTGGCAAATGGCGCCACTTTAAATGATAAAGATACTAATGGAAATGGACTTTTTGAATATGCTTCAAAAGGTGGAAATATTCCTTTTTTGAAAAATTTAATTGAGAAGGAAGTTGAGAAAGGAGATAATGCAATGATTTTTGCAAGCCAAGGTTTAAGAAGAAAAGAAAACACTTTAGAAACATATAAATTTTTAGAAAGTATTGATGTTAAAG
The DNA here is from genome assembly GCF_036480315.1 of Polaribacter sp. Taxonomy (GTDB): domain Bacteria; phylum Bacteroidota; class Bacteroidia; order Flavobacteriales; family Flavobacteriaceae; genus Polaribacter. The sequence continues at coordinate 6,066 of NZ_JAZGGG010000055.1, forward strand.
CAAATATTGTTGATATAAAAGGCAGAAATCCTCTACATGCAATTGCTTACAATAGTGAAAGTTTAGAAACCTACAAATATTTTATAAATAAAGGAGTTGACATAAATTTGCAAGATAATGGTGGCGATTCTCCTTTTATGAATGCTTCGAATAGCAACACTTTAGAAGTTGTTAAATTTTTATCTAATTATTTAAGAAACATTAATTTAAAAGATGAAAATGGTCGCTCTGCATTGGCTATGGCAGTAAATAGAAACTCTGTAAATGTTGTGAAATTTTTATTAGAAAAAGAAGCAAATATTAATACTGTTGATGAAAATGGAAACTCCCTTTCTTATTATCTAATTAATACTTTCAGAGCAAATAAAGTAACAAATTTTGAAGACAAACTAAAAGTTTTATTAAAAAACGGATTGGTTATAAATAAAATTCAAAACTCTGGAAATACACTTTTGCATCTAGCTACCGAGAGGAATAATTTATCGCTATTGAAGAGGTTAAAGACCTTCAATATTGATGTTAATACCATGAATAAAAATAATCTCTCCACTATACAAGTAGCAGCAATGAAAGCAAAAAACGTCAATATTTTAAAATATTTATTAAGTATTGGCGCTAATAAAAATATAAAAACAGATTTTGATGAAACCGTTTATGATTTAGCTTCAGAAAATGAATTGCTGAAGAAAAATAACATCAATATTAACTTTTTAAAATAATAAACTGAAATGAAAACAAGAAAATTAATATTAATAATTCCTTTAATTTTAATTCTATTTACTGCATTATTTAGCTTTAAAAAACATATTGAGAGTAGCTCATATAAGTGCATGATACAAATGAAGAATTATAGTGGTGAAGGCGCTTATATTGTAATTTCATTATTAAATCCTGAAGGAAAATATGAAGAAACTTTGTATGTACAAGGAGATGACGACGAATGGTATTTTGATATTACAGAATGGTGGAGTTTTCAAGGAAAAAAACGTACAGAAATAGATGCAATAACTGGAGCAACAATTAGTGGTGGTGAACGTAAAGTTAGTGTGATAAATATTCCTGATGATAAATTGAACAAAGGTTATAAAATTCGTTTTGAAACTGCTGTAGAAGACCAAAAATATCATAAAGATGATGTGGAATTTGAGTTGACTTCAAAAAATTTAAAATCTAAAATTGAAGGAAAAGGTTTTATTCGATATATAAGAATGATCCCTCAATAAAATTAAAAAAATAAACACAAATTTTCGCAGTTAAAGTCTTTACTACTTATGATTTTTGATTTACAAAAAACCTCATTTAATCAGATACAAAAAAATTAAATGACAATTTCAATTTGGAGATATAGCCATTTAACACTGGCAATTTCTTCTGCTTTATTTATTGTAATTGCTTCCTTAACTGGAATAATTTTGGCATTAGAACCAATTTCAGAGAAGCTTAATTATTATAATTCAGAAGATTTAAATATGATTTCAATTGCTGAAACTGTTACAGTTTTAGAAGAAAAATACAAGGAAATTATTACCATAGAAATTGATGAGAATGATTTTGTTAAAGCTTCAATAATTACCAAAGAAAGAAAAAGTGAAACTTTTTATATCAATCCAAAAACAGGAATAAAAGTTGGAGATTTAACCCAAAAATCACCCCTTTTTAAATTTGCAACCAACCTACACCGTTCATTATTTTTAAAATCTACAGGAAGGTTTTTAATTGGTTTTGTTTCGTTGTTACTTTTCTTAATCTCAATTACAGGAGTTCTTTTAATCACAAAAAGACAAGGCGGATTTTCTAAAATATTCTCTAAAGTTATTAAAGAGGATTTTAATCAATATTATCATGTTGTTTTCGGAAGATATTTTTTAATTCCTATTATCATTATAACTTTAACAGGTATTTATTTGTCTTTGGAAAAGTTTTCTTTGTTACCAAAAGAGCATCAAAAACATATAAATTTAGAAACAAATAAAATAACATCTAATCTAAAAACAGCAGATTTTGAATTTTTTAAAATTACAAAATTAGAAGATATTCAAAAAATTGAGTTTCCGTTTTCTAAAGAAAAAGAAGATTACTTCTATGTAAAAACTCGTGATAAAGAATTTGCAATTCATCAATTTAACGGGCAAATAATAAGTAAAAAAAAACAAGATTTAATTGCTTTAGGTTCTTATTATAGTATGATTTTACACACAGGAAAAGGTTCAATTATTTGGTCTTTAGTTTTATTATTAACCTGTTTTTCTATTATCTTTTTTATGTATTCTGGGTTTTCTATGACTTTGAAAAGGAAGAAAAAAACAACTACGATTCTAAATAAAACTACAAAAGATGAAGTTGAATTTATAATTTTAGTGGGTTCTGAAACTGGAACAACTATTCGTTTTGCAACTGCGTTTAAGAATGCTCTTTTAAAAGCTGGTAAAACTGTTTTTATTTCTGAATTAAATAATTATTCGATATATGAAAAAGCAAAAAGTATTATCATTTTTACTGCAACTTATGGTGATGGAGAAGCACCTGCAAATGCGTCAAAATTTATTAAATTAATCGATACTATTCAGCAGAAAAATATTTTAAAATATGCAGTTTTGGGATTTGGTTCTAAAGAATATATAGAATTTTGCAAGTTTGCTGTTTTAGTGCACGCATCATTGCAAATTCAACAAAAGTTCATTCCGATAGCTCCTTTGTTTAGAATCGATAATCAAGAGATTAATTCTTTTAAAAATTGGTTACAAGAATGGAATAATAACAATAATTTATCTTTAAAAATTAATGATAATGAACTTTTAGAAAACAAACAAAAAGAAATAAAATTAAAAATTTTAGAGAAAAGTAACTCAAATTTAGATGATACTTTTTTAATTTCTTTACAACCATCAAAAAAAGTAAAATTCACTTCTGGTGATGTACTTTCTATTACTCCAAAAAACGAAAATAGAAGCAGATTATATTCAATTGCAAAAGTTGATAAGAACATTTTGTTGAGTGTGAAAAAACACGAATTGGGGATTTGTTCAAACTACTTGAACCAACTAAATAAAAACGATTTTATAAATGGTACAATTAAACAAAACATAAATTTTCATTTTCCAAAAAAAGCAAAAGAAGTGTTACTAATTGCAAATGGAACAGGAATTGCTCCATTTTTAGGAATGATTCATGAAAATAAAAGAAATATAAAAACACATTTATTTTGGGGAACTAGAACAAAAGAATCTTTAAAAATCTATCAAAAGTATTTAGAAAAATCAGCTAATAAGAACGAGTTGTCTTCTTTAAATATTGCATTTTCAAAAGAAAATAAAAAAAAAATTTATGTGCAATATTTACTTTTTAAGAAAAAAGACATCCTAATAAATACGCTAAAAAGTAACGGAAAAATTCTTATTTGTGGCTCTTTAGCAATGCAGAAAGAAGTAGAAAAAATAATTGATGAAATTGCTAAAAAAGAGTTGAATGTAAGTGTAGAAAAATTAAAAGAAAACAAGCAACTAAAAACTGATTGTTACTAAAAAAAAGGATTATGTGTCAAAAATCTAAAATAATATCAAGAGTAAAAAACGGTGAATTAACCATATGTAAAGGTTGTAAAAATTACAGTCTTACATTCAATAATATTTTTTTTCAGTTTGATAAAAATCAATTGCTTCAATTTAAAAATTATATTTCTAAAATAGACATCGAGTATTGGTTAGATTATAGTGCTTGCACAACACAAAGAAAGAAAATTACAGTACAAACGTTTCATGAAAACTTAATTTTAGTGTTTGATTTACATGAAATAAACGAGTTAAAAACGCTGTTAGGTATCCACAGAACTATTAAAAACACAATTTTATCTCCAGCAGATATTGATTATACTTTGGTATTGAATTAATTTTTTTTTATTATGAAATAATTATTGTGCAAAACATAACACTCCTTCGAATTTAAAGGTGTAACAATACTTTCTCTATTGGTATAATCTTCTGGGTTTGCAGTAAAAACAAATTGCATATCTAAATCCAATCTCATTTTAAAACCCCTAATTTGAATATCGCCTTCTTATAAGATGTTAAAGAGCGCTACTTGAATTCTAGCTTGTAAATCTGGTAATTCATTAACTACAAAAATACATCTGTTTGCCCTTGGAATCATTCCATAATGAATCACTCTATCATCTGCATAACTCAATTTTAAATTGGCTGCTTTTATTGGGTCAACATCACCAATAATATCTGCCACAGTAACATCTGGTGTTGCTAGTTTTTCTGCAAAACGTTCGTCTCTGTGCATCCTGTATATAGATGTATCATTTCCTTTTTACTTGATTAACTCAATTGCAAATCTTGAAATCGGATTTAACGGATCATCATTAATTTCTGAACCTTCTACAACATCTAATAAATTGACCATTAATCTTGCCAATCGTGTCTTTAGGATAACGAGTAGTGATTAACTCTGCCAAAGCCAACGCCACTTTTTTTTACAGGCGTAATTCTATCTTCTCCATATAGGATCATAGAATGGCTAATATCTATCAATAAAACAGTACTCATTTGGCTTTTATTCATTGTTTCTTCAACAACCAAATCGTTTTCTGTTAAACTAAAATTGTCAATTCCGTTATTAATCTGCACGTTTCTAATACTTTATTTTACAGAAATCTTGTCTAATGCATCACCAAATTGATACCCTCTTAAATCACCAGTATGTTCATCTCCAATTCCTGGAAATTTACTTTTATGATTTCCTGAACCACTTTTTTTTATGTTTCCAAAAATAACATTTAAAGCTTGTTGTCTAATTGCACGTTCCGTTTTTGCAGTAATTTTTGTACCACCAGTTCCATCTCCTTTTATTTCTTCTTTGATGTAGCCTTTCTTTTTTAAATCTTCAATAAAATCATCAATGGTGTAATTCTCTTCTGTTAATTTATACTCTTTATCCAAAGAACGTAACCAGTCGATGGCTTCATCAAAATCGCCAAAAGTATGAGTTATAAGCTCTTTAAATATTTCAAAAAACTTTTCAAACGGAGATTGGTTTTATGCTTCATAGGTTTTAAATACAAAACCTTTTCTTTTTGTATTGTTTTTCATCACTATAAAAATACGGCTTTATTAAACGCCTAAAAAAAGATTAACATAGCTTTAATATATTACAATATTAATAGAAGCAATAATTATGATTCCTTCATAAAAAGGTTGAAAAAAATGTAACTATTCAAAAAAAATAGCATCTTTTATAAAGAGAAGTAAATTTATCATAAAATTAACAGTAGTAATGACTGCGAAAAATTAACTTCACAAACTTATTTTAACTAACTCAAAACTAATATGAAGACAACAAATTCAAGTAAATTTAGAATTTTATGCTCCTTGTTTTTAGCACTTGCTTTTTTAGGTGTACAAGAAACAAATGCACAATTCTGGAAGAAGAAAAAGAAGGAAGTAAAAAAAGAAGTAAAGAAAACACCAAAGAAGAAAGGTAAAACTATAAAAGAACTTACTAAAAGTAGTAAAAAAATTGAAGGATTATTTACTATTTATCAAGACACTTTAACTGGTTCTGTAAAATTATTGGTTAAGAAAGACCAACTAAATAAAGATTTTATTTACTTCTCTCAAATTGCAGATGGTGTGGTAGAAGCCGGCCAATTTAGAGGAGCTTACCAAGGTTCTTCAGTTTTTCACGTTAAAAAATACTTTAACCGTTTAGAATTTGTGGTCCCAAATACTTCATTCTTTTTTGATAAAAACAATGCAATCTCTAAATCTTCGGAAGCAAACATCAGTGATGCAGTAATTGCAGCTGGTAAAGTTTTAGCTTCTGACGATAAAACCGGTGAGTATTTAATAGATGCTGATGGTTTATTTTTATCTGAAACTTTTACAAGAGTAAAAAGACCTCGTTTTCCTGGTCAATCTCCTTTTGCTTTCAGCCTAGGAAGATTTGATAAAAAGAAATCTAAAATCAATGAAATTAAAAACTATCCGGAGAATACAAATGTAAAAACGGAATATGTGTATAGCAACCCTTCTGTTTTAAATGGTGGAGGAAGAGCTGTAACTGACGGAAGAAATGTTTCTATAAAAGTATTTCATACGTTTATGAACATGCCAGAAAGTGATTATAAGACAAGATTAGATGATGCTAGAGTTGGTTATTTCTTAACGGAAACAAACGATATGACCTCTACTGAAGCTGTTAATTACAGAGATTTTATTCACAGATGGAAATTAGTAAAGAAAAACCCCGAAGCGGCAATTTCTGACCCAGTTACTCCAATTACTTGGTGGATAGAAAATACAACTCCAAAAGAATTTATAGAAACAATTAAAGAAGGTGTTCTTGCATGGAATGTTGCTTTTGAAAAAGCAGGGTTCAACAATGCAATGGTTGTAAAAGTACAGCCAGATGACGCAACTTGGGATGCTGGTGATGTTCGTTACAATGTTTTACGTTGGACTTCTTCTCCGAATCCTCCATTTGGTGGTTACGGACCAAGTTTTGTAAACCCAAGAACTGGTGAAATTTTAGGTGCAGATATTATGTTAGAATATGTGCATTTTACAAATAGAGTTTATTATGATAGAGTTTTTGATAATGCTTCTGCTTTAAGTTTAAATATTGAAACAGCAGATGAGGAAAAAGTTAATTTCTTTAAAAATAAAGACAATCATTTATTTTGTTCTAAAGGACACTTAATGCATGAGAACACTTTATTCGGACAAACAGTTTTAGCTGCTGCTGGAGCTTCTGAATTAGAAATGGAAGGCATGAAAAAAGAAGGAATGAAATCTTTAATTATGCACGAAGTTGGACATACGTTAGGTTTGAACCATAATATGAAAGCAAGTCAGTTATTTTCGCCAGAACAATTAGCAGATGCTAATTTTATTAAAGGAAAAGCTTTAACAGGTTCTGTAATGGATTATGCAGGCATCAATTTAACAAAAGACAGAAGCAAACAAGGTCAATATTATGATATGGCAGTTGGTCCTTATGATGTTTGGGCAATTCAATTTGGTTACACGCCTTTTAAAGCTGCTACAGAAAGAAATACTTTATTAGCACAATCTACAAAACCAGAATTAATTTTTGGTAATGACGCAGATGATATGCGTTCTCCTGGAAAAGCAATTGACCCAAGAGTTATGATTGGCGATTTATCGAACGACCAAATTAGATACTCTGTTGATAGAATTGAATTGGTTAATAAAATGATGAAGGATATTAAATCTCGTTTTGCAAATAAAGGAGAATCTTACATGCAATTAAGACAAGCATATTATATTTTAAACGGACAATCTGCAACTGCAGCTGGCGTAATTTCTAGATTTATTGGTGGAGTTTATGTAGACAGAACAAAACCTGGACAAAGCGCAAATACTAAACCTTTTACACCTGTAAGTTTAGCAGATCAAAAAAGAGCTATGAATGCATTAAAGAAATATGTTTTTGCTCCGGATGCTTTTAATACTCCAAAAGATGTTTATAATTATTTAGCGAGACAGAGAAGAGGTTATAACTTTTTTAGCGGAACAGAAGACCCTAAAATTCATGAACAAGTATTAAGTTACCAAACTAGAGTTTTAGCTCATATTCTACACCCTAATACATTACAGAGAATTTCAAATTCTGAATTGTATGGTAACGAATATAAATTATCTAGTTTTATGACAGATATAAATAATACAATGTTTAAAGCAGATATAAATGGTTCTGTTAATTCATTCCGTCAGAATTTACAGGCTGCTTATACAAAAGGGTTAATTAGTATAATTTCTGGTAAAGCAAGTAGCAGGTATTCTGTAGCTTCAAAATCTATGGCTATTTATAATCTTAAAAACATAAAGAATTGGGTAAGTAATAACTCTGGTGATATTGCAACAAAAGCACACAAAAATCACTTGAAAACATTAATTACAAATACTATGAAAGAAATAAAATAATCTTATAAATTTTATTTATTAAAACCGTAATCATTTCGATTGCGGTTTTTTTTATCTTTGATATTATGGAAAAAATCTTAATTACTGGTGGTACAGGTTTAGTAGGACGTAAATTAACAGAATTGTTAATTGCAAAAAATTACGAAGTAGTAATTTTAAGTAGAAATCCACAAAATAAAAATGAATTTAAATGGGACGTTTCAAATAATTATATTGATGAAAATGCGTTTAAAAACTTAACCTATATCATTCATTTAGCTGGCGCAGGAATTGCAGATAAACGCTGGTCAAATGACAGAAAAAAAGTAATTATTAGCAGTCGTGTACAAACTACAAATCTTCTTTTAGAAAAAGTGAAGCAATATAAAATTAAATTAAAAGGTTTTATTTCTGCGTCGGCAACAGGTTTATATGGAGCCATAACTTCTGATAAAATTTTTACAGAAAAAGACAAACCTTCACATGATTTTTTAAGTATTGTGTGTGAAAAATGGGAAAACGCTGCTTTTGAATTTCAACAAGAAAACATACCTGTTACTATTTTAAGAACTGGTATTGTTTTGTCTAAAAAAGGTGGTGCATTAGAAAAAATGAGAACACCAATTGTTTCTCCTTTAGGTTCTGGAAAACAATATATTCCTTGGATTCATATAGATGATTTGTGCGAAATGTACATTTACGCAATAGAGAATAATTTAGAAGGAATTTACAATGCTGTTGCTCCTGAACATCATACAAGTAAATCTTTTTCTAAAGAATTAGCAAATGCAATAAAACGTCCTTTTATATCTTTAGGAGTTCCATCATTTTTGTTAAAAATACTTTTTGGCGAAATGGCAGTTATACTTTTAGAAGGCAGTAGAGTTTCAATAAAAAAAATCGAAAAGAAAGGTTTTTCTTTTCGATTTTCCAATCTAATTATAGCGCTAAAAACTTTTAGTTAGCGGCTATAACACTCTCCCCTTGTCTGTCTACTTCTTTCATTTTACCTAACCAGGTTCTTCCACCAAGTGTTGATTTATAATAAACATTTCTACCTCTTACTTTTGTTATCTCCATTTTTAAATGTGTCCCTACTTTAAAAGGAAAATCTGGTAAATTAATATCTTGCAACGTTATTATACACTCTGTACGAGAAGTCCATTTAACTGAAGATTTAATATAATGCTTATAGTTATTATAATATTCTATATGTTTTTTTCCATTGAAAATAACAATTACTTCACCTCCTTTGTAGTTAAAAGTAAAAGTTTTATTATCTATAATAGGCGCATCTTTATATTCTGCTATATTTTCTGCTACTAATGCTTTTGTGTACACTCCTAATGTCATTAATCTATCTTGGGCATTAATAGATATTGTACAGATTAAGATTACTGCAAATAATAATTGATTTTTAATAGTTTTCATTGTTTTTAATTTAGGGGATTTGTAAAAATTTTTAATATTTATTATACTAGTAAAAAGTACTAGCTATTTTGTTAGTGGTTAAAACTTAAAGTTTACCTTCTGTTTAGAAAAAACCTGTTCCAGGATCTGCTGGTGAAGATGCTTGCGCTTTCTCTGGACTTAAAATAATATAAGTACCTAAAGCAGTAAGTGCTGCATATTTACCATAATTACCAATTTTTTTTAGGGCTTCTTTTCTAGTAATTTCCTTACTAGTTTGTTCTTGTAAATTCATTTTTATTAAAGTTAGGGGTTACTCTAAAATTATTTTTTTACTTATTTTTTGTGAACTAGTTTCTAATTGTATTAAATATACTCCTGATAACAATCTAGGAAGTTTAATTTCTTGTGAAGTTTGATTTGATATATCTAAGTGAAATACTTTTTTTCCTAAAACTGTAAATAACTTAATCAAAGATTTTTCATCTTTTAATCCTGTAATTTTAAGAGTCCTATTATCAGTTTTATAAACATTTAAATTACTTGCAATTTCTTCATTTTTAACAGATAAAACTCCCGAAGATGTATGGATATAAAAACGTCCATCGCTATTTAAATCTGAAGTTAATGTAACTTTATAAGAAGTGTTTGCCTCGTCTATTCTTGTAAAAGTATTTACATCTTTATCTTCTAGATATACTTTTAAACCATTAGGAATATTTAAAACGTCCGCATTAATAGTTATTTCAGAATTTGCAACAGCATTTACTCCAATAGGAATAATCATTTCGTTAAAATTACTGTCTGGCAAAGCCTGTAGTGCATATTTTATTCCATCATTTTCGGTTACTAAATGCGTGTATAAAGCAAATGAATTAGAACTACCATTAAATAAACCGGCATCATAACCATCATCTAAACCTGTGGTTGTTCCGTTTATATATTTTATATCAGTACTTTTTTCAGAAGTACCGTTACTTACTTTTAATTTTATCTCAAATCTATCAGAACCACTTCTAGCAAATAAATTACCAGATTGATGACTTTGCATATTTTCATTCATAGCAATAGTTCCGTCTGCAATTACTCTTACAAAATAACCTTGTCCTGGCGCAAGATATTTTGCACTAGAAGCGTTGTTAAAAGGTTTATATGAAGTTGATGCTGAATCCCAAAAATAAATTGCTTTAAATCCAGATTGTAATTTTGTAAAATTAATATCTATAACATTGTTTGTTGCATTTGCAGGATCATTTAGGTTCATAAAAGACGGATAAGGATTTCCTATTAAATTCCAACCGTTACTACCAACAGTAACATCCGCAGGAGAATTATCCGTTTTTAAACTTCCAGTAAAAGTGGTGTTTTCTGCTGAAGAAAGGCGAATTGTATATCCTTTTCCTAGATTAAAATCACCAGAAGTTGTTGCACCATTTTGATAATAATCCCAACCTGGTGTTGCATTATTGTATGCTCCTAAACCTCTATTTTCTCCAGCTCCAAGAATTAAAGAACTTGCATTTGCAAATACATCTATATCTTGATTTTCAACTGGACTAGAAATTAAATACCAATTAGTATTGTCTTTAATATATCTATCATAAGAAATATTTCCAGTAGAAGTTCCATCTACAATCAATGACCCACTACTTGTTGCATCAGATTTAATTTTTGTTGTACCAGTAGTTGTTAAATTCCCGGTTAATGTTAGAGATTTTCCAGCATTTACATTTAGAACTCCTGCAACAGTTACATCTATAACTGAAACATTTGTTAAGTTTAAATTAGCCGTTTTTCCTAAAGGAATAGACACATTATCAATTGCAAGTGGAATTCGTGCTAAACTCCAATTTGTAGTTAAAGACCAATCTCCTGAATTAGCAGTAAACTCATTTGTTACAGTAGCATTATTTATAGTAATCTCTGTTTCTTTCTTATAATAATCGCCAACATTTGGTGCTGTATAAGATATTGTATATGTACCTGTTGTAGAATTTGAAACATCTATTTCTCCGGTTGATGTATTTATTGACAAACCAGATGTGCTAGAAAAAGTCCCGCCAGAAATTCCGTTTATTGTTGGTGTAACATCAATTCCTTTTGTTGAATAACTAGTTGCATCATAAGTAAATTTAGAAAAATCATTATAATGAAGATCTATATAGGTTTTTATTACAGTTCCATAATCTCTTGAGAAATGAGGTACAGTTGCAGTTCTTCCATCTGTTCTATTGTAAGGATAAGAAAAACTAGAGTAATCAGATCCAATATCCCTAACTCTTCTATTCACTTCAGTCATAATACCATCTATAGTACCACCACCACCGTTTAAATTTCCTCCAGCACCAACAATAGAATTAGATTTTGAAGTACTACCAGACCCATGTCTAATATTATTATAATAGTCTCCGGCGAAATAATCATTATTTCCTGGATTTGTATCATCACAAGTACCTTGACTAGACCCAGAAGATATATGACTTGGTACTGTTCTATAACCAGCAGTTTTACTACATGTTGTATTACCTGAAATTGCTAAATATTCGCTTCCACCCGTAGTTTGAAAAAGTCCACCTAAACTTTGAGAACCTCTTATTAGGTCTTCAAAAGATAAATTCTGAAGATTATTTTCAATTAAATTTTTAATGGTAACTCTAGATAATTCCTCTGCATTTGTTGCAGCATTATTTAAATTTTCATCAAAAGAACTACTTGGTAAATTATAACCAGCTTCAATTCTTGGTACTGAATGACTTTGACCATGTAAATCTATATATAATCCTTTACCAAATTTAGCATCTACATCTGCACTTGCTGTATCTATGAAGTTATGAAAAGCATCATAATATTTATCTGCACCTGTACTGTTACATGTTGCTTCTGCTCTATCTCTATTAGGGTCTAATTTAGATCTATGTAAGTTATTTATTATGATATGAGGATACAAACCATATTGCTCATAACTTCTTTTTTGAATTTCTCTTATTAAAATATCTGTATTGTCATCCCTTTCATCTGAACCACAATTTCTTATATTTAAATCACTATCAGTATGTGGGTAAGTACTGCTACTTAAACAGCAATCTTCACTACCAGCTTGTAAAACACCTCCATGAGGAGCAGAGATAATTACTGGCATATTTCCAGGAATATATTCTATATATTTTTTGCTTGAATTAAAATATTGGGATACTCCAGGAAAAGGAGCTAAAATTTCTACTTCATCAGTGTAAATTTTAGGACAACTTCCTGTTGTTGTTGTATATGAAACTGTATAAACACCAATAGTAGAATTAGAAACATCTATAAGACCAGAAGATGAATTAATAGATAACCCGCTTGTAGAACTAAAAGCTCCACTAACACCTGTAGTGGTTGGTGTTAAATCTGCACTATCTTGCACGGATTTAGATCTTGTGTATTCGAAAGTAGCAACGTCTCCATTAGATATTGTAATGTTTTGTGTTGCACTATTTTGATCTGGTGCTGTTGTTGTATATGTCACTACATAACTACCTAAAGTAGATGCAGAAACATCTATTAAACCAGAAGAACTGTTAATAATTAAACCAGAAGTAGAAGTAAAAGTTCCACCAGCTTCTCCAGTAACTGTTGCTGTCGGATCTGATTCAATTTGACAATAAGAGGCCTTTGTATAGCTAAAAGAAGCATTGTCTAAAACAACCACTTGGTTAACAGCAAAATGAATTTCTTTAATTATTTCTGTATTTGAAGAATTGGTAATATCATCAAAATTAGAACTATTTAAATTTAGTACATCGACACCATCTACATTTACGGTTGCAGTACCACTGCCATTCCAACCATCTCCATAACTGTCATACATTTTTACAGAATATCCGGTAGTTGTTGAACTATTTACTGCAACGTCTGGGTTTGTAGATTTTGATTCTGTGTATGTTCCTGTAACATTTCTTCCATCATAACCATTGTCTATTGTAAAAATAACATCGTTACTTGGGCCTAAAAGTTCAATTTTGTTTTCTGACGACCAAGATGGCCAACTAACAGAAACAGTAATATCTACATTTTGTGAAAAGAGATTAAATGATTGAAAAATAATAGTTAAGACGATAAGATGCCTTAAAAATTCAGGGGAAAATTTTTGGGTCATTAGTTAGGGGTTAAAAAGTTTTATTAATTACTTACAAAAAGTTATTTTTTATAAATAATCAACAGCCAAATATAGTTTTTTTATACAAATATCATAAAAAAAATATTGAAAAATATTTATTCTCCTTATATTTTATTCAAAATCCGCTTATTTTAAAGGCTTTATAGACCTTATTATTTTAATTATATTTTTTCTATTTCACTCTTTTAAAAACAAAAAAGTACTTATTACCAAATAATTTCCATTTATTGAAGCAAAAAAAATGGTGTGAAATTATAAATTTCACACCATCTTTTATTTATTTTAAGAGTAACTTTAGAATTTAGAAGTAATATCTAAAGCAACATCATTCCATGTTTTAGAAACACCATCTGCACCAGAATGCAAAGCTTCACAGGTTTTATTTAAGGAAGTTAATGCAGTTTGTGCATTCCATTTATTTACATCCATAGTTGCTTTCATAGAAAACGTTTTGTCTACAATTGTATATGTAAAAGGAATTTTATCTGTAACACCATTCATTGTAATACTTGCAGAACCAATAGAATCATTTTCTATCATTAATTTTCCTGAAAGTAATTTTGTGTTCTTCATAACACCAAAAAAAGCTTTTTGAATTTTAAAATCTCTGTTTGAATCTTTCGTAAAAATACTACTTACAGGAATTGAAAATTCTGTGTTATTTATTGCATCTTTAATTGAATTTCCTTCACCGCCAGAAAGAATGTCAACTTTCTTAAACTGTCCACCAACAGGCACTTTCTCTGTCGTTTTATAAGCAGTAAAATTGATTAAATTTTTTGCAGTTTTCAAAGAAAAAGCAGCATTACTTTTTTCTTTTTTAGTTCTAGTTTTATTAACATCCTCTTTTTTTGTATCTGTTTTACATGAAGAAAAATTAAAAGCGACTAATAATAAAAATGATATGATAAATACTTTTTTCATACTATTGTTTTTTAGAGTTTAATATTGTTTTTGCTAATGCAATATATTCTTTTTTTGCTTCTTCAGGAGACATTCCGTTTAACTGTACCCAAGCATTAAATTTAAAAGCACTTCTTACATTTGAGTCGTTAATTGTAGAAGACTTATTTCCAAAGTTTGCTTGTTTATAAAAAGCATAAAACCGAAGCATCATATCTGGTGCAACTCCTTTTTTTAATTCAGAAATTTTTTCAAAGGCTTCATAAAACGCTATGTCTAAATCGCTTTCCATAATTATTTTTCTGCAACTACCTGCACTCCACCTTTTACCTTATCACCTAACTTAACATTTAATTTAGTTCCTAAAGGTAAGTATAAGTCTACTCTAGAACCAAATTTTATAAAACCAGCGTCTGTTCCTTGCACAACAGTATCACCTTCCTTTGCATAATTTACAATTCTTTTTGCTAAAGCGCCTGCAATTTGCCTGTACAAAACTTCACCTATTGCTTCGTTTTTGAGAACCACAGTTGTTCTTTCGTTTTCAGTAGATGCTTTTGGATGCCAAGCAACTAAATATTTACCTGGATGGTATTTACTATATTTAATAACTCCACTCATTGCATATCTTGTAACATGCACATTTATTGGCGACATAAATATAGAAACCTGTAATCTTTTATCTTTAAAATATTCTGGTTCTTCAACTTCTTCAATAACTACAACTTTACCATCTACAGGTGCAATTATAGTATTTGCGTCTAAATTGGTAAGTCTCTTTGGGTTTCTGAAAAACTGAAGCACTATAATTAAAAAAGCTAAAATTATAACTTGAATAACTTTTAACAGCCAACCAATCTCTATAAATTTTTCAGCTAATAAAATACCTGCAATTGATAATACAAAAGCAATTACAATAATTTTATACCCTTCTTTGTGAAAACGAATCATATCTTAAATAATAAAATTAATATACATATATACAAACGGAGCTGCAAACAATAAACTATCTAGTCTATCTAAAATCCCTCCATGACCAGGCATAATTGTTCCGCTATCTTTTATGTTAGCTTGCCTTTTAAACTTTGATTCTACCAAATCTCCTATAGTACCAATTACAGAAACAATTACGGCAATAACAATCCAATTTAGAAGTGTAAAATCTGTATTGTATTTACTAATTGTAAATGCTGCAATTATTGCAAAAACAACTCCACCAACAAAACCTTCAATTGTTTTTTTAGGTGAAACTGAAACAAATAATTTTGTTTTCCCTATGTTTTTTCCAACAAGAAATGCAAAGCTATCATTTACCCAAATTAAAACTAAAATACAAATCATTAAATATGGGTTGTATTCACCTTTATAAAATGGCAATAGCACTAAAAAACTCATTGAAAAAATTAGATACCTAATTGTTAAACCAAGTTTAGATCTATCATTAAAAAATAGTATTTCCTTTTTAGCAAATAACTGATAAATTAAAAATACAGAAGACAAAATCGTTATTATTAAAACACCTGTAATAGCATAACTTTCTGGTCTTTTAAGCATTAGAAACAATACTAATCCGAAGAAAATATAGGAAACAAAACTTTTGAAATCTATCATTTTAGAAAACTCCCAAATACCTAAAAGTGCAAATAATGAAGTTAAAACAATATACGATTCTTTAGAAACAAGAATAGATGAAACAAAAATAAGTACAAAAATTATACCTGAAAAACTCCTTCTTAAAAGGTTACCCATATTATAAATCTTCTAATAGCAGCAAATATAAGTTTTTTGTATTACTGTTACCATAGTTTAAAAAATTATCATCACTTTTATTTATAATATAATTTTTCACTGAAGAAATATTGGTTGGTAAATTTTTATCGCTATTTACTTTAATTCCAGTTAAACCTTCACCTGTATCTTTAACCAACTGACTTGTTGTTGCATACACTATAAAGTTTTCTGAAAACACAGGTAATTTGTTACTTTTTAATTGATTAGAAGAAAACAAGATATTTCCACTATCTGCAATTAAATGCTCACACGTTGTTAATACAGGAATATTAGACTTAAGTTCTTTTGTAGTTTTTATTTCTTTCTTATTAAGAAACACAGTTAAATCGTCGTTTAACAATAAAGTTTCTTGCCAATTATTTTCTGCAAGAATCCTTTTTAGGTTAAGAGTAACTTCCTCCTTTTTTAGACAATATAAAAACTTACCCCCTTTTTCAAGAAAGTTATGTACAAATAAATCATCTAAAGACAATTCTACTTCTTGTTTTCGAATTTCCTTATCTTCCTTTATAGGTATGTTGAATAGCTTTTTAAAAAACTTCATTCTTTAAATTAAAGATGTTTAATTATTCTTCAGTCTTTTTACTTACTGGGGGAATATTTACTTCTTCTTCAACTTTTTCCTCAACTTTTTTTTCAATTTTCTCTTCTACTTCATCAAAAGGTCTCTTACCAAATATTTTCAGTAAATCATCCTTAAAAATAACTTCTTTTTCTAACAATAGCTCTGCTAAAATAGTAAGTTTATCTCTATTATTATCTAATAATTCTATAGCTCTTTGGTATTGAGCTTCAATCATTTTAGATATTTCTTTGTCAATTGTTTTAGCTGTATCCTCACTATAAGGCTTTACAAAACCATCGTTTCCTGAAGAGTCATAATACGTAATATTACCAACTACTTCATTTAAACCATATACAGTAACCATAGCTCTTGCTTGTTTGGTTACTTTTTCTAAATCGCTTAATGCACCTGTAGAAATCTTATTAAAAATAATTTTTTCCGCAGCTCTACCACCTAAAGTAGCACACATTTCGTCTAGCATTTGTTCTGTTTGTACAATCAACCTTTCAGCTGGTAAATACCAAGCAGCACCTAAAGATTGCCCTCTTGGTACAATAGTTACTTTTACCAAAGGTGCAGCATGTTCTAACATCCAACTTACGGTTGCATGACCTGCTTCATGAAAAGCAATTACTTTCTTTTCTTTTGGTGTAATTACTTTATTTTTCTTTTCTAAACCACCTACAATTCTATCTACAGCGTCTAAAAAATCTTGATGATGAATTGCTTTTTTACCAGTTCTAGCCGCAATTAAAGCAGATTCATTACACATATTAGCAATGTCTGCTCCAGAAAAACCAGGAGTTTGTTGTGCTAAAAACTCAATATTAACATCATCTGCTAATTTTAAAGGTTTAATATGCACTTCAAAAATTTCTTTTCTTTCATTAATGTTAGGCAAATCTACATAAATCTGTCTATCAAAACGTCCAGCACGCATTAATGCACTATCTAAAACATCTGCTCTATTGGTTGCAGCTAATACAATTACATTAACGTCTGTACCAAAACCATCCATTTCAGTTAATAACTGATTTAAAGTGTTTTCTCTTTCGTCATTTCCACCAGTCATACTATTTTTTCCACGAGCTCTACCAATGGCATCAATCTCGTCAATAAAAATAATAGAAGGCGATTTTTGTGCAGCTTGTTTAAATAAATCTCTAACGCGAGAAGCCCCTACTCCAACAAACATTTCAACAAAATCTGAACCAGATAATGAGAAAAAAGGAACACCTGCCTCACCAGCAACAGCTTTTGCTAACAAAGTTTTACCAGTTCCTGGAGGGCCAACTAATAAGGCTCCTTTTGGAATTTTACCTCCTAAAGATGTATATTTTTCTGGGTTTTTAAGGAAATCTACAATTTCTTGTACTTCTTCTTTTGCACCTTCTAAACCTGCAACATTTGCAAAAGTTGTTTTTACTTTAGTGTCTTTATCAAATAATTTAGCTTTCGATTTACCAATGTTAAATATTTGACCTCCGCCACCAGCACCGCTTCCGCCACCAGACATTCTTTTCATAAAAAACAACCAAATACCAATTAAAATAATAAAAGGTAAAAAACCAATAATAGTATCAAACATACTGGTTCTGCTTTCATTTTTTAAATCGAAACTTAAGTTTTTTTCTAATCTAATTTTTTCAACATCATTTTCGAAGTTTTGTAAATCTCCAAAGTTGTATTCATATATAGAGGACCCTTTTCTATAAAAAGTAGAGTTCACCAATTTTTGATAACGTTCTTTTTTGATAGCTTCTTCCTTAATAAAAATTTGAGCTAAATTATTATTAACTACTAGAATTTTAGAGACATCATTATCCTCTAAAACTTCAATAAACTCATTTTTAGAAATGCTTTTAGTTGCTAAATCTCCGCTACTAAAAAACTGTACTGCTATTAATACTAAAAATATAGCACCATAAATCCAATAAGCATTAAACTTAAATTTAGGGTCACTAGATTTGTTATCTTTTTTTGAATCACTCATGTGTTATAAAAATCTAAAAAGTTTAAACTGGTTTTATTTCAGTAATTTTTGCATCTCCCCAAAGGCTTTCTATATCATAAAATTCTCTAACGTGCTTTTGAAAAACGTGTACAACCACGTTTACATAGTCCATTAAAATCCATTCAGAATTCCCTTGCCCTTCAATATGCCAAGGTTTGTCTTTAAGTTCTTTGCTTACTAATTTTTGTACGGAACCAGAAATTGCGTTTACTTGGGTGTTAGAACCACCCGAGCAGATTATAAAATAATCGCAAACTGTATTTTCTATTTCTCTTAAGTCTAGTAATTGAATATTTTCTCCTTTAACATCATCAATTCCTTTTATTATTACAGATATTAAATCGTCTGTATTGACTGTTTTCTTTGCCATTAATTTATTTTCTAATTTAGTGCGAAGTTATTATTTTTTTGCGAGTATTTTGTGTAATATTGAACTAGTTTACAGTTTATTTAACACTTGAAAATAATCAAACTTGATGCCATTGACTCTACCAATTCTTTTTTAAAAGAATTAGGCAAGAATTCTGTGTTAGAGAACTTTACCGTTGCAGTTACAAGCAACCAAACAAATGGTCGTGGTCAACAACAAAACACATGGGCTTCTAAACCCTTTAAAAACCTTACCTTTAGTGTCTTTACAAGGTTTAAAAACCTAGGAATTCATCAGAAAAAACATTTAAATTTTGCCATTTCTTTAGGGATTTTTGATGCTATTTCTACAGAAAATCTACCGAAACTTTCTATTAAATGGCCTAACGACATTCTGTCAGAAAACAAAAAATTATGTGGAATTTTAATTGAAAATAGCATAAAAGGCAGTAAAATAAATTCTTCAGTCATAGGAATTGGCTTAAATGTGAATCAAATTGAGTTTCCTGACCACATTAAAAGCGTAAGCTCCTTAAAAAAAGAGACCGAAAAAGAATATGATTTAGATCCGTTATTATCAAAAATAATTTCAAAAATTAAAGAACGAATAACGCTTTTAAATGATAAACAATTTCAACATTTAGAAAATGATTATCTAAATGTTTTGTATAAAAAAAACATTCCTACTATGTTTAAAGATAGTAACAATGTTTTATTTATGGGTATGATTTCTGGTGTTTCAAAAGAAGGTAGACTTCAAATTACACTCGAAGATGATCTTATTAAAGAATTCGATATTAAAGAAGTTGCTATTCTTTAAACGTTTTCTAAATTATCTGTTAGTGTTTCAATAAAATTAGTTAGTGGTTTTTTAACCATCATTGCCATCATCATATTAAATTTACCATTAAAACCTAATTGAACTTCACTAGATGCATCATCTATTGCTTCAATGTTTGCAACCAACTCAAAATCTAATTTACTACTTGCTGCACCTAAAGTTATGTTAGAATATTCAGTAGAATCTTTTAGTACTAGTCTTATTTCTGGCATTCCTTTTAATCCAAAAATAAAAGAATCTCCATCTACTTCAAATTTTTGAATAGATTCTGGCATCAATTGTTCAAAGTTTTTTAAATCAGTTAAAAACTCGAACGTTTCTTTTTGAGATTTCTTTACTACTACGCTATTCCCTTCTATATTCATCTTATAAAAATATTAAATTATTGTTTCCAAACACTTGGGTTAGAACGCCATTCTTCCAAAGTACTTAATTCCTTTTCAGAAATGTAACTACTATCTAAAGCTTGCTCTAACAAATTGTCATAATTACTTAAAGTTGTTAAACTTACGTTTTTTTCTTTAAAGTTAGCCTTTGCTACTTCAAAACCGTAAGAAAAAATTGCAACCATTCCTTTAACAACACCTCCAGCTTCTTTAATTGCTTCTACAGCATTTAAGCTACTTTTACCAGTACTTATTAAGTCTTCTATTACAACAACATTTTGTCCGCTTTCTAAATGACCTTCAATTTGGTTTTTTCTACCATGTTTTTTTGGTTCTGGTCTCACATAAATAAAAGGTACTCCTAATTCTTGTGCAACTAATATACCAATTGCAATTGCACCAGTAGCAACACCAGCAATTACATCTGGTTTACCATATTCTTTTTCTACTATTTTTGCAATTTCTTCTTTTAAGAAAACACGTACTGGAGGATAAGAAAGTGTCACTCTATTATCACAGTAAATAGGAGAATTCCAACCAGATGCCCATTTAAAAGGTTCTGTAGAATTTAATTTTATCGCCTTTACTTGTAGTAAAAGTTCAGCAGTTTTTTTTGCAGTATCTTTGTTCAAAATCATATCGCAAATGTATAAAGTTTTTGTAAATGATAGCCCAATTATTGTAACATCTTCTCAACAAAAAGAGAATAATTTTCCTGTATATCAATTTAAGAATGTTGTTATTGATGAAATCATTCATAAATTAAGAAATAAGCATATAGATGGTGTTAACTTATACACAACCGATTTAGAGAATGATTGGCTTCTATTTTTAACGAAATTAAAAGTAGTTCCTGCTGCAGGTGGTTTGGTTTTAAATCCTAAAAAAAAAGTCCTTTTTATTTACAGAAATAATGTTTGGGATTTGCCAAAAGGACGAATTGAAAAAGATGAAAGTATTGAAACCGCAGCTATAAGAGAAGTTGAAGAAGAATGCGGAATTTTTAATCTAAAAATTATTAAAGAACTAGTAACTACATACCATATTTATTATCACGAAGAAAATAAATTAAAAGTAACCTATTGGTTTTTAATGGATTCTAATTATGATAAAGAATTAACACCTCAACTAGAAGAAAGCATTACTAAAGTGTTGTTTAAAAATGATGAAAATGCAAAAATAGCATTAAAAAACACGTATTCAAATATAAAATTAGTGTACGATACTTACAAAGAAGCCTAATTTTCTAAAAAAACGGACTATCTTTGCCGACTTCAAAAAGGCACAAAAAACATGACTGAATTTATAAAAAAGATAACTCCAAACGCTAAAGACGATGTTTTATCGGGTATTACGGTTTCATTAGCAATGATTCCTGAAGTAGTTGCGTTTGCATTTGTTGCACAAATAGATCCTTTAATGGCGCTTTCTGGTGCTTTTATTATTGGTTTAATTACAGCTGTTTTTGGTGGAAGACCAGGTTTAATTTCTGGTGCTGCTGGTGCAGTTGCTGTAATTTTTGTAACTATGATTGCAGAAGGTCATACAAAAGGAATGTTGTTTGATACGCCAATAGATAATATGGGCTTTTTCTATTTAATGGCGTGTGTAATTTTAATGGGAGTCATACAAATATTAGCAGGAGTTTTAAAAATAGGAAAATTTGTACGTTTAATTCCGCATTCTGTAATGATGGGCTTTGTAAACGGTTTGGCAATTGTTATTTTTTGGGCACAAGTAAAAATGTTTTCTCATAAAACGTTAGAAGTTTCTGCCGAAGGTGTAAAAGGATACACAAGTACTTTTATGCATGGGACAGAATTGTATATTATGTTAGGTCTAGTTGTCTTAACAATGGGCATTATTTGGTTGTTACCAAAAATTACAAAGAAAATTCCAGCAGCTTTAACAGCAATTTTAGTAACTACTTTAATTGTAGTTTTTTCTGGATTAGAAGTTTCTACAGTTGGTTCTTATATTATTGAAGGTGGTGGAACGGGTTTAAAAGGAGAGTTCCCAACACCAAATACAGATCTTTGGAGCAACTTACCAATTAATTTAGATACGTTAATGTTCATTTTACCGTATGCCTTTTTAGCCGCTTCTGTTGGTTTAATAGAGTCTTTAATGACAATGAATTTAGTTGACGAATTAACAGAAACTAGAGGAAACGGAAATAGAGAATGTGTTGCACAAGGCGCAGGAAATATTTTAAGCGGTCTTTTTGGTGGAACTGGTGGTTGCGGGATGATAGGACAAACCGTAATTAACATTAACGCTGGTGGTCGTGGACGTTTGTCTGGTATTATGATGGCGTTAACCTTACTTACTTTTATTCTTTTTACTGATAAATTAATTGAACAAGTACCAATTGCAGCTTTAATTGGTGTAATGTTTATGATGGTTATTGAAACATTTGCTTGGTCTAGTTTTAGAATTTTAAAGAAAATACCAAAATCGGATGCTTTTGTACTAATTGTAGTTTCTACTGTTACCGTAATTTTCGATTTAGCAATTGCAGTTTTTGTAGGTGTAATTATTTCTGCGTTGGCTTTTGCTTGGGAAAATGCAAAGAAAATTAGAGCTAGAAAACGTTTTAAAACAGATGGAACAAAAATTTACGAAATTTGGGGGCCTTTATTCTTTGGAAGTATTTCTGCTTTTAATGAGAAATTTGATATTAAAACAGACCCTGAGAATGTAGAAATTGACTTTGTAGAAGCACGTGTTTCTGATCATTCTGCTATAGAGGCTATTTATGCTTTGGTTGAAAAATACCAAGCTGCTGGTAAAAAAGTTACCTTAAAACATTTAAGTGAAGATTGTAAAGTTTTGCTTTATAAAGCTTCTCCTATTTTTACTGATATTATTGAAGAAGATATCGATGATCCTCGTTATCACTTAGCCGCAAATCCTGAAGACTTTCCTAAACCTTTAGGTGAGTATAAATTTTAGAATTAAATTACAGATACAAAAAAAAGCTCAACTTTTAAAAGTTGAGCTTTTTTTTGTATCTGTAATTTAATTTCGTTTAAGATTATTTATTAATCACCCTAAAATAAAACACAAACAGGCAAAGAAACCGCAACTTCACTTACAAAAGTTAGTTTTCCTGTTTTAGCATCGCGTTTAAAGGAAACAATATTGTCTGTATCTTTATTAGCTACTAATATAAATTTTTCATCTGGAGAGAAAGAAAAATTTCTTGGATGTTTACCCAAAACCGATTGATACGCTACAATTGTTAACGCTCCATTTTCTGGATTTACTTTAAAAATAGCAATGGATTCATGTCCGCGATTAGAAGCGTATAAAAATTTTCCGTCTTTAGGAATATGAATATCTGCAGCGCCACTAAATTCAGTAAAGTCTTCTGGCAATGTAGAAATGGAGCTTTCTACAAAATAAGTATCGTCTTTTTCTTTTACTAGTGAGACCGTATTGTTTAGTTCATTTAAAACGTAAATCCATTTGTTATTCGGATGAAATGTTAAATGCCTTGGCCCTGCTCCATCGGCCATTTTCAACGTTTTCTGATTGGTAAAAACCAATTCGTCTTTAACAGTATCAATGATAGAAAACCAAAGTTGGTTAGTTCCTAAATCTACGGAAATAACCTCATCTCTTATGGGATGAAACCAAGCCGAATGTGCGTGTGGTGTTGTTTGTCTATCAGTAGTTCCTTTACCTACATGTTGCTGCACATTTAATAATGCTGATAACTCTCCGTTTTCAGTAGCTTTTAACAAACCTACATTTCCACCAGAATAATTTGCAGCCAACACATAATTTTCATCATTAATAGCTACAAAACACGGATTTGCACCGCCAGTAATTTGCTTCTTTAATAAGGTTAAAGAATCTTTAGTAATAGTATACGAACTTATAAAACCGGTTCCGTTATCATCTGTTTCTCCAACTGCAAACAAAGTTTTTCCATCATTCGATTTGGTTAAAAAAGAAGGGTTTAAAACTTCTGCAACCAATCCTATTTTCTTTAGTTTTCCTTCCGAAGAAAGTGAATATTTATAAATTCCTTTGCTTTCTTTTTGGGTATACGTTCCTACATAAAAACTGGTAGCGATTTCTTCTTTCACTTTTGATTTCTGACAGCTAAAAAGAATTGCAAATGCAAATAATACGATTGTGTTTTTCATGTATGTTTTAAAAAATTATTTGTGGTGTTTTCCAGGTGATAGAATCACCCAATATATTATATTTTTCACTGATTATATTTGCTTTGTTGGGTACAAATTTTATCAATACATAGTTTGTAGTTCTATTCTTGTAAAAATTCTGCCATTCTTTTTTCCAATATTTTTCTTTTTTGTCTTGCTCATTTACAATGGTTGCAATTCCTTGTAATGTAACATAACTAATACTTTTTGAGTCAAAATAATACAACGTTACTTTGTTGTTATTTTTAATCTGTTGCACTTTTAAGCTTTTAGGATTTGTTGCCATAAAAACAGTAAAATTGTTTTCTGGTAAGAAAGGATCCATAGCTCTTACAGTTGCAACTCCCAGAGAATCTACAGTAATTAATGCGCAGTTTTTTGCATCAATCATTATCTCATTTGCAATTTCTTTTAAATCTGTTTTTACTTGATTTGTTGCAGTATCACAATTCGAAAAAAAAACTACAAGTAAGAAAATATATAGAAATTTCATGAACAAAATAATTTAAAGAACTTTAAAAACGGGTAAACGTAAATGTGCTTTTTCGTAATGAAGCGTTTTCTTATAAATGTAGTTTAATTGCGCTCTCGGATTTTTTGCAAAGTCTGCATCCGATTTTAATTTGTCTTCGAAAGCTACTTTTATTACTGGATTGTCTTTTATAAACTGCTCGGCAACATCTTCAAAAACATAACCAGAATATCCTTCTTTTTGTTGTAAAATAGTATCGAAGAAATTCCAATTGAAAAAAGAATCAGTAGCTTCTGCTTCTAATGTTTCTAACAAATAACACACACCATTTTGATTTGTATCTATATATAAATCACCTTTTCTAAACGTTACCGTTTCTGTTGTTTGTAAAACTGATGTATTATAATGTAAATAATGTCCTTCATAAGGCATTTTACGTGTATTATAATTATTGATATGATTTACAGCAACCGTAATTGTAGTATCATTTTCTAGCTCTCTAAATTCTATTTTATTGTTTTGTAGACGTTCTACAATTTTATGCCAACCTTGTTGTAAAATATATGCTTTTGGAATCTCAACTTCTTTGGTTGCTACAAAATTGTTGTAATATTTTACAGGCTTTGTAAATGGTTTCGTGCGGTCATAAAACAAACGTTTCCCTGAGGTTACTTTGCTATCTATATATTCGCCTTCGTATCCTAAAAACTGTAATTCTGTTGGGTTTTCTTTATCTGCTTTAAATGCAATTGGATAGGTTTTTTTAGCCAAGATTTCTTCAACAGCTTTTTTTCTTAACTCTTTAATCTGTACTGAATTTTCTTCGGTTAAATCTAAAGTAGAAAACAATAATTCATACGTTTGTTCTACTCTAATTTTATATGGTTTTAACATATGCGTCTCCACCATTAAACCTAGAGTATGAAACAATGTTGTATAACCAGTAGAATATCTTGGGGAATCGAAAAATTGAGAAAAACCTGCTTCTGGTGTATTACCCCAAACATTTACATAAGGTGTAATTGCAATTCCTTTTTCTTGTAATGATTTTTCTAATTTAGGGCGCATTTCATTTTCTAAAAACGCTCCTAAACTTCCGCCTAATTTATTATGTTGCGTAAATAAGTGTGTAATTGCATATTGATAATCAGCGCCATTACTAACATGATTGTCTATAAAAACATCTGGATTTACTGTATGAAAAATCTCTGCAAAAGCAGCTGCATTTTTAGTGTCTTGTTTTATAAAATCTCGATTTAAATCGAAATTCCTAGCGTTTCCTCTAAACCCATAAGCTTTGGGTCCGTTTTGGTTTGCTCTGGTGTGCGAATTTCTATTTAAAGAACCGCCAACATTATACACAGGTATAATTGCAATAATAGAATTTTTATACTTTTTTTTTAGAGAATCATTCTGTACAATATCTCTTACCAGCATCATAGAAGCATCTATTCCGTCTGATTCTCCTGGATGAATTCCGTTATTTATTAAAATTTTATTTTTTGAAGAATTTTTTATTTCTTCAACATTAAAAATTCCTTCTTGGTTATAAACAACTAAATGTAAAGGTTCACCAGAATCAGTTTGCCCAAATGAAAACAAAGAAATCGCTGAATATTCTTCAGCGATTTCTTCATAATAACTAATAACATCTTTATAAGTTGGTGTTTCTGTTCCGTTTGATTTTTCGAAAATAGTTGTAAAATCTTTCGAATTTTTAGGAGAATCATTACAAGAAAAAATAAGTAATGAAATTAATGCAGCAACTATTTTTTTCATAAAATTATCCTTTAAAATTTAAGTTTAAAGAATAATTAGACTCTAAACTTTGTCCTCTTTTTTGAGCTGGTGTCCAACCAGACATTTCAGACAATATTTTTGTAACTTCAGAATTATAACTTTGTATTAAACCTCTTTCTACATTTACATTGCTCACATCTCCTTCTTTTGTAACTGTAAATGTTACAAAAATAACTCCGTTTACACCTGCAATATTAGAATTGAATTTTTTACCAACGTATTTTCTTACAGAACCATTATCTCTTTTTTTATAGTAAGCTGGTGTATTTACTTCTTTATAAGTAAAGCTTTCTCCTGCTGCATTCCAACTTGTACCTTTAGATAAGCTTCCTTTTTTATAGTTTTCTTCGTACTTTTTTACTTTACCATCATAACCAATCCAAAGTTCATTTTTAAAACCATCTTTAAAGCTTCCTTTAACAAAAGTTCCTTCTTCATCTATAAACTGTGCAAAACCATTTCCGTTTTCTACAGTCTGATTTCCTTTTTTATCCCAAAAACTCATTACTAAATCCACTTTTTGATCATTCGCTAGCGTTTTTTTCGATTTTTTTTCTTCAGATTTATTTTTGCCATTATCATAATAATATTTCCAAATCCCTGTTCCTTTTTTACCATTTACAGTTTCTCCTTCTGAAGCAATTTTACCATTTTTATAAAATGATTTAAAAACTCCATTCGATTTTAACTCTTGCAAACCATTAGTTGTGAATTTAGAGTCTAAAAAAAATTTGTTAGCTTCAGTATCAAAAAGATGTTTTTCAACATTAAAATTATTATTATCAACGTTTGTCTCTTTAATAATTACAAGAACATTTGTCTTTAAATAAGTAGCTCTATTATTTTGGTAATACAAAGTATCACCAGGCTTATAATAAGAATTAGATTGTGAAAACGTGGTAAAAGCAACCAACATTAAAATTGTTAAACTAATTAATTTTTTCATTGTTATATTGTTTGATTGTTTGTTTATGATTTTTAGTTGTGTTTTGTTATTAATTAACTCTAACCATCTCTGGAACTAGCTTTGTATAATCTCCATTATTTCTAATTACATCTCTAACAATTGATGATGATATGTATGAAGTGTTTGCTGCTGTTAAAAGAAAAACGGTTTCAACAGGTGCTAAATCTCTATTTGTATGTGCAATTGCTTTCTCGAATTCGAAATCAGCAGGATTTCTTAAACCTCTTAAAATAAAATCTACATTATTTTCTTGACAAAAATGTACTGTTAAACCTTCATAAGTAACTACCTTAATTTTAGGATTGTCTTTAAAAGAATCTTCAATGAATTTTTTACGCTGTTCTAATGAGAACATATATTTTTTGTCTGAATTAACACCAATAGCTATTATAAGTTCATCAAATAATGTTACGCCACGCGTAATAATATCATGATGTCCTTTTGTTATTGGATCAAAAGATCCTGGAAAAATTGCTCTTTTCATTTGTCCCTCTTTTATACTATTGAAGTATAGCGGTTAATAATTGATAAAAATAGAGAAATATCTTAAAATAAAAGTATTAAAACTCCATTATTTAAAGGTATTGAGGGAACTAACTATGGCATTATCAAATAGTTCTTTTAATGAAATTCCTGCAGCTTGTGCTTGTTGAGGCAAAATACTCTCTTCCGTTAAGCCGGGAACCGTATTCATTTCCAAGAAATGTGGTTCACAATTCACTAAAATATATTCAGATCGAGAAAAACCAGACATGTTTAAAATTTCATACACTTTTTTAGCAACCGTTACTACTTTCTCCTTTTCTTCGACAGTAATTCTTGCAGGTGTAATCTCTTGCGATTTTCCTTCGTATTTTGCTTCATAATCAAAGAAATCATTTTCTGTAACAATTTCAGTAATTGGTAAAACTTTTGGTGCTCCTTTATATTGAATAACACCTACAGAAACTTCTGTACCATCTAAAAAAGATTCAATTAAAATTTCTGAATCTTCCTTATATGCTTTTTCAATAGCTGGTAAGATTGCTTCTTTTGTATGTGCTTTAGAAATACCATAACTAGAACCTGCGCTATTTGGTTTTACAAAACAAGGCAAACCAACTTTTGCTATTATTTTATCTAAATCTACAACATCGCCTTTATTTAAATAGATAGAAACTGCTGTTTTTATTCCGTATTCTTTTACAACGCTTAACGTATCTCTTTTATTAAATGTTAATGCCATTTGATAAAAAGGCGCAGAAGTATGCTTTAAATTAATCAAGTTAAAATATGCTAATAGCGCTCCGTTTTCTCCGGGATTACCATGAATTGCATTAAAAACACAATCGAAAGTGATTTTTTTATCACCCAAAAGAAAAGAAAAGTCGTTTTTGTTGATGGTGTATTCTTTAGAATCATCATCTAAAGCAACCCATTTTTCTTCTAGAATATGTACTCTAAAAGAATTGTATTTCTCTTTACCTAAATGGTTATAAACCACATTTCCGCTTGTTAGAGAAATGTTTACTTCGGATGAATAACCACCCATAACTATTGCGATATTCTTTTTCATTAATTTTAAAAATAATTAAACAAATTTATCAAAATAAATATAGAAATAGCAACGTTTAGTTTTTATATCTTTGTGTGTTCTAAAAATAAAAAAATGAGTATTGTTCAATTTCTAAAAAGTAAATCGTTTTTTAAACAAGTTGCAATTGCAATTGTCTGTTTATTAGCATTTATATTTATCTTAAAATACTGGTTAGGAGTTTCTACTAATCACAGTCAGAAAATTCAGGTGCCAGATTTACAAAAATTATCTTTAGATGAAGTTCAACGTAAATTAAAGGAGTTAAATTTAGACTTTAAAGTAATTGACAGTGCTAGTTTTAATCCTGATTATCCAAAAAAATCTGTAATAGAACAAACACCTGAAGCTGGTGATTTTGTAAAAGAAAAGCGTAAGATTTATTTGACTTTAAATCCGTCTAAATATAGAGATGTTACCATCCCAGATTTAAATGGTAAAACAAAAAGACAAGCAACTTCTCATTTACGTTCTATTGGTTTTAATATTGGCACAAACCCAACTTTAGTTAGAGATATTGGTAAAGATGTTGTAAGAGGTTTACGTTATAATGGAAAAATTTTAAACCATGGAGATAAGTTACCGTTAAACTCTATTATAGATATGGTCTTAGGTGATGGACGAGGAAATTAAATCAGTATTTAGTATTCAAAACTAAAAAATTAAACATTTAAAATTTGAGAATCTAAACGATTGTCATTTTAAAACTTAAAAAGTACATTTTGCAAGAAAATCAACCTCAAGATATAGAAAATGACGATTTATACGAACATCATAGATTTACTGCTAGTGACGGTCAAGAACCATTAAGGGTAGATAAATTTTTAATGAATTTTGTAGAAAACGCAACCCGAAGTAAAATACAACAAGCTGCAAAAGCTGGTAATGTTTTAGTGAATGATGTTGCTGTAAAATCGAACCATAAAGTTAAACCAAAAGATGTTGTAAGGGTTGTTTTATCTTATCCTCCAGCAGAAAATTTATTGGTTGCTGAAGATATTCCTTTAGATATAATATATGAAGATGACGCTGTAATTGTAGTAAACAAATCTGCAGGAATGGTTGTACATCCTGGTCATGGAAATTATTCTGGAACTTTAGTGAACGGTTTAATACATCATATTGAAAATTTACCAACAAATTCTAACGAAAGACCAGGTTTGGTGCATAGAATTGATAAAGATACAAGTGGTTTATTAGTGGTTGCTAAAACTGAATTTGCCATGGCAAACTTATCTAAACAGTTTTTTGATAGAACTACAGAGCGTTTGTATTATGCCTTGGTTTGGGGACATGTTGAAGAAGATGAAGGCAGAATTGAAGGTAATATTGGACGAAGTTTAAAGAATCGTTTGCAAATGGCTGTCTTTCCTGATGGTGATTTTGGAAAACATGCAGTAACACATTATAAAGTTTTAGAGCGTTTAACCTATGTAACTTTAGTACAATGTAAATTAGAAACAGGTAGAACACATCAAATTAGAGCCCATTTTAAACATATTGGTCACACACTTTTTAATGACGAACGTTATGGTGGAGACGATATCTTAAAAGGAACTACTTTTACAAAATACAAACAGTTTGTACAAAACTGTTTTAAAGCTTTACCAAGACAAGCTTTACATGCCAAAACGTTAGGTTTTACACACCCAACTACGGGTAAATTTATGCAGTTTAATTCTGAAGTACCTACAGATATTACAGAATGTTTAGAGAAGTGGAGAACGTATAGCGAGAATTCTAAAGATATAGAATTGGAGTAATCTCTATTTGTTATTTATAGATGTAGTGGGATTTACTTATTCTTCATTTTCTTTTGTAAATTCCATTGTCCAATTGGTTTCCCATTCATTTTTCTTTTCATCGAAATATGCCTGTGCCCATTTTGCAGTATTTTCTGATTCCTTTATCCAAGTGAATCTTAATTTATATTCTTTTCCTTGATATTGTTCCTTTCCAAAAAATTCTCCAATTCCATTTTTAAATTCGCCAACTACTTGCTCTTTTAAATAGTTTTCTGGAGCTGAAGTATCTGCCCAATATATTTTCCAAATATTTGTTTGAGGGTTAATCATTCTAATACTAAACCCAATGAATTCATCTCCAAAATGAGAAGATTTCATTTCATCCATTAATCCTAATCCATTAAGAAATGGTTTTGTTTCCATTTCAGCACTAAACTCAATCCAATCTGTATTATTTTTTAAACGTTCTTTTAGACGTTTGTTTATTACTGTCCATTTTCCTATGAGAAAATCGAAGTCTTTAAGCTCTATGGTTGAATTATTTACTTTTGAACTATTACTCATATTAGGTTTGTTATAATGTTTTTCTTAATAGCCACAATCTGTTTCTTTGTTTGTATTAAATAATATTAATTTTAAAGAAATAGAATGATTAAAGAAAAATAGTAGGAATCTAGCTTAAGACTAGAGCGTTATTTTTAATAATTTCTATTTATTATATACGAATGTCAACAATTTTTTTTTCCATAATTACATATTCAATTCCACCTTTTATAAATTTTTCATCTGTAGATTTTAAATTGAACCTCTCATAGAATTTTGATTTTTCTACTCGGGCATTACACCATAACCTTCTAGTTCCTTCTTTTTGTATTAAATCAATTATACTCTTCAATAGAATTGCTCCATATCCTAATCTTTGAAATTCAATTAATGTTGCAAATTTTCTGAATTGTGCCTCACTATTCTCTATGAATAAGGATATTATTGATGAGGCTTCTCCATTTACAAATAAACCAAAATGTCTTGCATTTTCATCATTTGGTAATTTAACATACTCTATCGGTTCATTTGGCCACATAACCTTGTGTCTAATTGGTAAAGTTTCAGAGGAAGTAATTTGTTTAATTTCAAGAATTACATTTTTCACTTATATAAGTATTTTTACTAACTCGTTATATAGTAGGTTTTATTGTCGATATCCCGTAAGGTAACTTTTATATTGCAATATCTAAACGGCTTTTATTTAAGAAACAAACTGCTACTAACAGCAACCAGAACTTGGGTCGCAACAAGAACTGACAGCTTCCGCAATTTTTACTTTTGTTTTTTCAACAGGAATTCCACAAGCTTCTTTTGCTAAACAGGCGGTAAGTTTAGAGGTTAACAAAAAGTTAGTTCCATCGAACTCTAAATTGTATTTACCAATGGTTTCTTTTCCTTGGTATTCAACTTCAATTTCTAAATCATCAAACTTAAAAATTTTTTCAGAAAGCTCAATAATATGCACTAATTTTTCTGGGTGCAATCTATGATCGTAATCGTTTTCTTCCCAAAGTTGAAAATTGATAACCGATTCACTTCTAACTTTACCTCCACAATCTATAAAATCTTTGGTTATTTTACCAACCTCTGTAACATGAAAATGAGATGCTACTAATTCTCCGTTTGGTAATTGAAATCCTATTTTTTCTAAACCTTTTAAATGACTTTTAATTTCTGATAATTTCATGTTATTTGTTTTTAGCAACAGCTTCCTGTTGAGTTTTTATTTAAAAATTTGCCCAATGTGTTTTTTATTTTATCCCAATTGTCTTGATCAATACAATAGCAAACACTTGTCCCTTCAATTTTTCCTTTTATAATTCCTACTTTTTTTAATTCTTTTAAATGTTGTGAAATTGTAGGTTGTGCCAAACCTATATCTTTTACTAAATCTCCACAGACACAAGATTTTAGTTTAATTAAAAACTCTAGAATGGCAATTCTTGCAGGATGACCCAATACTTTTGCAATTGCTGCGATTTCATTTTGTTCTTCTGTAAATATTTCTGACTTCGTTAAACCCATATTAATTTATTTATTGCAATATAACGATTAATGAGTAAAAGAAGAGTGCTTTTGTATAAAAAAGTTAAATTATTTACTTAGATCAAATAAATAACCAATAGAAAGATTGAAGTAACTTGTGTTTTTAAGATCACTTTCATTTACTAAAGCATTAGGTAGGTTTATATTGTAACCTAATTCGAAATCCCAAGATTTTAACGATAAAGAAAGTGGTATGTTTAATTGTGTGTTTAATAAATCGAATACATCAAAATTAAATGTTCTAAGTACGCTGCTACCAGCAACTGATACAATTCTACTAATTGTAATATTTTGTTTTGCAATTATAAAGTTTAATCTTGGTCTTAAACGTAATGCATAATTTGAGGTCTTTTTCAATGTTAAATTAACAAAACTACTAGAAACTAATTGGTAACTTTCATCTGATCCAAATAAATAGGAAGCTGAAACATTGGTTCCTAAAGTTCTTTTTTTATTTCTCATCCCTAAGCTTAAATCTATAGAATTGGTAAAACCATCATAACCATCAGAATAAAAGTATTTTGTGTAACCTAAATTATAAGTAATATTTTTCTTTTTATCAATAGTATTAAAATACCCAGCGGAAACACTTATAAAATCCCAATTTGGAGCAAAAGTTTCGTAATAAATTCCCGAAATACTTGCGTTAAATCCAGAGAAATGATAATAAGATACTTGAGAAATCATATTAAACTGATTTGTATCAGAATCTCTTCCCGAAAAAAAAGTATTACTATTATAAGAAACTGATGTATATAAGAAAAATTACTTTCAATCAATTCATCTAAAAACTGTTGATCATTAAAAAAAAGTTCATCTAATAAACCGTCTACATCATTATTCTCTTGCGCATATGAACAAAAAGAGGTTGCCATTGTAAAAAATAGCAACCCAAAAACTTTTATAGTTGTTTTAATTTCCTGAAAAGGATCTGTCATATTTTTAAAACTAATTTCCCCCTACTCTTCTTTTCTTTCCGTCTTTAGTACCGTTTTGTCTAGGGCCATCTCTCAATTCTCCTCTATCTTTTGCCTTTCTAATTTTATCTATTCGCTCTTTTAGCATCTTACGTTGTTCACCTGTAAGCGTTTTTCTAAAATTATCTCTCGTTTTTCTTAAACGTACTTGTTGATTTCTAACCAAATCTTTTTGTGTTCTAGAAAAAGTAGATAACAAACGTTTTCTAATTTCATTTTTAGAAATAGTTTTATCTCTTAAAATAGATAATTGCTCTTTTGTAAGCGTTGCTTTAAAAGAATCACGATTTGTTTTCATTACTTCTCTTTCCTTCTGTAATAAATCTCGCTGTTCTTTTGTAAGTTCCTTGGTAATTAAATCGAAGTTAGAATTTTGAGCAAAAAGTGTTGTATTAAATAACATCAAACTCATAAAGCTAACTGTATATATGATGGTTTTTAATTTCATTTTTTTTATATTTTACTCTTTAACCTCTAAAGTACAAAGTTACTATTTATTAATTACAAGTATCTTTAGCTGCTTGCATTTCTGTAGTATCATTAATAGTAGCAGTTGTAGCATTTCTATATACAATATCTACAGGGTAATTTAATGCTGGTTTAACAGTTGCATCTGGATTTGCTTTTTTCCATTCTCTTAATAATTTAAAATCGGCTCTTTCTGTAACTGTAATTATACTTGCATCTTCCATTGTAAAACTAACTGGCAATACTAATTTAAAACATTTTCTTTTGTCTTTTCCTTTTTTACAAGAATCTTTAATTGTTTTTAATTCACCTCTATCAATTAAAGTTTGAACTGTTCCATCTTTTAAAGTTAAATCTACAGGAAAAACTAATTCTGGACGTTCAGTTGCATCTGGGTTTGCTGTATACCATTCTCTAATTAACATCCAATCTGCTTTTTCATTTAAAGTGATAGACGTATTGTCTGGCATTATAAAATCGATAGGAAATACAAATTGAAAACATTTATGTCTTCTTTTCTTTCTTCTTTCGTTTGAATCTGCTAATTGTCTTCCTTCTGTAGTAAAGAAAACATCGCTACTTACTTCTGATCTTGATTCATTGTCTGTAAGAATTGACACTTTATAACCCAAACCTGAAGCTAACGCAACACTTTCTACAAAACTGTCTGATAAATCTCCGTTAAAAGCTGTAGTTGTTGCAGTTGGTAAACTACTAGTGTCTACAACTGTTCTTGCAGCACTTTCTATTTGTGAAATTAATACCTCATCACTAGTAGAAATATCTAAACCTTCTGATTCTGAACAAGAAGTAAATAATAAAGCTGATAAAATAAAAGCGCTAATTGTTAAAAATAATACACTCGATTTTAGAATGCTTTCTTTTGAAATTGTAGTTCTCATAATTGTAAATTTTTAGTTAATAATTGTTTCTATTTATTTAGAACTACGTTTTATAAAATAGTTTGAAAAATTTTATAAAATAATTGTATCAACGAAACCATCATTAATGTAATTATCTACTAATGAGTCCTCTATAAGTAAAGAATTTAAAAATAAATCATCCATTTTTTGTTCAGAAATTTCAACTTTTATCATTATTTCATTAATTAAAGTGTTGTCTGCAAACAAATCCATTTCAGAATCATCTACTAATAAAGAGTTAATTAAAACATCATCTTCTAAAAAAGATAGAAACTCAATATTCGTTTCATTTTCAATTTTATTATCTGCATTTTGTAACCAGATTGTTAAACTCAAAATAAAGACCAAAGAAGCTGCAGCTATATATTTAAATTGAGGTTGCATCCAAAAAACAATTTGTTTTTTCGTTTCTTTTGGCACTTCTGTAATAGAATTCTCTTTTATCTTGTCTAAAATGGACAATTTAGATTTCGTAAAATATCCTTCAGGAATAGTTGTTCCTAAATGTTTTTTATGATTTTTAGAAATATCACCTTTTAAGCCTTCTTTTAGAAAGCTTGTTTTGTTGTTATTTTCTGTTGATTTTTCCATAATATAATAGTTAGACCCAACTTTTTGTAAATAGTTTGGATTTATAAAAATATTTTTTCTTCTATTGTTTTAACAGCTGAATAATAAGTTGACTTTAATGTACTTTCAGACACATCTAATATCTCTGAAATCTGTCTAAAACTCATATCCTCAAAATATTTCATTTGAAAAACTCTTTTCTGTTTTTCTTTAAAACCATCAATAATTTTATTTAATTTTATTTGAACTTCATCTCCATCAAAATATTCATCTTCGAATAAAGCTTCTAAATTAGAATCAGAAACTTCATCAATATTATCATACCTTTTTTTGTTATTCTTCTCTAAAAAACGAATAGATTCATTGTAAGCAATTCTATACATCCATGTATGTAAACTACTTTTTTCTTCGAACTTTAAAATACTTTTATAAATTCTGATGAACGTATTTTGTAAAACATCATCTGCATTTTCATGAGTTGAAACTATTTTTCTAATATGCCAATACAAACGTTCTTGATAGACGTTAAGCAACTCACTAAAAGCTTTATCTTTTAGTGTAGAATCTTTTAACTTTTTTACAAGTTCAGCGTCTTTACTCAAGTATTGGTTTGTTGATTTCTATTCTTTGACCCAAGATAAATTAAATAGTTTGATTTATTTATAGAAAAAAACAACTTTCAAAATTTCTATCAATTTTTTAAATAGTTTTATCAATATTAACTCCTTTATTTCTTTGAAATGTTTTGCAATCCTTTGTACATTTATATTTTAATTTTTGCAATCAATTAATTTTTCAATTTCATCAAATGAAAATCATTATATCTCCAGCTAAATCTTTAGATTTTGAAAGTAAAGTGCCTACAAGTCTACATACACAACCTCGTTTTTTAGACAAGTCTATAAAGTTGAATAAAAAACTAAAAACACTTTCAAAAAAGAAAATTTCTGATTTAATGAAAATTTCTGATGATTTATCTGCTTTAAACCATGAAAGAAATCAAGCTTGGGAAACTCCATTTACAAAAGAAAACGCTAAACAGGCTATTTATTCTTTTACAGGTGCTGTTTTTCAAGGAATTGATGTAAATTCTTTAGCGGAAGAAAAATTACCAATATTACAAGAACGATTACGTATTTTATCTGGATTATATGGTTTATTAAAACCTTTAGATTTAATTCAGCCTTATCGTTTAGAAATGGGAACCAGACTAAAAGTTGACAGAACAGAAAATCTTTATAAATTTTGGAATGAAGATTTAGCTAATTCTTTAAATGAAGAGTTAGATGATAATGAATTATTGGTAAATTTAGCAAGTGCAGAATATTTTAAAGCCTTGCCAAAAAAGACTTTAAAAGTACCAATGATTACTCCTGTTTTTAAAGATTTTAAAAACGGAGAATATAAAACCATAATGACGTATGCTAAAATTGCAAGAGGTTTAATGGTACGTTATATTATAGAAAACAATATTAAAACCATAGATGGTTTAAAAGGTTTTAATGTTGATAAATATCGTTTTTCTGAAGAAATGTCTTCAGGTAATGATTTGGTTTTTACGAGATAGATGAAAAAGAAAACGATCATTAAATTACTGAAAGCAACTTTCGCTTTTTTATTACTTTCTATTTTCTGCATCTTTATGTCTAATAAATTGATTCAAAAAAATGGGCAAAATAAAGTCTTTTCAAAGACAGAAAACATTACAAAAAATAAAGTTGGTCTTGTTTTAGGAACTTCTAAAACCTTAAGAAACGGTAGAATAAATTTATACTATAAATATAGATTAGAAGCCGCAATTGAATTATTTAAATCTGACAAAATTGAATTTATTGTAATTAGTGGAGACAATAGCACTAATAGTTATGATGAACCTACAGATTTTAAGAACGATCTTGTAAAAGCAGGAATACCAGAAAATAAAATATTTTTAGATTATGCCGGTTTTAGAACTTTAGATTCTGTTGTAAGAATTAAAGAAATTTTCGATCAAAATTCTGTGACAATTATATCACAACAGTTTCATAATGAAAGAGCCATTTATTTAGCAGAATACTTTAAAATTAAAGCAATTGGTTTTAATGCAAAAGGAATTTCTGGTAGATATGGTTTAAAAGTACAATTAAGAGAATATTTAGCTAGAGTTAAAGTTTTTGTTGATATTTTATTTAATGTACAACCTAAATTTTTAGGAGAAAAAATTGAAATTATATAACTAACAATCTGCCATACCTACATTAATAGCCAAACCACCTTCTGAAGTTTCTTTATAGTTTTTATGCATGTCTTTTGCAGTTTCCCACATAGTATCAATTACATTGTCTAAATGTACTAAAGCTTCTTTTGGATTCGTTTCTAATGCAATTTCTGCTGCATGAATCGCTTTAATAGCACCCATAGAATTACGTTCTATACATGGTACTTGTACCAAACCTCCAATTGGATCACAGGTTAAACCTAAATGATGTTCCATTGCTATTTCTGCTGCTGATAAAACTTGTGCGGCAGAACCGCCTAATAATTCTGTTAAAGCTCCTGCTGCCATTGCAGAGGAAACACCTATTTCTGCTTGACAACCACCCATAGCTGCAGATATGGTTGCGTTTTTCTTAAAAATACTTCCAATTTCACCAGCAGTTAATAAGAATTTTTTAATTTGCTCAAAGTCAGCTTCATGGTTTTCAATTACCAAATAATACATTAAAACTGCTGGAATTACGCCCGCACTTCCGTTTGTTGGTGCAGTTACAACTCTTCCTAAAGCTGCATTTACTTCATTAACAGAAAGTGCAAAACAACTTACCCATTTTAAAATTTCTCTAAACTTTACTTCTCCACTTCTAATTGCTGTAATCCATTCTTTTTGATTAGAATAGGCTGCATCTTTTATCAATTTTACATGCGTATCAAAAGCACGTCTTTTTACATTTAAACCTCCTGGAAGTTTGCCTTCTGTATGACAACCAATATACATACACTCTAACATGGTTTCCCAAACTCTATTCAGCTCAAAATCAATTTCGGTTTCAGATCTTAACTCTAATTCATTTTTAAAAACAATATCAGATATTTGTAAATTTTCTTTTTCACAATATTCTTCTAACTGAATTGCTCTATTAATAGGATAAGGAAAATTCTTTTTGGTTATTTCTATTTCTTCTTCTAAATGGTCATTCTCTTGTACAATAAATCCGCCACCAATAGAAAAATAAGTTTCTGTTGAAATTTCTTTTCCTTCAGAAAAACCTCTAAAAGTCATCCCGTTAGAATGAAATGGTAAAAACTCTCTATTAAATTTGATTGAGTTACTAGGAAAAGCAACTTTTTTTCCTCCTTTAAAGTAAATTTCTTCTTGCGTATTAATTCTATCAACTATAATAACAACATCTTCAATAGGAATATATTCTGGGTCTGCTTCACTTAAACCTAATAAGATAGCAACGTCAGTGGCATGCCCTTTTCCTGTTAGTGATAAAGAACCATATAAATCTACTTTTATAGCATCTAATTTATCTAAAAGACTTGTTTCTTTTAATTTAGAAATCCACTGTTCGGCAGCACGCCAAGGACCTAAAGTGTGTGAACTTGATGGACCTACACCAATCTTCAACATATCAAAAACACTAATAAATTGCGACATTCTTAAAATTGATTAAAATAATTGCCGTAAATGTAAAAAATCCAACTCAATTGAGTTGGATTTTTTTATATTAATAAAAAGATAAAGATTAGAATCCGTAAACAGATTCTTTATCAAACTTTTTCATTAGCATATAGTATACTACTGCTCTATATTTTTTTCTTTCAGATTTACCAATTCTTTCCATTACTTCTTCAATACCAGCATCTAATTCTTTACTGTCAGCTAAACCTAATTTTTTGATTAAAAAGTTATTTTTAACAGTTGCTAATTCTTTTGCATCAGAACCAGAAACAGTTTCTGCATCCGCTTTATAAATAGAAGGTCCTAAACCTTTTGTAACTGCAGCTAATAATTCTGAATTAGAACGTAGGTCTCTATCGTCCATAAATTTCTTGTATAAAGCTACTTTTTCGTCAAATTTACTCATTGTTTTTTGTTTAATTGTTAGTATAAGATTATGATTCTAAAAGAACTATCCAAATATATGAAAATAATTCAGGAAATCAAATATTGTTTTCTTTCTATACTTTAGACTCAATTTATGTCAAAATGTCACATACAAATTTCAAAAAATAAAATAAAACTGACATTTTACAAGCAAAAAAGCGGTTGGCACACAGTTTGACTAATAGAAAACGTAAAATTGAATTAAAAAAATTATTAAAATAAATATTATGAGTAAAATAATTGGAATCGATTTAGGTACAACCAACTCTTGTGTTTCTGTAATGGAAGGTAATGAGCCAGTTGTAATACCTAACTCAGAAGGAAAAAGAACAACACCATCTATCGTTGCCTTTGTTGAAGGAGGAGAACGTAAAATTGGTGACCCAGCTAAAAGACAAGCTGTAACAAACCCAACAAAAACAGTTTATTCTATTAAACGTTTTATGGGTAATAAATTTTCTGAATCTACAAAGGAAGCAAAAAGAGTTCCTTATAAAGTAGTAAAAGGAGATAATGATACACCAAGAGTAGATATTGATGGTCGTTTATATACACCACAAGAAATTTCTGCAATGGTTTTACAGAAAATGAAAAAAACTGCTGAAGACTATTTAGGAACTGATGTTACTGAAGCAGTAATTACTGTACCAGCATACTTTAACGATGCACAAAGACAAGCTACAAAAGAAGCTGGTGAAATTGCAGGTTTACAAGTAAAAAGAATTATAAATGAGCCTACTGCTGCTGCATTAGCTTACGGTTTAGACAAATCTCATGATGACAAGAAAATTGTTGTTTTTGATTTTGGTGGTGGAACACATGATGTTTCTATCTTAGAATTAGGAGATGGTGTTTTTGAAGTATTAGCTACTGATGGAGATACGCATTTAGGTGGAGATGATGTTGATGAAAAAATAATTAACTGGTTAGCTGAAGAATTTAAATCTGACGAAGGAATCGATTTACGTGAAGACCCAATGTCTTTACAACGTTTAAAAGAAGCTGCTGAAAAAGCGAAGATTGAATTATCTTCTTCTGCATCAACAGAAATCAACTTACCATATGTTACTGCTACTGCTAGTGGACCAAAACACTTGGTAAGAACATTATCTAGAGCAAAATTTGAGCAATTAATTGATGATTTAATCAAGAGAACTATTGAACCTTGTCAAACTGCATTAAAAAATG
Organism: Polaribacter sp.; assembly: GCF_036480315.1. Lineage (GTDB taxonomy): Bacteria > Bacteroidota > Bacteroidia > Flavobacteriales > Flavobacteriaceae > Polaribacter. Next base: position 47,468 of record NZ_JAZGGG010000055.1, read on the forward strand.
CTGATTTAACAATTGATGAAATAGATGAGATTGTTTTAGTTGGTGGTTCTACAAGAATACCTGCTGTACAAGAAGCTGTTGAAAAATTCTTCAAAAAAGCACCAAGTAAAGGTGTAAACCCTGATGAAGTTGTTGCTTTAGGAGCTGCCATTCAAGGTGGAGTTTTATCTGGAGATGTTAAAGATGTATTGTTATTAGATGTTACACCTTTATCTTTAGGAATTGAAACAATGGGTAATGTTTTCACAAAATTAATTGATGCAAACACAACTATTCCTACAAAGAAATCTCAAGTATTTTCTACAGCAGTAGACAATCAACCATCAGTAGAAATTCACGTTTTACAAGGTGAAAGAGCTATGGCAGCAGATAATAATACAATTGGTCGTTTCCATTTAGATGGTTTACCTCCAGCACAAAGAGGAGTTCCTCAAGTTGAAGTAACTTTTGACATTGATGCAAATGGTATTATTAAAGTTTCTGCTTTAGACAAAGGAACAAACAAATCTCACGAAATTAGAATTGAAGCTTCTTCTGGATTATCTGAAGAAGATATCGCTAAAATGAGAAAAGAAGCAGAAGAAAATGCTGATGCTGATAAAGCTGCTAAAGAAACTGCAGAAAAAATCAACGAAGCAGATTCTATGATTTTTCAAACTGAAAAGCAATTAAAAGAATTTGGAGAAAAATTATCTGATGATAAAAAAGGACCAATTGAAGCTGCTTTAGTTGAGTTAAAAGCTGCTCATGAATCGAAAGATTTAACATTAATTGATACTGCTTTAGCTAGTATTAACGAAGCTTGGCAAGCTGCATCTGAAGAGATGGCTGCTCAACAAGGTGGTGCAGGAGCTGATGCTGATGCGCAACAAGGTCAACCAGAAGCAGATGCTCAAGGTGACAATGTTGAAGATGTAGATTTCGAAGAAGTAAAATAAGTAATTTAATTACTCTCAATATAAAACGCAATCATTAATTTGGTTGCGTTTTTTAATTCAATCTACTTTCATTTGAAAACCTACAATCAAACCAATTTTTTTAAACATACTTTTTGCGAATTTCAGCAAGTTGACAACTTTGAATTTCCAGAGAATACAAATTATAAAAGCAAATCTGAAAGCAGCTATTTTTATGCAGATGAAGGTGTTTATAGAAAATCGAATCATTGGGGGCGTGTTGCAAATTGCAGATGGAAATTAATTTCAAATAAAAATTACAAAAATCAACAAATAGTTATTGGTTTTGCAAAATGGGCGAACTTCTACCCTATTAATTCATCAGAAAAAAACTTTTCTATAGAAGTTAATTTTGAAGAAAAGACGGTGAAAATTCAACCTGAAAAAGAGATTTCTATAAACTTTGCATTCACTTTTACAGAAGCTCAAAATAAAATTAAACAAATAACACATTTATTTAAAGATGATAAATGGACAAAACATTTTGAACTAGAAATAGAAGAAATCCGTTTTAAAGTTATTTCTGAATTTATAAATTCAGAGAAAACATTGCAAGAAATAAAGAGAAGTTTCAAATAAGAAATCATCTCTTTTCCGTAAATTTGTTATCTAAATTCTAATCATCTAACAATCCAAAATCTGATATGAACATTCCACAAACTAGTTTTCCAAGAGTTGTAATTATTGGTGGTGGATTTGCAGGTTTGGCTGCAGCAAAAGGATTAGAAAAACAAGAATTACAAGTTGTTTTAATAGACAAGCACAATTATCACACGTTTCAACCATTATTATACCAAGTTGCAACTGGTGGATTAGAACCAGATTCTATTGCATTTCCTTTAAGAAAACGTTTTAACGATGTAGATAATTTTTACTTTAGACTCGCTGAAGTAAATAAAATCAATCCTAATAAAAATACGATTGAAACTACTATAGGGAAATTAGATTATGATGAATTAATAATAGCAACAGGTTCTACAACTAATTTTTTTGGTAATACAAATATCAAAAAACATACGATGGAAATGAAATCCATTCCACAATCTCTAAACATTAGAAGTTTAATTTTAGAGAACTTTGAAGAGGCTTTATTAACTTCAAATATTGAAGAAAGAAATGCTTTAATGAATTTTGTAATTGTTGGTGGTGGACCTACAGGAGTTGAATTAGCTGGCGCCTTGGCTGAAATGAAAAAAGGAATTTTACCAAAAGATTATCCTGATTTAGATATCCGCCAGATGCAAATTAACTTAATTCAAAGTTCTGAATGTATTTTAAAAGGAATGAGTGCAAAAGCATCTGAAAAAGCGGAAGACTTTCTAATAAAATTAGGCGTTAATGTTTGGAAAAACCTTCGTGTTTTAGATTATGATGGAAAAACTGTAACAACAAATGGTGAAGATCATTTTAAAGCTGAAACAGTTATTTGGGCAGCTGGTGTAAAAGGTGAAATGATTGATGGTTTAACATCAGAATGCATTATTGAAAGAGCTGAAAGAATAAAAGTGAATGAATACAATCAAGTATTAAAACACCCAAATATATATGCCGTTGGTGATGTAGCTTGTATGTCTTCAGAAAAAAAACCTTATGGTCATCCAATGATGGCACAACCCGCTATTCAACAAGGAAGATTATTAGCAAAAAATATTTTAGCCAAACTATTCAATAAAAAACTGATAGCTTTTGTTTATAATGACAAAGGCTCTATGGCAACAGTTGGGCGTAATAAAGCAGTTGTAGATTTACCAAAATGGAAATTTCAAGGAGTTTTTGCTTGGTTTGTTTGGATGTTTGTACACCTATTTTCTTTAATTGGTTTTAGAAACAAAGCCATTGTTTTTCTAAATTGGGTATATAATTACATTCGTTTTGATAGAGAAACACGTTTAATAATTCGTCCTTACAAAAACAAAAAAACAGTTTCGTAAATGAGTATTACAAGAATCATAAAGTGTTCTAATTGTGGTGTTTTTAACACCAATAAAGAATATTGTGAAAATTGCAATACCTTAATTTCTGATGCAAAAAAAAGAGAACTAAAGATTGCTGAAGTAAAACAAAAAGAAGTTGATAAAGTAATTTACGAGTTAGAGAATCCTAATTTTGCTGAACGTCTAAAAAAGCATCCTTTTTTGTTTTATAGAATTATTGGCTGGATTCTTTATTCAGCAATTATGATTGTTACAACAATTGGTGCTGGTTTAGCATGGTTTATAGCAATGGTTGCAGCAGGTTAACATGAAAAAAACGCTGTTTTATTACTTTCTGTTTTCTTTATTAACAGGAACTATTATTTATTTTTTTCAATATTTCTCAATTCCTTTACCAAGAATAATTCGTTTCTATTTTAATGATTTTTTTATAATTCCTATTGTACTTTATATCTGTTTACACGTTTTAAAATGGACTAAAAACAATAAAAAATATACATTAAGCTTACCCATCATTTTATACTTATGTTTTCTATATAGTTTATTATTCGAATTTATATTTCCAAAATATATAGCAAGATATACCAAAGACTTTGTTGATGTTATTGTTTATTTTGCAAGCGGATTTATATTCTATTATCTTCAAAAAACTAAAAAATGAATTCTATTAAAATTGCTAAAGAAAATATTGCGCGTTTAAATACTGCAATTACTTTTATTGAAGCAAATTTATCAGAAAAACTGTCTCTAGAAGTTATTGCGGAAAAAGCATACTTCTCTCCTTTTCATTTTCATAGATTGTTTAAAATTGCTGTTAGTGAAACCGTACATCATTTTATCAATAGAAAAAGAATTGAAAAATCTGCTGCTTATTTATTACATCAAAATGAAATAAACACTACGGAGATTGCAGAAAAAGTAGGTTTTAGTTCTTTATCAGCTTTCTCAAAATCTTTTAAAAAATTTTATGGAATGTCTCCAAGTAAATTCAAAAAAGAAAGTCCAGAAAAATACAGCAAGATTTGCAAAACTGATAGCAAGAATGGAAAAGTAACGATTACTTTTGAACAATATATTTGCAACATAAATAACGCTTTAAATTGGTTAAAAATGAATGCAAAAACAGTAGTTAAAGAAGTTCCTAGATTAGATTTAGCTGCCATTTCTCATAAAGGAAAAATGGAAGCAATTGGTAGTATCTATAATAAACTAGTAAAATGGGCAACTCCAAAAGGTTTGATGAATAACCAAACAAGAATGGTTACTATTTATCATGACAGTCCTAAAATCACCAATCCAGATAACTTAAGAATGAGCGCTTGTATTGTTCTAAATGACCCAATAGAAATTGATGGTGAAGTAAATTTAAGAATTTTAAGTCCTACAAAATGTATTGTGTCTCGGTTAGAAATTACTCCTTATGAATTTCAAAAAGCATGGGAATCTTCTTTTGCATTTATGGTTGAAAACGGGTACAAAAAATCTGAAATAGATCCTTTTGAAATTTATTACAATAATGCTGCAGAACATTCAGAAAATAAGTTTATTGTAGATTTATGCATTCCTATTTTATAAATTGCTAGCCATGAAACACGAATGGAGAAAAAAAGAAAAACTGGTTTATATTCCGAAAGAAAAACCAGAACAGGTTAATATTCCAGAATATAATTTCTTTACAATTTCAGGTAAAGGAAACCCTAATAATCCTGAATTTTCAGAATATATTGGCGCATTATATCCTATTTGTTATGGTGTTAAAATGGGCTTAAAGAAAAACCCAATTCTAAATGGATATTATGATTATACAGTATATCCATTAGAAGGTGTTTGGGATATTTCTGATGAAGCAAAAAAAACATACACTGAAGATTCCAAATTAAATAAAGACGATTTAGTTTTTACATTAATGATTAGGCAACCCAATTTTATTACTAAAGAATACGCTTTAGAAGCTATAGAAAAAGCAAAAAAAAAAAATCAAATCCATTATTTGATAAAGTAAAATTCGAAAAAATTATAGAAGGAAACTGTATTCAAATGCTTCATATTGGTTCTTTTGATGATGAATCTGCATCGTTTAAAATTATGGAACAATTTGCTAAAGAGTCAAATTTAGAAAGACAATCAAAAATTCATAGAGAAATATATTTATCCGATTTCAGAAAAGTTCCTACAGAAAAGCTAAAAACAGTTTTGCGTTTTAAAGTAAAATAATTTTTCTACAACTCATCATTCAAAAATTACAACTCGGTATTTGTTTTTATTTTAAGATTAAATAACACTACATCTTTGTATCATCAAAAAACAACTACAGATGAAACGCATATTATTTATTTTATTTACAATTTGTCAATTTTCATTAATTGCACAAACAACCATTTCTGGTAAAGTTACAGGTTCAAAAAATAATCCTATAAATGGAGCAAATGTTTATTTAGATGGCACTTATGATGGAACTTCAACAAACGAAAAAGGAGAATTTTCATTTAAAACTGAAGAAATAGGAACACAAACGCTAGTCATTTCTTTTGTTTCTTTTGAACCTTTTATAAAAACAGCTGATGTTTCATTACTTAAAAACTTAAAAGTAAAATTAAGAGATGATGTAAACTCATTAGATGCAGTAGTTATAAATGCAGGAACTTTTGAAGCTGGTGAAAAAGCAAAAGTTACTGTTTTAAAACCTTTAGACATTGTTACAACAGCAAGCGCTTTAGGCGATGTTATGGGCGCTTTACAAACACTTCCAGGAACTTCTACAGTAGATGAAGATGGGCGTCTTTTTGTACGTGGTGGCGAAGCTGAAGAAACACAAATTTTTATAGACGGTATCCGTGTATTTACACCTTATGCTGCTTCCGCAAGAAACATTCCAACTCGTGGACGATTTTCACCGTTTTTGTTTAAAGGAATCTCATTTTCAACAGGTGGTTATTCAGCAGAATACGGACAAGCATTATCGAGTATTTTACAATTAAATACAATTGATGAACCTGTAGAAGAAAAAACAGATTTATCTTTTATGACTTTGGGTTTAGGCGTTGGAAACACACAAATCTGGAGTAATAATTCGTTTAGTGTAAATACGTCTTACATCAATTTAGCCCCATATCAAGCAGCATTTCCAGATAGAAATACATGGAAAAAACCTGTGCAAGCATTGAGTGGAGAAATGGTGTACAGACACAAGTTTAAGAATGAATCTCTTTTAAAATTATATGGCGCATTTAGTTATACTGATTTCGATTTAATACAAGATGATATTAATTTTGTAGATGGATTTCGTTTCGGTTTAAAAAATAGAAACCTTTATTTTAATACTTCTTATAAGAATAAATTTGGAGATAATTGGAGAATTGAAACAGGTATGAGTTTCACAAATGATTATTCTAACCTAAAAATTATTGACGATTTAATAACTGACAACGAAAACTCAATGCACTTTAAAGTGAAACTAAAAAAACAGTTTTCTAATCGATTTAAAATTAGCTTTGGGTCAGAATATTTTATGACAGATTTTAATGAAGATTACACTGCTAATAATAGTAATAAGTTTCAATACGGCTTCAACAATAACATTTTTGCTTCATTTGCAGAAACAGATATATTCTTTTCAAAAAACCTAGCAACTAAAATAGGGATTCGTGCAGAACATTCAGAATTATTAAATGAGTTTACAATTTCACCAAGACTTTCTTTAGCTTATAAATCAGGCAAAAACTCACAATTCTCTTTAGCTTATGGTCAATTTTATCAAAACCCAAAAAACGAATATTTAAAATTCAGTCAAGATTTTAAGGCAGAAAACACATCACATTTAATAGCCAATTATCAACATATAAAACAAGGTCAAATTTTCAGAATTGAAGCTTACTTTAAAGATTATAAAAGTTTGGTAAAATATGATAGCAACCAACCAATATTTAACAGTAATTTCAATAATAACGGAAGCGGTTATGCAAAAGGTTTTGATATATTTTGGAGACAAGATCGTAAAATTAAAAATACAGATTATTGGGTTTCGTATTCGTTTTTAGACACCAAAAGAGATTACAAAAACTACCCTACAGCAGCAAGACCAAGTTTTGCTTCTAAACACAACTTATCTGTGGTCGCAAAGCATTGGGTAGAAGATTGGAAAAGTCAGATTGGTTTTAGTTACAATTTTGCTTCTGGTAGAAATTACACCAATCCAAATGAAGCTGGGTTTTTAAACAATGAAACTAAAAACTACAATTCGTTAAGTTTAAATTGGGCATACTTAATTGATCAACAAAAAATATTATATTTCTCTGTAAACAATGTTTTAGGGACTCAAAATGTTTTTGGCTACAACTACAAAAACACCGCAGAACCTAGTGGAAATTTCGATAGGCAAGCAATTATACCAAATGCAGATAGGTTCTTTTTTATAGGCTTCTTCTGGACAATTAGTGATAATAAAAAAACCAATCAATTAGATAATTTGTAATATTTTTAGAAGCTATTTCCAGCTTTCAGCACTCGCTTTTTTTGTCAGAAAAGACAAAAAAGAGCTCAAACAAATGCTTCAATCTGGGCTAAACTTGTCTAAAAGCAAAGGTCATAATATAAAAAATACAATTCAGAATCAAAAAACGACAATTCGGTATTATTCTTGTGAATAACAGACAGAAACATCAGATATTTACATCATCAATAAAAACTAAAACAACCATCATGAAAAAATTATTTTTAATATTCACTTTCGTTTTTAGTGGAATTCTAACTACAAACGCACAAGAAGAAACATTTAATTTAACTGTAAACATTGCCGGTTTAAATTCTAACAAAGGAACTTTATTGGTTGGGCTTTACAACAAAAAAGAAAACTTCTTAAACAAGCAATTTAAAGGTGATGTTGTAAAAATTATGGATAAAAAATCTGTAGTTATTTTTAAAAATTTGCCAAAAGGAGAATATGCAGTTTCTTTTGTTCATGATGAAAATGACAACAAAAAAATGGATACTAACTTTTTTGGAATTCCAAAAGAAGATTATGGCTGTTCTAACAATGCAAAAGGATTTATGGGGCCACCAAAATACGATGATGCAAAATTTAAGTTAGTAGAAAACAAAACAATCGATATTAAAATATAATATGAAAGTTAAAAAAATATCTTATTATTTATTAGCTATTTGTAGTGTACTTATTGGTTTGTACCCAATTGTTTATTTTCTAGTTCCTGATAGAAAGTTCGGCTTATTAGCAAGTAAATCTGCAGAACTGTTAGCAAATAGCCTTTGGAACACCATGTTTTACATACATATTCTTTTAGGAGGAATTGCATTGCTAATTGGTTGGTTACAGTTTCACAAAAAACTACGACTAAGAAACATAAATCTTCATAGAAAAATAGGAAAGATATATATTATAGCTGTTCTATTAAGTGCAATTACGGGTTTATATATTGGCTACTTTGCTACTGGAGGTATTATTGCAAAACTAGGTTTTATGACAATGGCAGTTGCTTGGTTTTTAACTACTTTATTCGGTTTTACAGCTATAAAAAACGGAAACGTAATCAAACATCAAAAACTAATGATTTACAGTTATGCAATTTGTTTTGCAGCTGTTACTTTAAGAATTTATTTACCAATTTTCATCCCTTTATTAGGCGGGTTTTTACCAGCATACAAATTAATTTCTTGGTTGTGTTGGGTTCCAAATACTATTGTCGTTTACTTTATTATAAAATATCAATTTAAAATTCAATAACTTAAAACTATATAAAATGAAAAAATTAATCTTAATTATCGCTTTATTATTTACAGGAATCATATCTGCACAAACAAAATATCAAACAGGAATGAAAAAAGCATTTTCTCTTTGGGAAAAAGGAAAAATGACTGAAGCTTCTCAATTATTTGAAAGAATTTCTAAAGCAGAACCAACTAAATGGAAGCCAGTATATTATGCAGCAACTGTAGAAATTATAGGTAGTTTCGGAATAAAAGATGAAGCAAAACTGACAGAAAAATTAAATAAAGCACAAGAGTTTTTAGATACAGCAAAGTCAAATTCTGAAAATAATCCAGAAATATTAATTACACAAGCGTTTTTAAATTTAGGTTATATAGCTTTTGATGGACAAAAATACGGAATGACTTTGTCTGGGAAAAATGCCCAATTATACGCAAAAGCTTTAGCGATTGCACCAAACAACCCAAGAGTGATTTTAGGAAATGCAGAATGGAATATGGGTGCTGCAAAATTCTTTGGTAAACCTACAACACCTTATTGCGATGAAATTAAAAGAGCCATTAAATTAGGAAAAGTAGAAAAAATTGAAGAGGAATTCTACCCTAAATTTATGGTAGGAAGAGCTGAAGGTGTTTTAAAACAATGTGAGAAATAGTCCTCAGTAGCAATAGCGGTTTTCAGTATTCACTGTTAACCGCTACTGCTACTGAAAACTAAAGAAAAATACTATTTTAAGAAAGTATCTTATTTATCAATTCTTGTTTAGCAATTTCGTCATCACCAAACAACCATTGTAGGGTATTATCTTCCCAAATTTGATCGTATTGGGTTTGATTAATAATATCTCTGTCTTTAGCTAAATCTAAAATTTTACCAGGATAAGAAGATTGCTCATCACTTTCCATTTCTCCTAAAGGATATGGATCATCTAAACCCATTAAAACTTGATTAGAACTTTGTCTATCAATCATTAAATTTAATGAATCTGTATCATGTACAAGTGTATCAAAAAAGATATTTGGGTGCCCAACGGCTTTTCTTGGATGCGTTTTTCCTTCAAATAAATCGGGTCTTCCATCAAAACCTTGAATTCTTCTTCCTAAATTCATTTGCGCCAATTGGCCTCCATGAGCAAAACAAGTTCTAATATTTTTAAAACGTTCTTGCATTCCGTTTAACGTATAAAAATGATATGCATCGCCACATTGTGCTAACATCCAAATTAAATGAAATCGCCAATTGGTATTTTCTAATTTTATCATTTTATCACCATCATAAGGATGGATTTCAATTGCTAATTTGTACTTATTTGCCAATTCAAAAATTCGGTCGTTTTCTTCATCAAAAACACAACGCCATTGCCCAATAGAATCCATAAAATGTGTTGGTAAACACAAAACTTTCAAACCCAATTCTTCTACACAACGCTTCATTTCATCTAAAGCGCCATAAATAAAACCAGGATGTACAACAAAACCACACGTAAATTTAGATGGATGTTCTCTTTGTACTTTTGCATTAAAATCATTCTGAAAACGCAACGCTTTTTTCATTTCTTCTAAACGTAAACCGTTTCCATATAATTGAGAAAGATTTAAAACAACTGCATGATCTATTTTGTTTTTTTCCATCCAAATTAACTTCTCATCAAGAAAAAAACTAGAATCTGTTACAGGTCGTTTCCATCCTTTTTGCAACATGTGTTTACGCTCATTATCTACCCAAAAGATTTCTTTGTCCTTCATAAATTTAGGAATTTCTTCTGGATATGGTAATAAATGTGAATGTCCGTTTATACGTAGTTTGCGTTTCATTTATTTAATTTTCTTTGGTGCTTCCATTTTAGTTCCGCAATTATTACAAGTACATTTTTCTTTGTCTGAATAATACTTATCAAAAATAATTGGCATGTCTGTTTCTATATTGTCTAATGCAAATTCTTCTCTATACAATGGATTGCTGCAGTTTTCACAATACCATTCTAAGGCGTCTAACACTCCTTCTCCTCGTGGATATTCGATTACCAAACCAATAGTATTCTCTTTTCTTTGTGGTGAATGTGGCACTTTTGCTGGTAATAGATAAATATCACCTTCGTTTATTTCGACATCAATCATTTTGCCTTTATTATCTATAATTTTCAAAATCATGTCTCCTTCAACTTGGTAGAAAAATTCTGGTGTTTCATTATAATGGTAATCTTTTCTGTTATTTGGTCCACCAACAACCATAACAATATATTCACCATTGTCCCAAACTTGCTTGTTCCCAACTGGTGGTTTTAGTAAATGACGATTTTCATCAATCCACTTTTTAAAATTTAAAGGGTGTACTAAATTGCTCATGATTATTAATTTTTTGGTTATATAAAACTACAAAGATTTTGTTCTTCCTCCATCTACAGGAACATTAATTCCATTGATAAAACTTGCTTGTTCACTTGTTAAAAATACAATTGCTGCAGCAACTTCTTCTGGTTTTGCAAAACGTTTTGCAGGTGAAGCATTTTTCATAGCTTCTGCAACCTCTTCAAAAGACTTTCCTGTTTTGTTAGCTTTGTTATTTATAATTTCATTTAAACGCCCTGTTCCTGTTGCTCCTGGTAAGACATTATTAACTGTAATTCCGAATTGTCCTAACTCATTTGCTAAGGTTTTAGACCAGCTTGCAACTGCACCTCGAATTGTATTCGAAACACCTAAACCATCTAAAGGTTGTTTTACAGAGGTTGAAATTACATTCACAATTCTACCAAAATATTGTTTTTTCATAAACGGAACCAAGGCTTGCACCAATACATGATTACATTTTAAATGTAGTGTAAAAGCACTTTCAAATTCTTCTATTTTAGCATTAAATATTGGGCCTCCAGCAGGACCTCCAGTATTATTTATCAAAATATGAAATTGTAAGTCTGAAGCTTCCAAAACTTGTTTCAATTCATTTGGTTTCGAAAAATCTGCAACTAAATAATTATGGTTTTGATTGGCGTTTGGTAATTCAGCTAAAACTGCCTTTAGTTTTTCTTCATTTCTAGCAATTAAAGTTACGTTTACTCCTTCTTCTGCTAATAAAATTGCAGTTGCTTTTCCTATTCCTTGCGTGCTTCCGCAAACTAAAGCGTTTTTATTTTTTAGTTCTAAATTCATAAGCCCATCTCTAACCCTTCCAAAAGGGAAGGAAATTTAATACGTGTTAGTAATTCTATTTTATTTTGACAATTAAAATTCATTTCTTTTTTTTAACCTCAACAGTTTCTTCTCTTTGGGAAGATTAAGATGGGCTTTTATTTTCTAATACCATTTCTTTAATCTTTACTGCTTTCTCAAAATGATCTAATTTATGGGTTTCAATCCACCAAGTTGCTGCTTCCATTAATAACTTTGGATTGTCATTTTTATTTTTGAAAAAAGCGTAAAAAGACAAACCAACATTGGTTCCTTTTTTTTCAATTTTATCATCACAAATTTGGATGATTTTTTCTTTTAATTCTTTATTCATAACTAATACAAATATTCTTTGGTTCAGTAAAAAAACGTAATGCTTCAAAACCGCCTTCACGTCCTACTCCACTTTCTTTCTGCCCACCAAACGGTGTTCGTAAATCTCTAATCATCCATGTATTAACCCAAACAATACCAACGTGTAATTGTTTAGAAAACTGCATGGTTCTGTTTAAATCATTCGTCCATAAAGTAGCTGATAGCCCGTACTTTACATCATTTGCTAACTGTAAAGCTTCGTCATCTGTTTTAAATGGCATTATAGTTACAACAGGTCCAAAAACCTCTTCTTGATTCAATCTACATTGATTACTTTCTATTTCTATTATTGTTGGTTGTAAATAATAACCATTTTCACTTCCTTTTACTTTAACTTTATTACCTCCAAAAAGGATTTTCCCTCCTTCTTGTTCTGCTATATCAATATAAGATTTTACTTTTTCTAAATGTTGTTTAGAAACCAATGCACCAATATTTGTACTTTCTTCTGATGGGTTTCCTACTTTTAATTCTGATACTTTTTTTATAAAATCTTTCTTGAATTTATCATAGATTTTCTCTTCAATAAAAATTCTACTTCCACATAAACAAATCTGACCTTGATTTGCAAATGAAGAACGAACTGTAGTTGCTAACATCTTATCATAATCGCAATCTGCAAAAATGATATTTGGGTTTTTACCTCCTAATTCTAACGATAATTTCTTGAACATTGGGGCTGCAACTCGCGCAATATGTGCGCCTGTTGTTGTTCCGCCTGTGAACGAAATTGCTTTAATATTTTTATGTTCTACTATTGCTTTCCCTGTTGATGTTCCTAATCCATGAACAATATTCAGCACTCCTTTAGGCAAACCAGCTTCTGTGCAAATTTCTCCTAATAAATACGCTGTCATTGGTGTAACTTCACTTGGTTTTGCAATAATGCAATTTCCAGCAGCGATTGCTGGGGCAATTTTCCATGTAAACAAATACAAAGGTAAATTCCAAGGAGAAATACAACCTACAACACCAATTGGTTGACGTAATGTAAAGTTAACTGCGTTTAAACCAATACTTTCATGTGCTTCTGAAGAAAACTGTGTAATTGCATTTGCAAAAAATTGAAAGTTTGCTGCTGCTCTTGGAATATCAATTTGTGTTGCTAAACTTACCGGTTTTCCGTTGTCTTTAGATTCTGCTTCTGCTAAAAAAGTTAATTTCTCTTTTATTAAATCGGCAATTTTAGACAAAATTTTACTTCTTGTTGCTAATGTTGAATTCGACCAACTTGGAAAAGCTTTTTCAGCAGCTTCAACTGCTTTTTCTACATCTTCTTTTGTTGAATCAGGAATTTCCCCGTAAACTTCTCCTATTGATGGATTATAGTTTTCAATCCAATTATCTTGAATTGGGCTTACAAATTCTCCGTTGATGTAGTTTTTTATTTTCAATATTTTTTTTTTAAAATCTATTTAGGTTCAATAATCAAAAAAACTGCTGTTTCATCACCAATATTTAATACTTCATGCGACGTCGTTTCATCATTTGAAAAACTATATCCAGTTGGCACATTAACTTCTCTAGTACCAGCTGTGTCTTTAATTTTAAATCTACTTCCGGCAAGTGTATAGCCAAAATGCTTGTTATGATAATGTTTCTCATGGCCAATTCCAGGAGGAAAAGTACATTTTAAAACTCTTAATTCAGTATTATCTTGTAATACTTCACAAACCTTTTTTCCTTTCCAGCCAGCTTCAAAAGGATCAGGAAGTGTCGTTTTAGATTTACAAGAACATATACCAATTATTAAAAAATAAAAAATCAACTTTTCTATACTGATACTTCCAATTAATTTAAACATCTATTGCTTCTTATAAGCAGTAACCCTAATTTCCACCACCAAATCTGGATGTGGTAATTGATGCACTGCAACTGTTGTTCTTGTTGGCCCAGTTTCTTTCTCAAAAAACTCTGCGTACGCTTTATTATAACCTGCAAAATCATTCATATTTACTAAAAAAGAAGAAACATCAACTACATCTTTTATACTTGCTCCAACTGTTTGTAGCGTTTTATCAATGTTTTTTAAAACCTCTCTTGTTTGGGTTTCTGCATTTAGATATTTAGTTCCCATTTCATCAATAATATCTACTCCTGCAATGGTATTATCTGCTCTTCTTGAACTTGTTCCTGATACAAAAATAAAATCTCCCACAACTTTAACATGTGGATATGCGCCTCTTGGTGTTACTTTTTTATCTGACATAATTATTTTGTTGCTAACTCTAATAATTTTAAAGTTGTATTATAATTTCTAGTTGTTGCTGTCACATTCAATTTTCTTTCAAACAAATTATTAGAAAGTTTTGTTTTAGCAAATGTTGATGGGCAATAAATATAAATCATATCATTATCAATTAGATATTCATCGTCATTTACTCCATTTACTTCTATTTTAGTTTCATATACTTTTTTGTTTAAAAAAACAAAAGCAACTATTTTTGAATTCTCAATTGGAAATGGATAATTAACAATTGCTTTTTTCCATTCGGGAACTGTTCTAGCAATTACTGGAACATCATATCCAAATTTAGAGAAAATTCCATCTTTTATTATTTTACAAATTTCTGATTTAGATTCTTCTGTATCTAAAATTATATTCCCACTTTGAATATACGTTTGCACGTTTTGAAACTGTAATTCTTTTAATAATTCACATAGTTCTGCCATTGGAAGTTTATTTTTTCCTGACACATTAATTCCGCGTAATAAAATGATATACGTTTTCATTATAATCCTGCTATTTTATTTGCCGCTAAAATTTCATTCGTCTCAATTTTCACTTTTTCTAAAATAACTTTTAATTCATCTTTTGTCATGTTTAAATGTGTGTGAACGGCATCATCTACAATTAAATTAAGTAACGCTTTATCTTGTGCTCTTCCGTGTTTCATAGCATCATTATAACTAATATTTTCATTAAAAGTTACCATAGAGTATTTAGAGAAATATTCTGTTGGAAACGTTTTTTCTAAATCCATTTCTATCTTTCTTTTCTCTTTAAATAAAGGATTTGCAACATGAGCTTTCATTTCATGGAAATTATCTAACGCTAAATCAGCAATAGCATCTGTATTTTCTTTTCTTGCTTTTTCATAGGTCTTGAAAACTGTTTTCCAATCACCTAAATTTTGATTTAAAATTTCATCAAACACCGTAACATCTTCAAATGAAGCATTCATTCCCTGTCCGTAAAACGGAACAATTGCGTGTGCGGAATCTCCTAGTAGAATTGTTTTATTTTGGTAAGACCAAGGCGAGCACTTTACGGTTCCTAAAGCTCCTGTTGGGTTGTTTAAAAATTCCTCTTTTATATTTGGAATTAACGCCAATGCATCTGGAAATTCATTCTCAAAAAATGTGGTTATTTTTTCTTCTGACGTTAAATTACTGAAATTATATTTACCTTCTTCATAACTTAAAAAGAGTGTTACGGTGAAACTCCCATCCATATTAGGCAGTGCGATTAACATATAGTCTCCACGTGGCCATATGTGTAAATGACCATCACTTATTTGATGATTTCCAGCTTTATCTGCTGGTATTTCTAATTCTTTATATCCATGAGATAAATAATTCTGTGAATAACTGAATAAAAACTTACGCTCTAAATAATAACTTTTACGTAAGATTGAACCTGCTCCATCTGTTCCAAAAACAACATCAGCATCAATAGAAATTTCCTCTTTGGTTTTGTAATCTTTAAAATGAGCAACCGTATTTTCTATATCTATAGAAGTGCACTTTTTATTAAAATGAATATTTACGTTTTCATGTTTATCAGCTTCCGTTAATAACAATCCATTTAAATCGCCACGAGAAATTGAGTTTATGTACTCTCCTTCTCTTCCAGAATAATTAGACGCAAATGTATCCCCTTCTTTGTCGTGCATTAATCTACCATACATAGGAATGCAAATTTCTTTTGTTTTCTCTTCAACACCACACAAACGTAGCGCTTTAAATCCACGATCTGACAATGCTAAATTGATTGATCTTCCTGCAGAAATATCTGTAATTCTTAGATCTGGTCTACTTTCATACACCTCAACTTTGTAACCTCTTTGGGCTAATCTTAACGCTAGTAAACTTCCGCAAAGTCCAGCTCCAATTATTAATATGTTATCTTTTTTGTTCATTTAAAGATTTTGAATTAAGATTGTTTCATAATAAACATGAAAAGCCACAAAAATTTTAAAAACTTCTTTATCTTTTTTAAATACTTTTTTTCTCTCTGAATCTAAAAACCCATTTACAATTACACCAAAACTGATATCTTTAAATTTTTCAGTATAATCAATTAAGAAAGTTCTAAATTCTTCTGTTTTAGAAATACTTTTCAAATACTCTAAATATTGTTTAGTATTCATAAAAATGTGAGGTCTTAATTCATTTTCATAACCAATACCTTTAATAAAATTTAGGTGTTCAATAGTATCTATTTTCCAAAAAATATTTATTTTTTCTTTCTTTTTCAATTTTTCTAAAAATAATATAGCTTTCTTAAATTTATGTATAGAATCTAATTTATTATTCGAAACTCTACTTAAAGAAGCAACTAAGCTCTTAAAATAAGTTTCATAACTTAATTCTAATGTTTTTTCGGGATAGTAAGCATTTAGCATATCTTCAAAAACATTAATTCCTTCCTTTACAAGCTCATGATCTTCCGTCCCTAAATAGTTTTTCTCGGATGTTTTTTTACAACAAATAATTAAGGCTAAAAAAGCAATAAGTAAATATTTTCTCATTATAACAACCCTTTTAAAATTGAAACCATTCTATACACATCTTCAAAAGAAGTATACATTGGTACTGGTGCACAACGTATAACATCTGGTTCTCGCCAATCTGTAATAATATTATTTTCTGTTAGCTTTTTATGCAACCTTTTATCGGCGTTTTTTACTTGAATAGATAATTGACATCCTCTTTCTTTTGGGTTGCTTGGTGTAATTATCTTAATATCTTTTGAACCTATTTGATTGATTAAATACTCGAAATAACCTGTTAATTTTTCTGATTTGTCACGTAATGCTTCCATTCCAACTTCATCAAATAAATCTAACGAAGCCTTAATTGCTGCCATTGATAATATTGGCGGATTGCTTAATTGCCAACCTTCTGCACCTTCCATAACATCAAAAGGTTGTCGCATATTAAAACGTGTGTCTTTGTTGTGATTCCACCAACCAGCAAAACGTGGTAAATCTTTATTTTTAGCGTGTTTTTCGTGCACAAATAATCCACCTAGGCTTCCTGGTCCAGAATTTAAATATTTATAGGTACACCAAGCTGCAAAATCGACTCCTGAATTGTGCAATTCTGGCGAAATGTTTCCTGCTCCGTGCGCTAAATCAATTCCAACAATACACTCTTTTGAATGCCCAATTTCTGCAATTCTTTTTAAATCTAAAAACTGACCTGTATAATAATTTACGCCGCCAATTAATAGAAGTGCAATTTCATCTCCTTGTTCAGAAACAATAGTTTCTAAATCTTTAATATTTAATAACTCTTCTCCTTTTCTTGGTTTCCATTCAATTACATCATCATCCGAAAAACCATGATATTTTAATTGACTTTGTACTGCATATCTATCTGAAGGAAAAGCATCCGACTCAATAACAATTTTATATTTTATTTTTGTAGGTCTATAAAAAGACACCATTAACAAATGAAGATTTGTTGTAAGTGTATTCATAACCACAACTTCAATTGGTTTTGCTCCTACAGTTTTCGCCATTTTATCCGTTAAGAATTCATGGTAATTTAACCAAGGATTCTTTGCCTCAAAATGACCTTCTACGCCAAGATTCGCCCAATCTTCTAATTCCTGATTGATATATTCTTTGGTTGCTTTTGGTTGTAAACCCAAAGAGTTTCCTGTAAAATATAACCAGTTATTCCCATTTTTGTCTTTAGGAATATGAAATCGATTTCGTAAATAAGAAATCTTATCCTCTTTATCTTGCTGTTGCGCGTACGCTAAAGTGTTTTGGTAGTTCATTAAATAAAAAATGATTGCCTTCAAATATAAAACATTCCTTTTTAGATTTCAATTTTAAGAAGCATATTTAACAGAATAATCATGCTCTTTTAGTACTTGTTCATAAATTAAAAAAGATTAAGTTTTGTATTTTAGCAAAAAACAGTTCTAATGAAATTAATTAAATACTTTTCTTTTTTATTACTAGTCGTTTTATTTTCTTGTAAAAATAACAGTACAATAACTTCAGAATTAGAGAACATTCACAGATCTATAAAAACAGATTTCGCACCAGATAAAAGAGTTGAGTTATTTGATATTAATTTTGAACAAGTTGACAATCAGCTTATTTTAGAAGGAGAAACTACTTCTAAAAAAGAATTTGACATTCTTTTAGATAGCTTGAATAATAGAGCGTTAAAGTTCGTAAATAATGTACGAATTTTACCAGATTCTGCTGTTGGAAATCAACAATTTGCAGTTGCTAGAAATTCTGTTATTAATATTCGCTCTAAACCAAAACATTCTGCAGAATTAGGAACACAGGGTTTGTTAGGAATGTCTTTAAAAGTATTAGATAAAAAAGGAGATTTTTATAGAATTCAGACTCCAGACAGTTACATTTCTTGGGTTGATAAAGGCGGAATAACTAGGATGAATAAAAGTCAGTTTGATAATTGGAATGCTTCTAAAAAAGTAATTTTTACAAAAACCTTTGGTTATGTGTATGTTAATAAATCAGAAAAGACTCAATTAGTTTCCGATATAACTTTAGGTGGAATTTTAAAGTATTTGTCTGAAGATGCTACTTTTTACGAAGTAAGATACCCTGATAATAGAACTGGTTTTATAAAGAAAAAAGAAGCTGTTATTTATGAACATTGGTTACAGAAATTAAATCCATCGCAAGAAAACATTGAAACAATTGCAAAAAAAATGGAAGGTTTCCCTTATTTATGGGGTGGAACTTCTTCTAAAGGAATCGATTGTAGCGGATTTACAAAAATGGTGTATTTAATGAACGGCTTTGTAATTCCAAGAGATGCATCGCAACAAATTAATGCTGGTAAGATTGTAGATGAAGGTTTAAATTTTAAAGATCTAGAAAAAGGAGATTTATTATTCTTCGGAAGAAAAGCTACAACAGAAAAGAAACAGCGTGTTGTTCATGTTGGTATTTGGCTAGGTAATAATAAAATGGAATTTATTCATGCTTCTGGAAATGTACATCTGAGTTCAATGGATTCTGAACAACCTAATTATGATGCTTTTAATAAAAATAGATATTTAGGTAGTAAACGTTATTTGAATGTTAAGGACAAGAATATTATTGACTTGAAAGATAAAATTAAACTTTAGTTATTACATTGAGATTCACTGAATATTTTCACAGAGTTTTATGAAGGAAATTGATGGTTTCTGTTTGTTCTACAATTGTAATTTGTCATTCCTGCGAAGGCAGGAATCCAAACTAGCTTTTTTTATAGATTCCTGCTTTCGCAGGAATGACAAAATACAAAAATATTTAATAAAAAGATTACTTCGCTCCTCGCAATGACATAGCGTTAGCAAACAAGTTTAGCCCAGATTGAAACGACATCCTTTTTTCTTTTTCAGGAAAAAGATATAGTGAAAAGCTGGAAATAGCTTCAAAAAAAAACACCTTTCAATTTAAAAACTGAAGGGTATTTTATATTTTAAGATTGAAATTAGATTAATACAAAACTCTAAACTTAATTGTTCCTTGTATTTTTATTAATTCGTCTATAACTTCTGTATTATATTCTTTGTCTAAATCTGTAATTACATATCCAACTTTAGGATCTGTTGATAAATATTGACCAGTAATATTCAAATTGTACTCTGCTAAAACCTTATTGATTTTTGCCATAACGCCAGGTACATTTTTATGAATGTGTAAAAATCTGTGCGCTTTTGTTTGTCTAGGCAAACGAATATTTGGGAAGTTTACTGCATCTACTGTATTACCAGAATTAATATATGCCATAATTTTACTTGGCACAAAATCTGCAATATCTCTTTGCGCTTCTTCTGTACTTCCACCAACGTGTGGCGTTAAAATTACGTTTGGCAATCCTTTTAATTCTGTTAAGAATTCTCCATTTTTTCTTGGCTCTTCAGGATATACATCTACTGCAGCTCCTGCTAATTTACCGCTTTTTAAAGCAGCTGCTAACGCTTTAATATCAACTACAAAACCACGTGATAGATTTACTAAATGTGTGCCATCTTTCATTTGTGAAATTTCTTTTTCTCCAAAGAAATTTTTATTTGCAGCATTATCATCTACATGTAAAGTAACAACATCTGAAAGCGCTAATAAATCTGATAATTGATCTACTTTGGTTGCGTTTCCTAAAGCTAATTTATCTTCAACATCATAATAATAAACGTCCATTCCTAAAGCTTCTGCTAAAATTGATAATTGTTTACCAATATTTCCATAACCAACAATACCAAGTTTTTTACCACGAACTTCTCTAGAACCTTCAGCTGTTTTATTCCATTGACCGTTATGAATTTCTGTACTTCTTTGAAAAACAGAACGCATTAACATAATAATTTCTCCGATGGCTAATTCAACCACAGAACGTGTGTTGCTATATGGTGCATTAAAAACAACAATTCCGTTTTCCTTACACGCTTCTAAATCGATTTGTTTGGTACCGATACAAAAAGCACTAACTACCATTAATTTCTCTGCAGCATCAACAACTTTTTGAGTTACACGCGTTTTAGAACGAATTCCTAAAACATGTACATCTTTTATTTTTTCTATTAATTCGTCTTCAGACAAACTTTTAGAAACTGTTTCTACCGTAAAACCGTCTTTAGACAACTTCTTAAAAGCATCTGCATGTACGTTTTCTAATAATAATATTTTAATTCTGTTTTTTGGGTATGAGATATTTCTTGGCAAATCGTTTACGTATAAAAATTCATCTAAATTAGGTGCAATATGGTCTGCGTTTTCTGTTGTTTTTATTCTTGAAACATTTTCAGTGTATGCAAAAAACTTATCTGCTACACCAGCTTCACGAGTTACATAATCGCTATAACCATCTCCAATAACTTGTATTTCTCCTTCTAAATTCATGTCTTTTAAACATTGAATTTTTCCGTTGTGTTGAGAAAGCGGGTTATTAGCATCAAAGCTAACAATTTTTCCGACGTTATCAAACTCAAAAGTATTTGCAAACACTCTTTCTGAAGGAATGTTGTATGCTGCAACAATAGGGTCTATAAACTCTTTAAATCCACAAGAAATTACATAAATATTTTCTGCAAATTCTTCAAAAAATTCTTTATTGCTTTCTATGGATTTTGAAACTTGCTTTTTTAAAGCTGCTATTAAACCATCTAAATCAGACTTATTAGCGTTTAATAATTTAATTCTTTTCTCTAAAGACTCTGTAAAAGAAATTTCACCATCAATTCCTAAATTAGTAATGTCAATTATTTCTTGAATAATTTCATCCTTTTTAGGATTGCCTTGCAAAGTAATTTCTGCTAAAACATCTAATGCTTCTACGCGAGTTAGTGTGCTATCAAAATCAAAAATATAATTTCTTTTTGTGGTAATCATTTTTTAAAATATTGGTTGATTTATAGACTGTAAATCTACAAATATAGTAGGGAATTAAGAAGCTATTTTATAGTTTTACGATATCTGTTTTATTTAGTATTATTATTAAAAAACATTACCAAAACAAAATATTTTCTACTTAAAAATTATGAAATCCTAAAAGAAGTAACAACCAAACAATTGGCAATGCTTCAACCAAGAAAGAACTATAGTATTTAGGTTGCTCAATTTTTGCTCTCATTAGTAAAATAATTACTATAAAAAAGAAAATCATAAAAGGTGTTTTTATAATAGTCAAAGGAGAAAATATATACTCTAAAACGAGTGCAAAAATCATTAAGGTTAAACCTAATTTTTTGGTTTTTTCTACTCCTATTTTTTTAGGAATTGTTTGTAGAAAAATCGCATCGTACTTTACATCTCTAATATCAAAAGGAAGTATTAAAACAACTACAATTAAAAAACGTTGAATCGCTAAAAAAACAACATTTAAAGTAATTTTAGCACCGGAATCTAAAACAGGTATCAACACCGTAAAACCAGCCCAAACTAAAGCTACAACTACTATTTTTAGAAAGCTAACTTCTCTTAAATTTTTATGAAATCCACTTAAAAAAGGAATTGCATATAACAAGGTTAACATTTCTAAAGGGATACAATACAACAATGTTTTAAGGGAAATTTGATAAGCAAAATAACACATTGCCAAAAAGCATAAAAAAGAAAATATTTGAATAGTTTTTAATCCGTTTGTTAAACTTCTGTGATGCAATTTTGCTACACCTGCAAATTTTACAAAATTGTAACCTGTAATTGTGCTAAAGAAAATAAAATAATCTCGATTTGCATTAAAAGGCAAATCAAAATAAAATTCGGTAATTCTTACCAAAGCAAACACAGAAAAAGCTACGTGTATACTCGCATTTAAGTAAAAATCTAATATCAATTTTAAAAACCTCATTTTACAAAAATAAACTTTCTGTTCATAACCTTTGTTTTTAGTTAATAATTAATTGTTTTTTATCTCATTTTGGGCAATAAATAATCTATTAAAATTCCTACTTTTGAAACGCATTAAAAAGCATTACTAAATCGATTGAAATTAGCAACAATTAACAACTAAAAAATGAATACAAATTCGTTTCAATTAAGACATATTGGTCCTAACCAAAAAGAACAAGAAAAAATGTTGGCAACTATTAATGCCAATGATTTAGATCAACTAATTTTCGAAACTGTACCTGATGACATTCGTTTAAAAGGCGAATTAAATTTAGAGCCAGCAATGAGCGAATATGAGTATTTAGCGCATATTAAAGAATTGTCTGAAAAAAATTCAGTGTTTAAAAGTTATATTGGTCTTGGGTATCATGAAGCAATTGTGCCAAGTGTTATTCAACGTAATATTTTAGAAAATCCGGGTTGGTATACCGCTTATACACCTTACCAAGCAGAAATTGCACAAGGTAGATTAGAAGCGTTGTTAAATTACCAAACTATGGTTTGCGATTTAACAGGAATGGAACTTGCAAATGCATCTCTTTTAGACGAAAGTACTGCTGCTGCAGAAGCAATGGCATTATTATTTAATGTTAGAGAAAGAGCAAAGAAAAAAGCAGGAGCGAATAAATTCTTTGTTTCCGAAGAAATTTTACCGCAGACTTTATCTGTTTTACAAACACGTTCTAATCCTATTGGTATAGAATTAGTAATTGGTAATCATGAAGAATTCGATTTTGCTGATGACTTTTTTGGTGCAATCTTACAATATCCAGGAAAACATGGTCAGGTTTATGATTATGAAAGCTTCGTTGCAAAAGCAAACGAGAACAATATAAAAGTAGCCGTTGCTGCAGATATTTTATCATTGGTAAAATTAAAAACGCCTGCAGAATTTGGTGTTGATGTAGTTGTAGGAACTACACAACGTTTTGGAATTCCGTTAGGTTATGGTGGTCCTCATGCAGGATATTTTGCAACCAAAGAAGCATATAAAAGAAGTATTCCTGGGCGTATTATTGGTGTTACCAAAGACAAAAACGGAAAGCGTGCTTTAAGAATGGCTTTGCAAACCAGAGAGCAACATATTAAAAGAGAAAAAGCGACTTCTAACATTTGTACTGCCCAAGTTTTATTAGCAGTTATGGCTGGTATGTATGCTGTTTACCATGGAAAAGATGGTTTAAAATATATTGCGAATAGAGTTCACAGTGCAACAAATACATTAGCAAATTCTTTATCTAATTTAGGTTTTACTCAAAAAAACACTTCGTTTTTTGACACTCTTTTAATTGAAGTTGAAGCAAACATATTAAAACCTGTAGCTGAAGCTAACGGAATTAACTTTAACTATATTGATGACAACCATGTTTCAATTTCTGTAAATGAAACCGTTAGTTTAAATGAATTAAACGCAATTATAGATTGTTTTGAGCAAGCTTTCAACGTAAAAGACATTACAGTTACTGAATTTACTTCTGATGTAAAAATTATAGATTCCGTTTTAAGAAATACGCCGTTTTTAGAGAACGAAATATTTAACACGTATCAGTCAGAAACTGACATGATGCGTTATATAAAGAAATTAGAACGTAAAGATTTAGCATTAAATCATTCTATGATCTCTTTAGGATCTTGTACCATGAAATTAAATGCAGCTTCAGAAATGTTGCCTTTAAGCAATCCTCAATGGGGAAACATTCACCCATTTGTGCCTTTAAATCAGGCGGAAGGATATCAAGAAGTTTTAAAGAAATTAGAACATCAATTAAATATTATTACTGGTTTTGCGGGTACATCTTTACAACCAAATTCTGGTGCACAAGGTGAATTTACTGGTTTAATGACTATTAGAGCCTATCATGAATCTAATGGAGATACCAACAGAAATATTTGTTTAATTCCTGCTTCTGCACACGGTACAAACCCTGCTTCTGCTGTAATGGCAGGTATGAAAGTGGTAGTTACCAAAACAGATGAAAAAGGGAATATTGATGTTGAAGATTTACGTGCAAAAGCAATTTTACACAAAGACAACTTATCTGCTTTAATGGTTACCTATCCTTCTACACACGGAGTTTATGAAAAAGCAATTATGGAAATTACACAGATTATTCATGATAATGGCGGACAAGTTTATATGGATGGCGCAAACATGAACGCACAAGTTGGTTTAACAAATCCTGCAACTATTGGTGCAGATGTTTGTCACTTAAACTTGCACAAAACATTTGCAATTCCACATGGTGGTGGTGGTCCTGGAGTTGGCCCAATTTGTGTGGCTCCGCAATTAGTACCGTTTTTACCTACAAACCCTTTAGTAGCAACTGGTGGCGAAAAAGCGATTACAGCAATTTCTGCAGCGCCTTGGGGTTCTGCTTTGGCTTGCTTAATTTCTTACGGATATATTACTATGTTAGGTGCAGACGGGTTGACAAATTCTACAAAGAATGCCATCTTGAATGCTAACTATATTAAAGAGCGTTTAAACGGACATTACCCAACTTTATATACTGGTGAAAAGAACAGAGCGGCGCACGAAATGATTATTGATTGCCGTGGTTTTAAACAAAACGGAATTGAAGTTGTAGACATTGCAAAACGTTTAATGGATTATGGTTTTCATGCTCCAACCGTTTCTTTTCCTGTAGGTGGAACCATGATGATAGAACCAACAGAATCTGAATCTATTGCGGAATTAGATCGTTTTTGTGATGCCATGATTTCTATTAGAAAAGAGATTTCTGAAGCTACAAAAGAAAACGAAAACAATCCTTTAAAAAATGCACCGCATACACAAGAAATGTTAACTGCGGATGATTGGACTTTACCATACACACGTAAGCAAGCTGCTTTTCCTTTAGAATACATTGCCGATAACAAATTTTGGCCTTCTGTTAGAAGAGTAGATGATGCTTTTGGAGACAGAAACTTAATTTGTTCTTGTAACCCAATAGAAGATTATATGTAAACACGCAGTGTTTTTAAGTATTTTAAAACCTCACTTTTAGTGGGGTTTTTATTTTTGAACAAACAGGTGTTTTCCCTCTTGATTTTCTATTTAAAAATACCGAACTTCGCTAACTACGAATATAAGTCATTAAAACGACGTCATATTCGTGTTAACGTTGTGTGCAATAAAGAACGAAATTCCAGAATTGAAAGTTATTTATGAAAAGAGAAGAAATAATTTATTCCATTTCAAAAAGAATATATGAAGGGAAAATTACTAAAAAAGATGGAATTTTACGACTTACACAAGAAACAGATTTAAGCGAGAGTTATTCGAATATAATAGTAACATCTATTTATCCAAAACTTTTTGAAGGAGAAGTAATTAAAAGAACTACATCAAATGTAATTTTTAGGAACTTTTTAGAATTTATAAAAAGGGATTATGGAAATGAAAATTTATTTAAAGCACTAAATAGTTTAAAACAGCATATTGATTATATAAAAATTGCAAATAAAGACTCAAAAGTGACTTTAAGGAAAATTTATGCTGAATATTTAGAACTCTATAAAAAAGATATTTCTGAATTTGAAAGAAATGAAATTGAACAGAATGAAATTATTGAATCTTTTAAAGAAAAATCAAGACGAGAAATAAAAATTGAATTAGATAATCTTCCTAAATTTGAAACAGAGGAAATCATTATTAATCAAAAGAAATACAAGAGAGACAACAAAGCAATCGCTTTAATAAAAATTTTGAGAAAAAATGAATGTCAAATATGTGGAGAATTTATAAGAAAAAAAGACGGAACGAAATACATTGAAGCTTGTCACATAAAAGCAAAAAGAGAAAAAGGAAATGAAAGTCTTGAAAATATAATTCTACTTTGTCCAAATCATCATAAGGAATTTGATTTAGGAGATTTAAAAATCAACGAACATTCAAATGAAATAATTAAATTTACAATGAATGAAAAAGATTATGAAATTGAATTAAAAATAAACATTTAAAATTACTGCACACAACACCGTGTATAATTAATGGCTAGTTCTCGCCTACTTACGAAAATCCTCGCGGATTTTCTATTCGGTTATTATTTACTAAATTAGGTGCTAGAACACGCCACAAATCATACACAAACACGTTAGCGAATGTGAAAAATAATTTCCTAAAATAAATATTTTATAAGTTTATTTAACGCCAAAAAACAAAAAAACCTGATACCATTTGTAAAACAAATGATATCAGGTTTTTTATTATAAATAAGGTATGTTACTTATTTTATTTCAACAACTTCAAGGTCAAAAACAAGATCTCTACCTGCTAAAGGGTGGTTACCATCTATAATAACACTATCTTCTTTTACCTCAACAACTACTAAATTTATTTCTTGCCCGTCTGGTGTTTTAGAAATTAAACCCATACCAACTTCTGGTGCCATATCTTGTGGCAATTGTGCTTTCTTAATTTCTTGAATTAAATCTTGGTTTACATCACCATAAGCATCTGCTTTGGCAATTTCTATCGTTTTCTTTTCATTCAATTTCATATCAATTAAACCTTTCTCAAAACCAGGAATTAATCTTCCTTCTCCTAATTTAAATTCAATTGGTTCTTTTCCTTCAGAAGTATCAAAAACCTCCCCATTAGATAATTTACCTGTGTAATTTACTTTTACCGTGTTGTTCTCTTTTACTTGACTCATACTCTATTATTAATTTTTAAAAATACGCTTTGCACAATTCTTATGCGGCACCTATTTTGCTTCCGTTTTACAGTTTTTATAATTGCCAAAACCAAGCCAAAAGGTAAAAGGTAAATTAATCGGTAACTATGTCAGTTAAATAGAAATGTATGTCACAAAAAGCAGGGAATAAACTTCTTAAAAAGTTTGATATAGTGTTGTTACAATAACACCTTTATTATCATTTAATGCTACAGTAAACAATTGTGTTTCTTCAATTACTTTAAAGTTAAAAGGCGCGACTAATAAATTAATACCGCTTTTCTTTTTAATCCGTATTCCTTGTCCGGATATAATATCTTTATTAGGTATAAAATTTCCTGCTGGTAAATGCTCTGTTAAAATAACATATTTAAAGTCTTTTAATTTACCAACAATACTTTGCACTTCCGCATTTGAAAGATGTTGTAAAACCTGTCTTAATAATACACAATCTGCAGAAGGCAATTGGTCTTTTGCAATGTCTAAACAATGGAATTCAAGATTTTCTTCTTGAAAGTTCTTTTTGTTATAGTCTATTAAATTTGTTACAATATCAACAGCAATGTACTTTTTTGAATGTTCTACAAGTTGTTTACCGATGTTGAAATCTCCGCAACCTAAATCGCAAACTACCAACGGGTTTTTAAAAGAAGTTAAAAAAGTTGTTACTGCATTTATATAAGGTACTATAATTTCTTGTTGATGAGATCCTGCTCCAGAATAAAAATTAGTTGCATTATCTCCCCAAAGTTTTAATTCATAAACCTGCTCCATAGCAGCTTTAGTTGGCCATGGTTTTTTAATTGCTTTAGTTTCTTTGTTATTCATAAAAAATTAGATTCCTATTTTCACAGGAATGACAACAGAAGATTAATTATAATACACTTCTTTAAGACTTACAATTTCTTCATCTTTTCTACGTCTAAAAACATCATCTGGTTTAATATCAGCAATAGATGCAACACCCATTGCAGCAGTAATTTCTTTTACCGCAGTAATTGTTTTGCTATGGTAGTTTTTTACTCGTACATTTTTCTTTTCGACTACTAATGCTTTTACCAAATCATTATCTTGTGTAGCAACACCAACTGGGCAAGTATCTAAATTACATTCTCTTGCTTGTATACAACCTAAACTTAACATAAAGCTTCTTGCCATACCAATTGCATCTGCACCCAAAGCAACATACCTAATAATATCGAAAGCATCAACTGCTTTTCCACTTGCAATAATTTTAATCTGATTTTTCAACTTATATTTTACCAATAACTTATTTACAAAAACCAAACCTTCTACTAATGGTGTACCAATATAATTGGTGAATTCTAGTGGCGCAGCGCCTGTACCACCTTCTCCACCATCTATAGAAACAAAATCTGGATAGTTATTAGTGTCTGAAAATGCTTTAAACATTTCCTCAATTTCTTCATTATTACCTACACAAAACTTAATTCCTACAGGTTTACCGCCAGACAATTCTCTCACTTTTTGAATGAAAGTAATCATGCCTTCAAAGTCTGAAAAAGCAGAATGACTTGGTGGCGAATCTACTTGAGTAAAAGGTTCAACTGCTCTAATTTTTGCAATTTCTTCGGTATTTTTCTTTGCTGGTAAAATTCCACCATGACCAGGTTTTGCTCCTTGAGAAAACTTAATTTCAATCATTTTTACTTCTGGTCTGATTGCATTTTCTTTAAAAATTGCATCATCAAAAACACGTTGTCCGTTTACAGATTTTCCCGCTCCAAAATAACCTGTTCCTACTTGAAAAATTAAATCTCCACCTTGTAAATGATATGGAGAAATTCCGCCTTCACCTGTATTGTGTGCAAAATTATCCATTTTTGCACCTTGGTTTAATGCCATAATTGCATTTTTACTCAAAGAACCAAAAGACATTGCAGAAATATTAATGATAGAGCTTTCGTATTTTTGTGCACATTTATCTGAACCAAAAACAACTTTTTCTCCTTCTATATGATGATGATCTTTAGGAAATAAAGAATGTTTTACAAACTCATATCCTTTAGCATATACATTATGTTGTGTACCAAAAGGAACCGTATCTTTTTCTAATTTTGCGCGTTGATACACCACACTTCTTTTTTCTCTATTGATTGGCGTACCGTTTAAATTGTCTTCTATAAAATATTGTTGAATTTTATCTCTTTCTTCTTCAAACAACCAACGCAAACGAGCTACTAATGGAAATGCTCTTAATAAGGAGTGCTGTGTTTGTATACTATCATAAATGGCTATTATTGATAATAATCCTGAAATGGATAACAAAATAATAGTACCTATTTGTGGAATAAAATAGACAAGTACACCAAACGCAATGGTGATTCCAATAAAAATTGTAAGTATGGTATTTCTCATTATTACTGTATCATTTTATAGAAGTTAAAAATAATCATTTAGTGCGATATTTTGCAATAGTCTTACAAATAGTTTTGCGTTAGGGGTTGAAACGACATCCTTTTTGCTTTTCGCAAAAAGATATAGTGTAAAACCCGACCTGAAAGGAAACGCCCAAAGAAAAAAGATACAGAAGCTAGTAGGTTCTGAACAAAAAAAACTCCAACAAATAAATGTTGGAGTTTTTAATATCTTTAAAATTCTAAAAAAATTACTCTTTTTTGAATTTTGCGTATTTGTTTTTGAACTTGTCAATACGTCCTGCAGCATCGATAAGTTTAGATTTACCAGTGTAAAATGGGTGAGATGTTCTTGAAATCTCTAATTTTACTAAAGGATACTCAACACCATCAACTTCTAACGTTTCTTTAGTGTCTACAGTAGAACGAGTTAAAAATACGTCTTCATTAGACATGTCTTTAAAAGCTACCATTCTGTAATTTTCTGGATGAATTCCTTTTCTCATTTTATTATATTTTAATACTTTAATGTTATGTTTGCATGAGTAAAGTTGGTAAAGCTTACTCGGTTCTCTAAATAGTTGTTGTTTACTATTTTGAGGATGCAAATTTAATCATATTTTTTAATTAACAAATAAATATATTGTTTTTATTTACTCTAAAACACACTTTATGCAGAATTAAGGTTCTTTTAGGCTTTAAAAATTGTTTTTTGCCACTTTTTTTTTGAATATTTACTTTTTAAAACACTGAAATTTATACAGATAATGAAGAATAATACAATTTTAATTTCCTTTTTCGCTTTTTTGTTTTTGATGACGTCTTGTTCAGACGATTACAAGTTCACTTTAGAAACTCCTAAAAAGACAACTTTAAACAAAACGATTACCATTACTTTAAAGGAGAAAAATAATTTACTTATAAATAAGGTTCAGTTTTTTGTAAACGGAAAAGAAATTTCTTCGGAAGGAAATTCTGTAACTTTAAATACCGTAGATTATGGAATTGGTAAACATGCTGTTTCTGCTTTGGTCTTTTATCCTGAAAGTTCAAAAAAAGAAAACAATTCTTTTGAAGTTTTAGCAGATAAAGCGCCTGTTGTATATGGTTATAAAATTGTTAATGAATATCCGCATGACACAAAAGCTTATACGCAAGGTTTAGAATATCATGATGGTTTTCTTTATGAAACTACAGGTCATAGAGGTCAATCTACTTTAAGAAAAGTAGAAATAAAGACAGGAAAAGTTTTACAAAAAATAGATTTAGACAAAAAATATTTTGGTGAAGGAATGACCATTTTAAACAATAAAATCATTTGGTTAACTTGGCAAGGCAAAAAAGGTTTTGTCTACGATTTAGAAACCTTTAAACAAGAAAAGGAATTTGCATACAATAAAAGTAAAGAAGGTTGGGGTTTAACACACAACGAAACTGAATTGATAAAATCTGATGGAACTAATAAAATTTGGTTTTTAGATCCAAAAACTAAAAAAGAGAAACGTTCTATTCAAGTATATACAAATAAATATGCGCTGGATAATCTAAACGAATTAGAATTAGTTGAAGGTGAAATTTACGCTAATAAATACCAAAAAAATGCAATGGTAATTATTGACCCAAGTTCTGGGGTTGTTTTGGGGGTTGCAAATTTATCTGGTTTAGAAAAAGAAATGAGCAAAACACAAAAGTTAGTTGCACAAGATGAAGTTTTAAACGGGATTGCTTACGATGCTGAAAACAAAAGGCTTTTTGTAACGGGTAAACATTGGGGGAAACTTTTTGAAATTGAATTGATTAAAAAGTAATAAACTTCTAAAATTATAGTTCTATTTTTATACAAAATTAATATATGCGTTACTTATTAACTTTTCTAGTTTGTGTTCTTATAATTTCTATAAGTTCTTGTAGAAAAAACTTTGATACCATTCCGAGTTTTGGAAGTTTAGAGTTTTCTAAAGACACTGTTTTTTTAGACACCATTTTTACAAATATTGGTTCTGCTACCTATAATTTAAAAGTTTATAATAGAGGAAATAATAGCATTACAATTCCTAAAATTGCTTTAGAAAACGGAGTTTCTTCTAATTATAGATTAAATGTTGACGGTATTCCTGGAAAAGAATTTAATGACATAGATATTTTAGCAAAAGACAGTATGTATGTTTTTGTTGAAACTACAATTAACGCTGCAAACATACCTAATCCTTTATATTCAGATCGTATTTTATTTGACAATGGAACCAACCAACAAGATGTAGATTTGGTTACTTTAGTGCAAGATGCTAATTTTATTTTCCCTGGTAAAGACGCAATTTCAATGAAGATTGATAGCTTGACTTTGGATGGAAAACCAACTACTATTAAAGGTCGTTTTTTAACAGATACAGAATTGACTTTTACAAATGCAAAACCAACAGTTATTTATGGTTATGCAGCAGTACCAGAAAATAAAACCTTAACTATTGAAGCTGGCGCGAAAATACATTTTCATAATAATTCTGGTTTAATTGTAGATGACAAAGCTACTTTAAAAGTAAACGGAACTTTAACCGAAAAAGTAATTTTTGAAGGTGATCGATTAGAACATTCTTTTAGTACAATTCCTGGACAATGGGGAACTATTTGGATGCGAGCAGGAAGTAAAGACAATGAAATTTATCATACTCAAATTAAAAACGGTATTATCGGAATTTTAATTGATAGTATTGGGTCTGCTTCTACTCCAACTTTAAAACTTCAAAACACAGAAATTTACAACAATTCTAACTATGGAATTTTAGCTAGAGAAACAAATATTGAAGCGCATAACGTAGTAATTGGTTCTGCTGGTCAGGCTTCTTTGGCAGCAACTATTGGCGGAACTTATAATTTTACACACAGTACTTTTGCAAATTATTGGAATAGCGGAATTAGACAATTGCCTGCAGTTTTAGTAAATAATCATTTTACGTATTTAAACGCAAGCGGACAAGAAGTTACAGAAACTAGAGATTTAAAAGCGGCAAACTTTACCAATTGTATTTTTGATGGAAACAACAATATTGAGTTTTTACTCGATAAAGTGGATGGAAGTTTATTCAACTACAACATTAGTAATTCTATGATTCAGTTTACAGATTCTAACAATTCTTTTGACGGTAACGCTGAAATGGATTTTACAAGTGCTAATTATCAGAATATTATCAGAAATGGTAACGCAGATTTTAGAGATACTCAAAAAGAAGACTTCATTATTGGTGATGATTCTGACGCTAACAACAAAGCGACCTCAACTTCTTTTTCTGAAGATATTTTAGGTATTACTCGAAGTGCATCTCCAGATATTGGTGCCTACCAACATATTACTTTTGATTAATTAATTCAATAAAAGTATTTTTATCATCTACAGAAATTGCTAATGACTTTGCATATTTTTTGAATCCGTAAAAACTCTCAAATTCAATCTCCTTATTTAGATGAATAATTACGTTATGACCACCTAAATCACCTAAAGGAGAAAAAGAAACAATACTTTTATCTTCTGGTAAATCTTTAGCACTAACTACTAAATTTTCTATTAACTCAAATGGGATAATTGCTTTACCAAAAAAACCAAAATGAAGAAGAATTTGCTTGTTTAAAGAATCTACAATAAATGGTCTTCTTGTTAATGACTTTATCAATGCAATTATCTGTAAAGCTGTATAAATGCTTGTTACTGTTAACAGCCATGCAACAATAAAACTCTTACTTTCTAAAAACTTATGGATTGCAAAAGTTTCAATAAAAATGACTAATAACAATCCTACTAAAATGGAAATTAATCCACTTTCTTTATAATTTGTAAACTCGTTTTCTTTTAGAGTTCTTCTCTTCCAAAGAAAAAAACCATAATAGATTACTGCTATTTCAGTAGCTAAAAGTGAAGCTATTTTGTTAGGAAAACTTTCTTTACAAGCGATATTTACAGCGTCAAAAAAATCTAAATTAGTTATTTTTTGCTTTTTAAATTCTTTAACTATTTTTCTAATTTTAATAATTAGAAAAATTAAAATACCTAGTTCTACAATTGGAAAAAAATAGGTTTTAATTTGCGCTAAAAGAGTTTGCTGACTTTCTGGTAAGATAAAACTTGAGACCACCAAACCTATAACAAACAAAGAAACTATAGTAATTTTAGGTACTGCTTTTTTGCGAATAATAAAAAAATAAGTTAACGGAATTGTAAATAGTAAGTCTAAAGTAATTCCTATTGAAAGTTCTTTTGGGTAATTAGAAAACCAAGTTGATTTCGTTAATAAAAACAGAGACAAAATCATTAATATTGGAACTCCGAAAACGGCTAAACTACTTTGTAAATTAATTTTATTTAACATCGTAAACCTATTTTAATTACTTCTATCAATTAGTAGTTATTTAGAAGGTTTTGTTACATTATTTAACAACTAATTTTTCTTATAAACAACACCATCTTTCATTACAAAAACTACATTTTCCATTGTAGAAATATTTTTTGTAGGATCTTCATCAACAGCTATAATATCTGCAAAAAAACCTTTTTGTATTTGTCCGATTTCGTTTTCCATTTTTAACAACATGGCATTTGTAATGGTTGCAGACTGTATTGTTTCCATTGCTGGCATTCCAGCTTCCACCATAAAACCAAATTCTTTTCCGTTGTTTCCGTGTTTAAAAACTCCTGCATCAGTTCCAAATGCAATTCCAACTCCTTTTTTGTATGCTTTTGCAAAAGTTCCCTGAATTTGTGGACCAACAGCCAACGCTTTAGGAACTACAATTGCAGGATAAAACCCTTTTATTTTCGCCTTTTCTTCGACTTCTTTTCCAGCAGTAATTGTTGGCACTAAATAGGCATCATATTTTTTCATGAGTTCCATGGTTGCACCACTCATATAAGTTCCGTGTTCAATCGTTTTTACACCACCAATAATTGCTCTTCTCATTCCTTCATCTCCATGTGCATGCGCGGCAACATGCATTCCGTAATCTTTTGCAGTATCGCAAATTGCTTTTATTTCTTCAATTGTAAATTGCGGATTATCACCAGATTTAGCAACACTTAAAACACCACCAGTTGCAGTAATTTTAATACAATCTGCTCCGTTTTTATATCGTTGTCTCACTGCTTTTTTTGCATCTTCAACAGAATTTACAACGCCCTCTTTAGGACCAGGATTACCAATTAACTTTCTACTACTTCCGTTTGTTGGATCTGCATGACCACCAGTTGTTGCTAAAGATTTTCCAGCTGTAAAAACTCTTGGTCCAGGAATTTTACCTGTATCTATTGCATTTTTAATTGAAATATTTACACCAGTTCCTCCTAAATCTCTAACGGTTGTAAATCCGTTTAACAACGTAGATTTTGCAAAACCAACTGAATTAAAAGCAACATCTGCTTCATTATTTATATATCTATTTAATCTTGTTCTTGCATCAAATTCCATTTCTATATGAACATGAAAATCAATTAAACCTGGCATTACAACTTTGTCTCTTAAATCTATGGTTTTTGCAGTTTTGCTTCTTGGCATTATATAGCCATCCATCACATTTTTAATTTTGTTTCCTTCAACAATAATTGTTTTTTCTGTTTCTACTTTACCTGTTTTAGTGTCAACTAATTTTCCACATAAAACATAAGTTGTTTGAGCCATTAAAGGTTGTATAAAAAGAATGGCAATAAAAAGAAATAGTGATTTTTTCATTTGTAAGAATTTTGACTTTAAATGTATGAAAAATTGAGTAAATTGCTTCTTTAAATATAAGAATATGAAAAACATTGTTATTACAGGTACAAGCAGAGGTATCGGCTTTGAACTTGCAAAACAATTTGCAGAAAAAGGGCACCGAGTTTTAGCGTTGTCTCGTAATACAAAACCTTTAGAAAATTTTAATCATAAAAACATCACTACACTTTCTGTAGATTTATCAAAAACAGATGATATTAAGAAAGCAGTTTCATTTATAAATTCTAATTGGAAACAAGTAGATGTTTTAATAAATAATGCAGGAAAATTAATAAACAAACCTTTTACAGAATTAACTTCAGATGATTTTTTAGAAGTATATAAAGTAAATGTTTTTGCAGTTGCAGAATTGACAAAACATTTAATTCCGTTTTTACAAAAAGGAAGCCATGTTGTTACTATAAGTTCTATGGGTGGAATTCAAGGAAGCCTGAAGTTCCCTGGGTTAGCCGCTTATTCATCAGCAAAAGGTGCCGTAATTACTTTATCGGAATTACTTGCTGAAGAATATAAAGAACAACAAATTGCATTTAATATTTTGGCTTTAGGCGCAGTGCAAACAGAAATGTTAGAAGAAGCTTTTCCTGGTTATATTGCACCAACAAGTGCAGAAGAAATGGCTAATTATATTTTTGATTTTTCTTTAACAGGAAATAAGTTTTATAACGGAAAAGTATTGCAAGTTTCATCAACAAATCCTTAAGCACATCTTATTCTTCCAAAAGAGAAGAGAAAACAGACTTAATAAAAACAAATAAAAAAACATATTATTTCTAGTAAAGATAAATTTTCGAGCAACAGTGAAAGTTCCCTTTCGGGAGGGTTAGGGTGGGCTTCATTTGTTCCTAAAAAAGCAATTCCGTTTGTAGAATTCTTAATAAATGAACACAATTTCAGTTTAAAAATTGTGAATCAACGTGCTTCAAAACACGGTGATTTTAGGAGCTTACCAAATGGACGGTTTCAGATTACTGTTAATAATAACCTTAATAAATTTCAATTTTTATTAACGTTAGTGCATGAAATTGCACATCATGTTACGCATCAAAAATTTGGACGCGTACAACCTCATGGAATGGAATGGAAAGCTGTTTTTCAACATTTAATGCTTCCTTTTCTGCATCCTGATATTTATCCAAATGAAATGCTTCCTTATTTAGCTAATTATTTAAAGAACCCAAAAGCTAGTACAGATTCAGATGTTAACTTATCATTAGTTTTACGTGGAAGTGTAGCAGAATCAGGAAAGAACTTTATCTTTGACATTCCGTTTGGAAATCTTTTTGTTTTTAAAAACACAATCTATAAAAGAGGAAACAAACGAAGAACAAGGTATGAATGTTTGAATATGAGCACAAAAAAAGTATACTTGTTCAATCAAAATATAGAAGTGAAAATTTATAACGAACAGTAAAATTATTACACAATTATTATGGCTTGCAATGTTGTTCTGTTCATTTAATTATAAATAAATTAAAACGCATAAAAAAAGCTTCCAAATGGAAGCTTTTTTTATGTGTTTTTTCTAATCACGTTTTATAAACAGTGTATCTAATTCCATCTCTTTTTGTAACCAACTTCTTAATTCCCTTTCTTTTGGTGAAATAATACTATCGGGTAATTTTAAATTCCATTTTATGGTTGCTACTGGAATTGTATCAATTTTAATAAAATCTTTGGATGATAAAACACTTGCAAAACCTATTTCTTCAATATCACTATATCTTATTTTTGCATCTTTTGCAATTCTACTAAAGGCAATAACTTTTTTATATTTATTACTTGCATCTTGTTCTATACGCTGGTTTAAAGAAGTTATAGTTTCCTGTAAACCTTCAATTTGTTTTTGCAAACCAGTGATTATGTTTTTGCTTTCTGTTAACTCTTGTCTTTTTTCATTATAAGCTATAGTAATTAAATCAAAACTCTTTGTATCACTTCCTTTAATATCTAATTTAAATTCTTTTATATTTTTATATTGAAGATCATTTCTTAATTGATTATACAAAGCATTCACTGTACTTTCTGGCACTTCATTAAAGAAATTTAGTTTTAATATCTTGTTAGAAATCAAAGATTCATGTTCTATTAATTGCAAATTATCATTGGTTTTAATTTCAATTTTTACAAATCTTTTTAATTCTGAACTCATTCTACTTTCATTTAAAGCACTAATAAAAGTATACATTGCAGGAATCATAACCAAAATACCTACAACAGTTGCTACTGTAGCATATCGCTTCCTTTTTGCCGCATTAGCATATTTATGCATCGGAAAACTTAACAGTTTTAAAACCAAGAAAGTTGCTAATGCAATAAAAATAGTATTAATAGTAAATAGATACATTGCGCCAATAGCATATGTAAACCCTATAGATTCACCTGAAAAACCTTTTGCTAAACCATAACCTGCAGTACATAATGGCGGCATTAAAGCTGTTGCAATTGCAACTCCAAAAATTACCGAAGCCACAGTTCCTTTTTTTGTTCTAGCAACCATAAGTGCAAGACCACCAAAGAATGCAATTAACACATCTCTAATATCTGGTTTTGTTCTACCCAGTAACTCTGAAGTATCTTCACTTAATGGAAAAAAATAAAAAAATATAAAAGAAGCTAACAAACTTAAAACAATCATTGTTGCTAAACTTACTAAAGACTTTTTAAAAACTTCTATATCATTAATAGCAAATGCACTCCCAATACCTAAAATTGGCCCCATTAGTGGAGATATTAACATGGCTCCAATAACAACAGCTGTTGAATTTGCATTTAAACCTATAGAAGCCACAAAGACAGCAAAAATAAGAATCCATGCAGTTGCTCCTTTAAATGGAATATCTGCCTTTATAGCTTCTATTGTTGCCTCGTGATCTGTATCGTGTCTAAAATCTAAAAGTTCTTTTAAATATCTTTTAATACTTGCAAATAGGCCTTTAGCACCCTCTTTCATTTCTATTTTAGATTGCTCTACAGCTTCTTCCTTTATTTTGTTTTCTTCCATTCTATATTATTACTAAAAAATCGTTGGAAAGATACAAAAAATTAAAACTGGCTATAAAAATTAAATTCTAAAAAATGACATCTCTAAAAAAGAAAAAAGCTTCACAGAATTGTGAAGCTTTTTGTGACCGGGCTGGGGCTCGAACCCAGGACCCTCTCCTTAAAAGGGAGATGCTCTACCAACTGAGCTACCAGGTCAATATTGCGTTTTAAGCGGCTGCAAATATATATCTTATTTTAGATAAAACAAATTTATTTTTATTTTTTTTCATTTAAATATGCTTCTCTAACTTTCTTAAATAAATTAGAAGAATATACAAAATCTACAACGGCTTCATTATCAGTTTTAAATATTTCATTACTGCTACCTTCCCATGCTTTTTTGCCGTTTTTTAAAAAGACAATTTTTTCTCCAATTTCCATAACAGAGTTCATATCATGCGTATTAATTACTGTTGTAATTTTGTATTCGTCTGTTATTTCTTGAATTAAATTATCAATTACTATTGCTGTTTGAGGATCTAAACCAGAGTTTGGCTCATCACAAAACAAATATTTTGGTTTCATTACAATTGCTCTAGCTATTGCAACTCTTTTTTGCATTCCACCAGATAGTTCTGCTGGAAATTTCTTATTCGAATTCTGTAAATTAACTCTATCTAAAACAAAATTTACACGTTCTGACATTTCTTTTTGAGATTGGTTTTTAAACATTTTTAAAGGAAACATTACATTTTCTTCTACTGTTTGAGAATCAAACAAAGCACTTCCTTGAAAAACCATACCAATTTCTTGCCTCCATTGTCTTTTTTCTTCATTAGTGAATTTAGTATTTACCTTTCCATCAAAAGAAATAGTACCATCCTCTGGAGTATGTAATCCAATAAGAGATTTTAAAAAAACTGTTTTTCCTGATCCACTTTGTCCAATAATTAAACTTGTTTTTCCAGGATGAAATGAAGTTGAAATACCTTTTAATACTTTAACATCTCCAAAACCTTTATGTAAATTTTTAACTTCTATCATTTATGTTAGTAGCATTTCTGTTAAAATATAATTAAATATAACTATTAAAACGGTTGTCCAAACTACTGCTTGTGTACTTGCCTTACCAACCGCAATAGAACCACCTTTTACATAATAACCATGAAAAGAAGGAACCGTTGCAATTAAAAACGCAAAAACCAATGTCTTAATCATAGCATACTTAATTAAAAAAGGATCAAATGTAGTTTGAATTCCTACCACATAATCAGTAGCCGTAAATAAACCTGATAAAACTCCTGCAAGCCAGCCTCCAAAAATTCCTAAAATCATTGCTAAAGCAATTAAAAAAGGATAGAAAAATACTGTTGCTATTACTTTAGGAAGCACAAGAAAATTCAATGAATTTATACCCATAACTTCTAAAGCATCTATCTGTTCTGTAACTCGCATAGTACCAATACTAGAAGTTATATAAGAACCAACTTTTCCTGCTAAAATAATAGAACAAAAAGTTGGCGCAAACTCCAAAATAATTGAGCGTTTTGCTGCAAAACCAATTAAGGATTTAGGAATAAAAGGGCTTTCTAAATTTAAAGCTGTTTGTAATGCAATTACGCCGCCAATAAAAAAAGAAATAAACATTACTATACCTAGAGATTTAACACCAAGCTCTTCTATTTCTTTCACCAAAGTTTCATAAAAAACCTTACCCTTTTGCGGTTTTTTAAAAACCTGCCCAAGCATCACAAAATATTTACCAATATCTTCAAGGTATTTCATTCAATCTAATTTTATGCTAAAGTATTAAAATATCATTAATTGAAGGTAAACTTATAGGTATCAAAATAAAAAATAATTACTTTTGATAGATAATAACTCATTCTATTCAAAATGAAAAAAATATTCTTTCTTTCAATAATTACTTTACTAACACTTTTTGAATGTAAACCAAAAGAAACAATTAATAAAAAGCCAAAATTGGTTGTAGGAATTGTTATTGACCAAATGAGGTATGATTATTTAACTCGTTATGCAGATAGGTATGGAAAAGATGGTTTTAATAGAATCTTAAACAACGGGTTCTCATTAGAAAATGCACATTATAATTACATACCAACTTATACCGCAGTTGGACATGCTTCTATTTTTACAGGTACAACTCCCAGTAATCATGGAATTATTTCTAACAATTGGTATGATAAACTTTTAAAAAAATCAATTTATTGTGTAGATGACAACAATTATAAAACTGTTGGAAACAAAGGTGTTTACGGACAAAAATCTCCTTCTAGGTTATACACAACGACTATAGCAGATCAGCTACACTTGTCGCAAAATATGCAAGGAAAAACTATTGGTATTTCTATAAAAGATCGTTCTGCAATATTACCAGTTGGTCATACTGCAAATGCAGCGTATTGGTATGATGGAGATGATTATAACACATTTGTTTCTAGTACTTTTTACATGAAAAATCTTCCGAAATGGGTAAAAGACTTCAACGAGAATAATAAAGCTGACGAATATTTAAATCAGCCTTGGGAAACTTTGTACGATATTAAAACCTATACCCAAAGCAGGTCTGATAACAATATTTTTGAAGGAAAAATTAGAGGTCAAGAATCACCAACATTCCCAAAAGACATTAAAAATTTACGTGAGAAAAACGGAAATTTTTCTTTGATAAAAACAATTCCTGCTGGAAATACATTTACAGCAGATTTTGCAAAAGCGACTATTATTGGTGAAAATTTAGGTAAATCTGAATACACAGATTTATTAACCGTTAGTTTTTCTTCTACAGATTATATAGGTCATAGATATGGCGTTGCAGCTATAGAAACTGAAGATACTTACTTACGTTTAGACAAAGATTTAGCAGGTTTCTTTCAGTTTTTAGACACACAAGTAGGTAAAGACAATTACACTTTATTTTTAACTGCAGATCATGCTGCGGTTCATGCACCATCATATTTACAGTCTTTAAAAATTCCGGCACATTATTTAGACATAAAAAAGTTTAGAGCCTTTATTTTAGAAACCACTAAAAAATATTATAATTCTACTGAATTGATTGAAAACGTTTCTAACTATCAAATATTTCTTGATAAAGATAAAATAGAATCTTTAGGATTAAATCTTAATAATGTTGCCCAAAAATTAGCAGATGAAGTAATGAATTTTAATGGAGTATACAAAGCAGTTACAGCAAGAACATTACAAACAACAACTTTTACAGACGGAATTATGAATTCTCTTCAAAATGGATACAATCAAAAATTTTCTGGAGATGTTTTTATGGTGCCATATCCTGCTACTTTAATTTCTGGTAGAAAAGGTACAAGCCACGGTTCTGGATACTCTTATGACACACACGTTCCAATAATTTTCTATGGAAACGGAATTAAAAAAGGTCGTTCTTCAAATAAATATGAAATTATTGATATTGCACCAACCATTTCAAATTTATTACAAATTGAAGCGCCAAATGGTACTTCTGGAAAAGTAATTGAAGAAGCTTTAAAAAAGTAAACTAAACTTTAAAAACAGAACTATTTTGGTGTTTCTTAATCGCCTTGTTAGAAAGAACAATTCCAATAATTAAAGACACAAATGCACCAATAGAAATTCCTGGAATAAAATCAATAAACAAGAAAAAGTCATAAGCTCCATGAAACAACGTTGCAGATAAAAGCCCTGTTAGGTTTAAAGCAGCTCTATTTTTAGAAAACTTTGCTTTCCCCATAAAATAACCCATTAAAATTGCAAAAGTTGCATGTGCAGGAACAGCTGTAAAGGCTCTCAATATCCCGGTTTCAACACCATGTTGAAAAACATACAATACGTTTTCTAAAGCTGCAAAACCCATAGAAACCATTACAGCATATACAATACCATCAAAAGGTTCGTTGAATTCTTTATTTCTTTGAGCATAATATTTTACAATTACGTATTTAGAGAATTCTTCTACCAAAGCTACTACAATAAAAGCTTGTAGAAATTGCTGAAAAATACTTTTAGTATCAACTAACGGAATTAACCTGCTTGCAAAATAACCTAAAATAAAAGTAAGTAAAATACTTGCAGTTGCACCTAATAAAAAATTTTTGAATAAAAATTGAATTGGTTCTTTCTCAAATTTATCCTTAAAATAAATATAAAGAATTACAATTGTTATGGGTGCAATAGCTAATAGTAGTAAGTTCATTTTGTAAATATATCAAAAAAAGAACTTTTTTATTTTTAAAAATTGAAAATTAAGATTTTGGTAAAAAAACTTCCGCCATCATACAACGTGCACTTCCACCACCACAAGTTTCTATTGTTTCTAAAGAACTAGAAACTATTTTACAATGGTTACTTATTTTTGAAACTTGACTTTGAGTTAAAGAGTCATGAGCAGCTTTACTCATTATTAACAATAATTCATCATTCTCTCCACGAACTTGCAACATATTCCCGGCAAAACTGTGCATTTGTTTTTCAGTAATATCAATTATTTGTTTACCGTCTTCTTTTAAATGTTTTAATACATTTTTTCTTTCGGATTTATCATCTATGGTTTCTAAACAAATTACAGCAAATGTTTCTGCCACACACATCATTACATTAGTGTGATAAATAGCAACTCTTTTTTCATTTACAGTTTGGTTTGCAATAAAAACTACTGGCGTATATTCAAAATCTTCGCAGAATTCTATAAACAATTCTTCATCTGCTCTAGCTGATAATGCACAATAAGCTTTTCTGTTAACTCTGTCTAAAAGAATACTTCCGGTTCCTTCTAAATAGACTCCTTCATCTTCAGCAGAAGTATAATCTACAACATTTTCTATTACAAAGTTTTGCTTTTCTAATTCCTCTAGAATATCTTCTCTACGTTCTAAACGTCTGTTTTCTGCAAACATTGGGTACAAAGCTACTGTACCATCAGCATGAAAAGAAACCCAATTGTTAGGGAAAATAGAATCCGGAGAATCAAATTTATCCGTATCAGAAATTACAACAACATTTACACCAAAACTTTTCAGCTTAAATACATATGCATCAAATTCTTCTTGTGCTTTCTTATTAATTTCTGCATTTTTTAAATCAATTTCTTCTTGAAAGTAATTATTTACTGCAGTTTGTTCATTCATCCTAAAATTTATAGGACGAATCATTAATATGGTATTAGTAGTTTGTTGCATTTATTATATAAATAAGCTACAAAATTAGCTCTTTTTTTGATGATAATATACTTTAGTGAACTTAATTTGGTTTGTTTCTATATTTAAAAAATACTAACTTCGTTATCGCTTTAAATAAAACATTAAAACGATTTTATATCATAATAAGTTATAAAACATTTGAATGAACAGAATTCCATTTAATATATCTAAAAAAGCTGAAAAGTTAATAACTAGACAATGGTTTATTGAAAAATTATTTGAATACCTACTTCCTTTAACTCTTGTAAGCATATTTCCATTTATGACTACAATGAAATTGTTTTCAAATTTAAATAAAAAAGAACCGATTGGACTTTCAATTTTGTTACTAATTTTCACTTATATAATAAGCGGAATTATGATTTATTCAATTTTTAATATGTATAAATTAAATCGAATTAAAGGAATATCGAGAGGAAAAAACTCAAGTTTGCTAAAAAAGATTGCTGAAAAGAATAAGTGGAATATTTCAGATATTAATCAACAAATATTAATAATTAATTTTTCTTGGCAAGATTTTGGAACAAATTGGGGTAAACAATTGACAATACTTTTTGATGGAAATGATATTTTAGTTAATTGTATTTCTTTCGGATTACATTCAATGCCATCACCTTTTCATTGGTTTGCGAGTAAAAGAAAATTAAATAAACTAAAAA
Source organism: Polaribacter sp. (assembly GCF_036480315.1). Lineage (GTDB taxonomy): Bacteria > Bacteroidota > Bacteroidia > Flavobacteriales > Flavobacteriaceae > Polaribacter. The sequence continues at coordinate 91,893 of NZ_JAZGGG010000055.1, forward strand.
TGGAATTTGAAAGCGGAATAAAAAACGTTTTACAACACCATGTATAATTTAATCTCTAATCAAAGGCATTGTAGAACAACGTAATAAACCTTCTTGTTTTGCAATTTCTGCATAAGGAACTTCTTCAACAGTAAAACCATTTTCTCTTAACCAAGTATTTAAACGTGTAAAGTTTTTTTCAGAAATTATAACATCCTCTGAAATAGAAAAAATATTACTATTCATGTTATACATTTCTTCCTTGGTAATTTCAAAAATATTTTCTTTTCCGAAGAAATCAACTAACCATTCGTATTCTTTTTCAACTAAAAAACCTTTTTTATGCAATATGGCTTTGTTTTTTCCTATCGGTTGAAAACAACAATCTAAATGTAACGCGTTTTCTTTTGCTTCTGTATTCGATTTTCTCAACTCAAAAGACTTCACTATCTTCTCTGGAAACAGTTCTTGTAATGCTATAACTGCATCTATATTTGTACGAGCAGTTATGTATTCAGAATAATCTTCTCCTGAATAAGTTCCAACAAAAATATAATCATTCCAAGGCATTACATCTCCACCTTCAACATGACATTCTTCTGGTAACTTTATAATATTATCTGGGTTTATATTATAAATAACATCAGAAACTGCATCAATTTCTTGATCTCTATCTGGTAGAATGTTTGCTTTTATAAACTTATCATCAATAACAAAAGCGATGTCTCTAGAGAATATTTGATTGTAATTTTCTATTTCATTTGGCCTATAAACAGTAACATTATATTTCTTTAAAATAGTTGCAACTGCATCCATTTCTAGAATCATATCTTCTTCTTTTGGATATGTACCTGCCAAAACATGTATTACACTTTTAGGATCGTAGCAATCTTCTACCTTTGGTGTTCCTCCATTACTTTTTGCGGTACCTAAAACAACTGCTCTTAATCGAGAAGTTTCGTTTTTAATATTGAGTTCTAACATAAAAAAGGGATAAAAAAAGCTTCATAATATATGAAGCTTTTATTTTGTATAAATGTAATAATTAAATTTATCTTTTTTCTATTTCTTGAAAAGGTCTTAAATTTTCACCAGTATAGATTTGACGAGGTCTACCTATTGGTTCTTTGTTTAATCTCATTTCCTTCCATTGTGCAATCCAACCTGGTAAACGACCTAAAGCAAACATAACAGTAAACATTTCTACAGGAATACCCATTGCTCTATAAATAATACCCGAATAGAAATCTACGTTTGGATATAATTTTCTATCTACAAAATAAGGATCACTTAAAGCTTCTTGTTCTAAAGCTCTTGCAATATCTAAAATTGGGTCTTCTACACCTAATTCATTTAATACTTCATCTGCCGCTTTTTTAATAATTGTAGCTCTAGGATCAAAGTTTTTATAAACTCTATGTCCGAAGCCCATTAATCTAAAAGGATCGCTTTTATCTTTAGCTTTAGCCATATATTTTTTGGTATCTCCACCATCTTGCTTTATAGCTTCAAGCATTTCTAAAACTGCTTGGTTTGCTCCACCATGAAGTGGTCCCCAAAGTGCAGAAATCCCTGCAGATAAAGAAGCAAATAAACCAGCATGAGATGAACCTACAACTCTTACCGTAGAAGTAGAACAGTTTTGTTCGTGATCTGCATGTAAGATTAAAAGTTTATCTAATGCATCTTTTATAATTGGATTAATCTTATACTCTTCGTTAGGTTGCTCAAACATCATTTGTAAGATGTTCTCTACATATCCTAAAGATGTTGAACCATAATTTAAAGGTAAGCCTTGTTTTTTACGTAAAGTCCAAGCAACTAAAACTGGGAATTTTCCCATAATTTTAACGATTGAATTGTACATTTCTTCTTCTGAATCTACATTTACAGAAGTAGGATTAAATGCTGTTAATGCACTTGTTAAAGAAGATAAAACACCCATTGGATGTGCAGTCTTTGGAAATGCATCTACAATTTTCTTAATATCATCATCTACAACAGATTTTAATTTTATATCTGTATGAAATTTTTCTAATTGAGCTGTTGTTGGTAAATCTCCAAAAATTAAAGCATAAGCAACCTCTAAAAAATCTGCTTTGTCTGCTAATTCTTCTATAGAATAACCTCTATATCTTAAAATTCCTTTTTCACCATCTAAAAATGTAATAGCGCTTTCACAAGAGCCAGTATTTTTAAAACCAGCATCTATTGTAATAACACCATTAGTAGCTCCACGCAAAGATTTTATATCTATTGCAACTTCATTTTCTGTTCCTTTTACAAGAGGAAATTCATAAGAATTTTCTCCAATTTGTAATTTAGCTATATCTGACATTTATAATAGTTTTTGTATATTTTCTTAATGCCACGAAGATACCAATTTTAAAAGAATTTTGAATTATCTTATAATAGATTTTTAAAAATTTTAAATAACATTTTTTTATAAGTTTATTCCATAAAAAAAGCCTCACAATTAAAATTGTGAGGCTTTCAAATTTAAAGTTTTATAAACTATATTTTAAAAGCATTCTGTCCAGGAAAATAAGCCACCGAACCTAATTCTTCTTCAATTCTTAATAATTGATTGTATTTCGCCATTCTATCAGAACGAGATGCAGAACCAGTTTTAATTTGTCCGCAATTTAACGCAACTGCTAAATCTGCAATTGTATTGTCTTCTGTTTCACCAGATCTATGAGACATTACAGAAGTAAAACCTGCATTTTTAGCCATGTTTACAGCTGCAATAGTTTCTGTTAAACTTCCAATTTGGTTTACTTTAATTAAAATAGAATTTGCGATTCCGTTTTCAATTCCTCTTGATAAACGTTCTACATTTGTTACAAATAAATCATCTCCAACTAATTGAACTTTATCTCCGATTTTTTCAGTCAAATATTTCCAACCATCCCAATCATTTTCATCCATACCATCTTCAATAGAAAGAATAGGGTATTTAGCTACTAATTCTGCTAAATAATCTGCTTGTTCTCTAGAAGAACGTATTTTCCCTGTTGGTCCTTCAAATTTAGAATAATCATATTTTCCATCCACAAAAAATTCTGCAGCAGCACAATCTAAAGCTATCATAATTTCATCTCCAAAAGAATAACCAGCATTTTTAACTGCTAATTCAATTGTTTCTAAAGCATCTTCTGTTCCACCAGCTAAATTAGGTGCAAATCCACCTTCATCACCTACTGCTGTAGATAAACCTCTATCATGCAATACCTTCTTTAAGTTATGAAAAATTTCAGAACCCATTTTCATAGCTTCAGAAAAAGTTTTAGCTTTAACTGGCATTACCATAAATTCTTGAAATGCGATTGGAGCATCTGAATGAGAACCACCATTAATGATATTCATCATTGGTAATGGTAAAGTATTAGCAGAAACACCACCTACATATCTATATAAAGGCATTCCTAATTCATTAGCTGCTGCTTTTGCAACTGCTAATGAAACTCCTAAAATTGCGTTTGCACCCAATTTAGATTTATTTAGCGTACCATCTAAATCTATCATTAATTGATCTATAGAATTTTGTTCAAAAACAGGAACTCCTAATAATTCTTGTGCTATAATTTCATTTACATTTTTAACGGCCTTTAAAACACCTTTACCCATGTAATCTTTACCACCATCACGTAATTCTACTGCTTCATGTTCTCCTGTTGAAGCTCCAGAAGGCACTGCTGCTCTTCCTAAAATTCCGTTTTCTGTAGTTACATCTACTTCTACTGTTGGATTACCTCTTGAATCAAAAATTTGACGTGCGTGAACGCTAATTATAATGCTCATTTTATTTATTTTTTAATTTATGTATGTCTTTACTTACAGTTGCTAATTTACAAATAACCACTCTTTTGAGAGTGGTTATAAATAGTTACTTACGAAAACGTTTTCAGCAAAACATAAAAACGTTTACAAACTGATAATTATTTATTATTTTGAATGTTTTCAATAAATTGATCGAATAAGTATTCTGCATCATGTGGTCCAGGACTTGCTTCTGGATGGTACTGAACAGAAAATACATTCTTATTTTTCATTCTTATTCCTGCAACTGTATGATCATTTAAATGAACATGTGTAATTTCTACATTATCATTTGCTTCTGTTTCTTCTCTATTAATGGCAAAACCATGATTTTGAGAAGTTATTTCTCCTTTACCAGTAAGAAGATTTTTAACAGGATGATTAATTCCTCTATGTCCATTATGCATTTTATAGGTAGAAATTCCGTTTGCCAAAGCAATAACTTGGTGTCCTAAACAGATACCAAATAAAGGTAAATCTTTTTCAATAATTTCTTTAGCTACTTTTTGAGCATCTACTAATGGTTCTGGGTCTCCAGGTCCATTAGAAATGAAATATCCATCTGGTTTAAAAGATGCTAAATCTTCGAAAGAAGCATTATAAGGGAATACTTTTATATAAGCTCCTCTTTTTACAAAATGTCTTAAAATGTTCTTTTTGATACCAATATCTAGGGCAGAAATTTTAATTTCAGAATTTTCATCACCAACAAAATACGGTTCTTTTGTAGAAACTTTAGATGCTAATTCTAAACCTTCCATACTAGGCACTTCTGCTAATTGTTTTTTTAGTGCACCAATATTATCAACATCTGTAGAAATAATAGCATTCATAGCTCCGTTATCTCTAATGTATGCTACCAACGCTCTTGTATCTACATCTGAAATTGCAACTAAATTGTGTACTTTAAACCAGTCGAATAAATTTCCATCAGAATCTACACGAGAATGTGTAAAACTGAAATTTCTACAAATTAAACCAGATATTTTAATCCCATCTGACTCTACTTCCTCATTATTTATTCCGTAATTACCAATATGTGCGTTTGTTGTTACCATTAACTGACCAAAATAAGATGGGTCTGTAAATATTTCTTGGTAACCTGTCATACCTGTATTAAAACAAATTTCTCCTGTTGATGTTCCTTCGATACCAACAGACTTACCGTAAAAAATGGTTCCATCTGCTAATAAAACTAAAGCCTTTTTGCGTGTTTGATATTTCATTAATAGTAATTGTTGTTGTTCTTGCAAAAATATAAAAAAAGGGATAAACGTAAACGTTTATCCCTTTTATATAATTTAAAAAATTTTCATTTTTTATTCTTCAGATTTTTCTTCTGTTGTAGTTTCTTCTACTTGAGCAGAATCAGCCTTTTTGCTTCTTCCTCTACGAGTAGTTTTCTTTACTTTTTTACTATTAGGATTATAGATTTCGTTGTAATCAACTAATTCTACCATTGCCATAGGAGCATTATCCCCTTGACGGTTTCCTAATTTAATAATACGTAAATAACCACCTGGTCTGTCTGCAACTTTTACAGAAACTTCTTTGAATAATTCTGTAACTGCAAATTTATCACGTAAATAAGAAAAAACAATACGTCTGTTGTGAGTTGTATCAGTTTTAGACTTTGTAATTAATGGTTCAGCGAAAACTCTTAATGCTTTTGCTTTTGCCACTGTTGTGTTAATACGTTTATGTTCAATTAATGAACATGTCATATTAGCTAACATTGCCTTTCTGTGCGATGTTGTTCTTCCTAAATGGTTGTGTTTCTTTCCGTGTCTCATGACGCTTGTTTTATATTTTCATCTTGCATCAACTCATTATGAGGAGCAAAATATGAAAAAATTAATCTTTATCTAATTTGTATTTTGTTAAATCCATTCCGAAATTTAAACCTTTAACAATCACTAGTTCTTCTAGTTCTGTTAATGATTTTTTACCGAAGTTACGGAACTTCATTAAATCGCTTTTATTAAAAGAAACTAAATCTCCTAATGTATCTACTTCTGCAGCTTTTAAACAATTTAAAGCTCTTACAGATAAATCCATATCGATTAATCTAGTTTTTAATAACTGACGCATGTGTAATGATTCTTCATCATACGTTTCTGTTTGTGCAATTTCATCTGCCTCTAAAGTGATACGCTCATCAGAGAATAACATAAAGTGGTGAATTAGTATTTTTGCAGCTTCAGTTAATGCATCTTTAGGATTGATTGATCCATCAGTATCGATATCGAAAACTAATTTTTCATAATCCGTTTTTTGCTCAACACGAAAATTTTCGATTGCATACTTTACATTCTTAATTGGCGTGTAAATAGAATCTGTAAAGATTGTTCCTATTGGTGCAGAAGCTTTTTTATTTTCTTCAGCAGGTACAAATCCTCTACCTTTTTCTATAGTAATTTCAGCATTTAACTTAACAGATTTCTCCATATTACAGATTACTAAATCTGGATTCAATACTTGAAAACCAGAAATAAATTTCTGTAGATCTCCAGCAGTAAACTGCTCTTGACCAGATACTGAAATAGAAACTGTTTCTCTATCAGTATCTTCTATTTGTTTCTTAAAACGCACTTGTTTTAAGTTTAAAATAATTTCTGTAACGTCTTCTACAACTCCAGGAACTGTAGAGAATTCATGCTCAACACCATCTACTCTTAATGATGTAATTGCAAAACCTTCTAATGAAGATAAAAGAACTCTTCTTAAAGCATTACCAACTGTTAAACCGAAACCTGGTTCTAAAGGTCTAAACTCAAATCTACCAGAAAAATCTGTAGATTCAATCATTATTACTTTATCAGGTTTTTGAAAATTTAAAATTGCCATTTTCTTCTTTTTAATTGAAAATTAGTTGCTCGGTTTATAAATGTGAAGAAATACTTACAAACCCTTTGGCTAAATCTCAATGTGATTAAATTATTATTTAGAATATAATTCTACTATTAATTGTTCTTTAAAGTTTTCTGGAATCTGTAATCTTTCTGGTACTTTCACAAAAGTTCCAGTTTTAGTATCATTATTCCAAGTCAACCATTCAAAAACATTACTATTAGACGCTAATGCATCTTCAATAGCTACTAATGATTTAGATTTTTCTCTTACTGCAACAACGTCTCCTTCTTGTAAACTATAAGATGGTATGTTAACAATTTCTCCATTCACTGTAATATGTCTGTGAGAAACTAATTGACGTGCTCCACTTCTAGAGTTAGAAACACCCATTCTGTAAACTACATTATCTAAACGAGATTCACATAATTGTAATAAAATTTCACCAGTAATTCCAGATGCAGATTGTGCTTTCTTGAATAAGTTACTGAATTGACGCTCTAAAATACCATAAGTGTATTTTGCTTTTTGCTTCTCCATTAATTGAGTTGCATATTCAGATTTTTTACCTCTTCTTCTTGCATTTCCATGCTGTCCTGGTGGGTAGTTTCTTTTTTCGAAGTTTTTGTCTTCTCCAAAGATTGCTTCGCCAAATTTACGAGCAATTTTAGTTTTTGGTCCTGTATATCTTGCCATTTCTTTGTTGTTATAGATAGGGATTATGAATTAAGGCTTTCTCCTTCGATAATCTGATTCCCATCAAGTTAAAATATTTAATTATACTCTTCTTCTCTTTGGTGGACGACATCCATTATGAGGAATTGGTGTAACATCAATAATTTCCGTTACTTCAATACCTGAATTGTGGATAGATCTAATAGCAGATTCTCTACCATTACCTGGTCCTTTTACATAAACTTTTACTTTACGTAAACCTGCTTCTTTTGCTACATTAGAACAATCTTCTGCTGCTAATTGAGCTGCATATGGAGTATTCTTTTTAGAACCTCTAAAACCCATTTTACCTGCAGATGACCATGAAATAACGTCACCTTTTTTATTTGTTAAAGAAATAATGATGTTATTAAAAGATGCTGTTACATGCGCTTCTCCTACTGCATCAATTATTACTTTACGTTTTTTTGAACTTGCTTTTGCCATAATTATTCAGTTTTAGTAATTTAGTTTTCTAATTTTATAGTAGAACTATTATTAGATCTTTATTACTTATCTAACTTATTTTTTCTTGTTAGCTACAGTTTTTCTCTTACCTTTTCTAGTACGAGAGTTGTTTTTAGTTCTTTGTCCTCTTAAAGGAAGACCAAGTCTATGACGGATCCCTCTTTGACAACCGATATCCATCAAACGCTTGATGTTTATCTGAACTTCTGAACGTAATTCTCCTTCAATTGTAAAAAAACCAACCTGTTCTCTAATTGCTGCGATTTGATCATCAGTCCAATCTTGAACTTTAATACTTTCGTCTACTTTTGCTTCAGCTAAAACTTTTTTAGATCTGCTGCTTCCTATACCAAAGATGTAAGTTAATGCGATAACACCTCTTTTATTCTTTGGAATATCAATACCTGCTATTCTTGCCATTACCCTTGTCTTTGTTTAAATCTAGGATTTTGTTTATTAATCACATATAATCTACCTTTTCTGCGCACTATCTTGCAGTCGGCACTTCTTTTTTTAACTGATGCTCTAACTTTCATCGTTTCTAGTTTTATTTAAAACTAAAAGATTTAAAAATTTAAATTACAATCTTTTAATCTTTTAATTATTAATTCATTAATACCTGTAAGTAATTCTTGCCTTTGTTAAATCGTATGGGCTCATTTCTAATTTCACCTTGTCTCCAGGTAAAAGTTTGATATAATGCATACGCATTTTACCAGAAATGTGTGCCGTAACAATATGTCCGTTTTCTAATTCTACACGAAACATAGCATTAGATAATGCTTCTGTAATAGTTCCGTCTTGTTGAATTGCTGATTGTTTAGCCATATTATTTGTTGTTCGATTTTCTATTGCTATTACCCGCTTTCATTAAACCATCATAATGACGATTCAATAAATACGAATTTATTTGCTGCATGGTATCAATTGCAACTCCTACCATGATTATTAATGATGTTCCACCATAAAACATCGCCCAACTTTGTTGTACTCCAAACTGAACTACAATTGCTGGTAAAATTGATAATGCTGCTAAAAATAACGATCCTGGGAAAGTGATTCTAGACAATACACTATCTAATCTATCTGCTGTATCTTTTCCTGGTCTGATTCCTGGAATAAAACCACCACTTCTTTTTAAATCTTCAGCCATTTTATTCGTAGGAATAGTAATTGCTGTATAGAAAAAACTAAAGATGATAATTAACAATGCAAAAATAACATTGTATCCTAAACCATTAATATCTTGCAAGCTTGCCATAAAAGGAAACCTTTGAGCTAAAGCAACGGGTAAAAACATAATTGCTTGTGCAAATATAATTGGCATAACTCCTGCTGCATTTAATTTTAAAGGAATATAATCCCTAGAACCTGCAACACTCTGTATATTACCTGCAACCGTTCTTCTAGCATACTGTACTGCAATTTTACGAACAGCAGTAACTAATAAAACAGTTAATAAAATTACAACAAACCATACAATGATTTCAATAAGAACCATCATAATTCCACCAGCACCTGCATTCGTTGTTTTTGAAACAAATTCTTGCAAGAATGCAGCTGGAAAATTAGCGATAATACCAACAGTAATTAATAATGAAATACCATTACCAACTCCTTTGTCTGTAATACGCTCTCCTAACCACATTGCAAAAATTGTTCCTGCAGTTAAGATAATGATTGATGAAATCCAAAAAGTTAAACCTGGTACTAAAAAAGCTTCTGGTCCTAAACCAAATTGAGTTTTAATAGCTGTAATATACGTTGGTGCTTGTACCAAAGTAATACCAATAGTTAACCATCTTGTTATTTGTGTAATTTTCTTTCTTCCACTTTCTCCATCTTTTTGTAATTTCTGTAAATAAGGAACCGCAATTCCCATTAACTGAACTACAATAGATGCAGAAATATAAGGCATAATACCAAGTGCCATTACTGACGCTCTAGCAAATGCTCCTCCTGTAAATGCATTCAATAATCCTAAAAGTCCACCTGAAGTACTTTCTTTTAACGCTGATAATTGTAATGGATCTATTCCTGGTAATGGAACAGATGCCATAAAACGGTACACAGCAATCAAACCGATAGTAAGAAGAATTTTGTTCTTTAATTCTTCAATCTTAAAAATGTCTTTTAGCGTATTAATAAAATTCATATTTACGTTTCTTATAAAATACCAGCTTCTCCACCAGCAGCTTCAATAGCCGCTTTTGCAGTTGCAGTGTATTTATGTACAGTGATATTTAATTTAGCTTTTAATTCTCCGTTTCCTAATATTTTTATTAGGTCGTTTTTACCTGCTAATCTATTAGCAATTAAAATATCTAAATCAACTGTATCTGTTATTTTTCCGCTATCTACTAAAGATTGTAACTTATCTAAATTGATCCCTTGATATTCCTTACGGTTTATGTTAGTGAATCCAAATTTAGGTACACGTCTCTGAAGTGGCATTTGCCCACCTTCAAAACCAATCTTTTTAGAATAACCTGAACGAGATTTCTGACCATTGTGACCTCTTGTAGCGGTACCACCTTTCCCAGAACCTTCACCTCTTGCAATTCTCTTTCCTTTTTTAATGGAACCTTCTGCTGGTGTTAAATTATGTAAACTCATTTTTCTATATATCTTATTTAATTTCTTCGAAAGAAACTAAGTGTTTAACTGTATTTACCATACCTACTATAGATGGAGTTGCCTCGTGTTCTACAGTTTGGTTCATTTTACGTAAACCTAAAGCTTCTAAAGTTCTTTTTTGATTCTGAAGACGCCCGATTTGACTTTTTACTTGTGTTACTTTAATTCTTGCCATCGTTCTAGATTTAACCGTTAAATACTTTTTCTAAAGAAACCCCTCTTTGTTTAGCTATAGAAGCTGCACTACGTAATTGTAATAAAGCATCAAAAGTTGCTTTAACTACGTTGTGAGGATTTGAAGACCCTTGAGATTTAGATAATACATCGTGTATCCCTACTGACTCTAGTACGTGTCTTACAGCACCACCGGCTATAACTCCTGTACCATGAGATGCAGGCTTTAAAAACACTTTTGCTCCACCAAATTTACCTTTTTGTTCATGAGGTAAAGTTGCGTCTAAAATAGGAATTCTTACTAAATTTTTCTTTGCGTCTTCAATTGCTTTAGCAATTGCAGATGCAACATCTTTAGATTTCCCTAACCCATGGCCTACAACACCATTACTATCTCCAACCACTACGATTGCAGAAAAACCAAAAGCTCTACCACCTTTAGTTACTTTAGTAACACGTTGTACTCCTACTAATCTATCTACAAGCTCTAACCCGCTTGGTTTTACTCTTTCTACGTTTTTATATCCTTGCATAATTTCTTAAAATTTTAAACCAGCTTCTCTTGCAGCGTCAGCTAATACTTTAACTCTACCGTGATATAAATATCCGTTTCTATCAAAAGCAATTATTTCGACACCAGCTTTAGTTGCTTTTTCAGCTATTGATTTCCCAACTGCTGCTGCCGCTTCTACTTTAGTATCTGCTTTTATATCTTTATCTCTAGATGAAACTGAAGCTATTGTTACTCCGTTTACGTCGTCTATTAATTGAGCGTATATTTCTTTGTTACTTCTATAAACCGATAATCTTGGTTTTGTAGCAGTTCCAGAAATAATTTTTCTAATTCTACGCTTAATTCTAGTTCTTCTTTGTAGCTTTGATAATGCCATAATGCTATATATTATGCAGATTTACCTGCTTTTCTTCTTAATATTTCACCTACAAACTTAACTCCTTTACCTTTGTAAGGCTCTGGTGCTCTGAAAGAACGAATCTTTGCAGCTATTTGACCAACTAATTGCTTGTCAAACGAAGATAATTTAATGATTGGGTTTTTCCCTTTCTCAGATATTGTTTCAATTTTAACTTCAGGAGCTAATTCTAAAATAATATTATGAGAGAAACCTAAAGCTAATTCTAATTTTTGACCTTGATTAGAGGCTCTATAACCGACACCAACCAATTCTAAATCTTTAGTATAACCTTTGCTTACACCTTCAATCATGTTAGCAATTAAAGCTCTCATTAAACCATGTTGTGCTTTATGGTCTTTACTTTCTGATGCTCTATCTAAAGTGATAGTACCATCTTCAATTTTTATTGTAATACCATTAGAAATAGTTTGAGTTAACTCACCTAATTTTCCTTTAACGGTAATAACATTGTCTTTTATGTTTACATCTACACCTTGTGAAATGCTAACGGGATTTTTTCCTATTCTACTCATTTCCTTAGATTAATAAACGTAACATAAAACTTCTCCTCCAACATTCTCTTGACGTGCTTTTTTGTTTGTCATAACACCTTTAGATGTAGAAACAATAGCAATTCCAAGTCCGTTCAATACTCTTGGCATCTCTGTAGAGCCAACATATTTACGTAAACCTGGTGTACTGATACGTTGAATTTTTCTAATTACTGACTCTTTTGTATCTCTTTCGTACTTTAAAGCGATCTTAATAGTCCCCTGAACTTTATCGTCATTGAACTGGTAGCTTAAAATATACCCTTGATCAAACAAAATTTTAGTCATTTCCTTCTTCAAGTTTGAAGCTGGAATTTCCACTACTCTGTGTCCTGCTGCGATTGCATTTCTTACTCTAGTAAGAAAATCCGCGATTGGATCTGTATACATATTTATTTAAAATTGCGATTACGGTTTTCAAATACCTCTATTTATACTACAGATTTCTCTGTGATAAATGAACCTATAATCAGTTAAAATTCTTATACTCAAAAAAAATAGAGCGCGCAAATATACACATTCTATTTTTAATTTTAAGATTTATTTTAGATTACTACCAACTTGCTTTTTTAACACCTGGTATTAATCCTTGATTTGCCATTTCCCTAAAAGTAACACGAGACAAACCAAATTGACGCATATATCCTTTTGGACGACCTGTTAATTTACATCTATTGTGCATTCTAACTGGTGAAGCGTTTTTTGGTAATTTTTGCAAACCTTCATAGTCTCCAGCTTCTTTTAAAGCTTTTCTCTTTTCTGCGTATTTTGCAACTGTTGCGGCTCTCTTACGTTCGCGCGCTTTCATTGATTCTTTAGCCATTTCTTAATTTTTTTTGAATGGTAAACCTAATTCTCCTAATAATGATTTTGCTTCTTTATCAGTGTCAGCAGATGTTACGAAAGTAATATCCATTCCATTGATTTTTTTCACTTGATCAATATTGATTTCTGGGTAGATGATTTGTTCAGTAATACCTAAATTGTAATTACCTCTTCCATCAAAACCATTAGCTTTTATACCGTTAAAGTCTCTTACACGTGGTAAAGAAGCAGTAACTAATCTGTCTAAAAATTCGTACATTTTATCTCCACGTAAAGTAACTTTAACACCAATAGGCATTCCTTTACGTAATTTAAATGCAGCAATATCTTTTTTAGATAATGTAGAAACAGCTTTTTGACCAGTAATTTTAGTCAACTCTTCTACGGCATAATCTATTAATTTCTTATCTGCAATTGCAGCACCAACACCTTTAGAAACAACTATTTTTTCTAATTTAGGCACCTGCATTACATTTTTATAACTGAATTCTTCAGTAAGAGCACTTATAACTCTTTCTTTGTATTCTGCTTTTAATCTTGGTACGTAACTCATGATTATTCTTATTTTTTAGTTTTTTTAGAGACTCTAGTTTTAGTATCTCCATCAACTTTATAACCTACTCTTACAGCAACACCATCTTCTACTAACAAAACGTTAGAAATGTGTAATGATGCTTCTTTTTTTACAATTCCACCTTGAGGGTTTTGAGCACTTGGTTTAGTGTGTTTAGAAACTAAATTCACACCTTCAACTAATACTCTATCCTTATCTTTGATGATTTGTAAAATTTTACCTTCTGATCCTTTATGATCTCCTGCAATTACTTTTACAGTATCACCTGATTTTAATTTAAACTTCTTCATTTTATTATAATGTTAAAGCACTTCAGGTGCTAATGATACTATTTTCATGAATTGTTTCTCACGAAGCTCACGGGCAACAGGTCCGAAAACACGAGTTCCTCTCATTTCCTCTGTTGGGTTTAAAAGAACACAAGCATTATCATCAAATCTTATATAAGATCCGTCTTTACGTCTTATTTCTTTTTTCGTTCTTACAACAACTGCTCTAGATACTTGACCTTTTTTTACAGTTCCGTTAGGAGTTGCAGATTTAACAGATACAACAATTTTGTCTCCAATACTTGCGTAACGTTTTCTTGTTCCTCCTAAAACTCTTATCACTAAAACTTCTTTTGCTCCAGTGTTATCTGCGACTTTTAATCTTGATTCTGTCTGTAACATATTATTTAGCTCTTTCTAGGATTTCTACTAATCTCCAACGTTTAGATTTACTCATAGGTCTTGTTTCCATGATTCTAACAGTATCTCCTTCGTTGCAATCATTCTGTTCGTCGTGTGCAACGTACTTTTTCGTTTTTAATACGAACTTTCCGTACATTGGGTGCTTTACTCTTTTAGTTTCTGCAACTACAATAGATTTCTCCATTTTGTTACTAGATACAACACCAATTCTCTCTTTTCTAAGATTTCTTTTTTCCATCTTTAAAATTGACTATAGAATTATTGTAATTCTCTTTTTGTTAATTCTGTTGCAATTCTTGCTACAGTTCTTCTTAAGCTTCTTAACTGCAATGGATTTTCCATTGGAGTTATGGCGTGTGCCATCTTAAGATCAGTATAATTCTTTTGCAACGCTCCAAGCTTTTCATTAAGATCTGCTATGGATAATTCTTTTATTTCTGATTGTTTCATTCTATTTAGAATTAAGCGTTAATATCAAAATCTCTTGCTATTACAAACTTCGTTTTTACTGGAAGTTTCTGAGCTGCTAAACGTAAAGCTTCTTTTGCTACATCCATTGGTACTCCACCAATTTCAAACAAAATTCTACCTGGTTTAATAACTGCAACAAAATGATCTGGTGCTCCTTTACCCTTACCCATACGTACTTCTAGGGGCTTCTTCGTGATAGGCTTGTCTGGAAATATCTTAATCCATAACTGACCTTCTCTTTTCATATGACGAGTTGCCGCGATACGAGCTGCTTCTATTTGACGAGAAGTTAACAAGTTCTGGTCTAAAGATTTGATACCAAACATTCCATTAGAAAGTTGGGCTCCTCTACCAGAAATACCTGTCATATTCCCTTTCGCCTTCTGTACCTTACGGTATTTTACTCTTTTTGGCTGTAACATTTTTAATTTCTAATTTTAAAAATTATTTTCTTCTACGAGGTTGTTGACGTTTAGATCTATCACCACCACCTTTATTACCAGATTGTTTTTTAGACAAACCAACTAATGGAGATAATTCTCTTTTACCATAAACCTCACCTTTCATAATCCATACTTTAATACCTAATCTTCCGTATGTAGTATGAGCTTCAACAAGTGAATAATCTATATCTGCTCTAAAAGTAGAAAGAGGAATTCTTCCTTCTTTAAAATGCTCTGAACGTGCCATTTCAGCTCCGTTTAAACGACCAGAAATTTGGATTTTAATCCCTTCTGCATTCATACGCATTGTAGCTTGAATAGCCATTTTAATAGCTCTCTTGTAAGAAATTCTATTTTCAATTTGACGAGCAACACTAGTTGCTACTAATCTAGAATCTAATTCTGGACGTTTAATTTCGAAAATATTAATTTGAACTTCTTTTCCTGTAATTTTCTTAAGCTCTTCTTTTAACTTGTCTACCTCTTGCCCACCTTTTCCGATAATAATACCAGGTCTAGCAGTAGTGATAGTAACGGTTACAAGTTTTAAAGTACGCTCAATGATTACACGAGAAACACTTGCTTTAGATAAACGAGCATGAATATACTCTCTTATCTTATAATCTTCAGCAATTTTATCTCCGTAGTCATTACCACCGTACCAGTTAGATTCCCAACCTCTGATGATTCCTAAACGATTTCCTATTGGATTTGTTTTTTGTCCCATTTCTACTTTGATTAATTACTTAAATTTTTAGCACCTAACTCTAAAGTAACGTGATTAGAACGCTTACGAATTCTATGAGCACGCCCTTGTGGAGCTGGTCTTAATCTTTTTAACATTCCTGCGCTATCTACATAGATAGTTTTCACAAATAAACCAGCTTCTTCTATAGATGCATCTTCATTTTTAGCTTGCCAGTTTGCAATTGCAGACAATAACAATTTCTCTAAATTGATAGATGCTTCTTTAGGACTGAACTTTAAGATTTGTAAAGCTTTTTCAACTTCTACTCCTCTTACCTGATCTGCTACTAAACGCATTTTTCTCGGTGATGTAGGACAGTTAGTAAGCTTCGCGAAAGCACGTTGCTTTCTATCTGCTTTTAACTGATCTGCCATGTTTTTTTTACGAACTCCCATATCCTACTATTTTTTTCCTTTATTTTTTGCACCAGCGTGTCCTCTAAAAGAACGAGTTGGTGAAAATTCGCCTAACTTATGCCCTACCATGTTTTCTGTAACATAAACTGGTACAAACTGACGTCCATTATGAACAGCAATTGTTTGTCCAACAAAATCTGGAGTAATCATACTTGCTCTAGACCAAGTTTTGATTACAGTTTTGTTTCCAGCGTCTACATTAGCTAACACTTTTTTCTCTAATTTATAGTGAACGTAAGGTCCTTTTTTTAATGATCTTGCCATAACTTATTATTTCTTTCTACGTTCTATAATATACTTATTACTAGCTTTGGTTTTAGACCTTGTCTTAAATCCTTTAGCAGGAATACCATTTCTAGATCTTGGATGTCCACCTGAAGCACGTCCTTCTCCACCACCCATTGGGTGATCAACTGGATTCATTCTTACAGCGTTAACTCTAGGTCTTCTACCTAACCATCTTCTTCTACCTGCTTTACCAGATACTAGTAATTGATGATCAGAATTTGAAACCACTCCAATAGTAGCTAAACACGTTAACAAGATTAATCTTGTTTCACCAGAAGGTAACTTTACAGTTGCATACTTACCGTCTCTTGCCATTAATTGAGCAAAAGAACCAGCAGAACGAGCCATAACAGCACCTTGACCTGGACGTAATTCTATACAAGAAATTGTAGTTCCTAAAGGAATTTCGTTTAAAGTCATAGCATTACCAATTTCTGGTGCTACTCCTTCTCCTCTAATAATAGTTTGACCTACTTGTAAACCGTTTTGTGCAATTACATAACGTTTTTCTCCATCAGCATAACTTAATAGTGCAATAAATGCTGTACGATTTGGATCGTACTCTATAGTTTTAACTGTTGCGGGAATACCTGCTTTATCTCTTTTAAAATCGATAATACGATATCTTTGTTTATGACCACCACCTATATTACGTGTTGTCATTCTACCCTGACTGTTTCGACCTCCAGATCGTTTTTTCGGAGCAAGTAAACTTTTCTCCGGCTTATCAGTTGTTATGGTGTCGAACCCATTTACAACTCTAAAACGCTGACCTGGTGTTATTGGTTTTAATTTTCTAACTGACATTTTTGTCTTTCTTAAAGATTGTTATAAAAATCAATGCTTTCTCCTTCCGCTACTTGAACGACAGCTTTTTTGTACCCACTCTTAATACCTGTTACTAAACCTTTTTTAGTAAATTTAGTATTTCTTTGAATTGGGTAATTTAAAGTCTTAACGCTTAAGATAGAAACTCCATATGCTGTTTCAACAGCATTTTTAATTTCTAATTTGTTAGCTTTTTTATCTACAACAAATGTAAAACGATTAAATAATTCGCTATCGTTTGTTGCTTTTTCCGTGATAATAGGTTTTATTAAAATACTCATTTTGATTCCCTATTTGCTTAAGTTTGTATTAATTCCTTCTAAAGAACCTTCAGTAATCACTATTTTACTTGCATTTAAAATACCATAAGTATTTAAATCTGAAGCATTTATTACTGTAGAACCTTTTAAGTTTCGAGAAGATAAATACACATTAGTATTTAATCCATTTAAAACAAATAAAGATCTCCTAGCGTCTAAAGCTAATGCATCTAATAGATTTGTAAAGTTTTTTGTCTTTGGACTATCAAAGTCAAAATCTTCAACAACTACTAAATTATTATCTGTTGCTTGAATACTTAAAGCTGACTTACGTGCTAAACGCTTTAAGTTTTTATTCAATTTAAAAGAATAATCTCTTGGTCTTGGTCCGAACATACGTCCACCACCTCTAAAAACACCAGACTTGATAGAACCTGCTCTTGCAGTACCAGTTCCTTTTTGTTTTTTTATCTTTCTTGTAGATCCCGCTATTTCAGCTCTCTCTTTAGCTTTATGCGTTCCGTGACGTTGATTTGCCAAGTATTGCTTAACATCTAAATAAATAGCGTGGTCATTAGGCTCTATACCGAATACATCTTTAGAAAGCTCAACCTTTCTACCTGTATCTTTTCCTGTAATATCTAAAACTGCTACTTTCATTATTTCTGAATAGTTACAAAAGCATTTTTGTGTCCAGGAACTGCTCCTTTAACAACAAGTAAGTTCTTTTCAGCAACTACTTTTAATACTTTTAAGTTTTGAACTTTCACTTTATCTCCACCCATACGGCCTCCCATTCGCATTCCTTTGAATACTCTAGCAGGGTAAGATGCAGCACCAATTGACCCTGGAGCTCTTAAACGGTTATGTTGACCGTGAGTTGCTTGACCAACACCGGCAAATCCATGACGTTTTACAACACCCTGAAAACCTTTACCTTTAGAAACACCCGATACATCTACAAATTCACCTTCTTCAAAGTGATCTACAGAGATAGAATCTCCTAATTTAAACTCTCCTTCAAATCCTTGAAATTCAACGACTTTCTTTTTAGCTGTAGAGCCGGCCTTTTTAAAGTGACCATCTAACGCTTTGTTAGAACTCTTTGCTTTTTTGTCATCGAAACCAAGCTGCAACGCACTATAGCCGTCAACCTCTTCGGTTCTGACCTGAGTGACAACGCAAGGACCTGCTTCGATTACTGTACAAGGAATGTTCTTCCCGTTTTCGTCGAATAAGCTGGTCATTCCAATCTTTCTTCCTATTAACCCAGACATTTAGTTAAAATTTTAGACGATAGATTTAATTATCCAGCGCGTCTATTAATAATTATTTGTTTGAAACTATTGTTTCATATCAATCCTTTAAGTTTCATCCAAAAAAAACAGCGCAAAACAAATTCAACGCTGATTTTGTTTTTCCGTTTTTCCTTCGCGAAACGCTCCGGACATGTTACTATTATTCAATTTTTATCAAAAAACAGCATCACCCTACTCTAATTCGGGTTGCAAAAATATAAAAAACTTTCGGTTTAACAAAATTAAACCGAAAGTTAATATTCACTTTCACTTTATTGTTGAGATTCTGAAACAAGTTCAGAATGTTTGATTAAAGTTTTACTAAACTTTAATCTCAACTTCAACTCCACTTGGCAACTCCAATTTCATTAAAGCATCAATAGTTTTCGAAGAAGAACTATAAATATCTAATAATCTTTTGTAAGAAGCTAATTGAAACTGCTCTCTAGATTTTTTGTTTACGTGTGGTGAACGTAATACTGTAAAAATCTTTTTATGTGTTGGTAAAGGTATAGGTCCGTTAACTACAGCACCAGTACTTTTTACCGTCTTTACTATTTTTTCAGCAGATTTATCTACTAAATTGTAATCGTAAGACTTTAATTTTATTCTAATTTTTTGACTCATCTTTTAATTATTAAGTAGATTAACCTTTAGATTTTGCTATTACTTCTTCAGATACATTTGAAGGAGTTTCTGCATAATGTGAAAATTCCATAGTAGAAGTTGCTCTACCAGAAGACATAGTTCTTAAAGCTGTTACGTATCCGAACATTTCAGATAATGGAACAATAGCTTTTACAACTTTAGACCCAGCACGATCACTCATGTCGTTAACTTGACCTCTTCTTCTATTTAAATCTCCAACGATATCACCCATGTTAGCTTCAGGAGTTAACACTTCTACCTTCATTAAAGGTTCCATGATTTTTGCTTTTGCAGATTTTGCAGAAGCTTTATACCCCATTCTTGCAGCTAATTCAAAAGACAATGCATCAGAATCCACCGCGTGGAAAGACCCATCTCTTAAAGTAACTTTCATTGAATCCATTTCATAACCTGCTAAAGGACCGTTCTTCATAGCTTCTTTGAAACCTTTCTCTACAGAAGGAACAAATTCTCTAGGAACATTACCACCTTTAATAACAGATGCGAACTGTAATCCCTGAACACCTTCATCAGCAGGTCCTATAGTAAATGCAATATCTGCAAATTTACCACGACCACCGGATTGTTTTTTGTAAACTTCTCTATGATTTGTTTCAGCAGTAATCGCTTCTTTATACTCTACTTGAGGTTGACCTTGATTTACTTCAACATTAAACTCACGTCTTAAACGATCTACAAGTACATCTAAATGCAACTCACCCATTCCAGAAATAATAGTCTGTCCTGAAGCTTCGTCTGAACGCACTGTAAAAGTAGGATCTTCCTCTGCTAACTTAGCAAGTCCAATACCTAACTTATCTACATCCGCTTTTGTTTTTGGTTCAACAGCGATACCAATTACTGGGTCTGGAAAATCCATAGATTCCAATACTAATGGAAATTTCTCTGCTGTTAAAGTATCTCCTGTTTTAATCGATTTAAAACCTACTGCCGCACCAATATCTCCAGCCTCGATATAATCGATAGCGTTTTGTTTATTAGCATGCATTTGGTAAATACGAGAAATACGTTCTTTTTTACCAGAACGGTTATTTAAAACATATGAACCTGCATCTAAACGTCCAGAATATACTCTAAAGAATGCTAAACGTCCTACAAAAGGATCTGTAGCAATTTTAAATGCTAAAGCAGCAAAAGGCTCTTTTACATCTGGCTTACGAATCTCTTCTTGTTCAGTATCTGGATTCATTCCAACAATACCTTCTTTATCCATAGGAGAAGGTAAATAACGACATACAGCATCTAAAAGAAACTGAACACCTTTATTTTTAAAAGCTGAACCACAAATCATAGGAATGATAGCCATATCCATTACAGCAGATCTCAATGCATTGTGCACTTCTTCTTCTGTTATAGAATCTTCATCTTCCATGAATTTTTCCAGTAAGTTCTCATCATAACTAGCTACTTCCTCAATAAGGTTAGCACGTAATAATTTAGCTTCTTCTTTTAATTCTTCAGGAATATCAACAATATCAAATGTTGCCCCCATTCCTTCTTCATGCCATATAATAGCTCTATTTTTAACTAGATCTACAATACCCTTAAAGTTCTCTTCATCACCAATATTTAAAACAATTGGCACTGCATTAGAACCTAACATTGTTTTTACTTGGTCACAAACCATCATAAAATCAGATCCTTGGCGGTCCATTTTATTAACGAAACCAATTCTTGGCACTTTATAATTATCAGCAAGTCTCCAGTTAGTTTCAGATTGAGGCTCAACACCATCAACTGCACTAAATAAGAAAACTAAACCATCTAATACACGTAAAGATCTATTTACTTCTACAGTAAAATCTACGTGACCAGGCGTATCAATAATATTAAAATGGTAGTCTTTTGTATCATCTACAGGAGCATTATTCTCCGTTGGAAACTGCCATGTACAAGTAGTAGCAGCAGAAGTAATTGTAATACCTCTTTCTTGCTCTTGCTCCATCCAGTCCATTGTAGCTGCGCCATCATGTACTTCTCCAATTTTATGAGAAACACCTGTATAATACAATACACGTTCTGTTGTTGTGGTTTTACCAGCATCAATATGTGCTGCAATACCAATATTTCTTGTATATCTTAAATCTCTAGCCATTTCTATTAAAATCTGAAGTGTGAGAATGCTTTATTTGCTTCTGCCATCTTATGAGTGTCAGTACGCTTTTTCACTGCAGCTCCTTCTTCCTTAGCCGCAGCTAAAATTTCAGCAGCTAAACGCTGTGCCATAGTTTTTTCGTTTCTCTTACGAGTATACAAAATCATCCATTTGATAGCCATTGACACTTTACGGTCTGGTCTAATCTGCATTGGAATTTGGAATGTTGCTCCACCAACACGACGAGATCTTACTTCTACGTGAGGCATTACATTAGACAAACCTTCTTTCCAAATTTCTAAAGCCGATTTTTCTTCGTCTTCACCTTTTCTTTCTTCTACTAGCTCTAAAGCGTCATAAAACACTTTAAACGCTACAGACTTCTTACCACTCCACATTAAGTTGTTAACGAAACGTGTTACTAACTGATCGTTAAACTTTGGATCTGGTAATAAGACTCTTTTTTTTGCTGCTCTTTTTCTCATGTCTTTACATTAAAAAAGTTAATTAAATTAGTTATTGGTCATTAATTATCAATTATTAACTAAAAACAAATCAGACAATAACGTCTTCTTAATTTTCAATCTTTAATCTTTAACTTTTAACTTCTAACCTCTACTTCTTTGGGCGTTTTGCACCATACTTTGATCTACGTTGAGTTCTTCCCTCAACTCCCGCTGTATCTAAAGCCCCACGTACTACGTGATACTTTACTCCTGGCAAATCTTTTACCCTTCCACCTCTAACTAATACTATCGAGTGCTCTTGTAAGTTATGTCCTTCACCTGGGATGTACGCGTTTATCTCATTACCATTAGTTAATCTAACTCTGGCAACTTTACGCATTGCTGAATTAGGTTTTTTTGGTGTTGTGGTATAAACACGAGTACATACTCCACGTCTTTGAGGACAAGACGACAATGCAGCCGATTTACTCTTCTTAGTTATTTTGGTTCTTCCTTTACGAACTAATTGTTGAATAGTTGGCATACTAAATAATTACTGTTTTACGTTTATAATTATAATTTTACCCTTTTAAAAAGGTTTGCAAATGTACAACTAATTTATAATTATACAAATATCAGATAGTTATTTTTTAAAAAACACCTTTTTGAAACAATTTACCTACTATAAACTCATTCTCTAGTTTTAAAAAAATACAATTAAAATCCTTGAAATTCATTTACATTTGAAAATATTAATATATCAAAATTGAAGAAAAAAACATACCTATATATAATTACACTTCTATTATTTCTTTTTTCTAAAAACTATCTTGCTCAAGATTTAACGCTAGAGTTAACATCAAAGAATAAACTAGACAAAGTCTTTCTACAAAAAATAGATTATATAAAAAAACATAAAGATTCACTTTCAATAAAAAATGAAGCTTATAAAATTTCTGACTACCTTAAGAAGGTTGGCTATTTTGCAAATTCTATAGATAGTATTATAAAGAGTGACAAAAACTATACAATCTATTTTTCATTAAATGAAAAAATTGAAAAAGCGATTATCAATATTTTTACTACTGAAATTGAATTTAAAAATTTAAAAATAAAAAACAATTCTTTTTCTATTCCTATAGAAAGATTACAATCTACCTTATTACAAATATCTATTGAACTAGATAATAAAGGAAAGACATTTTCTAAAGTATTCTTAAAAAACATAAAACTTAAAAACAACATACTTTTTGCTGATCTTAAAATACTTCAGTCAAAAAAAAGAACTATAAATAGAGTTATAGTGAAAGGTTATGATGACTTCCCAAAGTCTTACATTAAAAATTTCTACAATATAAATAATAAAACTATTTTTAGTAAAGAGAAAATTAGCAAAATAACCAACGCATCTAAAAGTCTTCGATTTATAAAAGAAATAAAACCCGCAGAAGTTTTGTTCACCAAAGATTCTACCTTATTATATATGTATTTAAAAAAATATAAAAATAATAGTTTTGATGGTTTAATAAACTTCACTTCGAAAGAAAATGGTGATATTGTATTTAACGGAAACTTGGATTTAAAATTAAATAATATATTAAATAAAGGAGAAAAATTTGAATTATTTTGGAATAGTATTGGTGATGAACGACAGGAATTTAAAATTTCAACGGAAATACCGTATATATTTAACTCAATAATAACGCCTGAAATTTCATTTTCTATTTATAAACAAGATTCTACGTTTTTAAACACTAATTTCAACTCTAAACTATTCTACAATTTAAATTCAAGAGCCAAAATTGCTTTTACCTATAATTCAGAAAACTCTGAAAACCTTGATAAAAGTAT
Source organism: Polaribacter sp. (assembly GCF_036480315.1). GTDB lineage: Bacteria > Bacteroidota > Bacteroidia > Flavobacteriales > Flavobacteriaceae > Polaribacter. Next base: position 115,906 of record NZ_JAZGGG010000055.1, read on the forward strand.
TAATAACAATATTAAAACTTATAGTAATTCCTTTTTTGGGTTTCGATTTGAATATAAAACACCTAAAAATGATTTCTTTTTCAATGACAAGTTCAGTCTTGAAGTGAATCCTAGTTTTGGTAAGAGAAAAACAGAAGACAAAACTTCAACTCAATTTAAAATAGAAACATCAATATCATATATTTGGGATATAAACATTAGAAACAGTATTTACATAAGAAATAAAATAGGTTATTTAAATTCAGATGGCATAATAGACAATGAACTATATAGGATTGGTGGTGCAAACACAATAAGAGGTTTCAACGAACAAAGCATTTTTACTAATAACTATACTTTTTTTAATGTTGAATACCGCTATTTAACTTCTCAAAACTCTTATTTATACTCAATTACTGACTTCGGTAAAATTAAAACATCTCTTAATAAAGATAATTTTCTTGGAATTGGTCTAGGGTACCTGTTTACAACCAAAAATTCGCAAGTAAATATTTCCACTATTTTAGGAAAAAATTCAATTCAAAAGTTTAATTATGAGAAGGTTAAACTAATAATCAACTGGACTATTAATCTTTAAACCATAGGTTAAGTTCGAAATCGATATAGTAAACTTACATTTTTTATCAAAAAGATTGTTTCTTTAACATTTTATTAAGATATTTGGCGCAATTAATTCAAATTTATTTAATAATGAAAACAAGGTTTAAAGGAATTTTAACGCTATTACTAGCGTTCTTGGTGCAAGTATCCTTTGCACAGGAAAAAACAGTTTCCGGAACAGTATCAGACACTTCTGGCTCACTACCAGGTGTAAGTGTTTCAATAAAAGGTACAAGTAAGGGAACTCAAACAGATTTTAATGGTAAATATTCTATTAAAGCAAAACAAGGAGACGTTTTAAGCTTTAGTTATGTAGGATATAAAACTATTGACAAAACAGTAGGTACTTCTAACACCATAGATATAGCAATGGTTGAAGATGCAAGTACTTTAGAGGAAATTGTTATTACTGCCTATGGTATTAAAAGAGAAAAAAAATCTATTGGTTTCTCTCAACAAACTGTAGCAGGACCAGCATTAACTCAGGCAAAAGAAACAGATTTATCTAATGCATTAGCAGGTAAAGTATCTGGTGTGCAAATTATTGGTAACTCAAGTTCTACCTTTGGTAACTCTACAATTAGATTAAGAGGTAGTGACAATGTATTATACGTTGTAGATGGTATTAGAGTATACTCTACAAGTGATATTAATACTGAAAACATTGCTAGTATGTCTGTTCTTAAAGGAGCTGCTGCAACTGCAGTTTATGGTCCTGATGGAAGAAATGGTGTAATTGTAATTACTTCTAAAGTTGCTACTAAAGGAGAAACTACATTTGAATTAGATTTTAATACATCTGTAAATACTGTTGCTACATTACCAGATTACCAAAACGAATATGGTGGTGGTTATAGCCAAACTTGGGATACTTTCTCATACAATGCAGCTACAGACCCTGCTAGTTGGGCAAGTTTTGATGGCCATAAAATGCCATTATATCAAGCAGATGAAAGCTGGGGACCAAAATTAGATGGTACTTTAGTTCGTCATTGGGATAGTTGGGTTCCTAATACACCAGAATTTGGTGAATTAAGACCTTGGGTTGCAAATGAAGATAACGTAAAAAACTTTTTTGATGCAGCTATTACTCAATTTGTAACATTAGCTTTTTCTAAAGGTGGTGAAGATTATAATGTTAGAACAACAATTTCAGATTTAAGAGCAAACGGAATTATACCTAATTCTAATAGAAGTTCTTCTAAATTTTCTATAAATCTTTCATACGACATGTCTGAAAAATTTAAATTATTTACAAACATCAATTACGAAGACAGACATACATTAAATGATCCTGATCAGGGTTATGGAAATTTAGCTTCAAACATGAACCAATGGTGGCAACGTCAATTAGATATGTCTCGTTTAAGAAATTACGAACGTAACGGTGCTTTAACTTCTTGGAATATTAATGGACCAAGAAATCCTAAACCTTTATATTGGGATTCTCCTTTTTTACATTCTTACGAGAACTTTAAAAATCAATACAAAAATTCTACATTTGGTAAAATTGGCGGTACTTACACAATTAATGACAAGTTTAATGTTACTGGAGAAGTTAGAAGAACATTTCACTCATACACTCAAAATGATAGAGGAACAACTAAAAGTTTATTAGATACTTCTTTTTATGCTGAATTTGCTTTAAGAAATGAAAGAATTGAATATTTCGGTATGGTAAATTATGCTGATAAATATTTAGATGGAGATTTAGATTTCAATGCAAGTCTTGGTGCTGAAAAAATTCAAACAGAATATAATGCGCTTCGTTCTAATACTGTTGGTGGATTAACAATACCTGGTTTTTATAACTTAGCGGGTTCAAAAGATGCCGTAAGTTCTTCTAACTTCACTAGAAAAGATGAAAGAAGAGGTTTATTTGTTAAAGGATCTTTAGGATACAAAAGCACATTATATTTAGATGGGTCATATAGATTCGACTGGTCTTCTACTGCAAAAGCTGATGACAATAGAGTTGAAACATTTGGTACTTCATTAAGTTTTTTAGCTAATAAAGTAATTCCTAAAAATGATGTTTTAACATTTTCTAAAATAAGACTTGGTTATGCACAAGCCCCTTATTTCCCTAATCCTTACAATGTAGGTAGCACATATAATGTAGGTGATTTATATAACGGAAACGGAACTTTATCTGTTCCAGGAAGACAAGAGAACCCAGATTTAGTTGGTGGATTAAGAACAGAGACTGAAATTGGTACAGAATTACAATTTTTTAATAATAGATTCTCTTTAGATTTTACATACTTTAATAGAGTTGATAGTGATATACCGGTAACAGTTCCTTTAGATGGATCTACAGGTTATTCTTCTATTGTATTAAATTCAGGAAAACAAACTTCTAAAGGTATAGAATTAGGTTTTTTTGGAGATGTAGTTAAATCAGAAAACTTTAACTGGAATGTTGGTGTTAACTTTGCAACTTTATCAAGATTCGTTAATGAATTATATCCTGGAATTGAATCTAGAAACTTAAGTACTTATACTTCAAACATGAAGTTACAAGAAAGAGTTGGTCAAGAATGGGGATTATTCTACGGAAGAGGATTTGCAACTCATACAGATGGTTCTAAAATCTTTACTGCTGGTGATTCTTATGCAAGAGAAACTAATAAGTTATTAGGTAGTTTATTACCAGATTTTACAGGTGGTTTTACATCTACAATGACTTATAAAAACTTTGGTTTAAATTTAGGCTTTGATTTTCAAAGTGGTGGTAAATACTATTCAAGAACAGAAAGATACTTTAACCATTCTGGTTTAGCATCTGTAACAGCAGGTCTAAACGACAAAGGAAATCCAAAAAGAGATCCTATTGCTAGTGGTGGTGGAGTTCATATAGTAGGTGTATTACAAACAGGTACAGATGCAAACGGAACACCAATTTCTGATGGTACTGTTGTAGATAAATATGTAGAAGCTTCAGGGCATTATAGTTTAGGTAATTTAGGTAACATCTATGAAAACAATGTACATGATGCTACTTATGTTAAGTTAAGAACTGTTAGATTAAACTATACTTTTGATAAAGTAGTTACTGATAAATTAAAAATAAAAAGCGCTACGCTTGGTTTATATGCTAATAATGTATGGTTAATTTATTCAGATTTACCTTGGATTGATCCTTCTGAAATTGAAAAAAGAAGTGGTTACAACTGGGCAGAAGCTGGTCAATTACCAAATACTAGAACCATTGGTTTAAACTTAAATTTAAGATTTTAAAATAGAATAAAATGAAAAAAACAATAAAAAACATAGCATTATTAATATGTGTTTCTATATTCTATAGTTCATGTGACTCTATAGATTTTGGAGATATAAACGATAACCCAAATGGACCTACATCTGCGGTAACTTCACAGTTATTAACAAGTGCACAAACGTCTATTGGAAACTCTGTTGTAACAAGTATGCAAGGGATTTTATATACACAACAACTTACTGAAGGTCAATATCCAGGTTTTTCTAGATATGCAACTTTAACAAGTAGTTATAATGGTTGGTATACAGGTCCTATTCAGAATTTAAATGAGATTATTAAAATTAATTCAGATACTGAATTAATGGGAGGAGCAGCAGCTTTTGGTGACAACAATAACCAAATGGCAGTTGCAAAGATAATGAGAGCATATTATCTTCAGTATATAACAGATCGTTGGGGAGCTTTACCTTGGTCAGAAGCATTTCAAGGAATTTCATTTCCACAACCAAAGTTTGATAGTCAAGAAGAACTATACACTTTAATGTTTGCAGAAATAGAAGAAGCTTTAACGTTAATAAACCTTAATGCAGGTCCTCAAGGAGACATCATTTTTAGTGGAGACATGACTAGATGGAGAATGTTTGCAAATACTTTAAAAATGACAATGGCATTAAGAATTTCTGATGCTAATGCCTCTTTAGCAAAATCAAAATTTGAAGAAGCTGTAGCTGCAGGTGTTGTTAGAAGTAATTCTGACAATATTTTGTTTAATTTTGGTACAGACGATAACAGTGATAATCCTTGGGAAGATAGATTTGAATCTAGAGTAGATTACTTACTTTCTGAAACAATGGCTAGTGAATTAAGATCTAATTTAGATCCTAGGTTATTTAAATTTGTTGAACCATCTAGAGATGGCTCAACAACAAGTACAAATTTCCCAGGTGGTATAGATGCTAAATTTGTTGGAGCACCAAATGGTTATGTTAACGGAAACGTACAAGATTATTCTTTACCTACAACTACTGTTACTGGTAACCAAGCGTATAAATCACCTATTTACACTGCTGCACATGTTAATCTTTCTTTAGCTGAAGCTAAGTTAAAAGGATGGAATGTTGGTAGTGGAACTACAGCTAGTTTCTTTAAAGAAGGAATTGAAGACTCTATGAGTTTTTGGGGTGTAGATCAAGCAGATATCGATGCGTATACTGCAGCTCATACATCTTCAACTTTAGCTAATATAGCTTATGAGAAGTGGGTTGCTTTATATTTAAACGGACCAGAAGCTTGGGCTGAATGGAGAAGATTAGATATGCCAGTACTTACACCTTCTGGGAATGCAGTAGACCCAAGAATTCCAGTACGTGATGCTTATGATTCATCAGTTGAAGATAATAATGCAACAAACTATGCAGCTGTTGTTGCATCTCAAGGAGCAGATGATCTTCATACAAAATTATGGTGGGACAAAAATTAATCCATAAACACCTAATTAATAGGTGATTAATAGGTAACAATTAACACATTTAAAAGAGCCGTAAAATATTTTACGGCTCTTTTTATGTTAAAAAATTGTTTATTTAAGATTAATTTAAGACTTTTGGGGTTAATTAATTCAAATAATTATACAAATGAAGACAAAGTTTAATGGAATTTTAACGCTATTACTAGCGTTGGTCGTGCAAATATCATTTGCACAAACGAAGACTGTTTCCGGTACTGTTTCTGATGAATCAGGAGGTTTACCTGGAGTAAGTGTAGTAATTAAAGGTACAACAGCAGGTACAGAAACAGATTTTGATGGTAAATACTCTATCAAAGCTAAATCTGGTGATGTGTTAGTGTTTAGATACCTTGGATATAAATCTGCGGAGAAAACTGTTGGTGGATCTAATACTATCAACGTAACGATGGTTGAAGGTGGAGAACAACTTGAAGAAGTAATTGTTATTGGATATACTACTAAAAAAAGAGGAGATTTATCTTCTGCAATATCTTCAGTTACATCCGCTCAATTAGAAAAGCAATCAAATTCAGTTAGTATTGATAATGCTTTACAAGGAGTTGCAACAGGTGTACAAGTAACCGCTCAAAACGGAAAACCAGGTAATGCTGCTTTCGTAAGAATTAGAGGTATCGGTTCTATTAATGCAGGTAGTGAACCTTTATACCTTTTAGACGGTATTCAGGTAGATGAAGATCAAATCATTGGTATTAATCCTTCAGATATTGAAAGAATGGATGTTCTTAAGGATGCGGCAAGTACTGCAATCTATGGAGCAAGAGGTGCTAATGGAGTTGTAGTAATTACAACAAAAAAAGGTAAAAAAGGTAAAAAGGCTCAAATTAGATTTCAATCAAGGTTAGGTTTGGCATCAGAAGCTAAAAGGAATTTTAGAATGATGAACGCAACAGAAAAACTTGAATATGAAAGAGCTATTGGAGTTGGTACTGGTTCTACAGTATTATTACAAAGTGAATGGGATCGTTTAATTTCTCAAAATCATGATTGGAATGATGCTTTATTAAAAGATGCAGAAATTACTTCTGTAAACTTATCTGTAACAGGTGGAGATGAGAAGTTAACATACTTTATGTCAATCTCTAATGATTCTAATTCAGGTATTATAGAATTAGTAGAAAGTGCGTTTAAAAGAACATCAACAAGGTTAAACGTTGGTTATGATGCAAATAGCTGGTTAGATTTAAGTACAAATTTAGCTTTTTCTACTGCTAATGATCAAGATCCTAGAGATAGAAATAATATTCAAAACCCAGTAAACGGTCGTTTTACTTTTAATCCTTATGAGCCTGTTTATTTAACAGATGCTAATGGAGACCGTATTCCAAACTTAAGAGGTTTAGATACATATAACCCTACACATCAAGGTTTAAATTCTTTAGCACAAGTAAGAGCTAATGAAGATAATGATACTGATAATAGATTCTTCGGAACTTTTAATGCTAACATTAAATTTTCTGATGCATTTAGCTACCAGTTTGGTACTAACGTAAGTTATTTCGATAGAACTTCAAGAAGTATCCTTCATGCAGGTTCAGCTTTAGATGGTATCTTTTATGGAACTCCTACAGGTACATCAACTTATTCTAAAACAAATACTTTTCAATATTCTTTATTAAACAAGTTAAATTTTAACAAAACGTTTAACGAAAGACACGCGGTAAATGCTACAGTTTTTGTTGAATACCAAGATTGGTATCAAGAATATGCAAGAACAGGTGCACAAGGTTATGTTATAAACGGACCTACTACTGTAAACGCTGGATCAACACCAAGAGCAAGTAGAATAAACGGTAGTAATGCAAGAAGAACTTTATTTTCTGTAGCAGCTAGTGCTGATTATATTTTAGATGAAAAATATATTTTAAATGGTACTGTAAGACGTGATGGTTCTTCTCGTTTTGGTGAAAACACAAAATATGGTACTTTCTGGGGTGCTTCTGTAGCTTGGAATATTCACAAAGAAGATTTCTTTAGTGGATTAACTGATACAGTTGATAACCTTAAATTAAGAGTTAATGCAGGTACTTCTGGTAATGACCAGATTGGTAACAACCCAGCAATAACAACTTATGGTTTTAACTCATACAATGGTAATACTTCTGCTGCTCCTTCAGTATTCGGAGATCCTAATTTAGGTTGGGAACAAAGTTTTACATATGGTGCAGGTATAGAATTTGGTTTATTTAACAGTAGAATTACTGGTGTTGTAGATTACTATAAGAAAAATACTACTGATTTACTATTAAGTGTGCCAATTAGTAGAATTCAAGGTGGTGGATCAATTTTTAAAAACATTGGAGAAGTTGAAAACTCTGGTTGGGAATTTGAATTAAGAGGTGATATACTTAGAACTGAAAACTTAAGATGGACTGCAGGTGTAACTTTTAGTACATATGATAGTGAAGTTTTAAAACTAGCTAGTGATGATGATTTACAATTAAACTACGCAAGGCACTCTATATTAAGTGTTGGTGAAGAGGTTCATACTTTTTTCTTACCAAGATATGTTGGTGTAAATCCTGCAAACGGTCAAGCTTTATTTTTAGATGCTAATGACAATGTAACTACTAGTAATACTGATAATAAAATATTAAGTGGTAAGACTCCATTTGCTCAATTTGACGGTGGTTTTAATACAAGCGTTACTTATAAAGGATTAGATCTTACAGCAGATTTCTACTTTAAAGGTGGTAATTATATTATGAATGAAGTTGAATCTCAACATTTAACTGATGGTACTGGAGCAAATAGTAACCAAAGAGTTGATGCTTTTAACTATTGGAAAAACCCAGGAGATACTAACGTATTACCAAACCCTGTAACAAATGGTTATAATGGTGCTGTAAATGCAAATAATAGAACAACTTCAAGTAGTTTTAGTACAAGATATTTACAAAGAGGAGATTATATTAGATTAAGAAACTTACAATTAGGGTATACTTTACCTTCAGATTTTTTAGAGCAAGTTCCTTTTACTCAAATAAGAATGTATTTCTCTGGAACAAATTTATGGACATACGTACCATATTACAAAGGAGATCCTGAAGTTGGTATTGGTTCTGCTGAATCTAATCCAGGTAGTACAACAAGAGACCAAATACCTGGTGAATATAGTTTAAATAGTTACCCTACTTTAACAACTATTTCTTTTGGTATAGATCTTAAATTTTAAAAAAACAATAAAAGATGAAAAAATATATTTTAACAATATTAGTTTTAGTTGTCGCAATAACTTCTTGTGATAATAGACTTGATACTTTTCCTACTTCAACAGTAGCAGCTGAAGAAGCATTTGCTACAAATGGTGGATTTACAAACGCACTTAATGGTGCTTATGTAGAAATGTTAGGTGGTGCATATTACGGAGGTGCAATGCAATCTCGTGATGTAATGTCAGATAATTTACTTATCAGTAGAGAAGGAAGGTTAAGCCAACAGGCAAGACATGATTGGAATTATGATCAGAATTCAGGTTCTTTTCATATGCTTGATGCTTATGGAGCAATAAGAAATGTAAATACTGTTCTTGCAAATACTGACAAATTAGATGCAGGTTCTTTCAAGAACAACATTATGGGTGAAGCAATGGCTATTAGAGCACTAGCTCACTTTGATGTAATTAAGTATTACGGAGAAATCCCTACTCAAAGTGGAGGTTCTAATGCTACATTAGGTATGCCTTATATTACTATTGCAGATATTAATGATTTTCCTGCTAGAGATTTAACAGTTGGTGAATTTTATCAAAAAATAGTTGACGATTTAAAGATGGCTGCTAGTTTAATTAACACTTCAAACGGTACTTTCAGAATGGGTAAAGATGCTGTAAATGGTGTTTTAGCTAATGTTTATCTTCATATGGGTAATATGCCTGGTGCAGTAACAGCAGCTAACAAAGTTTCTGCTTCAGTGGCTCCTAGAGCAAACTTTACTGGAGTTTGGGATGATTCTGATAGATCTGGAGTTATTTTTGCAATTAGAAATGATGATCTTACTAACAGAACTTTGGGTGTACCATACAACCAAACTGCAAATGGTATTAAATCTGAATATGTTCCAGATTTCGCTTTCTATTCTTTATTTCAATCTAATGACATTAGAACGACAGCATATATGGAAACTAGTATATTTGGAGGTGCTAACTATAACCATGTTATAAAATGGTATAATAGTGTTTCTACTACAGCTTTAGGTAACGTAGATGCTAAAATATTAAGAGCTTCTGAAGTTATGTTAATAAAAGCAGAAGCTTTAGCTGCACAAAATCAAGATGGACCAGCTTTAACAGCTTTAGATGCAGTTAGATCTCAAAGATATTCTGGTTTTGCATCAGGTGGGGAAACAGGACAAGCATTAAAAGATGCTATTCAATTAGAAAGAAGGTTAGAATTAGCTTTTGAAGGTGCTAGATTTACAGATCTTAAAAGATTTGGAATGACTATTACAAGATCAACTTCGGGTCATTTAGCTGACGGAACAGGTGTACCTGCAGATGTTATGACACTACCTGCTGGAGACCATAGATTTAACTTCCCTATTGATATTAGAGAATTAAACAGCAATCCAAACATGGTACAATCACCAGGATATAATTAATAATAATTTTAAATTATAAAAAAATGAAAAAAATATTCACACTAATTACTGCCATTGCGTTATTTGTATCTTGTGATGAAAGTAAGGAAACGGTAGACTCTCTATCTTTCCCTTCTGATGCATTTGTATCATTAGCTTCATCATCTGTTTCAGTATTAGAATCTAATCCTGGAGCTATAGATGTAGTTTTAAATTTATCGACATCTGCAGAAGCAGCAACTACAGCAACTTCAGTAGGTTTTACAATTGCTTCAGATAATGCTGTTGAAGGTGTACATTATACATTAGTTAATGGAAAATCTAGTTTCGAGTTAGCTCCTGGTGTTTTTCAGGATGCTCTTCAAATTATTCCTATTGATAATTCATTAGAAGATGGAGATAAAGTAATAACAATTACTTTAAGCAGTGCACCAGTAGGTTTAGGATTCCCTGGACCTGATGGTAACGGTAAAGTAATGACGTTAACTTTACAAGATGATGATTGTGCTTTTAGTTTAGCTGGCTTAGGTGCTGCTGCTTGGGGTGGAATGGATAATGTTCCTGCAGGTGAAGCTGGACCTAATGACACTATGGTTGAAACTTCTTTTGATGGTACAGACTTATTAATGGAAGGTTTAAGTTATGCTTGGATTACTGATACTGGGTATTGGGATGAAGTTGTAACAGTTAGCCATAAAGTAAAAGTAACTGTAGATTTAGTTACTGGGGCAGTAAATATTCCTTTACAACCATCTTGTACTACTACATGGAATGGTGCAGTTCAACCTCTTTATGAAATTGAAGCTACAGGTATTTATACTTCTTGTTCAGAAACAATGGTATTAAACTATACTTTATACCAAGGTGGTGCTGTTAGAAGAGTTTATACAGAAACAATAACTAAAAAATAAAAAATAATATGAAATTAAATATTAAAAAATTCTTTGGTCTATTAGCTTTAGCAACATTGCTTTATGCTTGTGATACTACCAATGAATCTGGGTACATCCCAGCAGTATATGAATCTCCGACTACATTTACAATAACAGAAGATGCAACTGCTAGCGCAGATAACAGTTTTGTTGTAACTTATAGTCCTTCTTCAAAAGGGGAAGGTTATTATGCTGTTGTGCCTTCAGGTACAGCTGCACCATCTTCTACTGCAGTTCATACAGGAAATGGTTTTCAACAAGCTGGTAATTTTAGTGTAGATGGTTCTACACCTGTAGCAATAACAGTAGACAATAAAATTTATGGTGCTTATACTTATGATGTATATGCAATTCATAAAAGTGCTGATAACTTTATTTCTGAAACAGTAACAAAATTAACTGTTACTACACCAGATACAGCTGACCCAGTATTTTTAAGAGATGATGCAGCTACTGCTCCTGCACATAATGTGCAACCAGGTGCAAATAGCCCATTTAGAGCTCTTAATTTAGTTTTTAGTGAGCCTGTATTTTACCAAGGAGGAGACGTTACTTTTGAAGGTTTCTTTGGTGGTAGAATAATTAATGTAAATGGTGCTGTAAACTTTGTTACTAGTGGTACTTCAATAGTTATAAATGATCATGGTACTTTTGCTCCTGATGACGCTATACTTGTTACTTGGGGTCCTGGAACTTTTAAAGATAAATCAGGAAAAGATGTAGCTCCTTTAACAGGTTTTGGTTACTATTTCTGGACTAGAGCATTTACTATTGCTGAACAAGCAAAATTAATGCCAGGTCAATATGATTATTCTACAGTATGGTATGGTGGTTTAAGTGGTTTTTATTCTGGTCTTTTTACAGGTAACCCAGGTGTCTTTTTACCAGATACTGGTACTTATGAAATTACAGCAGATGCTTCAGATGCTACAGGTCATACATTAAGCGGTATTAATTTATTTAGTGGATTTTTAGGTGGATTTGGTTTACCAGAACCACAAACTTTACCAATTTATATTGATCCTGCAACAGATGGCGCATTAGGCGAATACCCAAGCCCTGTTTCTTCAGTTATTACTGCAGGACAACCTACATCTTGGAGTCATTATGAAGGGTTTTTTGGACCAAATCCTGGTTTTTATAACTTTGGTACTGGTAATATTACACATTATCTATCTTTAGTTGGTGACACTAGTGGAACTGCTATTGATGATATTGATTATATTTATACAAGAATAGGTACATATGCTAGAAGTAGAGATGCTAAATCTATGTCTATGGATGATGCAATTAAATTATCTAAAGCTACTAAAAAAATAACAAAAAGGAATTTTAACGGTACAATAGGTTACTAATAAAATAATTTTTTAAATATTTAACCACCTCTTTACGAGGTGGTTTTTTTTTGCTCATTATTTAGCATACATTTGCAGCATGACAGAAGAAATTACAAATATTTTTGGTATTAGAGCAATTATTGAAGCTATAGAAAGTGGTTCTACAATTAGTAAAGTTTATTTACAAAAAGCTTTAAGAGGAGATTTATACTATGAATTAAATAAATTGATTAAAGAAAAAAGTATTGCTACTAGTATTGTTCCTGTTGAAAAATTAGATAGATTATCTAAAAACAGCAACCATCAAGGTGCGGTAGCACAAATTTCTCCTATTGACTTTTATGATTTAGAGAAGTTAATTGAGGAAACATTAGAAGGCGGGAAAACTCCTTTATTTCTTCTTTTAGATCAATTGTCTGATGTACGTAATTTTGGTGCTATAATTAGAACAGCAGAATGTACTGGTGTTAATGGAATTATCATTCAAAAAAATGGAAGCGCACCTGTTAACGCTGAAACAATAAAAACTTCTGCCGGTGCTGCATTTAAAATTCCTATTTGTAAAGTAGACCACATTAAAGATGCTTTGTTTCTATTACAAGCAGAAGATATAAAAACAGTAGCTGCTACAGAAAAAACAGAAGATTCTATTTACGATATTAACTTAAATCAACCAATAGCAATCATTATGGGTTCTGAACATAAAGGTGTAAACCCTTCAATACTTAAAATGGTCGATTATAAGGCGAAATTACCTTTACTAGGTGGAATAGCGTCTTTAAATGTTTCGGTTGCTTGTGGAGCTTTCTTATACGAAACTGTTAGACAGAGAATAAGTAGTTAGCTGTTAATTATTCACTTTCTTTATTATCTATTTTCTCATTTATTTCCTCGGTTATTTTTGGGGGAGAGAAATTTCCATGATCATCAAATAATAAATCAAAGTCTGTATTTGAAAAATGGTGTTCTTTTTTAATAATCCCTTTATTTCTATATATTATAGCAAAAATAAAACCTGTTAAGAAACCAGATAAATGACCTTCCCAAGACATACCTTCTTTAATTGGTAAAACATACCAAATCATACTTCCATAGAGAAAAATAATTATTAATGAAAGCGCTACCAAACGGAAGTGCTTTTTGATGATTCCACTAAAGAAAACAAAGCTAAAGAGTAGATACACAATTCCACTTGCCCCAATATGGTAAGATTCCCTTGCAATTACCCAAGTTAAAAGCCCTGTAAAAAAGCCGCCAAACAGTAAAACTTTATAAGCAACATCTTTATAAAAATAAAAAAGACTACTTAAAAGTACAAATAAAGGAATAGAATTGTTAAAAAGATGACCCGTATCACTATGTATAAAATGCATTAAAAAAACACCTCTAAACCCAAATAGAGTTCTTGGAAAAACACCAAACTTATTAAAATTGAAACTAAAAGTTATTTCAACCCAATAAATGAACCAAATACTAATTACATATACAATAGGAATTATAAAAATTAACTTCGATATTTTTAATTGATCATCATCATTCATCATCATAAAAATAGCAAAAATAGAACCAAACACTATTTTTACAATTTCTGTCAGAAATCTTTGTTATTTTTACTGAATGAATGAACCTTTGGCAGAAAGAATTAGACCTAGAAAATTAGAAGATTATATCAGTCAGCAACATTTAGTTGGCAAAAATGGTGTTTTAACTAATTTAATAAAGAAAGGGATTATACCGTCTTTAATTTTATGGGGACCTCCGGGAATTGGTAAAACCACATTAGCAAATATTATTGCTACGGAATCTAATAGGCCTTTTTACACATTAAGCGCAATAAGCTCTGGGGTTAAAGATGTAAGAGAAATTATAGAAAAAGCTAAAAAAAGTGGTGGTTTATTTACAGCAAAAAATCCTATTTTATTTATTGATGAAATTCATAGATTTAGTAAATCTCAACAAGATTCTTTATTAGGTGCTGTAGAAAAAGGTTGGGTTACTTTAATTGGCGCAACTACAGAAAACCCAAGTTTTGAGGTTATTCCTGCCCTACTTTCTAGAAGTCAAGTTTATATTTTAAATTCTTTTGATAAAAATGATTTAATTGCACTGTTGCATAGGGCAATGGAAAAAGATGAATTTTTATCAACCAAAAAAATAACATTAAAAGAAACAGATGCATTGATTCAAGTTTCTGGTGGAGATGCAAGAAAGCTATTAAATATTTTTGAATTATTGGTTTCTACCGATGATGAAATTGAAATAACGAATAAACTTGTTTTAGAAAAAATACAGAAGAACACAGTTAGATATGATAAAACTGGCGAACAACATTATGACATTATTTCAGCATTTATAAAATCGATTCGTGGAAGCGACCCAAACGCTGCAGTTTATTGGTTGGCAAGAATGATTGAAGGTGGTGAAGATGTAAAGTTTATAGCAAGAAGGATGTTAATTTTGGCTTCTGAAGATGTAGGTAATGCAAACCCAACTGCTTTAATATTGGCAAATAATACTTTTCAGGCTGTTTCAATTATTGGCAACCCAGAATCAAGAATAATTTTAAGTCAATGTGCAGTTTATTTAGCAAATTCAGCAAAAAGTAACGCTTCTTATTTAGCAATTGGTGAAGCTCAAAATTTAGTGCAAAAAACGGGTGATTTATCCGTACCGTTACATTTAAGGAATGCTCCATCTAAATTAATGAAAGATTTAGATTATGGTAAAAACTACCAATATTCGCACAACTACCCTAATAACTTTGCAGAACAAGAATTTTTACCCAGTGAAATTTCTGGCACAAAATTGTATGAACCTGGACAAAACTCAAGAGAAAATCAGTTTAGAGAAATTTTAAAAAATAGATGGAAAAACAGATATGATTATTAAAATTTAATCTGATATCTCTCAACAACTAAAGAAGTTTTATTATAATATTCAGCAACCCAAGTATTACCACTTTTATATAAGATTCCGTTTTTATTTTTGATAATAAAAACGTCTTTAACTTTAGTTTTTAATAATTGGAAAACTAACGATGGTTTTGTGTTTACTAATTGAAAACCATTTTCAATAGCTTGTGCATATAAAACATTTTTAGTAACTAGTAATTCTGTACTTATAATTTTAGTTTTAACTTCCCTTACTG
This sequence comes from Polaribacter sp., assembly GCF_036480315.1. Taxonomy (GTDB): domain Bacteria; phylum Bacteroidota; class Bacteroidia; order Flavobacteriales; family Flavobacteriaceae; genus Polaribacter. Next base: position 131,246 of record NZ_JAZGGG010000055.1, read on the forward strand.
GTATAACAACATTAACGTCACTTACTATTTTTACAGGAACTTTTGTTTTTCCCGAAATTACTTCTCTTATAGGAGCGTTAATATTCTCTTCTACTCCTTTTTCTGTTACTGTTTCCTTTTTTATGGATTTAACTTCTAAAGGTTCATAAGAATAATCTAATGCTTCTAAGGAAGCATATGCTTTTCTAATTGCTTCATGATATGATTTTTTATAATCTTTTTCTTTACTTCTTCCTTCTTGTGAAGTATAAATAACAACACCAAAACAATCTTTTAATTGAATTTTACTTTTTACTTTAAACAAACTAGATTCATCGACTACATCTGCAGTTAAAGCCAAACATCTGTTTTGTACAAGTTCATTGGGGAAATTTTCATTACTTAAAAAAACGGTAAAGCCTTTTTTCTTCAACAAGAATTTAGTCAAGGAACTAGTTTGGTACTGGTCAGATTGTTTTAAAAATTCAAACTGATTAGATACAATTACATACTTGTAATTATTAATATTTTTTTGTTGGCTGTATAAAGATATCGTTATTAAAAAAATAAAAACTGTTACTATTTTTTTTATCATTTTATTAAAATATTAAATTCATTCCTAATTGTAAAGAAATATTATTTGCTGATGCAATATCGCTAAATTCAGCAATATTATCTACCATTCCATAAAAATTAATTTTTCCTATTTGAGCAGATAAACCTGCACCTATATTATAATAAGAGTAATCGTCTATAGTATATGTAATTTTAGCATGTAATTTATTTGAAAAACTTTTTTCGTAAAACCCAGTTAATGCTAATTGTGGGCTTAATGGTCTAAAAATAGAATATAACTGAACACCTATTGCATTTTTATAAAAATCTTTATAAGTATTGTCATAACAAATTTTACTTCTTCGTTCTCCAAAACTATATTTTAAAGCTGCATTTATTTTTGTAGGTCGCCAAGAAATATAAGAATCTTCATTTGATCCAGATGGCAGTTTTTCTTTAAAATCTTTGTCTAATTCTGCCCAATAATTTGTTGGGTCTGCAGAGTTATATTCAAACTCTAAACCTTCAAAAACAAAACTTCCTTTTGCAGTAGAATTTTTAATGTTTTTTTTATGATGAATAAAACCTAAATCTATAATACTTCCTGTAAACTCTAGTTGAGGTGAAAAATGGTAAGTAACTCCAAAGTCTAAACCCAAACCTAAATTAGATCCAAAAAAGGTATTTCCTAAATATGTTCCAGGATCTTTTACAAGTTCATTATCTGCGACTAAACCCGAAGTTTTTAAATTTACATCTATATTATCTAAATAATGTCGGTAAATATTATCTGAACCTTCTTCTGTTCTAAAAGTACCAGAGTTATTAGATGATTGCATATTAAAAGCTGATGAATAAATTTTAAACCTACCTCCTATCGTTAAGTTTTCATTTACCTTTCTTGTGGCTCCAAAATGTAAAACTCCAAAAGCATCTAACTTGTATAAAATTTGCGATAAATCGAAACTCTTATTTAAATACGCAGCATTTCCTTCAGTAATTAAAGTTAAAGGATCTTTAGGAAAATAAGCGATTCCATCTATTTCTTCATAAAAACCAAAACTAAAATAGGTATTATCATCATATCTATAACCACCACTTAAAACTTCTATTTGAGAATTAATTTCTAGATGATCTCTAATATCTAATTTATTTAAAACTTCTGATATCTTATCATTAATTGGTCTATTATCTGCATCAAAAACATCTCTTATAACAAAACCAGTAGAACCAAACTCACCAGAAAACCCAGATAATAAAGGAATGCCAGCATGAAATTTATAATTAGTTTCTGCACCTGGATTTAGCATTAAGGTTTGTGGTAACTCTGCAAAACCATACAAAACTTGTTTATTTTGTGAATAGTTTTTTATTCCGATAAAGACAAATAAGAGAATACTAATTTTTTTTATATTAAGCATCTGTATTAAAATAAATTGTTGCTGAAGATTTAAACTCAAACTTATCTGTATTCTCTTTATCTAAAGGAGTTGTTGTGTTTTCAATTTTAATAGTTACTCTTATTCTTGTTGAGTTTTTTATATTTAAGTTAGCACTTACCTCTACGGTTTGTTTGTTTGTAAACGTTAAGTTATTTGCCAGAATTTCTAATTCATCAAAACGATGTGTAATTGTGTTATTACCATTTAATAAATCTATTTGTATCGCAAAATCTCTATCGAATTCGTTTTTAATTTCTATATTAAAATCAACTTTTACGAACTTGTCTCTAACAAAATCATTATCAAAAACTCTAATTTCTGATTCGTCAATAACTTCAAATACTAGAGCAGTTCCTGTTGCATCAAAAAACTGAATAGGTAAAACAGTGAAATAAATTAATGAAGATGTAATTGCTGGCGTAGCATTATAATCATCAATTTGATTAAAATCTAAATTGTCTGCGCATGAAATAAATGCTAATAAGAAAAATAGTAAGGGTATTTTTGTTAGGGTACTCATTTAATATTGATTTTATTTTTAAACGTTTATGTGGTTAAAGATATTGTTTTAATTCTAATAATGTAAAAACAGTTTTAATTTTATTTGTTTCAATTTTAGAGTTATCGAAATTACAATGTATAGCATCTATACCAACATCTAAAGCACCTTGAATGTCTGCTTCTAAATTATCACCTATCATAATAGATTGTTCTTTTTTTGCAGCTGTAATTGTTAATGCATAATTAAATACTTTTGGGTTTGGTTTTTTTACACCTACAGATTCTGATGTAATAATTTTATCGAAATAATGATGAATTTTAGAATTAATCATTTTTTTGCTTTGTACTTCTTCAAAACCATTTGTAATAATATGCAGTTGATACTTATCTTTTAAATAGTCTAAAATTTCAAATGTACCAGCGAAAAGGTGATTAAAATTAGCAAGGTTTTCAATATATTCATCAGCCAATTTATTTATTATTTCATCTGAAACTTCATAATTAATTGCATCAAACGTTTTTTTAAGTCTACCATATCTTAACTCTTCTTTAGACACTTTTTCTTCTCTGTATAGTTTCCAATATTTAAAATTTAAAGGAATATAAACTTTCAAAAAAACTTCTATTTTAATCTTAATATTGTTTTCTGAAAGAATTTTTTCAAAAGTTAATTCAGAATTTTTTTCAAAATCCCAAAGAGTATGATCAAGGTCAAAAAAAACATGTTTAATATTCATTTGCTAAAAATAGAAATTATTAAATAAAAAACTCTTTTACGCGTTATATTTGTTGAAATATTTTATCACTTAATTCTTTTGACTAAAAAACTTAATATTCTTTTTTTATGTGGCTGGTATCCTTCTAAGGTATTTCCTACTAATGGCGATTTTATACAACGACACGCAGAAGCAGTTTCTACAAAACACGATATTTCTGTGATACATATTGTTTCTGATAAAAATTGTAAGAAAAATATTGAAACTACATTTATTGAAATTAATGATGTTAAAACTCACATTGCTTATGTTAAGCAAACAAAAAATCCTATTTTAAAATTAATATGGTTTTGGAAATCTTATTTAGTTTTATTAAAAAAAATAAATCAATTTGACGTTGTTCATCTAAATGAAATATTTCCTTTTGGTTTATTTGCATTACATTTAAAATGGTTTTATAAAAAACCTTTTATAATTACTGAACATTTTACAGGTTATTTAGAAGCCTCTAAGTTAAAGATTTCATTTTTTGAAAAATTGATTTCTAAACGCATTGTAAAAAAAGCATATGCAATTGCTACAGTTAGTAATTATCTTACTAAAAACATGCAGAATTTAGGTTTTAAAGGGAATTTCGTAACCGTACCAAACGTTGTAGATACAGACTTATTTCTTCCGAAGAAAAAAGAGCATAAAACTTTGAAATTAGTACATGTTTCTAGCTTAAAAGATAACCACAAAAACATTTCTGGAATGTTACGTGTTGCAAAACTGTTAGAAGACAAACTAGATTATTTTGAATGGAATTTTATTGGAAATAACGGTGATGACTATCAAGAATATTTAAGAACATTAGATCTTAAAAAAGGGAAGATTTCATTTATAGAACATCAAACACAAAAAGAGTTAGTTTCTAATTTACAAAATGCTTCAGTTTGTATTTCTTTTAGTAATTACGAAACTTTTGGTATTGTAATTACTGAAGCAATTGCATGTGGAACTCCTGTTATTGCAACAAATACTGGTATTGCAATTGATTTTAAGGAACTTGATTTTTGTAAAGTAATTCCAATAAAAAATGAAGAATTATTGTTTAATGAAATCTTAAATTCAAAAAATACTTTTGCTAATATAGATACGGATGTAATGCATACTTTTATAAAACAACAATATAATAAAGAAGTGGTTTTAGATAAATTTTCTTTACTTTACTATCAATCTTTAAAAAAATAATTTGAATTTAATAACTTCTTACATTTCAAATTTTTTAGGCAGAAAAGGTAGTTATGTTTTTATTGCTACTGTTTTTGCTAGATTATTTTCTTTTTTAGCGGCTTGGTTTGCACTGAAACTAATTCCTAACAAAGAGTTAGGTGTTGTGCTTTTTGCCTACAACATTGTTGTTTTTATAATTCCTATAAGTGGTTTTGGTTTGCACCAGAGTTTAATAAGGTATGGCGCTTTATTAAAAACTAAAGAAGAAAAAAACAGTTTATTTCTTTATGTTTTAAAAAAAGGAATATTAGCCTCATTACTAATGATTTTTGTAATAATTTTATGTAGTTTTTTTATTAATTTTAAATTTGAAAACACACAATTTTACCTTGTTATTTTGTCTTTCGTCATAGTACCTTCTTTTTTACTCTCTATTATTAATGCACAATTTCGATTGAATCATGACAATAAATCTTTTGCGTATACAGAAATAGTTCGTAGTCTTATTTTGGTAATTTCTGTCTTTTTTTTAAGCTACTTTTTTCAAGAAATTGGTTATGCCTTTGCCTTACTTTTAACGCCGTTAATTACTACTTTACTGTTTATTAAACGTCTAAAAATAGACTTTACTTCCACTGAAAAACTTAAAATAACGAATTTAAAATTTTGGAAATATGGTTTCTTTGCAAGTTTATCTAACGTAGTTACGCAACTACTTTTTGTTATTGACATTTTATTGATTGGCTATTTACTTAATGATACCGAAATGGTAACTAATTATAGATATATTTCTCTAATTCCGTTTAGTTTACTGTTTTTACCAAGAGTATTTATTTCAACAGATTTTGTAGCTTTTACAGAAAAAATTTATGATAAGAGATACATTATAAACTACATAAAAAGTTACCTATTATTATTTAGTTTAGTGAGTGTATTTATGTTAATTATATCTTGGTTTTTTTCAAAAGAAATTCTGTGGACTTTAGATAAAAACTTTGTTCAATTTTCGAACACCTTTTTAGTTTTAATGTTTGGTATTACAGGTATTTTTACACTTCGCGGTATCTTTGGCAACTTATTATCTTCAATTGGTAAAGCCTATATAAATTATTACATTGCTTCTTTAGCATTGCTTTTTAATGTAATTGCTAACTATTATTTAATCCCAAAATATGGTATTCTAGGAGCTGCAATAACAAGTTCTATTTTAATGTGGTTTACTGGAATATTATCTGCAGTATGGTTTTACTTTTTGTATGAAAAAGTGTTAACAAAAACTAGATAAAAACAACATCACCATCTCCAGATTGAATTGTAAATTCTTCTTTATCTTCTAATGATTTTTCTAGCTCTTTTGTGATAAAATATTTCTATAGAAATGCTTTTTTTTGTATTAGATGAAACATTATCCTAACCAACATTTTTTTTAGATGAGTTTGTTCTTAAAACTTAATATCTTGCAGCGAAATCATTAATACCTGGGCATAGTATTTTTTTTAAGAGGTCTTTTTAAAAAGTATTTAATATATTCTTTCAATAAATAACTTTCTCCATTTTGGCTCCCAATTTCAAAAGTTAATCGTTGAAAATTTGTTTCAAAAGAATCTTTTTTTATTCCTGCTGTTCCAAAACTAACATCAATTATTTGTTCTTTAGATAGCTCTTCAAAAAAGGTGTTAGAAACCCCTAAATCTGTAAACGGAAAAGCAAATAATTTATAGTCTATATTGAATTTTTCAACCAACCAATTTATACTATCTGTTGTTTGGTTTATTTGTTCTTCAAAAGAAATATCAGTATACAGAGGATGATTTTTAGAATGTGCTCCTATCGTAAAACCCATTTCTATCAATTCTTCAATTTGTAGTGAAGATAGGTAAGGTTTTTCTCTCTCTAAATATTCCTCAAAACTATAATCGATAGCATTTGCTATATCATCTAAAAGTGCTTTATTATTGAAGTTAATTGAAAACAGACTTTCTCTGATATTCTTTTTTTTATCAAAAAAATCATAAAACTTATTCTTCTCTTTTTTAGAAGATTCTTCATAAAACTGATATAGTAAACTTGCCTTATATCTATAAAATAGTGCTTTATTATCTACAAAATCTGAATTTACAAATAGGGTTGCTGAAATATTATTTTCTAATAAAATAGGCGCAGCAACTTTATAGAAATTAGACAAACCGTCATCGAAGCTTAAATGAAAGTAATTTTTTGTTATTTTTTTTTTTGATTTAGAAATCCTAGAAAATTCTTGTACTGAAATTTGTTTGTAATATTTCTGTAAAACTCTTAAATCAGCTTTAAAATCATTAATTTTTCTTGGTGGATATAAGTGCTTGGTAAATGTATTTTCTTCGTCTGTAATTTTATGGTAAAAAGGTAGCAATATCCGTTGATTTGATTTGGATATTAGTTTAATTAACAAGTTTTCAAAAAAAGCATTCATCTATTTTTTTAATCTTAATAAGTTCAACAAACTATTATTTTCTAGTTGATAGTACATTTCGTTTTTTGAGCCAAAACTCTTAAAAAAAGAGCCAATATTTGGTAAATTACCTCCTTCAAAATCTAATACAAAATTAGAATTTACATATCTTTTTATAATATTATTTATTAAAAAACTTGCTGCTTGTAATTTTCTCCCTTCAGAGTTAAAAGAAGAGAATAAATATGTAATTCGATTATTAGACTTTAAAAATAAACCGCCACCCAACAAGGCTTCTTCTTTATAAACTCCCAAGATAAATCCTTTCTTATTTGATAACAAGTAATACGATAATCTCTCAATTATTTCAGAAGAAAAAGTTTCATGTTTATAAAACTCCCTTTTCATTTTGATCAACTCTATAATTGTTGTGTTTTTTATATATAAATGATTCTTTTCACTTTTTTTTACTGCATGTTTCCTTCCTTTAGAAAAGGATTTTAAAATTCTAGAGTAATCTGTATTTAATTCTAAAACATAGTTCTTCCTTAATTTCATTTTTGGTGTAGAAAAATTTGCCGAATTAAAATTCAATATTACTTTTAAAAATTTATTTGGAATTTCTTGTGTCATTTTTTTTTGAAGTATTTCAGAAATCTCTTTTTTAGAGAAAACTCCTAATTGTTGGCAAAAATCAGGCTGTGACACATACTTTATAAAATATTTTACTCGCCATGGAATAGGCATTACAGCTTCATAATCATTCAAAACTAAAACACCCCAATTATCAGCAACAATATCTAAATACCAAGAATATGCATAAATTCTAGATTGAATAGAATTCTCTATACAAACATCATATTTTGCAACATCAATATTTTCTCTTTTTATGTATTGAATCATTTTAAGAAGTCGCAATTTTAATCATAGATTCATACAATCGTTTCCAACCTTTCCAACGTAGATAATCGCTTAAAGTTTCATTATGAAACAAGGTTATAAAAGTACCATTTACTGCTTTTACTTCGTTTTTTAAATCTCTAATTCTACCCAAAGATTGTTTTGGTGTTAACTTCATATAATCGTTTAAAGTGGTATCCATTAGCGCAAACGGAAATACTTTAAGTGGCGTTTGAATTTCAAAATCTAAATCGTAAAAATAAAACGGAGTACAAGTACTTGCCCTAAAACCAACATTACTTGCATACCCCATAGAAAAATCTTCTGCTACTTCTAAATCTATTAAATTTTGATAGGTTTCAGGTAAACTAAAACGTAAAAAATGTTGTCTAGAACGTGTTACTGGCATGTTTGTAATCTCTTGTAATCTCTCTTTTTCTTTCTTTAATAATGTTGCGTTTTGCATTGTAAAATAAGAAGGATGCAAACCAACTCTGGCATAATCTACCATCTCTTTAATAAGTAATCTATATTTATTTTTTGATGCAGAAACATTAGTATCAAACGTTGTGTAATCTCCTACTAAAAAGAAAAAAATAGTTTTAATATCATATCTTTTTTTAACATCTAAAATTTTATCAAATGTATTAAATGGATCTTTTTTAATTTTAAAAACAACCGCAAAACGATTCCAAACATTTAAAAGTCTAAACTTAAAAAGGTCATTAAAAAAACCACCAACACTTCTTACCAAACTTTTATGCTTATACGCAAATGCATTGTCTATGTCAACCGTAGAAATAAATTCATAACTACGGTTTTTATATTCATAATCTGGAAATTTTTCTTTTAATGCTGCTAATAATTTATATGTCCAAATATCAACTACAGGTTTCTCTAAAAATCGTTTTTTGTAAGCCAAACTTTGTTCAGCTGTATATCGCCCATGAATGTCTTTTACATGTGGTAAGTACTCCTCATAACGCGAAATTAGATAAAAACTTGCTGCAAAAATATCAAAAGGAATTGCAGATTTTGGGCCCGTAATAAAGAAACAAGGAACAGTATCCCATTTTTGAATGTTAATTTCTAAATCACTTACACCTTGTTCAAATAACAAATCGTTACTTTTTATAAAAAACTCGTTTCCAAGTGGAGTTTTAGTATATGTAAGTTTAGGTCCATTATACGCTACAAATTCTTCTACTTTTGAAGTAAAATCTACAGGAATCAATAAAATTCTTGTAAGAATATGCTTAAAAATATAACGAACTCTTGGGGTAATTTTATGTGTATAAACTAATATCATTTTTTGTTTAGTTGGCAGTTTGCAGTAGGCAGTATTCAGTGAGCAATTGAATAAAAACTGTCTACTGATGACTTAGGACTATAATTGCCCTTCATCTGCAAAGCTAAAATACGCTTTTTCAGTAATTATTAAATGATCCAAAAGTTTAATATCTAAAGTAACTCCTGCTTCTTTAATTTTTTGAGTCAATTGTTTGTCTGCATTACTTGGTTCTAATTTTCCAGAAGGATGATTATGACAAACAATAATACCAACAGAAGTCAACTCTAATGCTCGTTTAAATAACAGACGAACATCTACAATTGTTGCTGTTAATCCACCTTTACTTATCTGTGACTTTGCCAAAACTTTATTTGAATTATTTAAAAAAAGTACCCAAAACTCTTCGTGTTCTAAATCGCCTATAATAGGTTGCATTAAATTAAAAACATCTTTGCTACTTGTAATTTTTGGCTTTTCTAAAGCAACTTCTAACTGTCTTCTTTTTCCTAGTTCTAACGCTGTAATAATTGCAATGGCTTTTGCTTCACCAATTCCTTTAAAAGTGATTAGTTTTTCAACAGAAAGCTTTGCCAACTCATTAATATTCCCATTTACAGATTGTAAAATTCTTTTAGACAAGGCAACAGCACTTTCTTGTCTGTTTCCTGAACTAATAAGAATAGCAATTAACTCTGCATCAGAAAGTGCAGTTTTTCCTTTAGCAATTAATTTTTCTCTAGGTCTATCATCTAAAGCCCAAGATTTAATGGTTAATTTTTCCATTTAGCATTTTTTTTTATAAAAGTACTAAAATGTAAATTAACTAATACTTCACTTTTTCAACTTACCGCTTTTGCATTGATATTAAGAACGTGTAATAAAAGAAAATCACATTTTAAAAAAAGAGTTTGAAGACTTTTGTATCTTTGTAGTCTATTTCTATATTTTAAATATGAAGATTATTATAGCTGGTGCTGGAGACGTTGGGTTTCACTTGGCTAAACTACTTTCTTACGAATCTCAAGATACGTATATCATAGATTTCGATGGTGATAAATTAACTTATATCAACAATCATTTAGATGTTATTACCAAAAAAGGTGATGCAACTTCTATAAAGCTACTTAAAGAAATTGGTATTGATTCTGCCGATTTATTAATTGCGGTTACAGATAGTCAAAACACAAATTTTACAATTTCTGTTATTGGTAAATCTTTAGGAGCAAAAAAGACAATTGCTAGAATAGACAATCCAGAATTTTTAGAAAATTGCGAAGTTGATTTCACTAAATTCGGTTTAGATTTTATGATATCTCCTCAAGAATTAGCAGCAAATGAGATTAAAATGCTGTTAAATCAATCTTCTTTTAACGATACGGTAGAGTTTGAAAGTGGTGTTTTTAATATTATGGGAACCGGACTTACTTACCAATCTCCATTAATAAACTTAACTGTTAAAGAGGCAAAAGAGAAGTTCTCTAATGTTGATTTTATTACCATTGCTATAAAAAGAGAAAACGTCTCGCAAACTATTATTCCTCGTGGAGACACAACATATGAACTAAATGATCAAGTTTATTTTTCTGTACCAAATTATAGCATAAAAGACCTGTATCCTATTATTGGAAAAAAGCAGTTCAATATTAAAAACGTAATGATTTTAGGTGGAAGTAGTATTGGTAAAAAAACGGCAAGAAATCTCTGTCAAGATAACTTTAAAGTTAAATTGATTGAAAAAGATAGAGAAAAAGCTGAAGCTTTGGCTGAAGAGTTAAGTAATACTTTAGTTATTAATGGTGATGGACGTAATTTAGAATTATTAGAGCAAGAAAACATTAGAGAAACAGATGCTTTTATTGCGGTTACAGGTAATTCTGAAACCAATATTATGTCTTGTTTAGTAGCAAAATCTAAAGGTGTTAAAAAAACCATCGCGTTGGTTGAAAACATGGACTATATCGATATTTCCCAAACAATTGGCATTGAGTCTCTTATCAACAAAAAACTAATTGCCGCTAGTAATATTTTTAGGCATATTAGAAAAGGAGAAATTCTTGCCTTGGCAAATCTTCATAATATAGATGCTGAAGTTTTTGAATTTGAAGTGCAAGCAAATGCTAAAGTAACTAAAGAACCAATTAAAAATCTAGGTTTTCCAAGAGAAGCTGTTTTTGGGGGTATAATTAGAGATGGAAAAGCTTTAATGTCTTTTGGAACAATGCAAATTCAAACTGGTGATAAAGTAATTGTTTTCTGTTTACCAGAAGCCATAGAAACTGTAGAAAGTCTATTTAAATAAAATGGGATTTTTAAACACAAAAATAATTTTTCGGTTTTTAGGAATTACTGCAATCTTAAACGGTTTGTTCATGTTTATAGCCTTTCCTTTGAGTCTATTTCATGACGAAGTTGCTAGATGGGGAATATTAAACGCTGGTATTATTACAGTTTTTATTGGCCTACTACTCTACTTTTTTAACAAACCTACAAACACAAATATTCAAAAAAAAGAAGGTTATTTAATTGTAACTTTAGGTTGGTTAACACTTTCTATTACAGGAATGTTACCTTATCTATTATCTGGAGCTATACCAAATTTAACAAATGCTTTTTTTGAAACCTTATCTGGTTATTCAACAACAGGCTCTTCAATTTTAACAGATATTGAAGGAATGCCAAAAGGAATTCTTTTTTGGCGAAGTATTACACATTGGATAGGCGGAATGGGAATTATTGTACTAACCATTGCTATTTTACCACTATTAGGAATTGGAGGAATGCAACTTTTTATGGCCGAAGCTCCTGGACCATCCGCAGACAAGTTACACCCAAGAATTACTGACACAGCAAAAAGATTGTACCTAATATATGTTGTATTAACCTTTGTTCAGTTTTTTCTTTTAAAAATTGCTGGTATGACTTGGTTTGATGCTATAAACCATGCTATGGCAACCGTTAGTACTGGTGGTTTTTCTACAAAAGCAGATAGTATTGCCTTTTATAACGGACAACCATTAATACAATATATTATTATTGTTTTTATGTTTATTGCAGGTACTAACTTTGTACTTACTTATTTTGCTTTAAAAGGAAAGGTTCAAAAAGTTTTTCAAAGTGAAGAATTTAAGTATTACTTTTTTGGTGTTTTAAGTATTTCGGCAATTGTAGCTTTAGTTATTCTTTTTTCTCAAGACCCAAATTTAGAAACAACATTGGCGCATCCTAAAGTTTTAGGAGAAACAGAAAGTGCTATTAGACATTCGTTATTTATGGTAATCTCTGTAGTAACTACTACAGGTTTTGTTACCGCAGATTTTACAATGTGGAGTTTTTTTGCTACTGGAATTTTCTTTGCATTATTTTTTACAGGTGGTTCTGCGGGTTCTACAAGTGGTGGTATAAAAGTAGTAAGACATATTGTTATGCTAAAAAACAGTTTTTTAGAGTTCAAAAAAGCCTTGCATCCAAATGCAATTATACCAGTAAGATATGATGGTAAAACAGTAAACCAAACCATTGTTTTTAATATTCTTTCTTTCTTTATTATTTACATGCTTATTTTTATAATTGCCTCAGTTATATTAACTTTTTTAGGTTTAGATTTTATATCTGCACTTGGTGCAGCAGCATCTTCTTTAGGAAATATTGGTCCCGCAATTGGTTCTGTAAGTCCGGTTGATAATTTTGCTCATTTATCAAACGCGGCAAAATGGTTCTGTTCTTTTTTAATGCTAATTGGACGTTTAGAACTTTTTACTGTTCTTATTTTATTTACGCCTTTTTTTTGGCGCAAGAATTAAGTCCTAAAAAAAACTACATTACTGTAAACGGGTGTTTTATAATTTATTATATTCTTTTTTTCGTACATTTAAGAAAAAAAGTCATGAAAAATCACTATTTAAAATTCACTATGTTGCTCTCTATGCTATTTTTAGCATCTAATACTTTAGGGCAAATTTACAATGCAGATTTCACAAACAATGGAGATGGTTTTACAGATCATTCTACAGCTACTCCTCCTTCTGTAGGGCCTGCTTCAGTCGGTCCATTTGGAGCCGCTTCTAATCAATGGTCTTTATCATACACAAGCACTCCAAGCACAGATAGTTCTGCCAATTCTTTTAAAGTAACTGGCGGATCTTTGGCTTCTGATGATTGGGGAGGTCAAGGGATTTTTCAAAGTCAAAACATTGATGTCTCTGCAATTAACTTAATTGACATTTCTGCAATTACTCTTAATTCTGGAGCAAATGAAAATAAGTTTAAATACTTTTACATCCTTGACGGTGGTTCTAGAGTTGAAACTGCTAACACAACTTCAACAAATGGAGATAATGTTAACTACACAATATCCGCATTAGATGTATCTGGAGCTAATACCATAGTTGTTGGATTTGAATTTGAAGAAAATGGCGGAAGTCAAGGATATACAACATCTTCTTTTTCAGTAAGTGTTGCTGCTCCAGGAATAACTTTAGGCATCGTTTCTGGTAATACAAATGAAACGGGAACAACTGCTACATTTAGCGCAGTTCTTACAGTTCAACCAAGCACAAATGTAGTTCTAAACATATCTAGTGGAGATACTGGTGAAGTTACTGTTTTACCAGCTAACTTAACTTTTACGAATGGAAACTGGAATACTCCTCAAAATATTACTGCCACAGGAATAGATGATGCATTATCTGATGGAGATGTTGCTGTTTCCATTACTGTTGCGGTAAATGACGCTACCTCTGATGCTTCTTACCATGGAATTACTAAAAATACTACAATTACTAATGAAGATAATGAAATACCCAGTTTAATAGTAAACGAATTACTTTCAGACCCTGCCGCTGGTGTTCCTGCAGGAGACTCAAATGGGGATGGAGTTAGAGATGGAGCTGATGATGAGTTTATAGAGATTTATAATACCTCTGGTGGAAGTTTAGATATATCTGGCTACACAATAGAAGATGGAGCTAGTATTCGTCACACATTTCCAAGTGGAACAATAATTCCTGCAAACCAAACAATTATAATATTTGGAGGAGGAGAAGTTAGAGGGGTTTCTGGTTTAACTCAAATAGCAAGTACTGGATTATTAAGTTTAAATAATAGTGGCGATACTATTACAATAAAAAATGCGTCTGCTGTTGTAATTTCAACAACAACTTATGGTGGAGATGCAAATGATAATCAATCTATTGCAAGAAGTCCAGATTTTACAGGTAATTTTGTGAAACATACTACTTTAACAGGTGGTTTAAATTTCTCTCCAGGAAAAGATAACACAGATGGTGTAACTCCTTTTACAACATTAATTACTTGGAATGGTAGCGGTAGTGTCGTTTGGGATTTAGATACAAATTGGATTGGAGGTGTAAAACCTTCTGGTAGTAATGATGTTTTAATTCCTAATGTAGGTACTTTACCAACTTTATCAGCATCTTCAGAAATTATAAATCTTACAGTTGCAACAAATGGGAATTTAAGTATTAACGGAGGTGGTAAACTTACAATTAAAGGAAATATATTGTTAAACACTTCAACAGATATAGTAATTACTTCAACCATAACAGGCACCAATACTTTAAATGCTGGAACTTTAATTTTAAAAGGTGGTTATAGCGCTTTAGATACAAGTGGTCAGTTCTTTTATTTCACAGAAACAAATAAGGATAATACAGATGATTGGTCTTTAATATCTTCTCCTGTTACAGGTGAAGGAATTGAAAAATTTTCAAATTACGTAGGCTTAAGAACTAACAACAATAACGTAGCCATTGCACCCTATAACAATAGTGGTCGAGCTTGGGATTATTATAAAACTGCTGCATCAACTAGCCCAGTTGATGCTGGTGAAACGTTATTAAGTACTGCAGGTAATTTTGTAACCGGAAAAGGATATACAATTTCTCCTAATTCAACTGGTGGTACAATTTCTCCTTCAGCAAAAGGAAATATAGGTTTTCAGGGAAATTTCCCAACAGAAAATTACACAAGCGCTATAAGTGTTGGTTCTAGTAATACTTTTAATCTTATTGGAAACCCATATTCTTCTTACATTCCTTTAAATGATGCAGCAGACGCAACAAACAATATTTTAAGAATTAACGGAGCTAATGGTTTAAATATTTTAAGTGAAGATACCGTTTGGATTTGGGATAAAGAAGCAAACTCTGGTAATGGAGATTACGTGACTATAAATTTAGGTGGAACATCTCGTTTTATTTCTCCTGCACAAGGTTTCTTTGTTAGTGCAAAAGCTGGTGGAGGAAATTTTAGTTTTACTGAAACGATGCAAAGTCACCAAGCTACAGGAATTTTTAGTAGAAGCACTAATAACTCTAAAATAAAACTTTTATTAAGTGACAATGTTAGTCGTAAAACGACTAATATTTTATATGTAAATAATAAAACAAGTGGTTTTGATAATGGTTACGACAGTTCTATGTTTAGCGGTGTTGGTAGTTCATTTGCTATTTACACGCAGTTAGTTTCTGATAATGAGGGCAAAAATTTAGCAATACAAACTTTACCTAAAGATTTTGAAAATTTAGTTATTCCCATTGGTATAAAAGTTATTCTTAAGAAAGACGAAAATGAAAATCTTATCAATAAAGAGATTACTATTTCTGCAAAAACATTAAACTTTCCTTCTAATTTGAAAGTCTATTTAGAAGACAGAGAAACAAACATATTTACTAGTTTAGATGAAACAAATAGTAGCTACAAATTAACGCTAACTGCAAATTTAAACGGAATTGGAAGATTCTATTTACACACAACAGAAAGTGCTTTAAATATTGGTGAAAATGTGAGTTTAGAAAATATTAGTGTTTATAAAACAAATACATCCACTTTAAAAATAACAGGTTTACAACAAGGTAATACAAAGGTTACTTTATTTAATATTCTCGGAGAACAAATTATGAACAGCTCTTTTACAACTGATGGAGTTAAAGAAATTTCTCTACCAAAATTAGCAAAAGGAGTTTATATTGTTCAGCTAAAAACTGAAACAGGAAAGCTAAACAAAAAAATCATTATAGAATAATAACGAGAATTTTAAATAATGAAACATCATGAAAAAACTGGTAAAAAATACTCGAGATAAAGTTCAAGAAATTTCTCGTAAAGATGCTCTAAAAAAGATAGGAAACTACGGCAAATATTCGGTATTAACTGCATTGGGAACCTATATGATATTAAATCCACAAAAAGCACAAGCTACAAGTCCAGAAGATCCTGGAACAGGGTTTTAAACCTAAAAATTTATATACAAAAAAAATGCTTCAATTATTGAAGCATTTTTTTTGTATAAATCATAAATTGATTACTTTTATTTTTATGAATAACGAGAACCCAATTTTATACCAAGTTATAGAGAACAAAACCATAACTTGGTTTAAAAATAGCAATGAATATTTAGTTTTAGAAAACACAACTGCTGATATTTTAAAAAGATTAAGTAAAGATATTTCTGTCAATGAAATTGCAAAAGCATTGTCTAAAAAACTAAATGTCCCTTTAGAAAAAACTGTTGACTTTATTTTAGATTTAGAAAAAAGATTTTTCGTTCCTAAAAAAACTATAAAGCCAGATATTGTAAATGATTATAGAGATATAAAAATACCTAAAGAATTTGAATTTAAAAAGTATTATAAAATAAATAATGTTGTTTTTAGAGTTAACTTTTCTAATGAATTTGAACTTTCTTTAGTACATCCCAAATTTGCTCATTTAGAAACTACAAAAACAGGTTTTCAAAACGAATTTATTGTTTTCAACAACAATGGTTATATTTTCCTTCATGTTGACAAAGATTTTATTGGAGCATGGAATAAAAAAGAAATTCACTATTTTCAAGGAAAGTTTTCAATGCAACTTATTCAGAAAATCCATAAAAAAGCAGAAAATGAATGGATGGGTGTTTTCCACGCTTCCGCAGTAAGTAATGGGAAAAAATCAATATTGTTTTTAGGAGATTCTGGTAATGGAAAAAGTACCTCTTTAGCGTTATTGCAAGCAAATGGTTTTACATGTTTAGCAGATGATTTTGTTCCTATTGATAAAGAAAAAAAAGAAGTTTATAGTTTTCCGGCATCTATTTCTATTAAAAGAAATAGTTTAGAAACTCTACTTCCACTCTATCCTGAATTAGAAAATTCTGCAGAATATCATTTTAAAAAATTGAATAAAGTAGTTCGTTATTTACAACCAAATAACAATAATTTCTTTGCACATTTACCTTGTAATGATTTGGTTTTTATTAAATATGAAAAAGACGCTAAATTAACTTGTAAAAAGATTTCTAAAATTGATGCGTTTCAACAATTAGTTCCAGATTCTTGGCTTTCACCAGAAATAGAAAATGCACAAATATTTTTAGATTGGTTTAAGAGCTTAAATTGTTATCAATTAACGTATTCTGTAAATAAAGAAATGATACATACTGTTTCTAAAATTTTTAATAATGATTTATAAAGAAGTGCTTTTTTTTATTGGAAAATGCTTAACTATTTCTTTGGAAGAAAAAAATAAACATGAAGTTGAAATTCAACTTAAAAATACAGAAATAGATTGGGATTTTATTGTTAAAATCAGTACCGCTCATTATGTATTTCCAGCATTGTATTGTAATTTAAAACGCGCTAATTTTCTAAATTACCTTCCAGAAGAATTGGTGAATTACATGGTACATATCACTGATTTAAACCGTGATAGAAATCAACAAATTATTGAGCAAGCAAGAGAAATTAATTCCCTTTTATTAGAAAATAATATTACTCCTATTTTTTTAAAAGGAACAGGGAATTTACTAGAAGGTTTATATGAAGACATTGCAGAAAGAATGGTTGGTGATATTGATTTTATTTTTTCAAAAAATGACTATCCTAATGCCATTAAAGTTTTAACAAAATTTGGATATTCTAAAGTTCATAAAAATACATATGACCCTATTTCTTTTAAACACTATCCTAGAATTCAAAAAGAAAATAAAATAGCTGCAGTAGAAATACACAAAGAACTATTGTTAGAAGAATATGCAGATGAATTTAATTATTCTGTAGTTAGTATATCTACATTAAAAATAGATAAAATTAATGTAATGAGTTATGATAACCAATTGTGTTTATCAATAATTGCAAAACAAATTAATGACAAAGGTTCTCATTTTAAAAACATTGCTTTAAGAAATGCGTATGATGTGTTTTTATTATCAAAAAAAACAATTGCTAAAAACTCTTTTGTAAAATACCCAAAATTGTTTGGCCCTTTAAATTCATTTCTTGCTACTTGTTTTTTAGTTTTTGGGGAAATAAATTCTCTAGAATACACTAAAAATAAAGAAACTGAAAATTACATTTCATATTTTAATAAAAATTTATTCAATCAAAAATTAGCAAATAAAAATTATAAAAAAATAGAAAAAAACCTTTTTATAAAATCACGATTAAGTATAGTTTACCAATCAATTTTCAAAAAAGAACATAGAAATTGGCTTATAAAAAGAATTACGGATAAAAAATGGCAAAAGGAAAAACTAATTCGATTAGGTTTAAAAAAGCCTAAACCAAACCCTTAACCTCTTCAAAATCTAAACCACCATAATTACCAGAACTCATTAATAAAAGTGCCGTATTTTTTAAATTTTGATTGAACAAAAATTCTTTAAATTCTTGCGGGTTAGTATAAATAATTAAATCATCTCTCTCAAAAGCACTAGCAATTTGCTCTTTAGTAACTTCTTCTAATTGTTTAATTTTTACTGCATGCGGAGAATAAAAAACAACCGCTTTATCTGCAAACTCTAGAGCATCTTTATATTCAGCTAAAAATTCTGCATTTAAACTAGAATACGTATGTAACTCTAAACAAGCTAAAACAGTTCTATTATTATATTGTTCTTTAACTGCTTTTGTAGTTGCTGAAACTTTACTAGGACTGTGTGCAAAATCTTTAAAAATAACTGTAGAATTACTTTCTGCTATTTTTTCCAACCGTTTACTTGCTCCTTTAAAACTGACAATAGCTTCATAAAAATCATCTTCATCAACTCCTAAATGTTGACAAATCCATTTTGCTCCAGCAAGGTTTTGTAAATTATGTTTTCCAAAAATTTCTAATGGTAAATTTCCTTCTTTAGTATCTAAATAAGTAATTCCGTTTTCAATAAAATGCTCGGGAGTTTTGTATGGATATTTTTTAATATGATTTTCTGAAGACTCTACAACATCTTTTACAATTTCATCTTCTTCATTATACACCATACTTCCTCCATTAACCATAGAATCTGTAAAAATTCTAAATTGATCTGTATAGTTTTCAAAAGTTGGGAATACATTAATATGATCCCAAGCAATTCCACTTAACAATGCAATATTTGGTTTGTATAAATGAAATTTAGGACGCATATCAATTGGCGAACTCAAATACTCATCTCCTTCTAAAACAATAAAATCGTTTTTTTCTGTTAAATGTACCATGGTTTCAAAACCTTCTAATTGTGCGCCAACCATATAGTCAACTTCTTTTTCATGATAATTTAACACATGTAAAATCATAGAAGTTATGGTAGTTTTTCCATGAGAGCCACCAATTACAACTCTTGTTTTGTCTTTAGATTGCTCATATAAAAATTCTGGATATGAATATATTTTCAACCCTAATTCTTGCGCTTTTAACAACTCTGGATTGTCAATTTTAGCGTGCATTCCTAAAATAATAACATCTAATTCTGATGAAATTTTAGAGGGAAACCAACCAAATTCATTTGGTAATAATCCATATTTTTCTAATCGAGATTTAGATGGATTATGAATTGTATCATCAGAACCAGAAACTTGGTATCCTTTTTGGTATAAAGCAATGGCAAGGTTGTGCATGGCAGATCCGCCAATTGCAATAAAATGAATCTTCATTTAACAAAATTTAAAAAAGTAAAAATACAAAAGCTTCTAACAATATTGATTATATTTAGGACTAAACTAATTCAAAAGATAGTTTTACAACTGTAAAAGGTTCGTTTACTAATTTTACATTGAATTACAACACGGTTTAACTTTACTTTGAAAGTATTAAATCTTATAACTATGAAAAAAATTACATCAACATTAATAATGATATTTCTATTTTCCTCTCTTATAAACGCTCAAAAAAACTACGAAAACCTTTGGTTACAAGTAGAGAAATTTGAAGTAGATAATTTACCCAAATCAGCATTAAAAGTTGTGGAGGAAGTTTATGAAAAAGCAGAAAAGGAAACCAATTCTCCACAAATCATAAAATCTCTTTTTTATAAAAGTAAATTTTCTTTAACGTTAGAAGAAAATGCGCAATTAAAAGTAATTAATCAATTTAAAAAACATATTTATAAAAGTAAATTTCCAACAAAAAATGTATTAGAAAACGTATTAGCAAACCTGTATTGGCAATATTTTACACAAAACAGATACAAGTTCTACAATAGAACTAAAAGTAAAAACAAAGTAGATGTTGCAGATTTTAGGACTTGGGATTTAAATACGTTATTTGAAGAAATTCACACGCATTTTAAAGCTTCATTAGAAAATTCTGATGAACTTCAACAAGCAGATATTCATGATTTTGCACCTATTTTACAAATACAAAAAGATTCAAAAAAATACAGACCAACATTGTATGACTTTTTAGCAAACAATGCGCTAGAATTTTATAAATCTTCAGAAACTTCTATTACAAGACCTTCTTATAAGTTTATTCTTGATAATACTGATTTTTTGAGTGATTTTAAAAAATTCTCAAAATTAAAGCTTACTTCTAAAGATAGTTTGTCATTACAATTTAATGCATTAAAAATTTATCAAAAATTAATTCAATTTCATGTAAAAGAAAATAATTTAAATGCTTTAATGGCTATAGATATTCAGCGTTTAAGTTTTGTTGAAACGCATGCAACTTTCAATGAAAAAGAAAAAATAGCTTTAACAACTTTTAATTCTTCAAAAGAACATTTCAAAAAAAATGAAGTTAGTGGATTGTATGCTTTTGAAATAGCTAAAACGCATAGAAACAAATCAGAAAACAAACTAGCATTAGAAATTTGTAATGAAATTATAGAAAAATTTCCTAAAAGTTTAGGCGCAAAAAACTGTACTATTTTAAAGAATCAAATTAAAGAAAAATCACTTTCTATTACTGCAGAAGAATACATACCAATCAACACAAATTCTAGAATTTTAATCAACTACAAAAATATTGATAGACTCTTTTTTACAGCTTATAAAATAACTGATGAAGAATTATTTCAATTTAATAAAGTTTATCAATTTGATGATAAAGTAAAATTTATTAATTCATTAGAGAAAGTAAAGGATTGGAACGCCAAATTAAGAAATGAAAAAGATTATTCACAACATTCAACAGAAGTAATAATTCCAAAATTTAATAACGGTAAGTTTTTAATTATTACATCAGAAAATCAAAATTTAAAAGAAAATAATATCTATGGAACTGCTTCCATTCAAGTAACCAATTTAACATTAATAGAAAATACATTTGAAGGAAAATACAATTATCAAGTTGTTGATAGAAATACAGGAAAACCAATTAAAAATGCAGAAATACATTTAAAGAATAAAAGTAACGATGAAGATACATACATCAACAAAAGATTAAAAACGGATAAAAAAGGATTTGCTTCTTTTAAAAGTAAAAACCGTTACCATAGTGTAAATATTGCTATTAAAACCAAAAATGACTTTGCCACTTTTGGCTATCATTATTTATACGATTATAGTAACGTAGATTATAACGATTCTATGGATGATGATAAAACCACAATTATAAAATCATTTATTTTTACAGATAGAAGCATATATAGACCAGGACAAACTGTTTATTTTAAAGCGATTGTTATACAAAAACAAGGAGATAAATCTGAAGTTTTTAAAGATGAATATGTAAGTATTAAATTAAATGATGCTAATAAGCAATTAATAAAAACATTAGAATTAAAATTGAATGATTTTGGTTCAGTTGCAGGAGAATTTATTTTACCTAATAACGGATTAACTGGTCAATATTCTATAACTTCAAAATTGAAAAATTTTAAACACAGTAGTAAAAAAATTAGTAATTATGACCATAATCATTTTAATTTTTCAGTAGAAGAATACAAAAGACCAAAATTTGAGACAGAATTTAAACCAGTAACAGAAAGTTTTAAAATAAACGATTCTGTAAAAATTTATGGTTTTGCAAAAGCTTTTTCTGGTGCAAATATTACAGATGCAAAAGTAGTTTATAGAGTACATAGAAAAGTGCAATACCCAAATTGGTGGTATAGGTATAGACCAAACCCAACTTCTAATTCTCAAGAAATCACAAACGGAGAAAGTGTTACCAACTCAAAAGGAGAATTTAAAATTACCTTTAAAGCAATGCCAGATGAAAGTGTTTCTAAAGAAGGATTACCTGTTTTTAATTATGAAATTACAGCTGATGTTACAGATATTAATGGAGAAACAAGAAGCGCAACAACTATTGTAAAAGTTGGATATCACTCTTTGGTAGCAACAATTTCTTTAGACGATAAAATTGACAAAAATAAAAAAGAAACCGTTATTAATATTGATACCAAAAACTTAAACGGTGAGTTTGTACCTGCAAAAGGAAGCATTAAAATATATAAACTAAAGGCACCAAAAACTCCGTTAAGAAAAAGACCTTGGAATGCTCCAGATTATCAAGACATTTCAGAAAACACGTTCAGAACTCTGTTTCCTAATGATCCATATTCAGATGATGAATCTGATGAGAAAAATTGGAAAAATGGAGAATTAGTATTAGACGAAAACTTTGATACAGAAATAGCTAAAGAATTAAAGCTTAAAAATACCAAAAATTGGATTTCTGGAAAATACATTGTTGTTTTAGAAAGTAAAGATAAATTCAATCAAGCAGTTAAAGACGAACAAAGATTTACGATGTTTTCTACCAAAGAAAAACAAGTTGCAGATGCTAAATTATTAGTAATTAATACAGACAAAACTTTTTATAAAGTTGGTGATAATGTAGAAATCAATATTGGTTCTGCTTCAAAAGATATGACTGTTGTTATACAAATTGAAAAGAATCATAAAATTATAGAAACTTGTTTGGTTAAGTTAAGTAATTCAACCAAAACAATTAAAGTCCCTGTTAAAAAAGAAGACATTGGTGGTTTTGCAATTAAATATCACTTTGTAAATTATAATTATTTTGAAAGTGGAAATCTTATAATTAACGTTCCTGAAAAACAAGAAAGCATTAATATTGAAACCAATATTTTTAGAGATAAATTACAACCAGGACAAGATGAAACTTGGAGTTTCACTATTAAAAACGATGAAAAAAATGCAGTAACTGCAGAGATTCTAGCGTCTATGTATGATGCTTCTTTAGACGAATTTAAATCTCATAACTGGAGTTTTAATCCAATTGCGCCAAAACCGAGTTACAGTTCTTACAGTTTAAGTAACGCAAATTATAGTTTTAGAAATACCAATTTCAACATTAAAAACAATCACAGAAATTATTATGGATTTTCAGCTATTTCTTATGATTCATATAATTGGTTTGGGTTTAGTCTGAACAATAATCGTTGGCAAAAAAATCAATATATAAGAAATACTAAAAGAAAAATTGAAAGTACTAGAACCATTTTCGATGGAACAATTACTGGTATTATAGAAGATACATCCGGAGGTATACCTGGAGTTTCAGTTTTAATAAAAGGAACAACTTTTGGAACTGAATCAGATTTTGATGGAAATTACTCTATAAATATAAAAAAGGGAGATGTACTGGTCTTTAGTTATCTCGGCTACTTACCTAAAGAGGTCTCAATTAACAATCAAACAAAACTAAATGTATTATTGGAGGAAGATTTTAATGCTCTAGACGAAGTTGTAGTGGCTGGATACGGAACACGTAAAAAATCTCATTTAACAAGTTCTGTAAGTTCAGTTAAAAGTGAAATGATGATGGATGCTTTAGAAGGAGAAGTTTCTGGAGTTTCAATAATTAATGATGGACAACCAGGGTCAGGACGAACTATTAGAATTAGAGGAATGGGTTCTTTAAAAGGAAATTCTCAACCTTTATATGTTGTTGATGGAGTTATTGTTGATAAATTCAATTTAAATCCAAATGAAATTTCGGAAATACAAGTTTTAAAAGATGCAGCTGCAAGAGATTTATATGGTGCAAGAGCTACAAACGGAGTAATAATTATCACAACAAAATCTGGTCAAGCAAAAATAGACAAAGAACTATCTAAAGTAAAAGCGCGTAAAAACTTTAAAGAAACCGCTTTCTTTTTTCCACAATTAAGAACTGATAAAAACGGACAAGTAAGTTTTTCTTTTACAATGCCAGAAGCATTAACACGTTGGAAATTGCAATTATTA
The DNA here is from genome assembly GCF_036480315.1 of Polaribacter sp. Taxonomy (GTDB): domain Bacteria; phylum Bacteroidota; class Bacteroidia; order Flavobacteriales; family Flavobacteriaceae; genus Polaribacter. The sequence continues at coordinate 155,695 of NZ_JAZGGG010000055.1, forward strand.
GCGCATACAAAAGAGCTAAAAGCAGCAACAAAAACTTTACAAACCGTAACTCAAAAAGAATTAATGGTGGTGCCAAATACACCAAGATTTTTACGAGAGGGAGATGAAATTACGTTGAGTGCAAAAATCACAAACTTAACAAACAACACTTTAAATGGTTTTGCGAAACTAATTTTAACAGATGCCATTTCTGGAAAAGAAATTGATACAGATTTAGAAAATCTAAATTCAAACAAAAACTTTACAGTTGATAAAGATGGAAATACCAACATTTCTTGGAGTTTATCAATTCCTGAAACGGTACAAGCTGTTCAATATAAAATTGTGGCAAAAGCTGGCGATTTTTCTGATGGAGAACAAAATGTTTTACCTGTTTTATCTAATAGAATGTTGGTTACAGAAACGTTACCAATGTGGGTTCGTTCTAATCAAACCAAAACTTTTACGTTAAATAAATTGAAAAAGAATACTTCTTCAACTTTAAAAAACCATAAGTTAACTTTAGAAATGACGTCGAATCCTGTTTGGTATGCAATTCAAAGTTTGCCTTATTTAATGGAATATCCTTATGAATGTGCAGAACAAACATTCTCTAGATATTATGCAAATACCTTGGCTAGTTTTGTAGCGAATTCAAACCCAAAGATTCAAGAAGTATTTAATGCTTGGAAATCTTCTGATGCTTTGTTGTCTAATTTAGAAAAAAATCAAGAATTAAAATCGTTGATTATTCAGGAAACTCCATGGTTGAGAGATGCACAGTCTGAAACCGAGCAAAAGAAAAAAATTGCTTTGTTATTCGATTTAAATAAAATGAAGAATGAGCAAGAAAAAGCCATCAATAAATTAAAGGATATTCAAATGAATTCTGGTGGTTTTCCTTGGTTTAAAGGTGGACGATATGAAAGTAATTTTATTACCCAACATATTGCAACTGGTTTTGGTCATCTTCAAAAATTAGGGGCTACCGATTTTGATACATCAACTTCAAAAGTGATTGAGAAAGCTGTAAAATATTTAGATAGTGAGTTGTTAGATCAATACAATAAACTATTAAAAAGAGCAGAAAAAATCAAACAGCAATCAAAAACTAAAAAGAAAGGAGAAGAAGCTTACGTTGAATATTTATCAAAAAATAACTTGAACTATACTACAATTCAGTATTTATACATGCGTAGTTTTTATATTGATATTTTGATGGATAACGATTTAAAAAGTGCTGTTAGTTATTATCAAAATCAAACTGAAATTTATTGGAATGATTATAACTTGTATGCAAAAGGTCAAATAGCTTTATCATTATTTAGAAGTGATAAAAAAACTACAGCAAACAAGATTCTAAATTCTTTAAAAGAAAATTCAATTACTTCAGATGAATTAGGGATGTATTGGAAAAGCAACACTGCTGGCTATTATAATTATGAAGCTCCAGTAGAAACACAAGCATTACTAATTGAAACTTTTTCAGAAATTGAAAATGAAACTAAAACAATAGATAATCTTAAAATTTGGTTGCTAAAAAATAAGCAAACTAATAGTTGGAAAACTACAAAAGCAACCACAGAAGCTGTTTATGCGTTATTATTAAATGGAAGTGATTGGGTTTCTATAACAGAAATGGTTGCTATTAAAGTTGGTGATAAAAACGTTAATCCTAATAATATAGAAGACGTAAAAATTGAAGCAGGAACAGGTTATTTTAAAACTTCTTGGAATGGTGATGAAATCAAAAAAGATATGGCAAATGTTATCATTACTAAAAAAGGAAACGGTATTGCTTGGGGCGGATTGTATTGGCAATATTTTGAAGATTTAGACAAAATTACTTCTGCAGAAACTCCACTTAAATTGAATAAGAAATTATTTTTAAAAGTAAATTCTGATACAGGAAAAGAATTACAAGAAATTACTGTTAAAACACAATTAAAAGTTGGAGATTTAATTACGGTAAAAATTGAATTACGTTCTGATAGAGATATGGAATTTATTCACATGAAAGATATGAGAGCATCTGGAGTAGAACCAATTAATGTAATTTCTAAATACAAATGGCAAGACAATTTAGGTTATTATGAAAGTACAAAAGATGCCGCAACAAACTTCTTTTTTGATCGTTTACCAAAAGGAATTTATGTTTTTGAATATGATGTAAGAGTTAACAATGCTGGTAATTTCAGCAACGGAATTACTACTATACAAAGTATGTATGCACCAGAATTTAGTAGTCATTCAGAAGGGGTTAGAATTCATGCTTTAGAAAACTAAACCACTATGGACTAAAGTCCATAGGTTTTTAAATCTGACTAAAGTCAGGTGTACGAAAACAAACGTGCTTACTCAAGGATAAAATTATCATTATCATTACTCGATTTACGATGATGTTC